>DFHU01000026.1:0-7855 GCA_002373045.1 Pseudoselenomonas ruminantium | reverse complement strand
GGTGACAGCACGGCCATGATAATGGGCTGGGCCAGCAGGATGAGTCCGGCACTGCGGGAGGTCAGCCCCAAAATGGATTGCAGGTAGAGGGACAGCAGCAGGCTGGTGGCAAAGGTTGCACAGTAGTTTAAGAGTGCCGCCAGACAGGACAGGGAAAAGGGGCGGTTGGCGAACAGAAGCTTTATGGGCAGCAGCGGATTATCCATATGCAGTTCATAGCGTATGAATGCACCGAGCAGCAGCAGTCCTGCAAGCAGCAAGGCAGGAGCTGATGGCTCTGCAAGCAGCTGGGAAAGGCCGTAAATCACAAGCAGGATGGCGCCGCCGTAAAGGAGGGCGCCTTTTTTGTCCCAATGAGGACTGCTGTCTGCATACCATTCCTGCTGCAGGGCATGGCGGGCGGTCAGAAAGGCTATAACACCTAAGATTGCTAGTACCATGAAAATGCTTTGCCATCCATAATAATAGTTGAGAAAACCGCCGACCGCCGGCCCCAGTGTGAGACCCGTGTAAACCATGGCCACATTCCAGCCCATTGCCCAACCGCGGCGCTCTTTGGGGATAACCAATGTCAGGATGGACATGGAGGTGGCAAAGGTCATGGCTGAACCTAAACCCTGTGCAGCGCGGGCGGCAATGATAAAGGAAAGGTCGGGGGCAAAGATGGCACAAAAGGAAGTCAGGGCAAAGATGCCGTTGCCCATGATGAAAAAACGCCGCTTGCCATAACGGTCAGCCAATTTGCCGAAGGGCAGCAGTACCACGATAGCAGCCAGCAGAAAACTGCCCAATACCCAGCCAAGCTGTGACGGACTGGCACCATATTCCTCGCCCAAAGATGGCAGAGCAAGATTCAGGGCGCTGCCGGTAAAGGGCGTAAGAAAAGAGGTGAGCATGATGGTAAACAGGATTCGATGTTCCATGACGACTGGCTCCTTGAAAGATAATTTTTTTCAGTATACCGCCATTAGCTTTCTTTGACAAGAAGAAGGAGAATCTAACCATCCGAAGAAATTCTATACAGAAACAAGCGTTAAAAACAAGATAGGAGGACTGGGGAGATGAATAAGTTCTGTTCGTTTGGCTGCACCATTTTGCTAATGTTATCCCTGCTTGTCCTGCCACAGGTTGCCTGTGCTGCAGAACGCAGTGAGGAAGATTTCATCGGCGCGGCATATAAAGGTATTGTCGTAAATTGCCATGAGTGGATTACCCTGCGCTATGCGCCCACTGCTGATTCGCCG
Organism: Pseudoselenomonas ruminantium; assembly: GCA_002373045.1. GTDB lineage: Bacteria > Bacillota > Negativicutes > Selenomonadales > Selenomonadaceae > Selenomonas_A > Selenomonas_A ruminantium_J. The sequence goes on along the minus strand of DFHU01000026.1, from coordinate 6,611 downwards.
GCTTTGGCGCAAATCCCCTTGGGAACGGTAGTCGTTGTTTTTGACAGCAGCGTTGAGGGAATAGATGGCTTTTATCCTGTGACCTATAAGAACCTAAAGGGCTATTGTATGCGGGAATACCTGAAATATTACAGTGATGCAGGGGCACCGGTGAGGGGCAGATAATTTCTTCTAAAAATAATGAGGGATAATCTTGGCTCATACATCAATAATCCCATATTATATACCGTCAGTTTTAATACAAAATCAATATTCCTGAAAGAAGCCTAGTATTTTCTGAAATGCCTCTTGCTCTTTAATTCCCAGCCAGTTCTTCCGTGAAGTCTTTATTCTGCTCTGATAGCGGCGGTTGCTAAATGTACCTTGTAATCGCTTTACGATTTCATGGTAGTTATTCTCGCGCATGCCCTCATCGGAGAAGATGTAATGATTTATGCAATCGTCCAACGTTTGACGGTCAACATGGTCAACAAGGTAACATATATCAAAGATGTCCTTGAATCGGGTGGAAAGAGGCCCGAACTTTAATAGGGAGCGGAGCTTTTCTGTAAGCATCTGTTCACGGGAGTTTATGAGCAGGCTGGCTCCTTCGTCATCCATGCAAACATCAAAGCAGTATTCTTCCTGCTGGATGGTCAGGTCTTTATGTACTCCAAGGTCGATTTTGCTATCTATGGTCATTCCATTATCATCGGATATGCGTATGGTGATACTCTTACCATGATAATCCTGATGCTTTAGGGGTTCGATAGTTCCCACAAGCTCTATATGGAAATCCTCAAAAACATTTATATCATCAATGAATCTACGGATAGCCTCATCTGCCAGTGAATAGCGGATGAAATCTATATCCATATCCTGTGTAGCTCTGCGGATGTCACCAGCCAGACTACGCATAACAACACCGCCTTTGATGGTAACATGGCGGCTCAACTTCCCTTTTGAAATCGCTTCGAGCACTATATCTTGGCAAAGCCGTGCGCGGGCATTGGCACCGCGATAGCCCTGCTCCTCAATGCTGGTTAGCCATTCCTGTAATCTTGACATTAAAAAACCTCCTCGTCCAATCTTTTCCATAATATATCGCTCTTGGGAAAGATTGCGGCGTACTCTTGCACCTGCTCAATATCTAGCTGGTCGATAATCGCCCGGTAGTGGCGCAAAATTTCCTTATAGTAGTCATAGGGCAGCTTGTCCTTGTATCGTAAAAGCTCTATAAGCATACGTTCCTTATTATATATGCGGATAGGGGTGCCCTCATGAACTTGTTCCACTTGCCCTAAGGTAAATATGCTGTCATTTACAAAGACTTGTCGGATGCGCTTATCTCTAAGCCGGGCTGACTTAGCCGGAGTAGCTATATGATAAAGGTCAGGAATGTCCGTAGTCAGGCCGTGATAATAAAATGCACTATCCATCGTGAAGATAGCTTTGGGATATTTCTTTTGTATGATGGCCAGCTCCGAGACATGAGGAGTAGTTGCATAAATGCCACGTTCGATACGGTATAGACGTTTTTCTTGTATGGCTTGGTTAATTTGATAAGCATTGGCATATTGTGATGCGCAGTCAGCGTAATCAAGCAACATTTGAAATACATCCTCCTTCTTTTAAGTAATTATCGGTAAAATATAATGTTTTACCGATAATTACTTAAATTATATCATAGCGGTCAAAAATTTGCACTATACATCTGTATAAAAATAGACCATAATCTTTATAAATACCATAACAAAATCAATCGTACCAAATTAGCCGCATAAAACAGACAGTAAGCTGCTTTATGGGGAAAGGGGCATTGCGCCCTTTTTTAGATTATAATAGTGTAAAATACAAAATTGTACAATAAACAGGCGCTGTGGATAAAATGCTTTCGCATTTCATCACAGCGCCTTGAGCATGTGATTTATCATAAATCACTTGATAAGGGGAAGAAAAACACGGGACAGCAAGATCGTTAAATCTTGCTGTCCCGTGTTTTATGGTGATTCCAAGAGCTGCACTCGGAATTTGTGGGTTAAGTTGGTGGAGACGAAGGGGATTGAACCCTCGACCCCCAGATTGCGAACCTGGTGCTCTCCCAGCTGAGCTACGTCCCCATATGGTGATTTTCAAAAACCTTTTTCAGTATACCGCGATTGTTATTGTTTTGCAAGACAGGCCAACGGATTTTTACGATTATTTCGCAAAACTTTTTTTTTCAGCAGGAAAAAGGGGAGGATATGGCGAAATGGGAAATCAGTAGACCTATGGAATATGGGCGTTATAAGTCCTGTTTATCAAAGGATATCCTTGGTACATTGCTATGATGAAATAAACTAAATTTATTGCGAATTATTGTAATGATAGATATAGCATTTTGTATTTTTTCAGCGTATAATAAGAGTGTTCGCTAATAGATTTTCTTTATGATGCCGCAATCGAGCCAGCGGTTAAATCTGTGGTAATTATGCAAGGATAATCAAGAGGAGGTAAAAAAGTGGACAAACGGGAGAGTATGTGGGATGTATATCTCAGAAAAGGCATGAGCCGCCGCAGCTTTGTGAAAAGCTGTATTGCACTGACGTCTCTGATGGGACTCAGTACGGACCAGGTGTCCAAAGTGGTGGAAGCTGCCGAAAAGAAGCCGTTGCCGGTAGTAGTCTGGATTCATGGCCATGAATGTACGGGTTGTGATGAATCCTTCATCCGTTCCGGTGCACCGCTTGCATCGGATTTGGTACTGAGCCAGATTGCGCTGGAGTATGACCATCTGTTAAGTGCTGCCAGCGGTGAGCCGTTCGAGGCGCACTTGGAAGAAACCATTAACAAGTACAAGGGGCAGTACATTCTGTGCGTAGAGGGGGCTGTCTGCACTAAGGACAACGGTATTTACTGCATGTCCGGCGGCAAGCCGTTTGTACACACGCTGCAGCACGCTGCCCAGAATGCAGCAGCAGTTATCGCTTATGGTACCTGCGCGGTATCTGGCGGTATTCAGGCGGCAAAGCCGAATCCGACGGGTTCTTCGGGAATCTCTGTTTTTGCTGGCCGTACGCCGGTTGTCAATGTACCGGGCTGTCCGCCGATTCCGGAGGTCATGACGGGCGTGGTTATGCATGTTGCCCTCTTTGGCACCGTGCCGCCGCTTGATAACGAAGGCCGTCCCAAGCAGTTCTATGGCAATCGTATCCACGATACCTGCTATCGCCGTCCCTTCTTTGATGCCGGCATGTTTGCAGAACGCTTTGATGATGCGGGCGCAAAAGCCGGCTGGTGTCTCTATAAGCTGGGCTGCCGCGGACCCGAAACGTACAATTCCTGTGGTAATCTGCGCTGGTTCCAGGGCATGAGCTATCCGATTCAGTCCGGTGCACCTTGCATTGGCTGTTCCAACGCCCATTTCTGGGACGAAGACCCCATGACCAAGCGTATGCCGGAATATGGCCCGCTCGGCAATGTGGATAAAATCGGTGCTGCCATGGCCGTGGCTACTGCAGCTGGTGTAGCTGCACATGGCGCGATGAGCGTTGTGCAGAAGCAGAAACGTGAAGCGGCAGAGAAGGAATAAGGGAGCAGGTGAATAAATGAAACATGTAGTAGTAGATCCGGTAACTCGCATTGAAGGTCATCTTCGTGTTGAGGTACAGGTTGATGAAGCAACGGGGAAGGTTACAGACGCTCTTTCCTCCGGTACTGCCTGGCGTGGTCTGGAACTGGTGATGAAAGACCGTGACCCTCGTGATGCCTGGGCTTATATCCAGCGTATCTGCGGTGTTTGTACCACGGCACATGCACTGGCTTCTGTCCGTGCCGTTGAGGATGCTCTGGGTATCGCTATTCCGAAGAATGCCAATTATATCCGCAACATCATGGCGGCAACGCTGACGGTGCAGGATCATATCGTGCATTTCTATCATCTCCATGCTTTGGACTGGGTCAGCCCTGTAGAGGCATTGGCTGCTGATGCAATTGCTACGGCTAATCTGCAGAACACGGTGCTGAACGCTTATAAACTGCCGTTCTGCGCTCCGGACACTTCTGTAACGGAAGCTTATGAGCATGATTTCCCGGCAGCTACGCCGCAGTACTTTGAACAGATTAAGGGCAAGGTAAAGGCTATCGTGGACAGCGGCCAGCTGGGTATCTTCTCTGCCAACTGGTGGGATCATCCCGATTACAAACTGCTGCCGCCGGAAGTTCATCTGATGGCTGTGGCGCATTATCTCGAAATGCTCGACAAACAGCGTGAACTGGTTACGCCGCATGTTATCTTCGGTGGCAAGAATCCGCATCCGCATTATGTGGTTGGCGGCATGCCCTGCTCCATTTCGCTGGACGACGGCAATGCTCCGGTGAATACGGCCAGACTGGAAATCGTAGACCGGGCCATCAATATGGGCAGAACGCTGGTCAACAATTACTATCTGCCTGACCTGCTGGCCATCGGCAGTGCTTATGTGAAAGCCGGCCGCGTTGATGGCGGCGGCATGGCAAAGACCTGCGTACTGGGCTATGGTGCATATCCGATTGAAAGCTATACGGGCACCAGCGATGGCGGTTTCTTCAAGAACCTGCTTGTCCGCTGCAACGGTGTAGTCGAAAACTTCGGTCAGGGCTTGGCGGCAGCGAAGTATTCGGAGGTAACGGCAGAAGATGTTACGACGGAAAATATTACGGAAAGCGTTGACCACGCTTGGTATGAGTATCCTGCCGGGAAGAAAGACCGTCATCCTTGGGAAGGTGTTACTGCGCCTAAGTTCACCGGTCCTAAAGAAGGCACGGAAACGGATTGGAAGGCGCTCAATGAAAGCGGCAAATATTCCTGGCTGAAAACGCCGAAATGGAAGGGCAAACTTTGTGAAGTTGGCCCGCTGGCCCGCTATATCATCATCTACACCAAGGCGAAGAAGGGCCTGCTGCCGGATATGACCTGGGCAGAAAAGATGATGCTTGACCAGCTCGATGCAGTATCCAAGGTTCTGGGCTTGGCTCCGGAAGTATGGCTGCCCACGATGGTAGGCCGTACGGCTGCCCGTGCACTGGATGCCCAGCTGGCTGCTGAAATCAACAAGTTCTTCTTTGACAAGCTCATTGCCAATATCAAGAGCGGCGATACCAAGGTTGCCAACTCCGATAAATGGGATATCAGCACCTGGCCGAAAGAATGCAAAGGTGTTGGCCTTTACGAAGCACCTCGCGGCGCTCTGTCCCATTACATCACCATCAAGGATGGTAAGACGGACAACTATCAGTGCATTGTACCGACGACCTGGAATGCCTGCCCGCGTGATGATGAGGGCGGTAATGGTGCATACGAAATGGCCATGAAGGACACGCAGGTGAAAGTGCCCGACAAACCGCTCGAAATCGTGAAGGTTATTCGCTCCTTTGACCCCTGCATGGCTTGTGCAACGCATATGTTCAATGCCAAGGGCGAGAAGATTAATGTTATCACTACGGACCCGTACTCCGGTACGCGTGTGGACAAGTAATTTCGCAGAAAGGAAAAAGCTATGAAAGAAGTAGTTCGCAGGGAATATTACCTGTTTAGTCCTTGGCTGCGGATCTTTCATTGGATTATGGTGGTATCCATCTGTGTACTGTTTACGACAGGCCTGATGATTACCAGCCCGTGGATTATCTACTCGTCAGAGCCGACTTTCTCAGGCATGACGGTGGACAATATCCGCAACATCCATTTTCTTGCAGCCTATCTGTTCAGTGCCTCGTTTATCTTTAAGATTTACGGGTTCATCATCAATCGTGGTGACCGGTTGTTCCCTCATGTATGGAAGGGATACTTTTACCGCAATACCGTAGATGTGGCACTGCATTATATGTTCCTGAAACCGGAACATGCCTCTTATCTGCGCAATCCTCTCGCGCGTTGCTCCTATGCGTTCCTGTATGTTTTGGTGCTTATCGAGATTATCACAGGGTTTGGTATTTACTATATGACCGATCCTTCTGGTATCGGCGGCACGCTCTTTGGCTGGATTATTCCGGTGCTGGGCGGTGAAATGATGGCGCACCTTGTACATCATTATGTGGCATGGGCGATTATCCTGTTTGCCATCGGTCATGTTTACATGGTTATCCGTGCAGAGTTTATGGAAGGCGAGAGTGAAGTCTCCTCCATGTTCTCCGGCAGCAAGATTCTGGCGCATGAACCCCGTGATGCCGGTCATCTGGATGGTACGCTGAAGTAAATTTTAGTTACTGACCACTGGGCAAGATTGTACTAGCGGTTCTGTCAAAGTGAGAAATAAAGGAGGCTTTGCCCATGTGTAAGGAATGCGGCTGCGGCCATGAAGGCGGCGGTACGACCCGTTTGCAGTTTATTGTGCATGGTTATACTGAGGAAATTGCTCAGGAAGTGGAAAAGGAACTTTTGGGAATGCCCGGGGTTCTGTATGTTCACATTCATGCGCATGATGGTGAGACTACGGTGGATTATAATCCCGAAAAGACGAAGCTGGGTGAGATTTTACAGCACCTGAATGCCCGCGGTCTGGATGCGATTCTGTAATCGCTGATTAAGTTGGATTACGCCTTCCCTGCCCTTTTAGTGTTGGCGGGGAGGGCGTTTTCATTATGTATCGGCTGGGGGAACGCTCCCAAAGGATGCA
>DFHU01000048.1:11814-12458 GCA_002373045.1 Pseudoselenomonas ruminantium | reverse complement strand
TCTCGCGCCGTCCAGCGGCTTTTTTCTACGTTCAAAGTATGCATAAAACTCCTCCTTTTGCTCAATATGGACACATTGTAGCACTTTTCCTCACCCAGTTCAATGCTAGGTGTAATATTTTTCCGTTATATAGAAACAATCATCCATTTTTACCCTTGACTTTTCTTATGTGCACTTGTAACATTGTAAACATCATAAAGGAAAGGATTTGGTCTTATGTATTATCTGGAAAAACTAAGTGCTCTTATCTCCAAGTACATGGCGGTACTGGTTATCGCCATCGCGGCCATTGCCCTGATTGAACCCATGAGCTTCAAATGGGCAGCCCCGAACATCACCATGCTGCTGGGCATCGTCATGTTCGGCATGGGTATGACCTTGAAACTTGCAGACTTCAAACTGGTGTTCCAACGCCCCCGGGATGTATTCATTGGCGCGCTTGCTCAGTTCACCATCATGCCTCTGCTGGCTTATTTTCTGGCCACAGCTTTCGGCCTGCCACCTGAGCTTGCCGCTGGTGTAATCCTCGTCGGCACCTGCCCCGGAGGCACTTCCTCTAATGTCATGACGTACCTGGCCCGCGGGGATGTGGCGCTGTCGGTATCCATGACTATGACCACCACCGTACTGGCTCCGATTGTCAC
>DFHU01000048.1:0-11700 GCA_002373045.1 Pseudoselenomonas ruminantium | reverse complement strand
GCCATGATGATGTCCATTGTGCAGGTAGTCATTCTGCCCATTGTCGCAGGGCTTATCATCAATTCCTTCTTTGAGGCTCAGGTACAAAAAGTTGTCAAAGTCCTGCCGTTGGTTTCCGTTATCGCCATTATGCTGATTGTCGGCGGCGTAGTTGCCGTAAGCTCTCAGAAAATCATGGAAACAGGTCTCTTGATTATGGCGGTTGTTATGTGCCATAACCTTTTAGGCTACGGCACCGGCTTCCTGCTGGCCAAGTCCCTTCATATGGACATTACCAAAGCCAAGGCTATCTCCATTGAAGTCGGCATGCAGAACTCCGGCCTGGCAACCAGCCTGGCCATGCTCCACTTCGGCCCTGCCGCTGCCATCCCCGGCGCTATCTTCAGCGTTTGGCACAACATATCCGGCTCACTTGCCGCCAACTACCTGTCCAGTAAAATGAACAAGGAAGAACTGCCGGAAGTGCAGACCGCAAAATAATTCAACAAAGAAAAAGCTGTTGCGCGAAAATGTGCAACAGCTTTTTTATCATAAAAATATATCAGCCCACTGCGAGTTTATTGGTCTTTTTCAGGAATTTTGCCGGAATGGGCTGCTCCAATTTCCACACGATATTGATGGGCTTTTCACCTTCATGGCTTACGTAATTCGCCCATCCCAAATAGGTATAGGCTGCGGCGCCGCCAGTCAGATTATCTTTCTTGAACTCCCTCACGAACAAAAGGATGTTACTGCCCTGTTCCTGATGATGAATATATCTCTGTCCCGTAGGCGATTCCACCGTCGTTACGCTCTGACTTTGCCAATGAAATAGCCATTCATTTAGAGAGTAATCATCATATATCCTACGCCTATCTCACTGTTAATTATACGCCTTTCATTTGTCAAATCCTCTTCACTAGCGGTATAATGAAGAAAATCCGTTTTAGAGGTGACGTTCCATGGCCCTGCGTAATATCGACATTAACCGCTGTCTTTTTCAATATACCAACATCACCTGCAGCCGCTGTCAGGAAATCTGTCCGCAGCAGGCCATTCACAACCGCGAAATTGACCGCGAAAAATGCGACAACTGCGGTCTGTGTACCGCCGTCTGTCCCACGGGAGCCATCCAAAGCGATACCGATTACGATGCCGCGCTCACCGCGGTCAAAGCCCTTTCGCCGCAGGTCCTGATGTGCAAAAAAGTCTCCCCGCAGGCCATGCCCTGCCTGGGTGCGCTGAACCGCCGCCTGCTATGGGCACTGGCTGAAAAACGGGAACTTGCCGTCGACACCAGTCGCTGTCAGCAATGCAATCCTGCGGTGGCGGATTGGCTTACTGCTGAAATCAAAGCCTGCAATACCACTCTGCAGGCAGCCAATAAACCACCGATAAAACTTGTACACGTTAAGGAGTCTGCACCTGCTAGAGAGCCGGTCGCCCGCCGTTCCTTTTTCCGCTCCCTGTTTCATGCAGCCTCCGAAACGGCTGCCGAAATCGCTGCGGCACAGACAAACCGGCAGTATGCCTTTGACCCGGTAATCTGGCTAGCCAAACAAAACACCACTCCCAACAGTCTTTTTCCTCAACTCTCGCTTGATAAAAGCTGCACCGCCTGCGGTCTTTGCCATATGCTTTGCCCGGAAAAGGCGCTAACCATCCGCCAGGAAGCCAATGCACCTGCGCTTATCTTTAATCCTCTAAAATGCACAGCCTGTAGCCTTTGTGTCAACAACTGCCCGCAATCTGCCCTTACCCTGCAAAATAACGCATAAACACACTTGGAAAGGAAGTCCTCCATGTTTTTTGATGGCAATTATCAGGTAACACGCCATATCTGCCCCCGCAACTGTTATGATGCGTGTCCCATCCTCGCCTATACCCGCGGCGGCAAAATCGAATACATCACCGGCGATACCAGTGCCGGTTCTTCTGCGCGTCTTTGCAGCAAGCGGGAGGATATTCTGGCCACGGTTTACCACCCCAGACGGATTCTCTATCCGCAAAAACAGCACGGCCGCGGTTCCGATAACTGGCAGAAGATTTCCTGGGAGGAAGCCATTGATACCATTGCCCGGAAAATGCTCTCCCTCAAGGAACGCTATAACTCCACGCTGCCCCTGTGCCTCAATAAGTATTCGGGGAATTTCGGTCTGCTGCACTATGCGATAGAAGGGATGTTCAACGGCTTGGGTGCAACCACGCAGACCATCGGCAGCCCTTGTTTTTCCTCAGGCATTGATGCGCAAAATCTGGATTTTGGCGCCAATATTACCTGCGATATCCGCCAGCTGCGGGAATCGCGCCTGATTATTCTCTGGGGTGCTAACCCTGCATGGACCTCCATCCACACCATGCCCATGATTTATGCAGCCCAAGAGCGCGGGGCAAAGGTTGTGGTCATCGACCCCGTGTACACCGAAACCGCCCTCAAGGCCGATTATTATTTTGAACTGCGCCCCGGCAGCGATTCCGCATTAGCGACTCTGCTGCTGCAAAAGCTCGCACAAAATAAGCAGCTTTCCTATAATCCGCAACAGGTCACCGGTGCAGATGAACTCATTGCCGCAGCGCAAAAAGCTTCAACTGCCAAACTACAACAAGCCACCGGACTTTCCGCCCAGGCCATCGACGTGCTGGCAGATTTACTGGCGCAAAATCATCCCGCCCATATCTGGTGCGGCTATGGCCTGCAGCGCCATGTAGAGAGCGGACTTGCCATCCGCCTTATCGACGCCCTCGCCATGCTCACGGGCAATATCGGCATAGCCGGCGGCGGCGTAAACTATGCCGATATGGGACTTGTGGAAAACATCGACTTTAAGCTCATGCTAGAGCGCGCCGATACCCGTTTTATCGACATCAATAACTTTGCCCAGAGCCTGAAAACGGTGCAAAATCCACCCATAAAATTCCTTTGGATAGCCGGGCGCAATGTACTGCGGCAGGATGCCAACCTCACCGAGTTAAACAAGCTTTGGTCGCAGTTGGAATTCGTGGTCGTCGTCGATAAATTTATGACCCATTCCGCCAAAATGGCCGATATCTTGCTGCCTGTTACCACAGAATTTGAACATTTAGATGTCGCCGGCGGTTATTTTGTCCAGCATTTAGGCATTAACGAACCAGCCATTCCTCCGCGCGGCGAAGCCAAAAGCGATATCGACATCGCCCGCCTGCTGACCAGGCGACTAAATGAATTAGCGCCCGGCACCAGCGCCTTCCCGGCGCACCTGAGCGATGAAGAGTTTTTGAATGCAGAGTTTACGCCGAATATCTGCGAAAAGCTGCAGATAAAAAAATGGCAGGACCTTTACCAAGGCCCTGTCCGCTACCGCCCGTCCACACCCCCCTGGCAGGAGGGAAAATTTGCCACAACGGACGGCAAATTCCACTGCTGTACGCTGCCGGAAAAATTTTACCAGCTGCAGCCTACCAAAGAATATCCGTTTCACCTGCTTACCCCGCATGCGCAGGAACATATCAACAGCCAAAGCCATCCCCTGCTCAAGAATTTGCCGGAATATCCGCAGGTTTATCTCCATCCCTCGACGGGAGAAAAACTTCATCTGCAGGATAAACACCCGGCCATCCTTTGGAATGACGAGGGCAATATCACGGTAACGGCTCACTTCCGCGAGGATTTAGCCCCGGATATCATTTTGAGCATGCAGGGAGCCAGCGTCAATGGCGGGCTGAACCAGCTGTACAAGGGCCTATCCACGGATTTGGGCGAACTGGTAAATGGGGCGCCGGGAACAGCCTTTTATGATGTATTCGTCAATATACGGCCTAAGTAACCTCTCCAACAAGCAACGTACGACGCAAAGCCGGGGAGACCTTTTTCCTTCGCTTAGACAGGCTTGTCAAACGCTATGGAAAAAGGTCTCCCCGGCTTTATGTAACCTCTTATCGTATCTACTCAAGACCTTGATGCCTTTTTCTTCGCTTAGACAAGCTTGTCAAACGCTACGAAAAAGGCATCAAGGTCTTTCGTTAAAGTTGCGGTTATTTATTCTGATACTTAAAGCCCAGCCATAGGCACAGGAGCCAAGCCGGCAGGATATATACCGCCAGGTCCATGCCCTCAATCTGGGTCATCAGGCCCCAGATGCTCAGCAGGAAGGCGATGCACAGATAGTTGATGAAGGGATAGAGCGGGGACTTGAACTTTGTCTTCTTCCCGTGTGCCTTGCAATATGCCCGGAATTTCAGATGGGTGATGACAATCGTAAGCCAGCTGATGGTCGCCGCTATCGTGGCAATGGACATCAGCAGCATAAAAATCTGTCCCGGGAAGAAGTAGTTCAACGCCACGCAGATCAGCGTTATGCCCGAAGAAACGAAAATCCCCCGCACCGGCACGCCGCGGCCCGAAAGCTCACCTAAGAACTTCGGCGCCTCATTCTTAGCCGCCAGACCATAGAGCATCCGGCTGTTGCTGTAGATGGCCGAGTTATAAACCGACACCGCCGCCGTCAGCACTACAAAATTGAGGATATGCGCTGCCGCCGGAATGCCCACGCTCATGAAAATCTGCACAAAGGGACTGGCCTCCATGCCAACTTCCTTCCAGGGCCAGAGGGTCATGAGCACGGCCATCGTGCCCACATAGAAGATGAGAATACGCCAGATAACCTGATTGATGGCCGTCGGAATGGTCTTGTCGGGATTTTCCGCTTCGCCAGCGGTGATACCGATAAGCTCAATGCCGCCAAAGGAGAACATGACCACCGCAATGGCCAGGGCCAGGCCCCATACACCATTGGGCAAAAAGCCGCCATAGGACCAAAGATTGCTGAGATTATCGGGGAAAGGCTGCGGACTGCCGAGCAGAATATATACACCGAGCACAATCATCAACACGATGGCGGTAATCTTAATCAGCGCCATCCAAAATTCGGTTTCCCCATACAACCGTACATTGATGAGATTCAGCGCCGTAATGGCCACCAGACAGATAAGTGCCGCAATCCACTGTGGCAAATCCGGGAACCAGAACTGCATATAAATGCCCACCGCCGTAAGCTCGGCCATAGACACCAGCACATAGTTAAACCAATAATTCCAGCCGGACATAAAGCCGGGAAACTTGCCCCAATACTTCGTCGCATAATGGCTGAACGAGCCGGACACCGGTTCATCTACCGCCATTTCCCCCAGCATGCGCATGATGAAAAAAATCATAATGCCGCCAATCAGATAGGCCAGCATGACCGCCGGCCCCGCCAGCGCAATAGTCGAGGCTGAACCGTAGAACAGGCCTGTGCCAATGGCACCGCCCAGGGCAATCATCTGCAGGTGGCGGTTTTTTAGCCCCCGCTTTAAGTTACCATTCGCATTCATAAAATTATTCCCCTTCAAAATTAAAAGTACCTGCCTATTATAACGCAATTGTTCAAATTTTGCCATCGGCAAAATCTTCCTTGCGGCGTTTCAACGACATGTTAACATGTCGTTATAACATTAAAGGCAGGTACTTTACAATATTACAAATCAGTAGCGCTGTCTATCTTTGAGCGCCCGTTCCACTTCCCGCTTGGCGGCCTTTTCATGTAAATCCTGCCGCTTGTCGTAGTTGTGCTTACCGGAAGCCAGTGCCAGTTCCAGCTTGGCCTTGCCTTTTTTGAAGTAGATTTTCAGCGGCACCAATGTGAACCCTTTTTCGCGGGTCTTGGCAAAGAGTTTGACAATCTCACTCTTGTGCATCAAAAGTTTTCTAGCCCGCAGCGGGTCATGGTTAAAGATATTGCCCTGGTCATAAGGGGAAACGTGCATATTTTCCACGAAAATCTCCCCATCTTTAATCATGGCATAGCTGTCCTTGAGGTTGGCCTTGCCTGCACGCAGGGATTTTACCTCTGTCCCCACGAGGGCAAGCCCCGTCTCAAAGGTTTCGTGTATGAAGTAATCGTGGCGCGCCTTGCGGTTTTCACAGACCACCTTCATGCCGATATTTTTCTTGCCCATCTCATCACCTCATTATTTGCTGTTAGCCGTACCGCCTTCGGTCTTGCGATGCGGACGAGGACGGCGCGAGCCGCGGGATTTCTTGGACTTTTCCTTTTCCACTTTAGCTGCCGCTGCTGCCATCTCCCGCTCCTTCTTTTCATGGTATCCGGGAGGGTCCGGCCAGACGGCGCTGTTGAGCCCCGTCACATAAACGCGATGGTAGCCCACCTCTTTGTCGCTGCGGCGTTCTTCGCGGTTGCGGCGGCTTTCGCCACGGAAAGAACCTGCGCCCAGGCGGCTTTCCTTATCGGCGCGCTCTGCCTTACCCTGACGGCGGCTGCGGTCAGCCTTAGGCTTACGGCCTTCCCCCTCGCGCTTATCCGTATGGGACAATTTTTCTCCGGAAGCCCCGCGCTTTTTATGTCCATTATGCTTTCGCGGTTTATGCTCTTTTTGCTTGATTTCTTCTTCCGTCAGCATGGGTTCCGCAATCAATTCCTCTTCCAGCAGCGGCTTTTTCTTGGGGCGCGGAGCCTTGGGCTTTCTTTCCCCTTTGCCCTTGTTGCTGTTCTGGCCCTTCTGTGCAGGGCGCTCCGGCACATACTGGCCGTTATCTTTTAACACAAAATCCAAATTCCGTTCCTCCACATTGGCGCGCGCCAGGATTACCTCAACCTCGTCACCCAAACGGTACCGCGTGCGGGTGCGCTCGCCAATCATTGCATATTGTTCTTCCACATATTCATAATAGTCATTGGTCATGGTGGAAACATGAACCAGACCTTCCACGCCGTTATCGAGCTCCACAAAGATGCCGAAGGCGGTCACACCGCTGATAACGCCGGTGAATTCCTCACCCACGAACTGCGCCATATACTCGATTTTCTTCATGTCCGTAGTTTCCCGTTCCGCTTCGATGGCCACGCGCTCCCGCTGGGAAGTATGGTCGGCAATCTCCGGCAGAACCATCTTGAGCTTGGCCTGACGCTCTACAGGCAGACTGCCCGTAGCAAAAGTCTCCCTGAGCAAACGATGTACAATCAAATCCGGATAGCGGCGAATCGGCGAGGTAAAGTGCGTATAGTAGCGGGCAGCCAGGCCAAAATGGCCCAGGCTCAGCTCGCTATAGCGGGCCTGCTGCATGGAACGCAGAGATACCGTACTGATAATCCGTTCTTCCGGACGGCCTTCGACCTTTTCCAGTACCTTTTGCACGTCCATGGGCTGGATATGTCCCTGCTCGTCCTGCTTGACGAACAGCCCAAATGCTGCCAACAGATTGTTGAGGCGCTCGATTTTTTCTTCGCTCGGCTGCTCGTGAACACGGTACATAAAGGGCAGATTCTTCGTGTCCATATGGCGGGCCACCGTTTCATTGGCTGCCAGCATACATTCCTCGATAATCGACTCAGCCAGGCTGCCCTCGCGCTTAATCAGCGCCACCGGATGACCTTTTTCATCCAGTCTGACCTTGACTTCCGGCAGGTCAAAGTCGATGGAACCACGGCGATGGCGCTTAGCCTTCAAGGCATGACGCAGCTCGGCCAGCGTTTCCAGCATCGGCAGGATGTCCTCATTATCCGACAGGAACGGCTCTGCCTTATCCACGAGCACCTTGTTGACAATATTATAGGTCAGACGGCGGTAAACATGAATCACCGTCGGGATAATCTCGTAGCTTGTTACCTCACCATCTGCCGAAATCTGCATTTCACAAGCCATGGACAGGCGGTCAACACCGGCGTTCAAGCTGCAGATGCCATTGGAAAGCTCCTTGGGCAGCATGGGAATAACCCGGTCGACCAGATACACGCTCGTCCCACGGGCATAGGCTTCCCGGTCAAGCGGCGCATGCTCCCTTACATAATGGCTCACATCGGCGATATACACGCCCAGGAAGAAGGAACCATCGGGATTCTTGCGGGCATAGACGCCATCGTCTAAATCCTTGGAATCCTCGCCGTCAACGGTCACAATCTGCAAATCACGCCTATCGCGGCGTCCTGCGTATTCCGCCGGATTCGGTTCCGTTTCCGTAGCCGTGGCTTCTGCCTGCACATCTTCGGGGAAGGTCTCCGACAAATCATACTGGCGCATAACGGAGAGCACATCCACACCGGGGTCGCCCACCTTGCCCAACACCTCAATGACCTCGCCTTCCGCACTGCGGCGGCCATTCGGCCATTTGGTGATTTTTACGACCACCTTACTGCCGGTCTTAGCACCCTTGAAAAACTTTTTCGCCACAAAGATATCCTGCGTGAGTTTCACGTTATCCGGCGTAACAAAACCAAAGGTCTTGCTGCGCTCAAAGGTGCCCACAATCTTTTCATTGGCCCGTTCGAGAATGCGGATGATTTCCCCTTCGCGGGAACGACCTTCCTCCTGCGCCGGCGTGACACGAGCCACCACGCGGTCCCCATGCATGGCGGAACCCACAGCATTGGCGGGCACAAATACATCCGTTTCCTCATCCGTTTCCCGCACGTCGGGAATGATGAACCCAAAGCCCTTGGCCGTCATGGAGATACGGCCCACCACCAGGTGCATCCGGCTCGGCACGCCATACAGGTCACTGCGGTTCTTGATAATGGCACCTTCCTGCTCCAGTTCTTCGAGCGCCACGGGGAAGTCCACTAACTCCTCATCCGTCAGCTCCATAGCTTCGCCTAAATCCTCTTCGGTTAAAGGTTTATAGGCACTTTCCCGCATATAAGCGAGAATTCTTTCTTTTAAGTCCATTTGTTCTCCTTACAAATTTCGATTCTCCTGCCATTAATCTTGCAGGAAGGCCGCAGCCTCTTCAAAAACTCTCTCTCTTTCGCTGGCCAGGGGCAGTAGATGCCCGGATTCATTAAGCCAGACGATTCGCGCCTGTCCCTTTACATGGGACAGGATGTAATCCGCGCTCACCGGCGCGGCGGTATGGTCATCACGGCTGTGCATGATGAGCACCGGAGCCGTCACTTCCTCGATAGCTCCCTTGGTCTTTTCGATAACGTCCACCAGTTCATGAATGGAAATCAACGGCATTTTCCGATAGGTACAGTTGGCAGCCGGTGGAACATCCTTCAGCCGGCGGCGCGCCTTGGGCACAAAACCGCCATAGCAGGCCTCCCGCGGCGGCAGTGCCGCAAGCCCCCGTTCTTCGGGGATAAAGATGGGTGCTGCCAGCGTCACCACATGGGAGACGATTTCTTCCGTAGCCAAAAGCAGAGCAAAAAGCCCGCCCATAGAATGACCGATAACGGAAATATCCTCACAATAGCCAGACAGCAAGGCATAACCATCCCGCACCGAATCCATCCAGTCTTCCCAGGTCATATGGCTCATATCCTCTACAGTCGTGCCATGACCGGCCAAACGTACGCCCAGTACCGTAAAGCCTGCCTTATTCAAATGCTGCCCCATCAGCAAAAGTTCTGCCGGCAGCCCCGTGAACCCATGAATCAGAAGCACACCCTTTTTCCCACCAGGCATAAAGAAGGGCTCCGCTCCCGGTAAAATCATCATTCCACCCCCAAAATTCAAAATATCCCTGCTCATAAGAGAACAGGGATTTGACCGCTATAGCGCTATTAGCTTGTCATTTTGGCAATCACCATGGTGATAATGGCAAACAAGATGGCAAGTACCACCGTCACCCGCGCCAGCAGGGCATCCATTCCCCGTGCCTTGCCGGAGAAGACGGTATCAGCACCGCCGCCCATGCCGCCCATGCCAGCGGATTTTGCTTCCTGTCCCAGTACCGATGCGATAAGGCCAATGGCCACAATAGCATCAATTATCATCAAAACGGTAAGCATTAGATAAGCCTCCCTATAAAAGTATGGTCTAATAAACTCGAATATACATATCTAAGCACATTTGAACCACTATAAACATAAATTTAAGGAATGTTTGCCCTTCATACAACCAAAGGGCAAACGTCCTCTTTTGTGGCATCTCTGCGATCTCCGTGCAAGCACGGGAATTTTCCTTCTTGCCCATGTCGTCAGGAAGCTCATGTGTTTCCCTGTTATCACTGCAGGACATTAGCAGTGTTTCTTGGTTGGCACTCTCAGAGCAGTGGACTGATGGTTTACATCCGCAGGTGAGTCTTTAACTTATCCCAACAACTTAGTTCATCCCGCAAACAGCTTTCGCTGAACACGGTCACTGGAGCTTGAAACAGCCCGTTAAGCATATGTATATAAGACCTCTGTCCACTTATATACATATTTATCAATATTTTCGACTACTTAACGGTTCGTCTCTTTAATTACAGTCTCCACATTATAGTAACACAATTACAAAGCCTTACGCAAGCTTTTTCTCTCGTTGAAACGACTGTAGCTATAAAACGCTTGTTTTCCGCAACCTGAAAACAAGCGCTATTGGCCGTTTTTAGCGCGCCTCGTCAATAAGGAAATGTCCGTTCCAACTCATCCAGCCAAACGCCATTATCATAATCGTAAGTACGAATGACAATACGGTCTTGATAAATATAAAGCGAATTAGTGTACAGATGCCGCGCATCTATTGTCGGATTATGGATATTGACCAGATTTTCATTGATGCGATTCACCTGAATATCTGCATAGCTGTCATTAGTCGGTGGCGTATGCGTATGGCCGGATATCCACAAACTGCCCGGCGGAACATCTGCCAAAATTTCCAACAATTTCTGCGACGGCTGTGCTGTCGCCGCCACGGTGTTAATCTTCTTGTTATAGGTACGCAAAGTTCCCCTAATCGGGCCATGAAAAAAGAACAATATCGGCCCATGGCGATGGGCCGCAATCTCCTTCTTCAGCCAGGCAAGCTGCTCATCCGCAATGTCCACCGAACTGCGGCAGCCATCCGGTGACAGATAAAGCAGCCGGCACCGCCCCACATCACGGGCATAATAGGCACCGGGCAAATGATACCGCTTTTGAAAAGCTGCCAGTTTGGCCTTCTTCTCGACAAAAGACCCCTCTGCCTTCTTGTGCTTTTTGCCCTTCTTCGACTTAACCGGCTCATCCTTGTATGCATAATCATGATTCCCTGCCACCGCATAATAAGGGAATTGCAGCTGACCCAGATAATCATCTACCACGCGGAACTCTTTCTCATTGCCATAACGGGCAGCCAAATCTCCTAATAAAGCCACCTCATCCACATCCGTCCAGGCATTTACGGTTTTAAGCAAGTTTTGTTTTTTCCCCAAAATCTCATTCTGTGTTTCCTTGTCAGGAAATTTCTTCTTCCGCACAGGCAGATGCAAATCGCTGATAAGCAGGATATGATAATACCCTCGTTCCTGAGCATAGCCCAAAGACATGCCACCTATCGCCAGCCAGCCTAAGAACGCCGCTGTGGATTTCAAGAAAGCTCTACGTTTCATGACACAATCCCCCTTGTCCACTTAACCAGCCCTATATTTCTCTAGCTATTTTTTCTACGCTTTTTATCCTTTTCCTGCACACACATACAATGTCACCTTTGCATTTCGCAATAATTGACAAAAACGGTGCTGTGGTAATTCAGGCAATGATAGCGGCTGAGGATGTAATGCTGATGCCATCCGCTGTTGACCACGTTTATAGCAAACGGATTTTGGATAAATTTTGTGTATACAATTTAGATAAGCAAGTAAGAATGTAAAAGAGTAAAATTTTTTAGAAAAAGCAGGAAAATCCCCCCCGTAGAAATATGTAATTGTCAAAAAGACTTCATTGGGATTTGTGAAGTCTTTTTAGAAAGTAGTTTCAATGTTTTAGAGCCTGCAAATAAAAAGTCAAG
>DFHU01000070.1 GCA_002373045.1 Pseudoselenomonas ruminantium | reverse complement strand
CTTGGGGCGAACGGGGAGTGATTTTTCTGTAGGGAGCGACTGCCTGAACGAAGTGAAGGCCGGCCCCGGTAAGAAAATGCTAAGAAAACACGCTGAAAGAAGCGCCGTTGGCCTGCCCGGCGCAGGTAACTGGACAGCTCTATTTTGCGAGGGGGTCGTTTAGCGGGAAACAGAAAAAGCACTCCCCGTTCGCCCCTGCCTACGCATAAACAGGATACCTTTACCACGAACTGAACTCCCCGACAAACTGCAATTTCCCCTCCCGATTTAGTGTTTTTTACTCAAGAGGCACAACTTCCCGCTGCCGCTGGGTAAACCGTATCGTCTGTTCGTACCCATACGAACGGGCATAGTTCACGGCCTCGTCATGGTAGGCACCGCAGTCCTCCGGCTTATGTGCATCCGAAGTGATGACAATCGGCAGCCCCTCCCGCGAAGCTACGCGCATAAACTTGTAGTAAGGCGTAATCTCGGCAATGGGATAGCGGTAGAACGTCCCCGTATTGACATCCACCACCATATTGGCCTTCTTGAGTGCCGCCACCGCCCGAATCAGATACGGCGTGGCATCAAATTCAGGGATATAGTGGAAGAGACGAATATTATAAGGGTGGCCTAAAACATCATAGAGGCCGGATGCCGCCAGTTTTTCGACCTCCTGCGTGTATTCCTCATACACATCAGCCAAATCTTCCTTATCCCACTGCGCCATGATTTCAGAGGAATCGTAGGCCCAGCCATTTAAGAAATGCACCGAGCCAATCACATAATCAAACTTATAATCCTTCAAAATATCCCGCACAGCATCCTGATTCTGGAAATTGCAGACCTCAATGCCGGTCTTGACCGTGTGCTTTTTCTTGAGCTTAGCCATAAAAGCAAAGTATTCATCCAGCGTGTATTTAAACTTATTGGTCTTGAGCCATTTTTTCTGGAACTGGCCGATAAAGCTGTCGTCCAAAATCAAGTCATCATAGTATAGGCTCTCAAATTCCGGAAAGGTATGGGAGTGCTCGGAAATACCGATTTCCTCTAAGCCTAAAAGCTTTGCCTGATGGAAAAAACCTTCCACCCATTCCTCATCGTAAGAGCCTTTTTCAAAGTGCATATGATAATCTGCCCGCATAATCTCACCTCACCCGCATAAACCGTCGTCAATCAGCTTCTGAATGCCCTGCAAAACGCCGTATTCCCTGTTGCTGGCTGTCTGATAGCGGGCCAGCTCCTTGATTTTGGGATGCGCATTTTCCATGGCAAAGCTGTAATAAACGGAACTCATCATCTCGGCATCGTTCATAAAGTCGCCAAAGGCTGCACATTCCATGGGCGTAATGTGCAGCTTTTTCTGCACCTGCTGAATGGCAATTCCCTTGTTGATGTCAAAATTCATCACATCGACCCAGTAATCGCTGGACAAGGCAATCTGGAACGGCCCGGCAAATTTCTGCAGAACAGGCATAATGCGTTCGCCCGCTTTTCCGGTGGCATCAAAGAAGGATGCCTTGATCATTTCATCCTCCACATCAGCCCAACTGTCCACCACAGCCGAATGCGTATAATATTTATTCAACTCTGCTGCAAATTCATCCGTCATGCGATTTTTGCACACATAGGCATCCTTTTTCCCGCAGAACACCTCGTAGATTCCGGGCAAGGCCGCCGTGGACTGCAGGGCTTTCAGCCCCAACGGACGCCGCATGGTGCTGGAAAAAAGTTCTTTCCCATGATAACGCACCATCGTCCCGTTTTCCGCCAGGAACAGGAATTCGTCTTCATAACCTTTGAAGGTGTCCAGCAGGGAATAATACTGCCGCCCCGAACAAGGCGCAAAAATCACGCCTTTTTCCTTGAGCTGCCGGGCAATATCGGCAAACCCTTTCGGCAAACGGCCATTTTCATCCAACAACGTACCATCCATATCCGACATGATTAATTTAATCATTCCATCACCTCGTTATCCTTGAAAGCAATCATTCTCATTATAACGCCCCCGCTCGTCCTTGACTAGGAAAATATTTCAAACCACAAAAAAGCCCTCCCGAAGGAAGGCTTTTAACGTCGTTATGAAATTACCAAATGAACAGACCAGCAATGCCTGCAGACAGCAGGGAAACCAGAATACCGGACAGCAGCATGTAGCCGACATTGCGGGAAATGAGCTGGTTCTTGTCATCATCAACCAGCCCCTTGAAGCAGCCGATAATCATGCCCAGCGTGGAGAAGTTGGCAAAGGAGGTAACGAATACCGTGAGCACGCCCTGCATATGCTGGCTGAACTGGCCCATGATGTCCTGTACGCTGAGCATAACTACGAATTCATTGGTTACAAGCTTCGTACCCATGTACTGTGCCAGCTGGAAAGCTTCCCCACTCTCCAGACCCATAAGCCAGGCAAAGGGGAACATGATGCAGCCCAAAATATTTTCGAGCGTAATAGCCGGATGAATCAATACGAGCAGCATATCGATGAGTTTTGCCAAAGCAACGAAAGCGATAACGTTAGCACAGATGATGAGTACCAGACGACCTGCACCCAGAATGGAGTTGCCGAGGAAAGAGAAGAACGGTTCACGTTCTGCACCATCATCATCAACACGGGCAACCGTATCTTCTTCTTCCGTAATTTTTACCGGATGGAGGATGTTGGTTACGATAAGCGCATTGATAACGTTCAAAGGAATAGCCGTGATGATGAATTCACCGGGCATCATCTTGGTGTAGATACCAACCATAGCAGCCGTGATGCAGCTCATGGACATCATGGCCAGCGTCAGGCAGCGGTCAGCCTTCATACGCTTCAGCTGCAGGCTGGATACGGCCAAAGCCTCCGTATTGCCCAAGAACATCATTTCAATCGCGAAGAAGGATTCAAACTTCGGTGCATGCGTCAGGAAAGCCAGCCCCTTGCCCACCCATTTGATGATAAAGGGCAGAACGCCGATATAGGTCAGAATATCGAACATCGGCACAACAAGGAGGATAGGCAGCAATGCAGACGTAAAGAAGTTCATCTGCGGTACATGTACCCAATCCGGGAAAGCAAACGCAATACCTTCATAAGCCACACTGATCAGCCAGTTAAAGCCGGCAGCAGCGGCAACGATGATTTCACGCCCAATGGAAAACGACGTCAGGAACCATGCCAAGAATACGTTAAGCGCTAACAGAGCACCTACACAACGCCACTGAATTGCATTCCTTTTCTTGGAAAGCAGGATGCCGATGCCCAAAAACACCGCAACACCGATTAAGTTTACCACTAGTAACATTATAAATTCCCCTTTTATGATTTATATATAGGACACATGTCCTATTGTTGCACAAACCATGTATAGTTGTCAATAACTCAAAATTCCGTAAAGGCGTAAGGCATAAGTTCTTCGAGGGTAACTACCTTCACATCGCCTTTCAGATTAGCCATGATGATTTTCGGAATCTTAAATTCCACCATCACCTGACGGCAGGCACCGCACGGTGAGCATGGTCCCGGCGTATCGGCAATCAGGGCAATCGCCTCAAATTCCTGTTCCCCTTCGGATACCGCCTTGAAAATAGCCGTGCGTTCAGCGCAATTTGTAACCGGGAAACTGGAATTTTCGATATTGCAGCCACCATACACATTGCCCTTCTTCGTCAGTACAGCTGCTCCAACCTTGAACTTGGAATAGGGGCTGTAGGAAAATTCCCGATACTTTTTCGCTTCTGCGATTAATTCTTTATCATCCACCGTAAAAACACTCCTTCAATACAAAATTGTATGACAATTGTTGGTTAAAGCAGTGCCCCCTTTAACGGCAGGGGGCGCCGCCTGTAAAAACTTAGTATTTTTCTACTTTGTCTTTTTCTACGCGGGCATATACCAGCGGTTTCTTTTCCGGAGCACTGCTGCCAATCACTACAGCTTCACGGTACATATCCTCGGCGCCTTTCAGAGCAGCTTCCTTGGACGTGTAAAGGGTAACGAGCACATCGCCCTTCTTCACTTCATCACCATATTTCTTATGGAGAATCAGGCCAGCGGAGAAATCAATATCGCTTTCCTTGGTCTCGCGGCCGGCACCCAGAACTACGGACATTTCCCCGATAGCTTCTGCGTTCATCTTCGTGATAAAGCCATCTTTGTCGGCTTTAATCTCGCCTTTGAAGGGAGCCTGAGCGAATTTGCTGTAATCGCGCAGTACGCTGTCATCGCCGCCCTGTTCCTTAACCATCGTGCAGAAGGTTTCGAAAGCAGAACCATCCTCGATAGCTTTTTCAGCCATCTTGCGGCATTCTTCCGGCGTGCCTTTGCCCACCAGATAGAGCATGTTGGAAGCCAGCTGCAAGGAAACTTCCGTGAGGTCTTTTGGTCCTTTGCCTTTCAGCACGTCCATGGATTCGATAACTTCGAGGCTGTTGCCGATGCCAAGGCCCAGCGGCGTATCCATATCGGTAATGAGTGCAACCGTGCGGCGGCCTGCACCTTCACCAATGGCTACCATAGTCTGTGCCAGCTTAATGGAATCATCCAGCGTCTTCATGAACGCACCGCTGCCGGTTTTGACATCGAGCAGGATGCAATCGCTGCCTGCAGCCAGCTTCTTGCTCATGATGGAAGAAGCAATCAGTGGGATACTGTCAACCGTTGCCGTTACATCACGCAGAGCATAGAGCTTCTTGTCGGCAGGTGCCAGATTGCCGGACTGACCGATAAGGCTGATGCCGCATTTGTTCACCGTATCGAAGAATTCCTTGCGGTCAAGGGCCGTCTTGTAGCCGGGAATGGATTCGAGCTTATCCACCGTACCGCCAGTATGGCCAAGGCCACGTCCGCTCATCTTAGCAACCTTGCCGCCGCAGGCTGCCACGATAGGCCCGACAATCAAAGTCGTCTTATCACCAACGCCGCCCGTGGAATGCTTGTCGACCTTCTTGCCGGCAATCGCGGAGAGGTCAATCATATCGCCGGATTTTGCCATGCACATGGTAAGCTGAGTGATTTCATGGTCATTCATGCCCTTAAACCAAATGGCCATCAGCATGGAGGACATCTGATAATCGGGAATTTCACCCTTTACATAACCATCAATCATGTACTGAATTTCGGCATCCGTCAGTGCTTCGCCGTGTTTCTTTTTGGTAATCAGGTCATACATTCTCATAGTAGAAAAAGCCTCTTTTCTATAGGTATATATTTAGTCTTTGATAAAGCGCGGGAGCAGGCTCTCGCCTTTGGTCTTCAAATCGCAGTCAAACATATCGGAAATCGTTGCACCAATCATGGCGAAGGTCGGATAAGTACCCAGGTTTACGCCTTCCTTGACATGCTTGCCATAGATGAGCAGGGGGATGTATTCACGCGTATGGTCCGTGCCCGGAGCTCCCGGATCGCAGCCATGGTCAGCCGTAATCATGAGTACATCATCATCACGCATCTTGGCCATGAATTCACCGAGCTGCTTGTCAAATACCGTTGCGGCATTAGCATAGCCGTCAATATCACGGCGATGACCATACTGCATATCAAAGTCCACGAGGTTGACAAAGCACAGACCTTCGAAATCCTCGTCCATCACCTTGAGCGTTTTTTCCATGCCATCTACATTATTCTTGTTAATGCCTAAGGAACGGCTGATGTTGCGTCCGGCAAAGATATCGGAAATCTTGCCAACACCAATGGTTTCCAATCCCTTGCGGCGCAGGGCATCCATCATCGTGTCGCCCGTGGGGTCAAGGGAGAAGTCATGGCGGCGGGAAGTACGCTGATAATCCGGGAACTTGCCCACATACGGACGGGCAATAACACGGCCTACACCATGTTCACCCTGCAGGATTTCGCGCGCCGTCTTGCAGTAACCATAAAGTTCATCCACGGGAACATCGGCTTCATTGGCGGCAATCTGGAACACACTGTCCGCGGAGGTATAAACGATAAGGCCGCCGGTCTTTTCCTGTTCCTGGCCATAATCATGGATTACCGCCGTACCAGAATACGGTTTGTTGCAGAGAATCTTCTTGCCAAAGGCTTTTTCCAGCTTCTCAATGAGGTCAGCCGGGAAGCCATCCGGATAGGTCGGCATGGGACGCTCGGAAACGATACCGGCGATTTCCCAATGGCCCGTGGTCGTATCCTTGCCGCGGGAAAGCTCACGCAGACGGGCAAAGGAACCCAGCGGCTTTTCTACCGGCTCACCGCAGCCAACGCCATCAATATTGAACAGACCCAGCTTCTTCATGTTCGGCGTATCGTACTTATCCGATGCCACAATGGATTTTAAGGTGTTGCAAACGCCATCGCCAAAGTCTGCAGCATCCGGTTCCTGACCGATACCATAGCTGTCCAAAACAATAACAAACGCTCTTTTAAACTTACCCATTACTTATCCACCTCGTCCTTCAAAACCTTTACTGCTGCGCTGGCACCCAGACGCGTGCAGCCAGCTGCGATAAACCCTTCCATTTCTTCACGGGTATGAATACCACCAGCAGCCTTCATCTGTACGCCTTCACCGATATGTTCCTTGAAGAGCTTGATATCCTCAAGCGTTGCCCCCTTGGAACCAAAGCCCGTGGACGTCTTGATGAAATCTGCACCAGCGTCCGTCACGCACTTGCAGGCAGCGATTTTTTCTTCTTCCGTCAGGAAGCAGGTTTCTACGATAACCTTGAGCACGCGTTCACCGCACAGGCGCTTCAACGCACGGATTTCTTCGGTAACGTATTCCGTTTCGCCAGCCTTCAGGGCACCGATATTGATGACCATATCGATTTCCTCAGCACCATCAGCGAGTGCCTGTGCCGTTTCAGCAATCTTGGCAGCCGTGTTGCAGTTGCCGTTCGGGAAACCTACCACCGTTGCAATCTTTACCTTGCCGCCATAATTCTCACGGATTTTCGTGATAAAGCAGGAAGGAACCATTACCGTTGCCGTATGATACTTGGAAGCCTCTTCACAAATCTTCTGAATGTCAGCCCAAGTAGCGGTCTGCTTCAATAACGTATGGTCAACCTTTGCTAAAATTTCCTTTGCGTCCATCGAACTGCCTCCTAATTTGAATCACTACATTATTGGGAAAAATCACAATCTTTTCTTTTTCCTTTGTTGTTCTTATTGTATCGCTTTTCATCGTACAATAAAAGGACACATGACTTCATGTATCCTTTTAATTAAATAAAATTATTTCAATTCCTGCCCGGCAGCCCGCCGCGCTTCATACTCCCGGTCCAATATTCCCAATATCACCAGATTCTCATACACGCCATTGGTAAGGATGGTCTCACGAATCAGACCTTCCCTTACCATGCCCTCACTTTCGTAAAGGTGCAGCGCACGCGTATTGTAATCCTTGCAGTCCAACCAGGCCCGATGAAATTTCTGCACTGCAAAACACCATTTCTTGATGAGCTGCATGGCCTCATGGCCATAGCCCATGCCCTTCTTGGCGATAATCACATGCGTCCATTCCATTTCCTTGGCGTCCGTCTTTAAACCTGCCACGAGGAAGTAGCCCACCGGCTCGCCAGTTTCGACTTCCTCCACAATCACATCCATAGAGGCCTCTCCCTTGGTGATGACATTCGTATGAAAATCCCGGTCAAACGGCACGATAAACGGCAGATTGTCCTCCGCATATTCCAAATCCATGATAAAATCCAAATCCGCCTCCACCGCCCGGCGCAGGCGCAGGCGCGGCCCGGTAATTAAAATTTCAGCCATAAAATCCCCCTTACTATTCTTTTTTACTTATAGTATAATGAGAGAGATTTTTTATTTCAAGCAAATATCGCAAGGGAGGAATTGCTTTGCTCAATATGAACTGGATAAAATGGATTGACTGGACGCACCTTTTGGAAATGCTCATTGTGCCCCTATGCATTCTGACGGCAGCACTCACGGTGGGCATCATGCTCAACCGCATGATTAAAAAGCGTGTCATGAACCGCATCAATACAGACGAAACATCCTGGCAGGGCATCTTAATCAATGCCCTGCAGGGCGTACCGATTTCCTTTTGCTTGGTCGTTGGCCTCTATTGGATTGTCAACACCATCGACATCATTGAACCGCTGGTAAAGATTTTTTCCTACATTCTCTTTACCGTAATCATCTTCACCATCACCCGGGTTATTGCCCGCACGGTCAGCGGCGTTATCGATATGCAAATCGAACGTTCCCAACAGACCATGCCTAAGACCACGCTCTTAACGGCTATCATCAATGGCATCATCTATGCTATGGGCATCCTCGTCGTACTCCAATACTACGGCATTTCCATTGCCCCGATTCTCACCGCCCTGGGTGTCGGTGGTATGGCCGTGGCACTGGCCCTGCAGGAAACGCTCGCCAATATCTTCTCCGGCCTGCACCTGATTCTCTCCAAGCAGCTGCGCCTAGGTGACTACATCCATCTAAGCTCCGGCGAGGAAGGACGCGTCACCGACATCACTTGGCGTTTCACCACCATCGTTCCCGTTGGCGAAGGCAATATGGTCGTTATTCCGAACCAAAAAATCGCCTCCTCCATCATCACCAACTACAGCATGCCCCGCCACGATATCGTCATCAAGATTCCTGTCGGCGTGGCCTATGACAGCGATTTACAAAAGGTCGAGGATGTCACGCTCGAAGTAGCCCATCAGGTGCTGGAGAGCCTCGGCGAAAAAATTGATGACAACCGCAAGCCATCTGTCCGTTTCTACAACTTCGGCGAAAGCAGCATCGACTTCAACGTGCTCCTGCATTCCGCCCGCTTTGATGACCAGTTCCGCCTCAAACACGAATTCATCAAAGCCCTGACCGCCAGATTCCGGCAGGAAGGCATAGAGATTCCATTCCCCATCCGAACCATCGTCAAACAATAAAAACATAAGAAAATGGGCTGCAAATGCAGCCCATTTTCTTATCCCCATATCCTTAAAACTTGAACTGTCTCAACGTATCCTGCAATTCCTGCGCAAGTTTCGCCAGAGAGTCACTGGCGCTGGCAATCTCAGCAGCCGATGCCGACTGCTCCTCGGAAACTGCCGATACGTTCTGCATTTCATCCGCCACTCTTGTCCCCTGCATATCAATATCTTCAATATGTCGGGAGATTACACCGGCGTCATCGGCCACGCCGCGAATAGCCTCTGCCATGCTGTCCACCTGCTTGGATACTTCATCTACAAATTCCCGTATGCGCTCAAAAGTAGCACGCAGTTCTTCCACCGAATGAGCACCTTCTGCCACAGCTGTGCTCCCCGACTTCATGGAGTTCACCGCACTTGCCGTGTCGGACTGAATGCTCACAATCAAATGGGAAATTTGCTCCGCAGCTTCCGATGACTGTTCTGCCAGTTTCCTGACCTCGTCAGCTACTACAGAAAAACCTCTCCCCTGCTCACCGGCACGGGCAGCTTCTATGGCCGCATTCAGTGCCAACAGATTGGTCTGCTCCGCAATCCCGGAAATCGTCTCCACAATCTGTCCAATCTCCTGAGAACGCTCACCCAGTTTTCCCACAATGACCGCTGACTCGCCTACGGTTGACTCTACACCGCGAATCTGCTTCACCGACAATTCAATGGCCTTCGTTCCCGCAACAGCCTGTTCGGAAGCGGCATTGGCATGGTCTGCCACCCGTTCAGCCTCTCGCTGCAATTGCTGCACGGAATCGGCCACCTTGCCTACCGCTGCACTGCTTTCATTTATCCCCTGCTGCTGCTGCGAAACAGCTCCCGATGCTTCCGTCACCGACTCAGCCACCTGTTGGGAAGCCTGCGCCGACTGCTGAGAACTGGCTGTAAGCTCCTCCGATGCCGAAGCAATATGGGCAGCGGAATCATTGGTCTTGGACATTAAACTGCTAAGGGAAACACGCACATCTTCAACCACTGCTGCCATTTCCCCAAACTCATCCAACCGTCGAGACGGAAGCGCCATCTGCCGGAAATCCCCGGCCTGCAAGTGACGGCAGGCTGTCACCATTTCCGCCAAAGGCTTCCGTATTGCCTGCACCAGCACGCCACCAAAAAGACCCATCAAAACCACTGCCACCAATGTGATGATTCCCATTGACCATACCGCCATATTGGCCTCTTCCTGATTTTGATTGTTGATTGCCTCTGCCTCATCATAAACCGCCTTGCGCAAAGGCGACATGCTCTTGTCCCAGGCAATAATCTCCTTGATTGCCTTTGTGCCATATAATGCTCTGGCCTCTTCCTGCTGCCCCTTCAAAGACAGTTCCATCATTTCTCCTGCCGAGCCTTTGAAGTCCAGCCAATGTTTTTCCACCGTATCTATGCCTTCTGTCTGTTCTCCCAAAGCCCGATATTCTGCCCATATAGCGTCATAACGCTGCATATATTTGTCAACGTCCTGCTTATTCTTGCTCATTTGTTCCTGATCCGTAAGCATGACATTTTCCAAAATACGGGACTGTATAGCCCTCACCGTAATTGAACAGTCCCCCAGCAAGCGCACCGACTGCATTTTTTTTGCATACATATTATCCATATCCGCCTGAATCCTGTGCAAATACAAAACAGAATTCCAGCCCACTGCAATCAACGCCAATACTGCCATGACAATCAGACAGGCAATTTTCCCACTCACCTTAAGGTTATTCAGCCAATTCATAGCCATCCCTCCATCTTCCTTGTGTGATGTTTAAAATTTTCATATTCCTCTGAATATAATTATAACAAAATAAAATCAATGTACAATAGGAAACGTAGAAAAAGCCCGCCCACGTTCCTTTTTCTTAGGCAAAATCTTATCCACATGAGCAAAGCCATAAATCTGTGGATAAAATTTTTTTCCTTATTCCCACCTCATCTATCGGCTGTTATGCTGTGGATAAGCCTGCGGATAAATAACTATATATAGTATTATTATTGACTTACCTCCATATATATTGTATAATTTCCTTACATTCACTACTTACTGTAGTGCAGCTTAAATACCCCCTATGGGGTTCATAGATAAATACTAAAGGATAGGTGATTATCATGATGGTAAATGATGTAGCAGTGACTGTCGATGGACTCAGTGACATAACGGAAGCCGAAATCGCCCAGTACATCGGTTACGTGGAAGAACAGACCCATGAACGTGTAAACGAACTGACACTGACTCCCGCAGCTGACGGGCAGATTCATTTGGACTATGTACTCCAGCCCCAAAAATTCGAGCGCATCCGCCGCATTACAGGTTATCTGGTCGGCACCATCGACCGCTGGAACGATGCCAAACGCGCCGAGGAACATGACCGCGTAAAGCACACGGTTCTGCACTGATATGAAAATACGCATTGCCGGTATCGTGGAAGATTCCATTGTGGATGGTGAAGGCTTACGGATAACGGTCTTTACCCAAGGCTGCCCCCATAACTGCCCCGGCTGCCATAACCAAAGCACCCACCCGTTCACAGGCGGCAGAGATGCCGACACCGCAGAAATTCTCTCCCTTATCGATGCCAATCCCCTGTTGGACGGCATAACCTTCAGCGGCGGAGAACCCTTTCTCCAGCCCTCCCCCCTTACCAAACTAGCCCGCGAGGCTCACGCCCGCGGGCTTGATGTTTGGAGTTATACCGGCTACACCCTGGAAGAACTCAACGCCAAAAAAAATCCCGCCATCGACGCCCTGCTGCAGGAAATCGACGTTCTCGTAGACGGACGATACGACGAAAAACAACGCGACCTGACTCTGAACTTCCGCGGCTCCGCCAACCAACGCATCATTGATATGAATGCCTATCGCAAAACGGGGAAGATTCGCCTATTGGATATTTGACAAGTTCACATGTTCGAAGTACGCCGCCAGCGGCCATGCTTGCCACGCTCTGCTCGGCGGCTCGCTAAAAAATCTCCTTTGCCTTTTAATTAAGCATGCCTAAAAGTCAAAACTCGCTACGCTCAAACAGTAGACTTTTAGACATGATATTAAGGTAGGCAAAGGAGATTTTTCTTTACGCTCGCTCGCCTGACGCTTCGCTTAGGCAAGCATGGCCGCTGGCGGCTAGTTGTCGCTTTCCGCCTCACCTTATCAAGCCGCATTAGAATATCCTCGCCATGGGCTTGGAAAACAGACTGACATCACGCTTAATTACCATACTTATTACCTCATTTTCTGCGAGGAATACTCGTGTACCATCCAACGGATAATTACACTTTTAGCGATATCTCACTAAAAGAACGATAAAACTCGGGTTGGTAATACACAAAATGCAATTGTCAATCAGATGCTATACTAGTTTGGCATGGTCTTCTGGCGGGGCGGCTGAGGGCTGTTCTAAGCGACGCGTAGGATGATTCGCGTTAAGAAAATTATTTTTGTCCACCACCTAAAAAAACGCAAAGCACTTTTGTTTGAACGCAGTGAGTTTAAGTGCTTTGCGTTTTTATTATGACAAAAATAATTTTTAGCGAATCATCATAGCAGAGCGTGAACAGCCCTCAGCCGCCCCGCCAGCCACGAACCACGCCCCACGAACAAATCTTACTTAACCACGAGCACCGGACACTTCGCCTGTTCCACAATATACTGGCTGACGCTGCCCAAAAGTACCCCTTTGACAATGCCAAGCCCCCGGCTGCCCATAATGATTAAATCAATATCATTGGACGATGCAAAATCCAAAATCACCACGGCCGGCGACCCGGTTTCCGAAAAGGCTTCCTTCTCAATTCCCGAAGGCACCATTTCCATGGCCCTGTCCAAAATGACATTGCCCGCCTTGGTCACGGCCTCCAAAATCGCATCCGACAAGCAGGCATTAATTGCCAGCTGGTTGATATTGGCCACATAGAGGAAGTTGAGCTTTGCCTCACAGACCTCGGCCATGGCAATAGCCTCTGCCACTGCGCGGTCCGAACCTTCCGAGCCATCTACCGGCACAAGAATATTTTTCATCATAAAGATTACCCCCTCTAACGTTATTTAACCACCATCACAGCTGTCTGTGCCCGTTCCACTAATTCCTGACTGACACTGCCTGCGAAAAAGCCTTCCACAACACCCAGCCCGCGGCCGCCGGTCACAATTAAATCTGGCAGGCTTTCCTCCGCAAACTGCAGGATTTCCTCCACCGGCATCCCCGTACGACAATGATACGCATAAGCCACATGCTCCAACTTGCAGCCTTCAACCATACTCCTTGTCGCCGCTTCATCACTGCGCACATGGCCGGCAATTTCATCCGGCAGCCAGCTTTCCTCCTGCGCATCTGTCTCACTCGTAAAATACGTCACATGCAAAATATCCAGCTTTGCCTGCATCTCCTGAGCCAGATTAGCCGCAAACAACAAAGCCCGCCGCGAAGTATCGGACGCATCCACCGGCACCAAAATACGGGATAACTTCATCTCATCAACCTCCCCGTAAAGATCATCTATCTAGTATTTCGCGCCCCCGCTTAGAAAATCCTCCCACAAAGCTCAGAAAATACATTGACATTTTCTCACGGATAATGCTACACTAAATAGAACATTTTTGTTAATAATTCACCGTGAAAATAAGTTTTATGTAAACAAGCAAAGCTGAGGAGGCTATATTATGTCCAAGGAAAAACACAGCCAGCCCAATAATACCGAAATCGTCGAGCAGACCACCATCGCCGGCGTCTATCAGGCCGCCCGCAACCTTGAAGGCATTGTGCGCAAAACCCGCCTGATTGAAAGCGACTTTTTCTCGGAACTGTCCGGCAACAAAGTCTACCTGAAGCCCGAAAATCTCCAGCATACCGGTGCCTTCAAGCTGCGCGGCGCTTACAATAAAATCAGCCAACTCACCCCCGAAGAACGAGCCAAAGGCGTAATCACCTCCTCAGCCGGCAACCATGCCCAGGGCGTAGCATTCGCCGCCCAAAAACTCGGCGTCAAGGCCGTTATCTGCATGCCCGCCACCACCCCCATCTTAAAAGTCGAAGGCACCAAAGCCCTCGGTGCTGAAGTCGTACTCCACGGCGACGGCTTTGACGATGCCTACGCCTACAGCCTCGAACTGCAGAAACAACACGGCTATGTCTACATCCATCCCTTCAACGATTTGCAGGTGCTTTTAGGACAGGGCACCACGGCACTCGAAATCATCGATGCCTGCAAGGACATTGATGCCATCCTCGTGCCCATCGGCGGCGGCGGCTTTGCCTCCGGCGTGGCCTTGGCCACCAAACTCGTCAATCCCGACATTAAGGTTATCGGCGTAGAACCGGAAAACGCCGCCTGCATGAAAGCTGCCCTTGCCAAAGGGAAAATCACCACCCTGAAATCCGCCGACACCGTAGCCGACGGCTGTGCCGTAAAGACTGCGGGCACGCTGACCTATGAATTCTGCAAAAAATACCTCGACGACATCATCACCGTTTCCGAAATGGAAATCATGGGCGCTTTGTTATCGCTCATTGAAAAACACAAACTCATCGCCGAAGGCGCAGGAGTGCTCTCCCTTGCCGCCCTCTCCAAACTCCCCTTCAAGGGCAAAAAAGTAGCCGCCATCATCAGCGGCGGCAATATCGACATTTCCACGATTTCGGCACTTATCGAAAAGGCCAAAATTGCCCGTGGCCGGGTATTCTGCTTCGGCGTACTCCTGCCGGATAAACCCGGCCAGCTCCTAAACGTCGCCCGCATCCTCGCCGAAGAAAACGCCAACGTCATCGAACTCAACCACAACCAGTCCAAAGTGACCGACAGTTTCAAAAAGGTAATCCTTGAAGTCACCTGCGAGACCAATAACGAAGAACACATCCAGCGCATTACCAAAGCCCTGCATGATAATGGATATGAGCTGGATAGGATTTATTGACCATCCCCAACCTTTTTGTTATAATGAACATATAGAGAACTGGCAACACAGAGTGCCAGTATGGGCTAGGACTCCAAGAAGCGTGTCAGGATGCGGGACTTGGATAGCTCCATGAAGGGTTTGGTCGTATAACCTCAACCTGACTAAATGCACCTCGTTGTGCAGACAGAAAAATGACCAAATTGCAGAAAAAGCTCTTGGCTTCTCACCTAGAGCTTTTTTTGTTGCATTAACATATTTAAAGGATAACGATTACTATGAGTAACGATATTTTAAGAGCTGCCGCTTACACCTTTCTCAACTTGACTAACTACGAATATCACATCGTATTAGGCAGAAAAATGAAACAGACACATTTAACCATCAGATTTCTGCCGGATAATTTTTACCATTTGGCAGGTCTGCAAAAATTGAAATCTGCTTATCCATTCCAAACTATGGCCCATGAGAAAGTATTTCGGCAAATTCTTTCGCAAAAAATAACAGTCAAGGATATTTCTAAAGATAAAGCTTTTCCCCTTATTCGTGACCGATTAAACGTATTAGCTCACCTAGATGCTATATTGGATAGCAATCTCTCCAACATTTTCCGCTACGATAGAAATAAAATTCCGTTTTATTCAGCACTTTCTGCCGATTACCTCATTAAGGGAACTACACCGCAAACCATCATTACTTTTGCGACCTTCGTAAATAACCATAATATCTTCTACGGTAATTCGATATTTCCATTGAGTAATTTCGATTATTCAAAAGGACAGATGCAATATACTGTTCTATTAAAAGAAAAAATCCATTTGAAAACACATGAATCCATAATATTATTCCAGCATAAAAATTTTTCTCTTGATAAAACACCAAACGCTGAAACTATCAATGCTATGGAGGAAGTAAACAAAGGCACAAATCTTGTCGGCCCTTTCCATTCTGTTGATGAGGTAATGAACGAACTCTAACTGTCCAGCAACTTGCAATCATATCGATTTATTCTAAAAAACGAGCACTGCAATTAACCCTCACAGTGCTCGTTTGAGTCAAATGCGTCATTTATCCTGATAGTGTCCTTTACACGAAAACAAGATTAAATTCCCTCGCGCAAACCATTGCGCTCAATATCTCGTATTAGTTCATTAATGCGCTTCAGCGTTTTTCTATCCTCGACCTGCCATGATAAGTATTCCGACCATGCAGTAGGCGTCCATACCAAATTAGACATCATTTACCTCTAACAATTCATGCTTCTGCCCTAATCCTGCTTTGTATTCGGCAAAGCTGCGGTCAAGTTTTGCCAAATACTCGGCGTTATTTCTCGCCTGCTCGCGAATGGTAAACAGTTCCGCTGGAACTGCATTGTTACGAACAATCGTTTTTAGCAACATGGATACCACCGCAGATGTTGTCAGCCCTAAATCAGATAAAACTTTGTCAGACTGACTTTTCAAATCCTCATCAATACGAATATTTATTGACTTAGTTGTTGACATTATCCCCACTCCTTTAGTAATTCATATTACAAAGTATAGAAAATGTATATACTTATTATAGCATAGATTCGCAACGAGATAAAGTAAACCACACCAAAATTACAGCATACACTGCACCAATCCTGCCACCCCAAACACGATAAATATCGCCGCCGACACTTTTTGCATGGTTGGGGGCGATATTTTCTTTTGCAGGTAGTTGCCGGCCACGAGCCCCATGCCGTCGGCAATGAGCATCCCGGCTACAGCGCCGATAAAGATCCACAGCCAGCTGCCCATCTCGGAGGCGAGCGCCACGGCGGCCAGCTGCGTTTTATCGCCCATTTCGCCGATGATAAAGGTCATGGCTACGGTCATCACCGGGCCGAAGCGGCTGGCCTTGCATTCTTCTTCCTCCTCGGTTTCGCCTTTCAGCGACCAAAGGCCGAAGCAGATAAAGAGCACGGAAGCGGCGATGGTCATTTTTTCGGCGGGGATAAGGCTGCCGATGGTCGCGCCTACAGCTACCGCCAGGCCATGCACGACCAGGATGCCCAGGGTCATGCCGATAAGCACCGCCCGGCTGGTATACCGTCCTGCCAAGGCCATCACGAGGAACTGGGTTTTATCCCCCATTTCCGCAAAGAAAATCAGCAAAAACGCCGCCCAAAATGCTTCCATCCCATACACTCCTAAATTCTCTTACACAATTATTCCGAAATACTGCTCCCATTACCACCAGCAGGAAAATTCGCCTTTTTGTCGAATAGAATAAAATGCTGGGGGTGATACGATGAGAGCAGTTGTACATTGGAAGAATGGTTCTTCCGTAAATGTTGATGATATTTTAACCATTCGCTACACGGACAAAGACGGACAGAAATTCCTGCAAAGCAACGATTTGAGTTCCTTTCAGTTTCAGGGCATTGATTCCTTTTCCTTTTTTACCAAAAAGGGCCTGATGCTTTTCTCCGTAGCAGAAATTCTCTATATCGACTTCCGCGCCCGTTAGCCGTCCTAGCAATACGAAAAAATCCTTGTCAGAGCAATGCCATGACAAGGATTTGTTTTTTGCAAATGGTGCCTTCGAGCGGAATCGAACCACTGACACGGGGATTTTCAGTCCCCTGCTCTACCAACTGAGCTACAAAGGCAAAATGGCGACCCGAAGGGGACTTGAACCCCTGACCTCCGCCGTGACAGGGCGGCATTCTAACCAACTAAACTACCGGGCCATGTGACTGTGTCACTTACAGAACATAATTATACGGATAAAACCGTCCGTTGTCAATAGCTTTTCACCAAAATTGATAAAAAAATAACCTTTCGCAACGAAAGGCTATTTTCCTCTTTAGTTCAAGGCTTCGACAAACTTCTTCAAGTCTTCTGCAGCTTTGGTTACGCGGGACAGGTTCGCCGTGATTTCCTCGGTGGAAGCGGCCTGTTCCTCACTGATGGAACCGGTGGTTTCGATGGTCTTGGAAATGCCCTCAACCGCCTTGTTCATTTCATTCAGCGTGGACTGAATCTTCTCCGTTGCTTCACGAGACTGTTCGGCCAGTTTACGCACTTCTTCTGCTACGACGGCAAAGCCGCGGCCCTGTTCACCAGCGCGGGCTGCTTCGATTGCAGCATTGAGGCCCAACAGATTGGTCTGACCGGCAATGTTGGTGATGAAGTCGATGACCTTGATGGTATCTGCATTCTTTTCCTGCAGGAGCTTTGCCTGCTCTACCGATTCCTGACCAGCTTTGGCCAACGCACTGGCACTCTTGGCCACCTGTTCAACTGCTTCATAAACGGTCTGGGTTGAAGTTGCGATTTCTTCGATTGCTGAAGACAAGCGCGCATTAATTTCTTCCCTGTTTTTGATATCCTCTGCCATTTATAATCCTCCCCCATCTTAATAAATTCATCTGAGGTAAACGCCCATTACATCTCCTATAATGCCTTGCTCTTTTTTAATTCCACACACACGGCCAAAAACCTTCTTTTCCGCGAAAAATTTTTCGCAGAATTAACAAAAGGATTCTTCGCCCCCGAAACCGAATACTCTAGGTAATGAAACAACGATAAAAGCATGATGCTGCACGAACAAGGAAGGAACGAGTTATGGAGAATGGTATTTCCCTCTATCCCGGGCAAGGCATACCCTGGGACGAAAGCACAGCCATGATTGAGGCAGCTGCCACGGGCAAACTAAAGCGCCTCTTTATCTCTTTGCCGGAATACGCTTGTGATTTAGGAGACATCAAGGGAGAGCTATCGGTAATCCTGCAGACTGCCCGACAGCATAATCTGGAAGTCACCGCCAATGTTACCCCCTATGCAATGGAACGGCT
This sequence comes from Pseudoselenomonas ruminantium, assembly GCA_002373045.1. Classification (GTDB taxonomy): domain Bacteria; phylum Bacillota; class Negativicutes; order Selenomonadales; family Selenomonadaceae; genus Selenomonas_A; species Selenomonas_A ruminantium_J. The sequence continues at coordinate 5,481 of DFHU01000070.1, read as the reverse complement.
TGAACTGCGGGAATTAAGCCCCTCGCTGTTCCGTATGTGGGGCATAAAGAGATTGCGGCTCGCCGAAGGCTTTTCCCCGGAAGAAATTGCCCGCTTGTCGCAAAACCGGCAGGGCATCCGCATTGTCCTCAATGCCTCTACCGTCACGCATAAACTGCTGGCCGCCCTTATGGAATACAAAGCCAATTTTCAACAAATTGAAGCGCTGCACAATTTTTATCCCCGGCGCGGCACAGGTCTCAGTGAGGATTTTTTGCTGCAAAAGACCCTGCTTCTGCATAAGGCCGGCATTCGGGTAGGCGCTTTCGTGCCCGGAAAAAATCGGCAACACAGTTTGCGCGCTTCCGGCTATACCACATTGGAAAATCACCGGGACGAAGATGCCTTCCTGGCCGCCCGTCACTTAGTCGCCTTGGGCATTGATATGGTATTTATAGGGAATCTGCCGGATAAGGACGAATTATCTGCTCTGGCAGGTTTATCTGACCAGGCCGTAACCATTCGCGCCCAATGGCAGACCGATAATCCAATCGAGCGTGAGCATTTATCCCGCGTTTTTACCTCGCGTCAGGATGTTGCCCAAAATGCCGTCCGTGCCGTAGAAGGCCAATCCCTGCTTCAGGAAAGCGGCCTGCATATCGTGCCCCAAGCAGCGCCCCGACAGCGCCCCTTAGGGGCCATCACCATTGATAACGACAACAATCTGCCCTATACCGGCGAGGTCGAAATCTGCCGTATTGCCCAGGCGGCGGATGATGGCGTAAACGTCGTCGCACAGATTGACGCCAAGGAATGCAATCTCATCGAATACATCAGCCCTGGGCGCAAATTTTCCTTTATCTTCCACGACTAACCCGCAAAAAAATGCCGCTGCTAAGCACGTTGAGCTTAGCAGCGGTTTTTCGCTTATGCGTATATTATTTTTTGGTGATGTCCTTGCCGAACCATTTTTCGGAAATCTTGGCCATCGTACCATCGGCCTTCATTTCATTCAGTACCTTCTGTACCTCATCACGCAGCTGCTGGTTGTCCTTGGCAAAGCCGATACCAAAGGTGCTTACTTTACCAATCGCCACATCCACAGCTTCGAGCGCTTCCGGATGTTTGCTCATGTAGTAACGGCCCGTGATTTCATCGCCGACAACAGCATCAACACGGCCATTTTCCAAATCCATGAATGCGGAAACAAAGTCCGAATACTTCTTGACTTCTTTTACCTTTTCCTTGAAGAAAGCACTGCCATCCATGTATTCTTCGGCGGAGCTGGCACTCTGCGTACCGATGACCTTGCCGGCCATGGAAGCTTCATCTTTGATGTCCGTTCTGCCCTTCTTCACGAAGATAATCTGACGGTTATCCATGTACGGGTCGGAGAACAGCATGTTTTCCTTGCGCTTCTCGGTGATGTCCAGACCATTCCAGAGGATGTCTACGCGGCCGCTCTTGAGTTCGGCCTCTTTACTGGACCAGTCAATGGCCTTGAATTCCACTTCGCGGCCCAGACGCTTGCTGGCTTCCTTCGCGAGGTCAATATCAAAGCCCACGATTTCATTGCTCTCATTCTTGAAGCCCATCGGCGGGAAGTTATCATCGAGCCCCACCACGATTTTCTTGCCTGCGTCACCCGCTTTATCCGCAGTATTGCTGCCGCAGCCAGCCGTTACCGCCATAGTCATCACCGCTGCCAATCCCAACGCAAAAAGTTTTTGCCATTTCATATTCAAAATCCCCTCTCATTTTCACTTTAGCACATTAAAGAACTAATACATGATTCATTATACTGTAAATTTGTAAACTCTGTCAAGACTTCGCCCTCATTTTCTTCTCCACAAAAATAAATAGAGGTTTTCGCCAACAAAAAGCGAATTATAAACATATACATCGAATCGTGGAATTGTGTTCCGCGTAAGGAGGGGTTTATTGTGCGAGCTGTTTCGGTAGAAGATTTGAAACCGGGCATGATTCTCGCCCGCACCATTGTTAATGATGACATGGTCGTGGTCTTATCGGAAGATACATTACTGACGAAGGCACATCTCACGCGCCTGGCCTTTTTGAATATTCCCGTTGTCTATATCAAGGATGAATACGAATTGAGCCGCAATTATCAAACGGCATCGAGTATTTTTAACCGCAGCAATGCTTTTGTCAAAGAGTACGACAGCGTTGTGCAAGAGGCCAAGAGTATTTTTGAGGAGACGGAAAAATCCGGCAACGTTCCCTTGACGGAAACGCAGGACATGGTCAAGGAGACCATTGCACCCTTGGCCCGCAACAGCGGAGCCATTGATTACCTCTACGAACTCAACCACCGCTCCAGCGACTTGTACAATCACTCCCTGCGGGTATCCATCCTCGCCGGTGTCATCGCCAAATGGATGCACTTTAAGCGTGCCAAAACCCGCGAACTGATTTTAGCCGGCTTCCTGCACGATATCGGCAAATGCAAATTCCCGCAAAGACTATTGGATAAAAACATCAACAACCTGCAGGGGGAAGATTACGAAGCCTATATCAAACATACCGTAGACGGCCAGCATATCTTAAATGGCGTCGCAGGTCTTTCCGATGGCATCAAACTGGCCGCCCTGCAGCACCATGAACGCTTGGATGGCACAGGCTTTCCCTTTGGCAGCAGTGGGACAGATATCCACGAATACGCCCGCATCATCATGATTGCCGACCTCTACGACAACATCACCACAGAGCGGCAGGGCTATGTCAAGCAAACGCCCTTTGCGGCCATTGCCCAGCTGACGGAAAATATGTATACCTCCCTGGACCCGGAAGTCTGTGTTCCTGTCCTCACCCATATAAAAGACGCCTTCCTAGGTTCGCGCATTACACTCAACACCGGGGAAAAGGGGATTATCGCCGCCTATCCCAATGATTTTGCGGCCCATCCCATTGTCAGCATGTCCTCTGGAATGCTGATTAACCTCAACGAACATCCGGAGCTCGTAATCACCGAATACAATCCCAAATAGCGATTTAAGCGCAATAAACCGCCGCTCCTCTTTCCAGGGGAGCGGCGGTTGTTTTTATACGTTTACAATTTGAACTGTCCAATTGCGGTCTGCATATCGGTCGCCATATTGGCCAGTGCCTGCGAAGCTGCTGCAATTTCCTCGTTAGAAGCCGACTGCTCCTGTGTAGCCGCAGAAATCGTCTGCGTGTTTTCCGAGGTCTTGCGGCTGATGCTGTCAATGGAATCCACTGCCGTGACGATATTGCCCGCGCCAGCAGCGACCACTTCCACAGATGTGTTGATTTCATCCATTTGGGTCTTAATGCCATTGACCATGGAAAGGATGCCTTCAAACTGCTCGCCCACTTCGCGGATAGCGGCTGTGCCCTGCTTCACCTCATCCGTGCCTGCATTCATGGCCTTAACCGCTTCATAAGTATCCGTCTGAATGGACATAATCCGTTCCTTTATCTGTTCTGCCGAATCCTGCGATTCAGCAGCCAGTTTCCGTACTTCTTCCGCCACAACAGCAAAGCCGCGGCCATGTTCACCGGCTCTGGCTGCCTCAATGGCCGCATTGAGGGACAGGAGATTCGTCTGCTCGGCAATCGAAGAAATCGCTTCAACAATCTGTCCAATCTGGCTGCTGTTCTCGCCGAGTTTCTGTACTACGTCAGCCGAAGCCAAAACACTCTTTTCGATATTGCCCATGCGTTTTACGGCATTTTCCATCAAAGCAGCGCCCTGCTGAGCTGCTTCCGCAGTACGTCCGGAAGTTTCCGTGACCGTACGAGCCTTTTCCGCCATCGAGGTAACATCTTCATAAACCCGGTCCACATTGGACTTGGCCTGGTCGATATTATGGAGCTGATCTTCCATATTCATGGAAACTTCGCCCACGGTTTCCGCCACATGTACCGATGCTTCCGCCGACTGCTGGGCATTGGCGGTAAGTTCTTCCGAGGAGGCCGCCACCTGCTCACTGGTTGCCGCCATCTTGGAAATCAAATTACGCAAATTGCCACTCATGGTATTAAAGGCATTCGTCAGCGAGCCAATTTCATCACTGGACGTTACCGGCAGATTCTCAATCGACAAATTGCCATTAGCCAGCTGCGTTGCATGCGACTCAAGCCCTTCAATCGGCGTCGTAATCCGGTTAGCAAACGTCAGGCAGATAAAGGCAGCCAAAAGCAGGCCCACCAGCGTCAGCACGGCAAATACAATCTTCAAATGCGTAAGTGCGGCAAATACGAAATCACTGGGAACCGAAATGCCCATAAGCCAGCCGGTTTCCGGTACAGTCGTATAAGCAAACACCTTATCCTCACCATCAATGGTTACTTCAAAATAACCTTCTTTGTTTTTGAGCATTTCATCAAAATGCGTGCCCAAACCGCCAATTTCCTTGAAATTCTTCATCGGCTCACCGGCGCCAGAGGTAGCCAGAATATTACCATTCGCTTCGGTGATGATGCCTGCACCTTCACCATGATATTTCATGGCATTGACCTGTTCCGTCAGTACATCCAGACCAATATCTACGCAGGTAGCACCGATGAACTGGCCATTGGCTTTGACCGGAGAAGCTACAGATACCACCAGCTTATTGGTATTGGCATCAATATAGGCTTCGGTAAATACCGTCTTGTCACTGGCTTTGGCATCCTTATACCAAGGGCGCTGACGTGGGTCTTTTTTGCCTGTATTTTCCCCGGAATAATAACCGGAGAACCAGCCGTCTTCAGTACCGGCAGTCATTTCCAAAATTTCTTTATCGGAAATCGTCGTGCCCAAGGTTTCCTGCGTGTGCATGACTTCCATATTGCCGTTCAGGCTGGTCATATGGTTCGTCGTCGCTACGCCAAAAGCTTTTTTCTCTTTGAGCCACCCATTCAGCTCATTTGCCTCACTGGAAATCGTAGTCCGCAGTTCACTGTCCACGCTTTCCCGCAACGCTGAGCTGGCCATATAATAACCTACAATGGATACGATTGCCAAGAGCAACCCCATCAAGCCAGACAGCGCCATAAATTTTTGTTTTAATCCCATAAAAAATCCTCCCTTTGCTTTGTTATCCAAACACATCCCATGCTTCATTTAGATAATTCCACTTTGAGAGGAAAATTCCTGCTAGCGTATACGAAAAAAGCACCCCGCAGGGGTGCTTATCACTTAACTGGCAACGCCCTATCCTCCCAGTCCGTCTCCAGACAAGTACTTTCGGCGTATGAGTGCTTAACTACTGTGTTCGGTATGGGAACAGGTGGAACCACTCAGCTATCGTCACCAGATATTCTTTTGAGTATATATGCTACACTCAAAACTATACAGAAGAAATTTCTATATCGAACATTTTATTTTTCTTTATGAAGTTAAGCCCTCGATTTATTAGTATTGGTCCGCTGCATGCCTTACGGCACTTCCACTCCCAACCTATCTACCTTGTCTTCTTCAAGGAATCTTACTGGATTACTCCATGAGATACTTCATCTCGGGACAGGCTTCACGCT
>DFHU01000062.1 GCA_002373045.1 Pseudoselenomonas ruminantium | reverse complement strand
TGCTGATGGAGCGCCATCTTACCAAGAAAGCCAGAAGGGCTGCTGGCAAGCATCACCTTAAAGGCCCCAGGAAACGCTCGGAAGATGATAATTTGCAGTATAGGGAAAAGCTGGAGAAGTTGCTGGTGAGACTACTGGAGGCAGAAAATGGAAATTGACTGGCATAGTATGGCGGCATGGTATTTTGCTATCATAAATGCTGCATCGATTATAATATACGGCTGGGACAAGCTGTGCGCCATCCGCAAATGGTGGCGGGTGCCGGAACTGACATTGCTTGTTATAGCTGCGATTGGCGGGAGCATAGGGGCGCTAATGGCCATGAGGCTGTTCCATCACAAGACTTTGCACTTAAAGTTCAAATACGGAGTGCCGCTGATACTGGCGGCGCAGATAGCTGGACTGGTGTATTTGCACTTACCGAAATAAGCAGAAGGGGGAGAATAGCAACATGACTATTATAAGAACGGAACTGGGAGATATTACGGCAAAGCATTATGCTGATGCCATTGTTAATGCCGCCAATGAGAGCCTGCTTGGCGGTGGTGGCGTGGATGGAGCCATACACAGAGCCGCCGGGCCGGAGCTTTTGGCAGAGTGCAGGACGTTGAACGGCTGCAGGACAGGTCAGGCAAAGATTACCAGGGCATCGGTATTGACCGGGGAACTCACGGGCGATGAGAAAATAACTATACATGAAGGGTAGAGATTTCTGTGGAAGGGCAAGTGCAAGAAAAAATCAAATTTACGGGATGTATCATCTCCGTTCAGCCGCGTTCAAATGTGTGGCGCTATCGTCTCGATAATCGCACTCATAGTATGACTGGCTACAATTTGTTTATGGTGGGAAGGGCAGCGGGCGAGGAACGACAGTTTTCCGTGGCAATTTCCGAGAAACAACAAGGAAAACTGCGATTCCATATCGGGGATGAGGTATCTGGCACGGCTTGGACAAAAAAATATGCCAAGTGGGAATATGCCGACTACTATAGGGCAGGCTCTTTGAAGAAGCTGGCATCATCCTTATTGGTTGACGAAAATAAAGTCCCGCCATGGATTGGAGAGGTACCGGAGTTAGCCGTGTACGACTGGCGTGGTTGTCGGATGCTGGACACCAGGAGCTACAAAGGGAAATGCTTCACCTGCAAGTGGGCATGTATGGCGAATGTCACCATAGAATACAACTGGGGAGTAAGTCAAAAATTTCGATTTGAAAGTTTCTGTTATGGACCTAAAAACTGCAAGCTGTACAAGATGGGAAAGCCAAGAGCCGTTCCCTATAAAGGCGAAAGTCCTAGCTACGATGAGGGATGGCTAGATGATATCTGCACCGAGAGAAGAGGTGATGACGATTGAGCAAAAGATATGCGCTTGATTCAATGGGCAAGGGATAGATTGTGCCTTGGAATGGAACAAGGGCAGACATTTCAAAGAATCTGAACCTAGAATGGCGAGAGCCTTTGTGTGAGTGTTGAATATGTGATACCGTGAGGATAAAAAGACAACTTGGCGGCGTGGCTTCGGCTACGCCGATTTTTTATTTTGGGCATCAATCGTGAGATACCTCGTCATACAAGGCTTGGTAAACTATCCAACGATTGCTTTCTTGAAAATTTGCACCCGGTGCATAACACCAAGGCCAAGTACGATACGGCAGAACAGGGCATCAAGAAAAGGCGGGCTAAGGCTGAGCGGCTTGATGCCTTTGTCACGGCAATCAAGGAGCAGGGCACGGTGGTGACGGAGTTTGATGAAGGTCTGTGGGGGACACTGGTAGACTTCATGACCGTCTACAGTAAAGAAGATATATCCGTCACATTCAAGGACGGCACAGAAATTCATATAGGCTGACAGTTGGCACGGGTTAAAGGCTCGTGCCAATTTTCTTGTTTTATGGTAGAATTATAACAGGTTTATACGGCAGGAGGTGTCGGCGTGAAGAAGGTACGGATAACTGTTGTGCGTAAGGCTTGCTATCCGGATTTGATGGAAAAGTATGAAAATCCCATCGAGCATGCCTGTGACATGGCGGAAGGAGCCGTGTTCATCGCCAACGGCTGGCAGAGACCGGATGGATTGTGCGAGAGCGCATGGGAGTCCATGTCCCCGTTCGTCATGGGGCTGGCACACGGCGCGGAGAACTTCTACGATGGCTGGATGAAGAATCCACGGTCAGCTATGATTTCCTGCAATGATGGTTTCCGTCCGGTCAGCTTTCTGGTGGAAACGATGGATGAGGATGCGGATTAAGGTATGAAAATAACTCGATTAGACCATTTCGTATTGACAACAGAGCATTTAGATGAGTGTCTGAACTTCTACTCTGATGTGCTGGGAATGGATATTGACAGAAACAATAACCGCTATGCCTTGCGCTTTGGCAAACAGAAAATCAATATCCACACAAGGAAAGCGGAATTTTTGCCAGCCGCCAGATACCCTCAATGTGGCTCCCTTGATATCTGCCTTGTCATCGATGAACCGATAGAAGCAGTCTATCAGGAGTTGAAGTCAAAGGGCGTAGCATTGGAGACAGGCATTGTGGAGCGTAATGGAGCCATGGGCAGGATGAAGAGCATTTACCTCCGTGACCCGGACGGAAATCTGATAGAACTTTGTATGTACGAGGAGACCGATTGATGAAAGCAGCGATAGTTTATGATTCAAGAACCCATACCACGGAGAAGGCAGCAGACTTTATTGCCGAGGGGCTGAAGTCTGTTGATGATATTGAGGCACGGTGCTTTAATATCGATGAGGCTGATTTTGAGTATATCCAGCAGTCCCATCTGGTGATATTTGGTTCTCCAACCTATATGGCGTCTGTTACGGCAAAGATGAAAAGCTGGCTGGAGAGCAATGCGGGCAAGCTGAAACTGGCTGGCAAGCTCGGTGGTGCTTATGCTACGGAGCAGTATATCCATGGTGGAGCGGAAAATGCCATCCAGGAAATGCTGGTCTTTATGATGGTCATGGGCATGATGACTTACTCTGGCGGCTCTGCCTGTGGAAAGCCGGTTATTCATCTTGGGCCGGTAGGCATGAGTCAGGATATTGAAAGCTTCAAGGAGTTGTTCGTAACTTATGGACAGAGGATGGGCGAGCAGTTGCTTAAGATACGATGAGAAGTTCAAACGGGCTAAAATCAGTAATATTGAGGGGGTATGGGGACAGTCAAAATGCTTGCATACATCTGCACCCCAAACATTCAGGGAAGTGTGATTGTATCACTTTTATGCAAAGGTTGGAGCAGGTGGAGAATTTCCAGGAAAGCCATTAGGATGAAAGCAATGTATATAGGCTGGTGGCAGAGCAGGTTGAGGTGTATCCATGATGAATACAATTTACAATGAACTGAATGATGCTTTACAGGAATTTAATCGCTTGGGGATAGCGGAACAGTTTGATTTTCAAAAGCTGTATCTGTATTCGATAATCACGCATTCTACGGCTATTGAAGGCTCAACCGTAACGGAGATAGAAAATACCCTTATGTTTGATGAGGGGATAGTCCCTGGCGGACATAATGTCACGGAACAGATGATGAATCTTGACCTTAAACGGGCTTATGATTATGTGAATGGTTTATTGGATAAGAAACCTTCTATCACGGTGGACTTTCTAAAGCATTTGTCAGCACTGGTCATGCGTAATACGGGCAGCAGTTATACTACAGCTTTGGGAAGTTTTGATTCCTCGGCAGGAGATTTGCGGATGGTCAATGTCAGTGCAGGCAGGGGCGGTAAGTCTTATCTTAACTATCAGAAAGTGCCTCAACGCTTGGAGGCCTTTTGTAAATGGTTGAATGCTGAACGGCGAAAGCCATTTATAGATGCCGCTGCAATTTATGCTTTGTCCTTTGAAGCGCATTATCGCCTTGTGTCCATTCATCCGTGGGTGGATGGTAACGGGCGTATCTGCCGTCTGCTGATGAATATGATACAGATGGAGAAGGGGCTGCTTCCTAGCATATTGAAGAAGGAAAATAAAGCTAAATATATTGAGGCGTTGGCTAAGAGTCAGGATAGTGAGGAAAGCACGGTGTTTGTGGAATTTATGATGGATTCCATGGTGGCGTTCATCAGACAAAGTATAGAGGAGTTCAAGTCATAAGAAAAAGCAGGACGGTTACCTTGAAGGCAAATGTCCTGCTTTTTTATTGTGGGATTTTCGGTGCCTGATTTTTGTTCCTGGTCATGGAGGGAATCAAGCATGATGTCAGCCAAAAGTTTGTTTTCCTGACTTAAGCCTAAGTATTTTTGTATTTGGTCGTAATCGTGAGCGGCAAGGTCAGTTAGTTGATTTTCAAAAGTTGTTGCATCTTTGCCAAGGAGATAGTCGGTGGTCACGCCAAACAGTGCGGTCAGCTCATCAAGCTTTCGTACTGGGCGACTGGTACCGCGCTTTGTTATATGCAGCTCGTGTTATGCCTATGCGCTCAGCAACCTCTCGCTGTGACAGCCCCATTGACTCGCGGAGTGTGCGCAACCGGTAAGCTGTGATATTCATGGAGAAATTCACTCTTTCGTTTCGCTTGTAGAGTATTGTTAGAAATAAGTCACATAATGACTTGTTATTCTTATTATAGGTGACAGGAAATCAATAACAAAGATGTATATTTAATACTCTTAGTATTGACTGTATTATTTAATGAACTTATAATGAGGAATGAAGATATATGTATACACGAAGTTGTGTTTGGAGAGATGATAGGGAGGGATAATCTATTGATGTAGCTTAAAAAGAATGAATATAATGAAAATTATAAACAATTAATGGGTAATTAAAATGGGAGAAACAGAGAAGAGGCGTTTATGATGAAAAGATTATTAGTAGGGGTACTGGTAATTTTAGGGTTGATGTGTTCATTTTGCGAGGCTGGGAGTAGTAACTATAATCGTGCATACGACAGGTCGTTGGATAATTCAGCAATTGCTTTGGGTGGGATAACTTTTGGCATGAGTACCACTGAGGTAGAATCTATCTATGGCAGGCCAACCAAAGTGACGGAAGAACATATAGACCACTTAAGAGGAGGCAAAAGTTTCAGCTATATTTACGGAGATTCTTTTGAAATCATGTTCAATAAAGGTGGCGTAAGTATTGTAATAACTAAGGCTAATAATGGTATAGCTACGCCGGCTGGTTTACATGTAGGGGATGCAAAGGGGAAGATAATAACAACTTATGGTAACCCTTGGTACTATAGTCATGAAAAAGATGGCAGTGAAACTTATAGTTACAGGGCAGAAAATTATTCTGCTATTCGTTTTGATGTATATAATGGTCAGATTACGAGTATTCGCATTATTGGTATAGATTAAGATGATAGAGGAAAGTCAAGGTGGCGGAGTAAATGAAAAAGGATTTTAGGATAGCAGGCTTTTGTGCAATAGTTGCAGGAAGCTTACTGTTTGCAGGTTGCTTTGGAGTTACACAGGAAAATCAGGAACAAGGAAATAACGAAAAAGAAATTGTATCTGAAAAGGTGGTTGAGCCAATAACTACAGTAGAAAAGGATGTAAATGGCGGGAAGTTGCAATATCCGGTAGTGAATACAGGTAATAAAACGGTAAGTGATGCGATAAATGCGGATATCAATGCATTCATTGAAAAGGAAGAAGCAGGGGAAGGCGGAGATATCAGCAAGCATACTATGGAATATTCGACCAAGCTTGATGATGATAATGTTGTAGCTTTTTTGTTTATACAAAGTATCGGCTATAAAGGGGCTGCCCACCCAAATACAAAAGTGGATACGTTGGTGTATGATAAAACTACAGGAAAACGGAAGGTGCTTTCAGATTATGTTGATATAACTTTGGATGAAATTCTGCAAATTGCGCAAGAAGAATATTACAGCATTAGAGGCGGAAAGTATAATCATACTCCGCAGTTTAAGCCTACCAGGATGCCAAAGAATTTTTATCCGGATAAAGAGGGAAATATTTGGATTGTTTTCCAAAAGTATGAGCTTGGGCCTGGAATGGAAGACTCATCAATGGTGAGGATTCCTGCGTCCAAAGTAAAAAAATAAAAGATGTTTAAGGAAATGTATGAGAGGAGTTTTATAATGAATAAGAAGTTAAAGCGAAATATTGCTGTTGGGCTGTTTATAGCGTCTATCGCTACGCTTAACCCTATTGAACAGCCTAAGGTCGCTGAGGCCGGTTGGCTGAGCGATGCCATAGGGTCGGTTATTGGAGCTGCTACAGGGGATAAAGCTGTTAAAAGAAACAGTGCTACACAAATTGATAAGATTTTACATCAAGCAGTAAGAAATAATGATTATGATATGGCTGTAAAGGCTATTGAACAAGGTGCTAATGTAAATTCAATGTATGAAAATAAATTTCCTTTAGCATATGCACTAAACTATATTGGAAATCCTAAATATGGTACGAGAATGGCAGATTTATTGATATCAAAAGGTGCTGATATAGAAGGATGGTATGATGGCAAAAGTAAAAATTATTATGCATTTTTATATTCAGATCCCAAAGTAATCCAATATTTGTTGGATAAAGGTCTAAATGTAAATATAAAAGGAAATAATAATGTATCGCTTTTGATGCAGATGGTAATAATAAGTACAATTTATGAAAAAGAAAGACATGATTTGATACAAAATATGGTTAATAAAGGTGCAGATTTGAATGTGCGTAGTTTAGACTATGGATGTGGCGGGGCACTAAATATATCAAGGTATATTTATCGAGGTGGGGATACAGCATTGCATGCGGCGGCTTATTTGTATGATATAGAATCGGCTAAAATACTTTTGTATGCTGGAGCGAATAAAAACATTAAAAATAAAGAAGGGAAAACACCACTCGATATTGCTATTGATAGAGGGGCTACGGAAATGATTAAGTTGCTTATGGATTGGCAATAAGCGACTGATAAAGAAAGGATGATTATTATGAATAAGATTGTTCGCATATTGATTGTTAGTGTCATCATGATTTCTAGTATAATGATTTTTTCTGGTTGTGGACTGTCAGATAAATTCGAAGGAAAATGGGCAACCGATATTGTTGATCACAATATGGGGTTTAAGATAAAACCGGAATCTCATGTATTGGAGATAAAAAAGAATGGTGATAAGGATTATACCGTAAAATATTATAAATTGTATTATGATAGCGAAACGGATACTGTAAAAGAAAGTAATGCAGTCGATGCAACCGCACAAAAAGCAGGAAGTGACAATACTATCAAGATTATGCAGGGCGTTCAGCCAGTTATCACCTATAATGAAGAAAACAAGTGCTTGCAATTTGCGGGGAATATTTTAACTGGAAAATTGGAGACTTTCAAATTAGCAAAAGATGACAAAGCATTTCAAGAGGTAAAAGAAGCAATAAAAAAAGCAAATAAAGAGCAAGCTGAACAAAAGAAATGATAGAGAAATGCTGGCTGCAAATAAAAATAATGTGTGTATTTCTTTATAAGATAGGGCTATGTAACGAGAAAAAATATTAGTAAAAGAACACTCCTTATGCTAGAATAAAGCTAAGGAGTGTTTTTGGGGGGAGGATATTTAACGTGAACATTTACATAGACCGCATACGTCAGTTGGTATTGTCCGTGCTGGCTGATGAAAACGTAAATGTATATCTTTTCGGCTCATGGGCAAGGGGCACTGCGCGTCATGGTTCGGATGTGGATGTGGCGGTAGAATTTTTTGGTGCTTCTAATGAGCGGAAAATTGCTGACCTGCGGGAGCAACTGGAAGAATCGACCATTCCTTATCGCGTGGATATTGTAGATATGAGCAGAGCCGCAGAGTCATTGTGCGAAGAAATCAGAAGGGAAGGGATTCGATGGAACTGACAGACAGCAAGCGTTTTCAAGGTGCGGCCAAAGCATTGGCGCGTCTGCATGAAGCGGTGAGCAAGGAGAAGCTAAGCGAAATCGAGCGTGATGGCTTGATTCAACGGTTTGAATTTTGTTTTGAAATCATGTGGAAATGCGGCAAGGATTATCTGTATGACCGTGAAGGTTTAGATGTGGCCTCGCCTAAAAAGGTGATTCGCTGTCTGCGTGAGGTAGGAATTTTTAGCGATGTGGAAACGGAACAAGCGTTAAAAATGGTAGACGATCGTAATCTGACAGCGCATACTTATGATGAAGATATGGCAAAGGAATTAGCAGAGCGCATAGTTGATTATGAATTGCTGTTGCAAGAATGGTATAGGAAAATGGCTGACAACTAGACCTTACGAACCATAACCGCTGTTGTGTTAGGGAGAATTTTACAACGGCACAACAGCGGTTATAATAAATTGTTGTAAAATTGACTAAAGTTGGATTTTTATATATAATTGTGATATTAGAGGAAATGCAGGAATATTTTATCGAATAATTCATGGGGAGGCAGGATTTATGAACAAGCTGTTGAAAGTTGGCAGTCGTGCTCTTTTAGGGGCTGTGGTTTGTGGTTTGTCGTATCTCACACCGGCATTTGCCATGGATGATATGGCTGCTTTTCGAGAGGCTATTACCATGCCGTCCAAGGTGAATACGAATGAGTACATTTTGCGGGAAAGCATAAATTTCTACGTGCCTGTCGGGCAGGCGAAATTGGAATTTATTGTGCAGACCAAGCCGGATTCTACCCGTATGTCCGGCGCTTTGGATGTTTTTATGAATGATGAGGAGGGGGGGACACTTACCGACAATATTCCTTTCTATATCGACCAGAACAAGAAGGATATGACCATCTACTACAAGCTGGGCAAGAAGTGGGAGAAATTTTATGCACCCAGTCTTGCCGCTGTTCTGGCTGATGTTATTGCTACGCCGGAAAGCGAGGATATTGAAAAGGAAATTTCTCTGGTCAAGGATGTTAAGGTGCTTCGGGAATCCGATACCCAACGGACAATGTTTGTCCGGCTGGACAGCGATAAGGTAGCAGATGCTATTTTGGAGTACAGTGAAGAAAATCCGGCGGACAAAGGTACTGCTGATGATCAGGAGACACAGGGAAAATTCATGCAGTGGCTGGATACCGGAGTCCGTCATGCCGATATTTGGTATACGTGGACGGTGGATAAAACGAATTGGCAGACCATCACCCAAAGCCTCGATTTGAGCGGTGTTGTCCGGGAAACGGCGAAGGCGGCAATGGATGATAAATCCGAGCAATGGAGTCCCTATGCGGAGGAATTGCTCGCGTATGTCGCTTATTACAGTGATATGAAAGAATATACCGTATTCCTGGATAAGAAGGCAGAAAAGAAACTGGAGATGCCTAAGGAGGCCAAGAAAGCCGTACTGGTGGAGGATATGATAGCAGATAAGCCAGCTAAGGTGGGGATTCTGCGCTAAAGGAGGTTTTTGGCATGATGGCAGGTAAAACCTTTGGAGAACGCTTTTTTCCGCAGGTGGTTCTGGTTTATCTGATGGCATTTTTGCTGCTGACAGGAACGGCTTCTGCGCAAGTTGAACAATGGACGGAATCGGGGTATAATTTTAAGGGTGTCCAAAAGCTTTTAGTTTATGATTTGGATATCTCTGCCGTGAAATTGGAATCGGATATTGCCGAAAAAAATTTCATAAATGATTACTGGGAACAGGCTAAGAAGCAGAAAATAGCGATTCTGACGGAACAGCGTGCGGCCAATCAGATTTCGCTTTTGGAATTTAAGGACATTGACCGGCTCCGGCAGACGAATCCGGCAGCTGCTGAGGAAATGTGGAAGACCAACTTGCCCAAGGTAGTGGATGCGTATGCAAAGATGCAGTATCTGAAATACGAATATACCTCCCGTGTTGTTCCCGCTCATACGGAATGGCGTACCCGTTATATACGGCATACTTATTATGATCGGGATGGCCGCAAGCATGAGGAACGGATACCTGAGCAGTATCCGGAATTTGTGCCGGAAAAGACGATATGGACGCTGCATCAGCAGATACGTTTAGATGTTTACGATGCCAAAACAGACCAGTGCATTTATTCACGGAATGAAGTCCGTTCCGATGATTATGCCGGAGATGGCAGGGATATTTTCGTCAAAATTGTAAGGAACAGCTTTAAGGATTTTGTGAAGAAATGTCAAAAATAAGCCATTTAGGCAAAAAGGAAGATAACGCAAACGATGCTTGATATTACGAATTGTAATCTCTGCCCGCGCCGCTGTGGTATTGACCGTACCCGGCGGGCGGGCTTTTGCGGTGCGGGGGATAAGGTGCGTATTGCCCTTGTTTCCCTGCACCAATGGGAAGAACCCTGTCTGGTAGGCGAGCGGGGAGCGGGAACAGTCTTTTTCTCCTATTGCAGCCTGCGCTGCGTCTATTGTCAGAACCATGAAATCAGTCATGGCGGCAAGGGTGTGGAGGTCAGTACGGAACGGCTGGCGGAGATTTTTCTCGAGCAGCAGGCGCGGGGGGCGGCTACGCTTGACCTCGTGACTCCGACGCATTATGTGCCGCAGATTATTGCTGCGCTGGATATGGCAAGGGAACAGGGATTTGACCTGCCCGTGGTCTATAATTCCAGCGGGTATGAAACGGTAGAAACGATTGAGGCCTTGCGGGGCTATGTGGATATCTTTCTGCCGGATTTGAAATACATGCGTGCAGAGAGCGGCGGGGCGTATTCTGCTGCGGCAGATTATTTTCCCCATGCCAGTGCGGCTATAAAAAAGATGGTAGAACTGGTCGGGCCGGTGCAGTTTGCAGATAACGGGCAGATGAAAAAAGGCGTCTTGGTGCGTCATATGGTTCTGCCGGGGCACCGCCATGAGAGCATGGAACTGGTGAAATGGCTTTGGGAAAATTTTGGCCGGACGATTCAGGTCAGTCTGATGAATCAATATACGCCCATGTATAAAGCCTCCGAGCATAAGAAAATCAATCGCCGTCTGACGACTTTTGAATATGAGTCGGTGGTGGACTATGCGCTGAGCCTGGGCATGGAAAATGCCTATGTACAGGAACGGCGCAGCGCTTCGGAGGAATATGTGCCGGATTTCAATGGGGCTGGTGTTTCAGGCTAGGAAAACAGTTTCAGAATATGTACTAGGAAAAACAGAGGAAAAACGCTATAATAAGAAAGGTATTTTTATTAGATAAATGTTAAAGGGGAATAGAAAATGGCTTTTAATCAGGAACATTTTGCACAGCTTATTGATGAATTCACGGTGAACAGCGAGCAGCTCAGGGAAATTGCGGCTGATTTCCGTTATGATTTGCGTTTGGGGCTCAAGAATCCGGAGGAATCTTCCCTGCGTATGTTAAAATCCTATCTGGGTCTGCCCACGGGCAAGGAAACCGGTGAATATCTGGCACTGGATTTTGGCGGCACGAACCTGCGTGTTTTGCGGATTAAACTCATGGGTGAGGGCAAGTTTGAAGTGCTCAAAAAGGTGGCAAAGCCCCTGAAGGTGGAAGGCGTATACGATTATATCGGCGCTGATTCCACAGCTGAGGAAATGTTTGACTTCATCGCCGAACTCGTGGATGAAGCCATTGACGGTGACCACGAGAAAAAGTATCTCTTAGGTCATACTTTCTCGTTCCCCTCGGAACAGACGAATCTTTACAATGCCAAGCTCATCATCTGGACGAAGGAATTTGCTACGCCGGGCGTAGAGGGCAAGGTCGTCAATGACCTCTTGAAAGAAGCGCTGCACCGTCAGGGCATTGATAATGTTGAACCGACGGCAGTCATCAACGATACGGTAGCCGTTCTTTTGGCTGCTGCGTACAAACAGCCGGATATCTATATCGGTTCCATCTATGCAACGGGTCATAACACCTGCTACCTCGAACCCTATGCCGAAAGCGGCGATGCGCCGATGATTCTGAATCTCGAATCCGGTGGATTTATGAAGCTCGTGCCGAGCCGTCTGGATATCGAATATGATGAAGCCTCGGAAAAGCCGGGTGAACAGCGTCTCGAAAAAATGGTTTCCGGCCGTTACATGGGCGAACTCTTTGGTATGGCTATGGCTGAACTGCTGGAAGAAAAAGGCAAGAACTACGGCTTTACCAGCATTGATATGAGCAATATCATCAACGAAGCCGATAAGGTTGCCGAAATCGTCAAGGCCAAGACGGGCCATGATATTGCGGCTGAAGATGTGGAAAAGGTGCAGAAACTGGCCAGCACGCTGGTTATCCGTTCCGCCCGCCTCGTGACGGCGTCTTTTGTGGGCATTATCTGGCAGCAGGCTGGCAGCGGCAAGGCACAGAAACAGCACATTGCCATTGACGGCTCGGTTTACGAAAAAATGCCGCTGGCCAAAGAAAACATCATGCGCGCTCTGTCCGAACTTCTCGGTGAGGAAGCCGCAGTTATTGATACGGTACTGGAAAACGGCGGCAGCGGTCTGGGCGCAGCGATTGCCGCAGCCATGTCCCAAAAGTAAGACCTTAGGTGCGCCTATTCATTGAAGGAGCGTTTTTCCCATGCAACAGGAACAATCATTAAATATGAATCTGTCGCAGCATCTGGCGATGACCATGAAGTTGCAGCAGGCCATTCAGATTCTGCAATTATCAGCGCAGGATCTGAAGGCGGAGATAGAAAAGGAATACTTGGAAAATCCTGCTCTGGAGATGGAATATGGCGATGGTGCCGATGAACGGCAAATGGAGAACCTGCGGGCGGAGAATATTTCTGCGCTGGCCGAGTACCTTGAAGGGGACGGCAATACCTCCAATGGTGGCTTTAGCGACGCCAGTTCTCGCGAACACGTTTTTGAATCGGCTACGCCGGTTAGTACGACCTTGGAGCGGGAGTTATTGGAACAGGCTGAATTTGCCTTTCAGGCAGAGGAAGATTTGGCCGTTGCGACCTTCATCATCGGCTCGATTGACGATTGGGGCTATCTGACCCTGCCGTTAAAGGAAATCGCCGCCACCATGCAGGTGACGGCGGACAAGGCAGAACGTGTTTTGAGCGTCATACAGACCTTTGAGCCGTTGGGCGTTGGTGCCCGCGATTTGGCGGAGTGCCTGCGGATTCAGGCCAAGGCCTTGGGCATTTATGAGGGGCTGGTGGCTGCCGTTATCGACAAGCATTTGTCAGCAGTAGCTGATGCCCGCATTAAGGAGATTGCCGCGGCGGAAAACTGCAAACCTGCGGATGTGCAGGTGGCCGTGGATATCGTCCGCAAGCTCGACCCCAAGCCCGGCAGTGCCTATGGTGGGGCGGCGGCCAGCTATATCACGCCCGATGTGGTGGTGACGAAGACCGCGAACGGCTATCAGGTGAACCTCAACGATACCTATATTCCGCAGCTCAAAATATCTTCCATCTACAAAAATGCCGAGGAATACGACAAGGACACCCAAAAGTACATCAACAAGCGGCTGAGTGCCGCGTCCTGGCTCATTAACAGCATTGAACAGCGCCGCAGCACCATCAAGAAGGTGGTGGAAGAAATCGTGCGCGTGCAGCAGGATTTTTTGGAACAGGGCATGAAAAAACTCCACCCCCTGACCATGCAGGAGGTGGCTGATGCCATCGGTGTCCATGAGTCCACAGTCAGCCGTGCGGTGGCGAATAAATACGCGGAACTGCCGGGGGGCATTGTCGCTCTGCGCAAGTTCTTTACGGCGAATCTGGCCAAGAGCGGCGACGGCGAGGACTTCATCGCCGGTCAGGCCAAGGCGGTTATCAAGGAACTCATTGAAGGGGAAAATCCGCAGAAACCGTTAAGTGACCAGAAGCTCTGCGAACTGTTAAAAACAAGAAAGATGGATATTTCCCGCCGTACGGTCATGAAATACCGCGAGGCTTTGGGCTATCCATCTTCGGTAAAGCGCAAGCGCTATTAAGCTGTTATTTTTTCCGGTAGTCGCGGGGCGTACATTTGAACCGCTCCTTGAAGGCGCGGGAGAAGGTGGAGTAGTCGGAAAAGCCGACTTCCTCACAGATATTGGTGATGGACATATCCGTTTTGAGCAGGTCGCGGGCTAAAAGCAGGCGTTTGCTGCGGATATATTGGTGAATGCCGTAGCCGGTATCGGCCTTGAACTTGCGCATAAGGTAGAACTTGCTGATATAGGCTTTGGCCGCCAGGTCATCAATGGCGAGATCTTCGGCCAGATGGGCGTTGATATAGGTGATGATTTCCTGGATTTTTGGGTCATAGCTCGTGCTGACCAAGCCAGAAAGTTCATGTTCATGGAGTGAGCGGTTCAGCAGAATCATAAATTCAATAAAGGTGATTTCCGTAAGCAGTCCGTTGGCAAATCCTTGCCCACGGGCTGTTTTTTCGAGCTTGTCCATATGAAAGAGCAGGTCATGGCTCGTGCCGGGCGGCTGGTGCATGACGCTGCTGTTTTCGCGGGCATAGGCAAAGCACTGAGAGAGGTCGGCATGCTCGTTGTCCTGCTCCTGCCAGCGGCGCAGGAAATCCGGCGCCACATAGATGACAATGCGCTCGTAGTCCTTGCTTTCATCGGTGAAGATGGGGCAGTGAATTTCGCCTGCGGTCACGAAGACAATGTCCCGCGGCGCCAGATGATAGGTCTTGCCCTCGATGACATAATCCACGGCACCGTCCAGAAACATAATGATTTTATGAAAATCGTGATAGTGAAAGGGAATGGGCTTTAAGGCCGCGTCCTTTAAGCGGAACACGCGAAAATCGCTGATGAGATAGCCCTTTTTCTCATAATCGCTCATCGAATCACCTCATGGCTGTAATTTCTTCTAGTATAGTACATTATTTGCAATATTGAAAGCATAATTTCATCTTTTATTGCAAATATGTACTTGTTATAATATGGACAGTGAAAAAAACGAGACGGAAGTCAGAAAGGCCGGTGAGCAGGATGTTGTTAGTTCGTTTGTATCGTGTGGAGGATAAGGAAGTCATGGTTATGGATGGTACGCAGGGCTTCATGCCGGAGACGGACGCTGTCCGCTTGCTGGCCAGCCGTGAATTTGGCGTGGGTGCTGACCGCGTACTGGTTTACTGCGGCAAGCAGCATAAGCAGGGCTTTCGTGCCTTTGCCGCCGATGGCCGTGAAAATGAACTTACGGCAGCCGACGTCCTGCTCCTTTCCCGCCAGCAGGCCGATATCGAAGTGCGTCTGACGGATTATTTCGTGAGCCGTATGCGCCAGGCAGATGCGGAAAAACTGGCAGCTGCCTGCTGAAAAGGAAATAGAATCCCAAATAACAGAGAAAAATAAAATCCGATAAAAACCAAACATCAAGATTCTGGCAACTGGCGGAACAATTGCCGGAAGTCAAGAAAAATTAATTCCCCAATGTGTATTAGGGTGCACAGCTAACCGATTAAGTTGGCTGTGCACCCTTTTCTAAGTGGCCGAAAGTTATCACCTCCCCGACCGCCGTCTTATGGTGAATCGGCAAAAAGATATTGACAAATGTGCATTTATCCACTATAATTAATGCCGTTCTATTGTAAAGTAGAATAATGCGGATGTGGCGGAACTGGCAGACGCGCTGGATTTAGGATCCAGTGCCGCAAGGCGTATGGGTTCGACCCCCTTCATCCGCACCAAATGAACGTAGAGCGATGGCTTTTGGGCTGTCGCTTTTTTGTTACAATTTTTTCGTGTATTGACTTATTGCTTGCTATCGGTTACAATAGACGAGTGCTTGTTAAGAAATGCACAAAGTAAGAAGAAATCCAGAGTGAATAATCCTGTTGTTCTGGTGTAGTAAAAGGACGTAAGTTCTAGCGCAAGTTCTGAAAGCGGTGCGTGCTTTCAGAAGACGAGGAGAAGGTTGTCGAAATGTCAGCGGATGCCTTCCGGCTTGCTCGGCCGATAAATGCAAACGAAAGTCCTGTCGTGAGGCGGGAAACAAGGATGCAGGGAGCGCAGCAGGATAGTACAATTTCATAGGAGGTACTATTATGTGTGGTATCGTAGGTTATGTCGGTGACAAAGAGGCAGCAAGCTTTTTGCTCGAAGGTCTGGCTAAGTTGGAGTATCGTGGTTATGACTCCGCTGGTATTGCTGTCTTTGACGGAGCGAAAATCGGCGTGGAAAAGAGTGTAGGGCGTCTTGCTGCACTCCGCGACAAGCTGAAAGGTCATGAGCTCAAGGGCACGATGGGTATTGGTCATACCCGTTGGGCAACGCATGGCCGTCCGTCTGACAAGAACTCCCATCCCCATACGGATTGCTCCGGGGATTTCGTGGTGGTTCACAACGGCATTATCGAAAACTACCTGTCCTTGAAGGAAGAACTTATCGAGAAAGGTCATAACTTCAAGTCCGAGACGGATACGGAAGTAGTGGCTCATCTCATCGAAGAAGTCTACAATGGTGATTTTGTGGCTTCTGTCCGCGAAGTTCTGCGCCGGGTTGAGGGTTCATATTCCTTGGTATTTATGAGCAGCAAGCACCCCGGTACGCTGATTGCGACTAAGCAGGATAACCCGCTGGTTATCGGCGTTGGCGAAGGCGAAAACTTCATCGCTTCCGATATTCCCGCTATCATTCAGCGCACCCGCCGCACTTACATCCTGAACGATGGTGAACTGGCTGTTATCACGAAGGACAGCATCAAGATTTCCAACCGTCAGGGCGAGCCGGTGACCAAGAAGATTTTCGAGGTTAACTGGAACGCTGAAGCTGCTGAAAAGGGCGGCTATGAGCACTTCATGCTCAAGGAAATCCATGAACAGCCGAAGGCTGTCCGTGACACCATGAGCCAGCGCATTGCCAAAGACGGCAAGACCATTGTGATGGACGAGCTGAAATGGGACGCGGATTATCTTAATTCCTTTAACAAGATTTATATCGTGGCCTGCGGCACGGCTTATCATGCCGGCATGGTGGGCAAATACTATATCGAAAAACTGGCCCGTACGGTTGTAGAAGTAGATGTTGCTTCCGAATTCCGTTATCGTGAGCCGATTGTGGATGAAAACACGCTGTTCATCGCGGTTTCCCAGTCTGGTGAAACCAGTGATACGCTGGCGGCTATGAAAGAATCCAAGCGCCTCGGCGCTAAGACGTTGGCCATCACCAACGTGGTTGGTTCGTCCATTGCCCGTGAAGCGGATCAGGTGCTTTATACCTGGGCCGGCCCGGAAATTGCCGTGGCTTCCACGAAGGCTTACACGACGCAGATTGTGCTGTTCTTCATGCTGGCACTCTACATGGCTGAAATCAAGAAGACGGTTGCTCCAGAACGTGTAGCCGAACTTATTGCTCAGCTGCAGAAGATTCCGGCACAGATCAGCGAAACGCTGTCTGATGTGGAACCGTTGAAGACCTTTGCAAAACGCTATGGCTTCAATGATGATGTGTTCTACATTGGCCGTGGTCTGGATTACCATGTAGCTTTGGAAGGTTCCCTGAAGCTCAAGGAAATTTCCTATATCCATGCCGAAGCTTATGCAGCCGGCGAACTCAAGCACGGCACATTGGCGCTGATTGTGGAAGGCGTTCCCGTTATCGCTTTGGCTACGCAGAAGAGCGTTTACGAAAAGACGCTTTCGAACATCAAGGAAGTCAAGGCGCGTGATGCTGTGGTTATCGGTATCGCTACCGAAAGCGATGAGAAACTGGAAAAATATGTGGACCATGTGATGAAGGTTCCCGAAACGGATGAACTCGTTATTCCGATTCTGACCGTTGTTCCTTTGCAGCTGCTGGCATACTATGCCGCTATCACCCGTGGCTGTGATGTGGATAAACCGCGTAACCTGGCTAAGTCCGTTACAGTTGAATAATTTTCAGCCAGATTAAGGGGCTGTGCAATATCCTCTTAATTTGCTAAAAAGTCCGTTGATGTAAGATGTCAACGGACTTTTTGCAAATAGCAGTTTATCAGTACATGCTGAAATATTTTTGTTACAGCTTTGGTTTATATTGAAGTTGAATTGAAGTTGAAAAAGAAGTTATATTGAAGTATAATTGAAGTAGTTCAATTAGCGAGGTGATAGAGGCATGTTTATAGAAGAACTGACGGGCAGCGTACAGCTGGAGGATAGCCAGACGGAATATAAAGGAAAATTAAACCGGGATGATGTTGTAGGATGGTTAAAGTCCATAGCTGGTTTTGCCAATGCTGCTGGCGGCGATATGTATTTGGGGGTTGAAGACAAGACACATAAGCTTATAGGCTATGAACGGATGGCGGCTGACAAGGAGAGGAACTACTTTAATAATCAGGTTAATGAGCATTTGGTTCCCCGTCCGCCTATGAAAATTGAGTTTCTGCGTTATGAAGTAAAGGACAAGGAACGTTTTGTGGTTCATATAAGGATAGAAACATCCCCTACACGGCCTGTTATCCTTAAATATCAAAATATTCCTGCCATATATATGAGGCGTGACGGCTTTACGAATGGCGCTACCTATGAAGAAATCATAGAAATGAGCATAGCCAGTCAAAATGTCCAGTTTGATAGTTTGATATCAGATGTTCATTATAAGCGAGAGAATTTTGGGACGCTGTTGGACTTTTATGCGCAGCATAATGGCGGTAAGACATATACGGATAAAGCGTTACGCTCGTTGGGCTTTTTTGATGAAAATGGTATGCTGACCAATGGTGCCACGTTATTTGCAGATGGCTATGATGGGGCTAAGACAGCAGTAACTTGTTCTGTGTTTTCTGGCTTCAACAAGGGGAGTCAGCGCATTGTGACGGTGAATCGTTTTCAAGGCAACATCATTCAGACCATCCAAAATATCTGTGATTTTGTTTACCAACGCATGAATCATTCGCTGTTAAAGACCAATACCGGGCGTATCAATATAGATGCCTACCCACAGCGGGCTGTATTTGAAGGTGTGATAAACGCCATAGCGCATAGAGACTATTTCCTTGATGGTACACAGATACAAATTGATATGTTCCGTGACAGGCTGGAAATATCATCGCCGGGAAGTTTCTACCGTGGGGCTGAAATTGGTGTAACCTATGATTTATCAAACATTATCTCTAAGCGCAGGAATGAAATTATCTGTGCCGTGTTAGTGGCCTGTAATGTCATGGAGGCAGCAGGGACAGGGTTTGACAAGATTGTAGAAGAATATGAAAAGGCGGATGAACGGCACAAACCTTACATTTCTTCAACGTCAGATCACTTCACATTGGTTTTGCCTGACCTGACCTATAATGAGGGACTGGAAAGCGGCAGTGCTATGATTTTGTCATATCCCCCTGTTTCACAGGGAACAGAGCATGATGATAAAGTTTTGAGTTACTGTTACAATCAGGCCCGGAATGTTGCCGATATTGCGGCTCATTTGGGCATTAGCAATTCCAGCTACTTGCGTAGCAAGGTACTAAATAACTTAGCGCAGCAGGGCTATTTGCTGGTAAGCCGTCAATCGAGGACAAAGTTCTATAAAACGAATAGTGATATGGTTGCGTTAGGGTGACTGACATACATCACATCGTCTCATCACCGAAGAAAGAAGGTGGGCTTATGGACAAGAAGAGTTACCCTTATCCAAACCGCCGTAAAACCCCTAAGTTAGTTATGGGGAGTGTCAATTTTCCTTAGTATTTTTGCATGATTCGTGATAGAATATACCTTGGCGTCTATAGGGACATCCCTATGGCGCAAATCTTAAATGAAGTAAAGGGACGATAAATGGAAAAAGAACTTTTGCGTCTTGAACGCGTCAACAAAAGCTATGATGGTCGGCAGATTCTCGAAGACCTGGATTTAACGATTCACGAGAATGAATTTGTGACCCTTTTGGGCCCGTCTGGTTGTGGCAAGACCACCATCCTGCGGCTGATTGGCGGGTTTGAAAACCCTGACAGCGGCAAAATCTGGTTTGACGGCAAGGATATTACGAACCTTCAGCCGGAGAAACGGCAGGTCAATACGGTATTTCAGAAGTATTCCCTGTTTTCCCATATGGATGTGGCGGAAAACATCGCCTTTGGCCTGAAACTCAAGGGGAAAAGCGCAAGTTACATTCGCGATAAGATAAAATACGCATTAAAGCTGGTAAACTTAGATGGTTATGAACATGCCCAGGTTACGCAGATGTCCGGCGGTCAGCAGCAGCGCATTGCCATTGCCCGTGCAATAGTCAATGAACCGAAGGTTCTGCTGTTGGACGAACCCCTGTCGGCTCTTGACCTCAAGCTGCGTCAGAACATGCAGCGGGAACTGGTAAAGATTAAACGGGAGCTGGGGATTACTTTCGTTTTTGTCACCCACGACCAGGAAGAAGCACTGTCCATGTCCGATACGGTTGTGGTCATGAATCAGGGCTGGATTCAGCAGATTGGCACGCCGGAGAACGTGTACAACGAGCCGGAAAATGCGTTTGTAGCCGACTTTATCGGCGACAGCAACATCATTGACGGCATTATGGTGCGGGATAAGCTCGTACACCTTTTGGGCAAGGATATTCCCTGCATCAACACGGGCTTTGGCGAAAATGTCCCCGTGGATGTGCAGATTCGTCCGGAGGATATTCAGATTTGTGCGCCCGAGGATGGACAGTTCACCGGCCGAATCAAGCAGGTGGTCTTTAAGGGCACGGTGTATGACATCACCATTGAGGCCGGCGGCTTTGAATGGCTGGTGCAGACGATTACCGGTCATGAGCAGGGCAAAGAGGTGGGCATTAAGCTGGCCGCCGCCAATATCCAGATTATGGCGAAGCCCGAATCGGAAGACGAGGAGGCGGTGAGTGATGAATGAACGCCTTTCCAGCCAGCGTTTTTTAGCACTGCCCTTTGGCTTATGGTCGGTACTCTTTATCGTGCTGCCCCTGTTCTTTGTCCTCTGGAACGGGGTGAAGGATGTGGATGGCGGCTTCACCTTGGTGCATCTGCAGACGGTGCTGCAATGGGAGTATCTGAAAGCCTTGGGACTGTCGGTGGAGCTGGCGCTTATAAGCACGTTTATCTGTCTGGTGCTGGCCTATCCCTTATGCCTTATTCTGCGTGAGCGCAAGGAGAGCAGGGGGCTTTTGGTATTTTTGCTCTTTTTGCTGCCGTTGTGGATGAATTCGCTTTTAACCACCATGGCATGGCAGACCATTCTGGAAAAACACGGTCTTATCAATATGTTCCTGCAATCGCTGGGTCTGTCGGAAGTGCATATCATCAATACGCCGCTGGCTATCATCATCGGCATGGTGTATAACTTCCTGCCTTATATGGTCTTGCCGCTTTATGTGGCGCTGAACCGCATTGATAACAGCATTATCGAGGCTGCCCGTGATTTGGGGGCTAACCATTACCAGACCTTGCGGCGGGTGCTTTTGCCTTTGTCCATGCCCGGTATTGTCAGCGGTTCTACGATGGTGTTTATTCCGGCACTTACGACCTTTGTCATCAGCGCTTTGCTGGGGGGCAATAAGGTGCTTTTGGTGGGCAACATCATCGAGCAGGAATTTACGGCGGCCTATGACTGGCAGCTCGGCAGCGCACTTTCTATGGTGCTCATGGTCTTTATCATCTTAAATATCCTGTTGGAAGCCTTCACCGATAATGGAGAAAAATCCCGGCAGGCCAGGAAAGGAAGGGCATGATGCAGAAAGTAAAGAATCTTTATCTGGGCGTTATTGTGGCTTTTCTCTATGCGCCGATTGTGGTGCTGATTGCCCAGTCCTTTAATGCCAGCCGCTACCGCGGGCAGTGGACAGGCTTTACATGGGAATGGTATGAAAAACTGGTCGAGAGTGAGGAAATCTTAAATGCTTTTTCCAATACCTTGACTATTGGCGTGACATCGGCTGTTCTGGCCACGCTTCTGGCACTTATTACAGCCTTGGGCATGCGGCAGATGGGACGGCAGAGCCGGATGTTTATGCGGGGACTGGCCAATATCCCGCTGCTCAATGCCGATATCGTAACGGGTATTTCGCTGATGCTCTTGTTCTTAGGGTTGGGACTGCGCTTGGGGTATGATACCATTTTGCTGGCGCATATCGTCATCAGCCTGCCTTATGCCATGCTCTGCATACTTCCGCAGGTGCTTTCTATGGATAATGTCTGGTATGAAGCGGCACGGGATTTGGGTGCGACACCTTTGCAGGCTTTCCGCAAGGTCATTTTGCCGGAGCTTACGCCGGGCATCGTAGCAGCGTTCCTGCTTTCCTTTGCCATGAGTGCCGATGATTTTATCGTGACGTATTTCACCAAGGGTGCGGGGATTGAAACCCTGACTACGGAGATTTATGCCGAACTTAAACTGGGCGTGCATCCGGAAATGTATGCTTTGTCCACCTTGTTTTTCTGTGGAGTTCTGGTATTTGCTGTTCTGCTCATGCTGAACTATAAAGTGATTACCCGCTATCGTCAGGCAGAGAAAAGGGGGCAGGCAAGATGAAAAAATTTTGGTTGGTTCTATTGCTGCTATCCACTTTCCTAATGGCCGGCTGCGATATGTTTGCCGAGGAAGAAGACGAGGGTGCAGATGTGCTCTATGTCTACAGCTGGGGGGATTATTTAAGTGAAGATGTCATCAAGCAGTTTGAGGAAGAAACCGGCATCAAGGTGGTGCTCGATGAATACGACACCAACGAGAGTATGTATCCCCGCATTGCCGAAGGCGCAGAGGCCTATGATGTGCTCTGTCCTTCCGATTACATGATTAACAAACTGATTCACAATAACCTCCTGCAGCCATTGGACTTCAGCCAGCTGCCCAATGCCCGGGCCAATATCGGTCAGGACTTTTTTGACCAGTCACGTGTCTTTGACCGGGAAGGCAAATATACCGTTCCCTACTGCTGGGGAACGGTGGGCATCATGTACAATACGAAAATGGTACATGAGCCGGTAGACAGCTGGAAAATCCTTTGGGATGAAAAGTACAAGGACAGTATCCTTATGCAGGATTCTGCCCGGGATGCGATTATGATTCCCCTGCGGATTCTGGGCTATTCCATGAATACCGTAAATGAGGACGAACTCATGGCGGCAAGGGATATGCTGATTCAGCAGAAACCATTGGTGCAGGCCTATGGCGTAGACGATATCCGCGATAAGCTGAGTTCCGGCGAAGCGGCTTTGGGGGTTATCTTTTCCGGTGAAGCCATCAATCTGATGAAATCCAATCCGGATTTGCGTTTCCAGCCCGCACCCAAGGAAGGTACGAATGTCTGGATAGATGGCTGGGTCATTCCGAAAAATGCCCGCCATGTGGAAAACGCCCATAAATTCATCGACTATATGTGCCGTCCCGATATTGCGGCGGCGAACTTCGAGGAATTGGGTTACTCGACACCGAATACTGCGGTGCGGGAACTGGTGGAAGAAGATTTGGGCGAGTATGTCGATACGGCCTTTCCACCCGAAAACGTTTATAAAGGCCAGGAATCTTACAGCTATTTAGGCGAGGCTTTGGATAAACTCTATAC
This sequence comes from Pseudoselenomonas ruminantium, assembly GCA_002373045.1. GTDB lineage: Bacteria > Bacillota > Negativicutes > Selenomonadales > Selenomonadaceae > Selenomonas_A > Selenomonas_A ruminantium_J. The sequence continues at coordinate 6,143 of DFHU01000062.1, read as the reverse complement.
AAAACTTTGGCTGCAAGTTAAAGTTGAATAAATAAAGAAGGAAAAACAGCTCTTTTGTTGAATAATCTATAGTATGGATAAGAGATCAATAAAAGGAGCTGTTTTTTTATGAATATCAAAGCAGAAGTTTTCAACAAGTATCTGGAAGAAAAGAAAATTGAAGCCTTTCAGGTGGAAGAAGTAGCTGATGATGCCCAGAATACGGTGGTTTATCGTTCCCACATTGTGGTGGAAGGACAGCAGCTGCCCACGCTGGTGCTTTTGGATGACAGCGTATTCTCCATGATTCGCGTGCAGATTTCGCCTAAGGCGCTCACGGAAGAAAATGAGCTTAAAGTTCTGCGCATGGCCAGTGAGCAGAATATGAAATATAAGCCGTTCAAGATGTATTTTGACCAGACGGGCGCATTGATTCTCGATGTTTGCCTGCTGACTCCCGGCAAGGAGGAAAAAGATTTCTCCGAATTGGGCGATGAAATCTATGGCATGTTTGATGTGCTGATTAAGTTCCTCGAAGAAAATTATCGCAGCTGGATGAAAGAAATTTGGTAATATGAACCTGAAACACATCCATCATGTGGCCATTATCGGCAGCAACTATGAGCGGAGCAGGCATTTTTATGTGGATATTCTGGGCTTTGCGGTAATTCGGGAAAATTACCGCGAGGAGCAGCAGGATTGGAAAATTGACCTGCGGCTGGCAGATGCGGAGCTGGAACTCTTTATCAAAGAGGGCTGCCCGCCTCGGGCAGGCTGGCCGGGCAAAGAGGCCTATGGCCTCCGGCATTTGGCTTTCCGTGTGGATTCCGTGGACGATACAGTTCGTGAATTAAATGCCTTGGGCGTTGAGACAGAACCGGTACGCTGTGATACCTTTACCAGGGAAAAGATGACATTCTTCCATGACCCAGATGGGCTCCCCATAGAAATTCATGAATAAAGACAAGCGCGGACGGCTTGACTGGTCAATTTGATTTGACCGGTCAGCCGCCCGCTTTATTATGCGGTTTAGAAATTATGGGTTACTTTGCCCGCATCAATAAGATTGTGATTTTTGACATAGTCCAGCCAGCCTGCCTGCAAGGTGGCAAGTTCGTTGGTGTCATCTTCCGACAGCGCATCAACAGGCTTTTTGTGATTGAAAATGCCATGGGAGGTATCGGTGATGGTGGGATTGCGGTCGTCTACATGAGCCAGCCGTTGATGGAAGTCCATATCGAAACTGTCCTCCGGCGGGCGGCTGTCCAATACATCACGGGCTGTCTTGGTTTTGTGTTTTTCCTCGTCTTCGTGGTCAGCGGTCATCTTATCCAGCATTTCCGAAGTCTGCTCTAACTGCTGGCGCAGGTTGTCCAGGTAGGAAGTATCGGTCTTGAAGGCCGCTTCCGGTGTTTTTCGTTTATCCGGCTCTACGTTCTTGGCGTTGCTTTTCTTTTTGTAGGCCTTGGCGATAGCGGCTTCGACATCTTCTTCATATTTTTTGTCCTTGATATCGAGCTCACCGCCGCCCTGTACATAGCGAACCATTTTTTCAACCTGTTTCAGCAGGGGATTTTTGTCCGGAGTATCACCGGTGATTACGTCAAAGGCTGTTTTAATATCGTCAAAGAATTTGTCGTCCTTGCCGAAGTTTTTGGCGTAATCGTTGAGCTGGCTGGCCAGCTTGCCAAACAGACCGCCGGAAATTTCCTTGTAGCCTTGCAGGATGGTGTCTCCGGCTTGGGCATAAGTATCCACGCTGACGTTTTTGTCCTTGAGCATATCATAGGCTTCGGAATAGCTGGCATAGGGTTTTGTCGGTAATATCCTGCTTTAAGGTGTTTTGCAGTTTATCCGAGGTAGCTTGCACATCTACGGCTTTGTTGATGGCGGTATTTTCCTTTAGCCCATCGGCAAATGTCCAGGTATAATGCTGGCTTTTTATCGTGGTGATGTCGGGACGGGGCGTAATGTCTATTTTGATATTGGCCCAAGGAGGGGGAATTCGGTCAAGTTCGGCCATGGCAGCTTTTAATTCTGGTGTAAGTTCCTCTTTAGGCAGGGTGCTAAGGTCTATCCTTTCAATATTGTCGGGTAAATTATCCAATGAGGCATTGGCGCTTTTGATAATCCCGTTTCTTGGCCGGGACAGGATTTCGTCAATGCCAGCTTGCATTTCGGCCAGTTCATCTTCAAGACTCTGGTCTGCATGATGGAGCAGGTAAGCGGTATTGCCTTTTTCTACCCAATGGCTCTTGTAGCTTTCCTTTGCTCCGCTCAATTCCACCTGATAGGCCGGGGCTTCGGCTGTTTGCTGGTCATTTTCACGTTGTTGCTGTACGGCCTTTCCCGTATCAACGGCAGCACTGACATTCAGGTTGCTGCCATCCGCAGCTCGTCCAATAAGCATAGTTTTTCCCTCCTTGTAAAAATCATGCGGATTTTTCCGTTGCCGCGTTCTGTTCTGTATATTCGGCTTGGAGCTTGTCAAGACCGGACATTATGGCATCGTAGGTATCCAGACAGATTTGCGGCAAGTCCTTTTCTTTGGTAGCGGCCTGATAATCGCGGCGAAATATCGCCACGGCCTTTGCAATTTCCTGCCGGATTTCGGCGATTTGGTCGCTTTTTTCTGCCACAGGCGCCGCAGGTTCGTTCTCTGCTGGTGAAAATTTGTTCATAAGCGCTTTGAAATGTTGCCACCGGCAATGTTATCGGCCAAGGAAATCCCCACCTTCGCCCACTTTCTTTCCAACAGACTTGCTAAAGTCAATACAGCTGTTTTTCGCACCATCAATAATCACGCAATACACCCCTTGCAGTGAAAACTCTACACATAGTATTATCGGTGAAAATGGCTATTAACATAAGCACTGGATGAAATTTTGCAAAACAAGCAGCGGAGACTGTGAAGTTAATCATTGGCATTTGCTCCTTTCCAAAAATATCTATCGTTATAACCCATTGACATACTAGGCTTAATACTATACCATTGTTTGTTGAGTGTTATATTTGTGAGGAAGATGAGGTTTGTGATGAGCAGAGGCAAGGTAATTGTAGGGATGTCCGGCGGAGTGGACAGTGCAGTGACGGCATATTTGCTGAAGGCGGCAGGTTTCGAGGTCATTGGCATCACGTTGAAATCGTGGGAGAGTGGCAGCAGCAAGTGTTGCGAGATAGATGAAGCCGCCCGGACGGCAGATATTTTGGGCATTGCCTATTATCCCTGGAATACCGTGGCGTGTTTCCATGATTATGTGACGAAGCCCTTTGTGGCGGATTATGAAGCGGGGCGCACACCCAACCCCTGTGTGGAATGCAACCGCTATGTGAAGTGGGAGCAGCTGTTAAGCGTGGCGGCGCATATGCGGGCAGATTATGTGGCTACCGGTCACTATGCCATCATTGAGCGGCTGGAAAATGGCCGCTATACCCTGCGGGCGGGCGCAGATAAGCAGAAAGACCAGTCCTATATGCTCTACAAACTCACGCAGGCACAGCTCGCGCGTACCATTTTGCCCTTGGGGAGGTTGACCAAAGCTGAGGTGCGGGACATTGCCCGCAAGGCAGGGCTCAATGTGGCGGATAAGGAAGACTCACAGGAAATCTGCTTTGTCACGGAGGGTAGCTATACCGATTATATTGAAGAATATAGTGACAAAGATTTGACGATGACAGGAAATTTTGTCGATGAAACGGGCAAGGTCTTGGGACAGCACAAGGGAATCATTCATTATACCGTCGGTCAGCGGAAAGGCCTGGGGCTGGCGTTAGGTTATCCTGCTTATGTCAAGGAGATACGTGCAGCCGCCAATGAAGTCGTAATCAGTGGTGAGGAAGGTCTGTATACGCAGGACGTTTTCTGTAAAGACCTGTGCTTTATGTCGCGTGAGGTTGTAGAAGGCGAAGATGTTTCAGCGCAGGTAAAGATACGCTACCACCATGCAGGCGTGGCGGCCAACTTGCAGCGCATCGCTGACGACCAAATAAAGATAAACTTCGCCGAGCCTGTCCGCGCTCCGGCACCGGGCCAGTCGGCGGTATTTTACGATGAGCAGGGCCATATTATTGGCGGTGGGAAAATATTTTTGGCAAATTAAGATTAAGCCTATTGACATAATGGGCGTAATCTTGTAACATAAGGTCATCGTTAGGTGGACGAAAGAACTGACTGGATAACCAGAGGTTTTGCAAGAACGTGAATTCTGTGCAAAACCTCTTTTTTATTAGGTGTATATGAGAGGTGGCTGTTTTATGAAAAATCCCTTGCGTTATCAGGTATCGGAGTATGATTGCGGGCCGACCTCCATGCTCAATGCGATTTCCTATCTGTTTGAGCGCGAAGAAATTCAGCCGGAAATCCTGCGCAACATCATGATTTATTCGCTGGATTGCTATGGCAAAGGCGGCGTGCCCGGCAAAAACGGCACTTCCCGCATGGCAATGATGTTTTTATCCCGCTGGCTGTCCGGTGTGGGAGAGGCAGGGCTTTTGCCTATCGAAAGCCAATATCTTTCGGGCAAAGCGGTGTATTTCGGCGAGAACAGTCTGGTGGTGGATGCCTTGAACCGTGGCGGCGTGGTGGTCGTGCGCCTGCATATGGACGGGGAACATTATGTACTGCTGACCAAGCGGGATGGGGAGAAGATTTATCTCTTTGATCCTTATTATATGGAGAAAAATTTGTTCGGTGAGGAGATAGTGTTCACCTTGTCGCAGCCACTGTCCTATAACCGCGTGGTGCCTTTTTCCTGCTTTAATCGGGAGAATATTGCGCCTTATGCTTTGGGGCGTGTAGAGGAGAGGGAGGCGGTTCTGCTGTTTGATACCCGCAATAAACTTACGGCAGAACGGACGATTGAATATTTTATTTGAGAACGGGGGGAGCGATATGTTTCATTGTGACAGCGGATTTGCCCGGGAATGCCGTAGATGGCTGCATCAGCATCCGGAACTGAGCAATCAGGAATACAATACGGCGAAATTCATTCGGGAAAAATTGACCGAGTTTGGCATAGAATATCAGGAAGTGGAGAAAACCGGAACCTTTGCGCGGATAAAGGGGCACCGTGACAATGGCAGAACGATTCTCCTGCGGGCGGATATTGATGCTTTGCCCATTGAGGAACAGACGGATTTACCTTATAAATCGATAAATCCGGGTGTCATGCATGCCTGTGGCCATGATATTCATACGGCGGCGCTGTTAGCGGCGGCGAAGAAACTTGCCGAGCTGAAAGACAGCTTTGCAGGTACAGTACTGTTGGTCTTTCAGCAGGCGGAGGAATTTGGTCATGGGTCGCAGTTTTTCCGGGAGCAGGGCCTGCTCAAAAATTATGATCGGGCTTTTGGCGTGCATATTGCCCCGGATGTGCCTGTGGGAACGGTAGTGCTCTCCCGCAGGGAAGATGCGGCCTCCTGTGATTTTTTCCGAATAACTCTTACAGGCAGGAAAGCCCATACATCGAAGCCGCATTTGGGCCAAGATGCCTTGCAGGCAGGAGCGGTACTGGTGGGCGAAATCGCCAAACTGTCGGGGAGACTCCTGCCTCCGGATGAACCGGTCAATGTGGGCATTGGCACCTTTAAGGCGGGAACTTCCTATAATATCATCGCTGACAGCGCTGTGCTTGAAGGCAGTTTTCGGGTGTTCTCCGAGGAAAACCGGCAAAAACTCAAGGAAAAAATCGCGGAGCTGGCGGAGTCGGTGTCGTCCGGTTATGGCGTGCAGGCGGCAGTGGAGTATGATTGCTTTGCCCGTGCCATAATCAATGATGAAACAGTTCGGGAGGAAGTGACCAAGACAGCAGTGGAATTGCTCGGCGAAGACAAGGTGCAGCTTTCGGAAGCGCCTGTCTTTGGCTTTGCTGCCGATGATTTTGCTGAATACCTCCGGGATGTTCCCGGAGTATATGCCCATGTAGGTGTAGCGGAGGAAGGTTCTGATTCTGCCCGCGTGCTGCATAGTGAGAAGCTGGCTCCGGCAGAAGCGGCGGTAGAAATTGCCGCGGATTTGCATATCCATTACGCCTTGAATTATTTGCAGCGGTAATTGGAGGTGGGAAAAAACATCTTGCTTAGATGACATTTCAGCAAAAATTAACATTTTCAATTACACCTATTGACATAATAGGTGTAATAGTGTAACATAATGCTATCGTCAT
>DFHU01000058.1 GCA_002373045.1 Pseudoselenomonas ruminantium | reverse complement strand
TTATAAGGGAATCCAAGATTCTTTGTGGTATTAAGATGCCCGGTGCTTGATGTTTTTTTAGAAATTCATCAAGCGCCGGGTTATTTTACCTTATAGTGTTAAGTCTAAGCAGGAAAATTGGGACTTAATTTTCATCCTATAATAACGATATATACATAAGAGGATTTTCGGTGAAAATACATCGTTGTTTGCAAGGAGGCCAGACTTATGATGATGAAGTCCCCCCATAGGACAATATTCCGCAAAATATAAACAGACAGTATTTAGGGGGTGAAGTCTGATGGCTATGACCATAATGAACAATACCGGTGCCATGCTGACGCTGGGGCAGCTGAATAAGAACATCAGCAAGGTGGGCAAAGAACTGAAGAAAGCTTCTTCTGGCATGAAATTGAATAGTGCCGGGGATGATGCTTCCGGATATTCCATCAGCGAGAAGATGCGGGTGCGGATTCGCGGGCTGGAGCAGGATGAGCAGAACGTAAAGAATGGAAAGGCGCTTCTGCATGTTGCTGAAGGTGGTATACAGAGTATAGTTGATGAAATCCGTACGTTGAAGGAATTGGCGCTGAATAGTGCCAATGATCATAATACGGATTTTGACAGGGCAACGATACAGAAAGAGTTTGATAGCCGCAAAGCGAATATCGACGATATTGCTTCGGAAACCAATTACAATGGGAAATTTCTGTTGGATGGGCGATATGGCAAGAGAAAAGTGCCCAACATAACAATGAATGAGCCGGCAGGATCACCACAAACAGTGAGCGGAACCACCATCAGCGCAGATGGTGTTTATGTCATACCGACAGGATTCAGTGGTACTATAACAATAGCCAGTGGTGTGAATAATGTGGAAATCAGGCAGGCTAATCCGGGGGCACAGCTTAATGATGTGTATATTCAAGGCCCGGCGGGTGGTGGTGCGAATATTTGGATTAACAATTTGAATATCAATAACACGCAGGATGGTTCAATCATAAAATTTCAAGGCAGCAATAATTACTTAACGCTTATAGGAGATAATACTATAACTTATACGGGAACCATTGACTATAATAAAGCCGTTATCAATATGGGGGATGGATTGACCCTGGAAGGGACGGGGTCATTAAATATCCGTAATACAGGGGATATGAGTTGTGCGGGTATTGGTGTAGACCAAGACCAATATACGTCTGGGAGTCTTACGATAAACAGTGGCACATATGATATTTTCGTGAACAATGATGGTGCTTGCATTGGGACAAGTGTTCGTGGCCGCATTGGGGATATTATTATCAATGGCGGTACTATAAAAACCGTTGCGGCAACTGGTGCTGGCATTGGCAGTACTGGATGTGTTTTGAGTGCGGTGACTAGTCCTTATCAAAATAGTTTAAATCAAGTAGGAAATATCGTTATAGGTAAGGAGGCGGTTATCGATGCTCAATCTATGTATGGTACGGGTATCGGTAGTGGGGCAAATCATGCACATGCCGCAAGTATAAAAATCAGCCGATATGCAGATATAAAAGCAAAAAGCACCTATGGAGAAGATATTGGCAGAGGGCTTTATGGTACTGTGGGAGATATAATCACCGATTGGGTTGATGGGGATATAAATTATACAGGATATAGATGGGGAGACGGTAAACCTCTTGTCATTCATCACGGAACTAAAGCAAATGAAGCCGTGAATATTTTCATCAATGATATGCATACCAAGGCATTATCACTAGATAAAGTGAATGTGAGAAACCAGCAGGAAGCTACGGCTACTCTAAGAGTGATAGATAATGCTTTGAATTATGCTTTGGGGGAGATGACCAATATAGGAGCCTATATATCCCGATTGGACTTCACGGAAGCAAATATCGTAACCGCTAACGAATCAACTCAGGCTAGCGAAAGTACGATCCGGGATGCGGATATGGCCAAGGTCATGACGGAATACACCAAGAGCAATGTCCTGGCTCAGGCATCCCAATCTATGCTGGCACAGGCCAATCAAACATCTGCCAGTGTACTGTCTCTTTTGCAATAGGATGAAGAAGGGAAAACTTTATATATCAAGCCCAAGGCGGGCGGGGAGGCAATGGCTTTCGGACGCGTTAGGCAAGCCTGCATAAGCAGACGAAAGTTATTGCCTCCCCGCCCGCCGCCCTTTTTGGCTCGAAGTGAAAATATTGACAAATGCAAGCCCTCCCGCTACAATCAATGTATCATTGTATGGATTGTAACGGGAGGTTTTTCTAATGAAAATTGCAATGGCTAATGACCATGCCGGTACGCGGCTCAAAGAGGAAATCAAGAAGTATCTAGAAAGCGAAGGCCATGAGGTCAAGGATTTCGGTACTTATGATGAAGAATCCTGCGACCTGTCGGATTTCGTGCTGCCGGCAGCTACGGCTGTGGCCAAGGGCGAATGTGAGCGCGGTATTTTTGTGGACGGCGTAGGCTATGGCAGTGCCATGATTGCCAACAAACTGCGCGGTATCTTTGCCGTTGTCTGCCAGGACCCGTTCTGCGCAGCACTGGCGCGTCAGCATAATGACTCCAATGTACTGTGCCTGGGCGGCAAGATTATCGGTGGCGCTATCGCGATGGAAACGGTAAAGACCTGGATGCATACCGACCCGCTGACGGCGGAAAAATATGTGCGCCGCGTGGAAAAGGTCAAGAAGATTGACGAAGAGCATACGGTAGCCGTCAAGTAAATCCCATTGACAAACGGGGTAGCAGCTGTTAAAATAGTTCGAGGTTGATGCTGAAATGATGAATATTAATATTGCTGAATTACAAACTGATTTAGGCAGGGAGCTGCCCTTTTCTTTTGCGGTGACAGCAGCCGAGCTGGATGCCCTGAGTGATGACTATGTGTTCGAAGACCCCATAAAGGTCATGGGGACGGTAGTCTACACGGGGATGCGCTGGCGTGTCAGCGGCAAGATTGAAGTGGTCAAGACTTTCGTTTGCAATCGCTGCCTTACCGACTGCCGCGAGGAACAGGTACATGAGTTTTCCGAGGACTTCACCCGTGATGAAGGTGAGGACGATTCGGTAAATGTCTTTAGTGGAGATTTGCTGGATATTGAAGACATGGTGCGTGATACCCTGCTGGCGGCCCAGTCCCTCAGTAATATATGCAAGCCCGATTGCAAGGGGCTTTGTCCAAAGTGCGGGCATAACTTAAATGAAGGCGATTGCGGTTGTGACCGTTTTGTGCCTGACCCGCGCATGGCAGCATTACAGCAGTTATTGAACAAAGACTAAGAGAAATGGTTTCAAGGAGGTGTATCCGAAATGGCAGTTCCAAAGAGAAAAATGTCCAAGGCTCGTCGCGACAGCCGTCGTGCTAACTGGAAACTGGAGGCTCCGGGCTTTGTTGCCTGCCCGCAGTGCCATGAACCGAAGATGCCCCATCACGTATGCCCGGAATGCGGCTACTATGATGGTAAAGAAGTTGTGGCAGCAGCTGAATAAGCGAAAAAGAAATAAGCAGGACGAGGCAAGTCCTGCTTATTTTATTTGCCCGCCGTGAATTTGTCGAAATAAATGTCATTTGTCTCTTGCATTTTTAGTACATACATCATATAATAGGCAATGTTATGAGATGGTAATAGCAGGTACTAATTTTGAAAGGAGGTGTGCGAATGGCAAGAGTGAAGAAAAAGATTCGTCAGGAACAGCTGATTGAAAAGGTGAAAAGCAAACCCTTTCTGACCGATGAAGAACTGGCTAAGCAGCTGGATGTAAGTGTACAGACGATTCGCCTTGACCGTCTGGAACTGGGAATTCCGGAACTGCGGGGACGCATTCGGAAGATGGCAGAAAATGCCCAGAACAAAGTCAAAGCGATACAGAGCAACGAAGTCGTGGGCGAACTTATTGATTTGGAACTTGGCCGTTCGGGCATTTCCTTGCTGAAGATAACGGAGGACATGGTCTTTGGCAAGACGCAGATTGCCAAGGGACACTTTATGTTCTCACAGGCCGATTCCTTAGCTATGGCCATTGTGGATGCACCTATGGCGGTAACCGGTGTGGCCAATGTGAAGTACAAAGTACCTGTGCATGTAGGCGAAAAGCTGATTGCTAAAGCCGAAATCGTCAAGGTGCGCGGTAATAAATATTTTATATGGGTCAAGACCCATAATGAGACCCAAGAAGTTTTCCGGGCGAAATTCATCGTGGTTTCGTGGGGAGAAAAGTAAGGGGGAAATAGATTCGTGAAAATTGCAGTTGATGCAATGGGGGGCGACTTTGCTCCTGAACAGATTGTATTCGGCGCCGTGCGTGCGGCGAAGAAATACGGCTGTGAAATCGTGCTGGTTGGTGATGAAGCCAAAATCCGCGAGGTATTGAAGCGGGAAACAGGCTGGGAAAAACTCGGCATTACGATTCATCATACGACGCAGGTTATTGAAATGGACGAGCATCCTGCTGATGCAGTGCGCTCGAAAAAAGATTCTTCTGTCGTGGTGGCGACCAAGCTGGTAAAAGATGGTGAGTGTGATGCGGTGCTTTCCGCAGGCAGCACCGGGGCAGCTGTTACGGCAGCACAGCTTATCCTGAAGCGTATTAAGGGTATTGGCCGTCCGACCATTGCGACGCCGATTCCGACGACTAAGGGCGTAACGCTCATGCTCGATTCCGGCGCTAATGTGGATTCTAAGCCCATTCACCTGGTACAGAGCGGTATGATGGGTTCCATTTATGCCGAGTATGTATTTGGGATAAAAAATCCCCGCGTGGGACTGTTGAATATCGGCGAGGAAGAAACCAAGGGCAATGAGCAGGCCAGAGAAACCTATCCGCTGCTGAAAGAACTGCGCAGCATTAACTTCTGTGGCAACGCCGAAGGCCGCGATATTCCCAAAGGAAATTTTGATGTTGTAATTTGTGATGGATTTGTGGGCAATGTTGTGTTAAAATTTGCAGAGGGCCTAGCAAAGACCATCATGAAACTCATAAAAGAAGCCATCAAAGATGGCGGGATTTTAGCAAAGCTTGGCGCACTCCTGTTAATGCCTACGCTCAAGAAGCTGGGCAAGCGGCTCGATGCCTCTGAGTATGGCGGCGCACCGCTCTTAGGTGTCAATGGTGTGTGTATCATCAGTCATGGTTCGTCAAATGCCAAGTCCATTTGCAGTGCTATCGGAGTCGCCAATGATTATGTAAACGGCAAAGTGCTGGAACATATCAAGGAGACTTTGGAGCAGGAAGAAATATTAATGAAAGAGTCTTAATCACTGGCATGGAAAAATCCAGCGTTGAAAAGGCTAAGGAGGACGTATTTAATGTTTGAAAACAATGCAATCTGTAAGTTACTGAACATAAAGTACCCGATTTTCCAAGGCGGCATGGCCTGGATTGGTACAGCAGAACTGGCTTCGGCTGTGTCCAATGCCGGTGGTCTGGGCATTATTGGTGCCGGTCATATGCCTCCCGATATTCTGCGGGCAGAAATTCAGAAGTGCAAGGGCTGGACGGATAAGCCGTTCGGCGTAAATATCATGCTCATGAGCCCCTTTGTTAAGGAAGTCATGCAGGTGGTTATCGATGAGCGTGTTCCGGTTATCACGACCGGTGCAGGTAACCCCGGCGAATATATGCCGGCACTCAAGGAAATCGGTACCAAGGTTATTCCGGTAGTGGCTTCCGTTGCTTTGGCTAAGCGTCTAGTGCGTGCCGGCGCGGATGCCGTTATCGCTGAAGGTACCGAATCCGGCGGTCATATCGGTGAAATCACGACCATGGCACTTTTGCCGCAGGTCGTGGATGCTGTTGATGTACCGGTAATTGGTGCCGGCGGTATCGGTGATTCCCGTGGTATGGCAGCAGCTTTTGCGCTGGGCGCACAGGCTGTACAGATGGGGTCCCGCTTTGTACTCAGCGAGGAGTGCATTGCGCACGAGAATTACAAAAACCTCGTGCTCAAGGCCAAAGACCGTTCCACGGTGGTTACGGGCAGAAGCCTTGGTCATCCGGCACGTATTATTGCCAATAAGCTTTCACGTAAGTATGAGGAAATGGAAGCTGCCGGAGCATCCGCAGAAGAACTGGAAAAGTTGGGCGCAGGCACGTTGCACCTCGCTACGCACAAGGGCG
>DFHU01000059.1 GCA_002373045.1 Pseudoselenomonas ruminantium | reverse complement strand
AGCCATTGCCTCCCCGCCCGCCTTACGCTTATTCTTATATGTCATTATGCATCCTCCATTGCACCAATACGGCGCAATGTCATGTACGTAATAAGTCGTGGGGCAGATAATGTTTTTCCGTAGCTTTTGACAAGCTTGTCTATGGCGAAGGAAAAATGTTATCTGCCCCACGGCGCCTTAACACCTCTATGTAATCTATGGAACTAAGCGCGGTGGCTGGTGATGCCTTTCCGCAGCTTTTGACAAGCCTGTCTATGGCGAAGGAAAGGCATTGCCAGCCACCGCGCGCCTTAGCATATAGATGTAAACCAAACTTCTAATCGCCCAGCCGTTCATTCAGCACCCGCAGTGCCTCCTGCTGTACCACCTTCAATGGTACCTGTTTTTCCGCCGCCAGTTTCCGGCAATCTTCGTATTCCGGCGACACACTGCAAAGCTTCCCATTCCAGGCACTGACCTTGCAGTTTACCATACCGTATTTTGTCTCAACTTTGGCGATATGGCGGGCTGCTTCCAGCCGCTCCCCTACAGGCATGATGCGCAGGCCGATACTGGTGGTTTCCGCAAAGATAATGCCCACGCAGGCATTTTTCTGTTCCTCGTCCACCAACACCGAAAGCATCTGTGCCGGGCGGTTCTTCTTCATAAAGATAGGCGTTGTCCAAACATCCAAAGCCCCTACCGCCAGCAGTTTTTCATAGAGATAACCGTAAATCTGCGGATTCATATCATCAATATTGGCTTCGATAATGGACAGCTTGCTATCCACTGCGCCATTGTATTCCCCTAAGTAAGCCCGCAGTACATTGGGAATGGAAAGTTCATGACTGCCTGCCCCATAACCGATGCACTCCGTCACAAAGCCTTTGGGCAGACTTTCGCTATAAACACCCAAAGCGCGCACAATACCCGCACCGGTAGGCGTCACGAGCTCTTTTTCCTCTGTGCCGCGCTCGGTCTGCCAACCGATTAACAGTTCCGCCACAGCCGGAGCCGGGACAGGAAGAAGACCATGTGCACATTTTACAAAACCACTGCCCACCGTCAATTCCGAAACAAATATGCGCTCGATTTCCAGATAATCCAGGCAGATAGCCGCACCCACGATATCGACAATGGAATCCACGGCCCCCACTTCATGGAAAGATACTTCCTCTGCCGGTTTGCCATGCACCTTGCCCTCGGCTTGGGCAATTTCCATAAAGATGGCCAGTGCCTGCTGTTTCACCGCCATATTTAATGAAGATTTTTCAATCAGTTCGCGGATATCCTTCATGCTACGATGTGCGTGATGATGTTCTTCATCATGATGCTCATGATGTTCATGATGTTTTTCGCCATGCGCCAGCAGATTTACCTCCACATAAAGGGAATGTATCCCCTTGCGCTGTGTCTCCTTTACGTCCAGCGCAAATTCATCTGCCATAGGCAGTTTGTTTAATTCTTTTTCCAGATAAGCCACGGGCACACCAGCCTGCAGCATTGCTCCCAAAAACATATTGCCGCTGATGCCGGCAAAACAATCCAAATACAACGCGCGCATTCTGTCACCTCAATTTATTTATCTTGCTGGCCAAGGCACCAGCACCAAAACCATTGTCAATATTTACTACGGATACACCCGTAGCACAGCTGTTCAGCATGGAAAGCAGGGCCGCTACACCATTGAAGGAAGCACCATAGCCCACACTGGTCGGCACAGCGATGACCGGCTTATCCGTAAGGCCGCCTACCACACTGGCCAGTGCCCCTTCCATCCCGGCAATGACGATAATGACATTTGCCTGCTCAATATCCGGCAAATGGGCAAAGAGCCGATGTATGCCCGCCACGCCGCAGTCATAATACGTTTTTACACAATTGCCAAAGAGATAGGCGGTCAGCCGTGCTTCCTCGGCCACAGGGATATCGCTGGTTCCCGCCGTTAAAATCAGGATTTGATGCTGCTCATCCCGCACCTTGGACGCATCCCGGTCAAGGTAGACAGCCCGTGCTGTTTCATCATATTCCGCTTCGGGCACTTTTTCCAGCACCTTTTCGTAGTGCTCCCGCCTTGCTCTGGTGGCTAAAATATTGCCCTGGCTGTGCGTATACAGGGAATAAAAAATATCCCGTACCTGTTCCGGGGTCTTGCCTGCAGCGTAAATCACCTCCGGCATACCCTGCCGCAGTTCCCGATGATGGTCAATGGCGGCAAACTTCATCTCCTCAAAGGGCGTTTCGGCAATTTTGTCCACCGCTTCATCTTCGGACAGAGTACCATCCTTATATGCCTGTAAAAGTTTTGCTATATCTGCTTTCTTCATACACTCACCTCAATTCCTATATTATTATACTAGTTGAAGTATACTACAAGTCAAATGATATCTTCGACAAACCAAGCAAAAGCCCTCCCCAAGAAGGAGGGCCAAAATATACTAACGTCAATTATCCCAAAAGCTCCACATCCGCTCAGTCTGGGCCTGCTGTTTTTCCGCCTCTATTTCCTGCGCCATATTCAAATCCTTTTGCCCATAGCCCGGTGTGAGGTGAATCTCGTTTGCCAGCCATTCATCAGAGAACAGCGGCTTATCCATCAGGATGGCTCGAATCTGCGTCCTGGCCTTTTCCTGTGCCTTTTCACAGCCAGCAGTCTGGATAAATTCGCCCAGCAGATGACCAATGGTCTGTAGGGAAGTTTCCTTCAATGCCCTGGTTGTAGGGTCTAATGCCGACAGGCGCAGAATGGGGAAGGTCATACTTTCATCGGAAGTCAGCATTCTATCCCCCTTCACGAGGAAACCTGCGTCCCGCAATTTTACCGCCAGTTCATCCGGCTCACAGCCATCCGGCAATTCTGCCAGCACCAGATGGCTCTCCGAACTTCCACAAAGCGTCTTTATGCCCGCATCATGCAGGCCTTTTTCCAGTGCCTTGGTATTTTTCAATACCTGCTCACAGTAAGCCTTAAAAGCGCTGCTGCCTGCCTCCAAAAATGTCGTTGCCAGTGCGGCCAGCACATTTTTTTTGACCATGGAATGACCGGTATTTAATACCGCATTGTCCATTTTATCCGCCAATTCCGCCGTCGTAAGGATGACCGCACTTTGCGGACCATGCAGGGAATCCCCCGTGGGCAAGGTCACAACATCCGCATGGGGCACCGGTGACGGTGCACAGCCGGCGGCTACAGCCCCCGCATTCTGGCCGATATCCACCCAAAGATATGCCCCTGCGTCTTTGGCAATCTCCTTGAGCTTGGCATAGTCAATCGAACGAGGATAATTTACCGGCGAGTAGATGATTAGCCGTGGCTTACGGGCTTTAGCCAGTTTTGCTACCCTGTCCAAATCAATCTGTTCCGTTTCCGGCTCAATGCTGAACGAAACAAACTCATACTGTAAATGTTCCCCCGTGCAATGTTCCGATTTGCGACGGTTGAACGAAAGAATCGTGTCCCCTGTCGCAGCCAAAGCCTGAAATACTACACGCGAAGCGGCAGCAATATCGGCAATCCGCACAATCGCATGAGCCGCGCCAAAGAGTTTCTCGGCCCGCTTGGCGGCAATATCCTCCAACTTAAAATGACTCTGCACCGCATGATGGTCTAAATGCCCATTGCCGAAAATGCTGCCCTTCAAATACGCACTGAATGGCGAAACCGCATTCGAGGTAGGCAGCAGCGATAAGGTAAAACGCTGTTTTTGTATTTCCTCCTGCAACAGCGCATAAATCTCCGGGTCGAAAGCCGCCAGACTTTCCGTAAGGGTTTGATTCTGCATTTATATTCCTCCTCACATACCCACAATCCAGTTGACAAAGTAAATCGCCAAAGGAATCGTCACACAGGCAATACCGATAAAGTCAATATAGACACCCGTCTTAATCATCTTGGTAATGGGAATGTAACCGGAAGCATAGACAATCGCATTCGGCGGCGTGGATACCGGCAGCATAAAGCCTAAGGACGCCGAAAGCGCAATGCCGACCGATACCGGCACCGGGCTGATGCCTGCCGAAATCGCTGCCGTAATAGCCAGCGGCCCAATCATATTCGTAGCCGCCGTATGGCTCGTGAGTTCCGAGAGCAAGAGCGCCATAACGGAGAAAATCGCCACCATCGCGATTTCCGAGGGTGCACCGCCCATAGAGCCGACGATTAAATCACCCACCCACTGCGAAAGACCGGTCTTATACATCATGCCGCCCATAGCCAGGCCGCCACCAAAGAGAATCAGCGTGCCCCACTCAATGCCCTGCATGGCCTCCGACC
Organism: Pseudoselenomonas ruminantium; assembly: GCA_002373045.1. Lineage (GTDB taxonomy): Bacteria > Bacillota > Negativicutes > Selenomonadales > Selenomonadaceae > Selenomonas_A > Selenomonas_A ruminantium_J. The sequence continues at coordinate 8,177 of DFHU01000059.1, read as the reverse complement.
ATTTTAACGTGAACTGGCGTTCCTTAAAATTCACCGGCATGATAAAGAGCAGCAAGGCACCGGCCATAGCCGCAATGGCTTCCGGGAACAAGCGGTTATACATCTTGAGCAGCGGGTCTGTACTGCCAAAGGCAATCGACAAAAAGCCGGGCAATACCCAAAGGGTAATCGCAACGATAAACGCGACCAGCGTATTTTTCTGCGCACGAGTCCAGCCACCCAATTCTGCCAGTTTTGTCTTAATGAACACGTCCGCGCCGGCAATGCGCTCTACATCCGCAGGGAACATATGGGATAACACCACATAGGCGATGCCAAAATAAACCACCATCGCAATAAAGCCCCAGGTCATCCATTGGAAAAAGGACACATGGATATCACACATGGTATCCAAAAAGCCCAGCATGATGAGGTTTGGCGGCGTGCCGATAGGCGTGAGTACACCACCGATAGAGCAGGAATACGCCGTCATCAGCATCAGGCCCGTTGCATATTTATATTCATGCAAGTGAATTTCCCGCCCATTAGCCGCAAACATTTCTTTAATGGACGTTAAGAGCCCCAAACAGATGGGAAACATCATGGCCGCGGTGGCCGTGTTGCTGACCCAGCCGGAGCAAAGGGCTGCCGCAAGACCAACAGCCAAAAAGATGCGCTTGGGATTAGAACCCACCCACTCGCGTGAGAGCAGCCAATAGGCAAAGCGCTTATCCAGCCCATGGGTCATCATGGCCTTGGCCAAAATAAAGCCGCCCATGAACAGGAAAATCATCGAATTGGCAAAGGCCGCAAACGCTGTGCCCACAGGTACTACACCCGTAATAACCGCCAGCGTCGGCCCGATAAGCGAAGTAACCGGAATCGGTACAGGCTCTGTGATCCACCAAAGCGCTACCAGTACCATAATTGCCAGCAGTTTGTGCGCTTCCAAGGTCACGCCGTCAATGGGCGTCATAAAGACCAATAAGGCCAATATCGGTGCGCCAAAAAGCCCAATCGTGCGCCGTTTGCGGTCAAAGGCTTCTTCTGCCGCCTTGACGGCTGCCGCTTCAGATTGTCTTGTGTCCACTTGATAAACCTCCTTTACGCCATACATTTCTTCCGCTAAACAGTTCTTCTATCGGGATTATTCGCTCCCTAAAAAATAATTCCTGCAAAATAAAAAAAGCTGCCACAACCATTTTGCTGTAGCAGCTTTCTGTTATTCTCGCTGATTATTCACCCTGCGCAGGAGCAAGCTGTTGCTGCTGTTCCTGCTGGCGAGCCGCCTGCTGATTCATCTGCATCTTAGCCTGCTGGAGGACATTGAGTGCCTGCTGCAGGCCGGCTTCCGCCTGACGGACGCCCTGAAATGTGCCATTCACATGGCCAATCAGTTGGTCAAAAACCTGATTAGCATAGGCATCGGCATTCGTCTGGAGCTGAATGGCATTGGCCTGCGTGCGCTCCATGATTTCCTTTTCCTGTTCCTGTGCCTGTTGAACAATGGCCTTGGCCTGTTCCTTAGCCTGCTTGACCAATTCATTTTCATTCGTAATGCTCTCCGCATATTCCCGAGCCTTACGCTTGATGTCCTCGGCTTCTTCCTCAGCCTCCTTAATAATCCTATCCCGATCACGCACGATTTCATCGGCCCGGTTCAAGGCCTTCGGCAAATCGTTGCGCAGTTCCTCCACATAATGCACCAGCTCATTGTCATTGATGAGCGTCTTGTCCGTGAATGGCACACGGGAAGCTCCCACGACCATGTTTTCAATTTTATCTAAGGTTTCGCGTACCGACGACATATTTGCTACATCCTTTCCCTATCTGTACTGCTCATTTTATTTTTCATTGCCTGTTCTACACAGGCAGGCACCAATCCACTTACACTGCCCCCAAAACGGAATACCTCGCGTACACCGGATGAACTTACATAGGATAAATCCGGGCGGGTTAATAAAAACACGGTATCAATTTCAGGATTCAAGTGCTTAATCATATAAGCTTCATTTTCTTCATATTCCAAATCCTTCACCGAACGCACACCCCGCACGATGATTTTGGCCTCCTGCTGTGCCATAAAATCGGTAATCAGACTCGAAAACGCCATTACCCGAACATTGGGTAAATGGGCCACAGCTTCTTCAATGAGCCTTACCCGCTCATCGACAGAAAAAAAGCCCTGCTTTTCAATATTGCGGAACACACAGATGATGAGTTCATCAAACATGCGGCTGGCCCGCTCAAAAACGTCCACATGTCCCAGCGTCACCGGGTCAAAACTGCCCGAACACACTGCCCGCCTCATGCTTCTTCCTCCTCTGCTTCCACGTAGGCACGCCACTGGAAAAAACTAAGCTGCGTCGTGTGGCCATAACGGCGATTATGAACCAGCTGCAAACGCGAAAGCTCTGGAATTTCATTTTCCTCCGCGCCATGCTCCACAACCAGAATGCCATTTTCCGCCATCAGGCCCTCCGAAGCATCAATCTGTTTTAGAGCCTGCTGCCATAACCCCTTATGATAAGGCGGGTCACAGAAAATCAAGGAGAACTCCGCCTTGCCTGCCGCCTGCCGGGAAAGTTCGGCAAATACATCGCTGCTGCAAACTTTGCCCTTTTCCTGCAACCGGGTAAGCTGTAAATTTTCTGCAATGAGCTTTGCCGTCGCTTTATCCACAAAGAGAGCCGACTCTGCTCCGCGAGACAGCGCCTCAAGCCCCAAATTGCCTGTGCCGGCAAAGATGTCCAAAACCTTCCGCCCAACAACCATTTGGCCTAAGATATTAAACAGCGACTCCTTCACCCTGTCCGCCGTTGGGCGCGTCACATCTGCCCCTTTGGGCGTTTTCAAGCGGCACCCCCGCGCCGAACCGGTAATTATGCGCAAATCTCTCACTCCCTAATACAGAAACACTATTATTTTAGCATATTTTCGTAAAATAGTGAACTATTATCCGCTAAATTACTCGGAAAGCCAGATGAAAAATCTCACAATTTTTCATCCCCCCCTTACACGAAATCTAAGACATTTTGCGCCTATCGGCTTGATTAACTACGATTTTATAGTAAAAGCTCCACAGTAAAGAGGATTAATGTGCTATACTTGAATCATCATTTTGACCAAGGAGTTTACTGTGAAGAAAATCATGACGTTGCTCCTGCTGCTATGTTTTTTTTGTGGACTTTGGCACGCAGGACTTTCCCAAAATACTGCTGACGGCACGCCTGTGCCCAACCGCCAGCTGACCAAAAATATCCTGCTTGTCCCCTTAGACGGACGCCCCCCTTGCAAACAGTTCGTCATCGACAGCGGCGCTATTGCCGGCTTTAATGTCACGACGCCCCCCACTGAGTTGCAGGACTATTACTCAGCGCCCGGCAATACCTCAGGAATGCGCAAATGGCTGCTGGAAAATACCCCCCATAAGGATGCCGCACTAATCTCCATCGACCAATTGCTCTACGGCGGTTTGCTCGCCGCCCGCGAAAAAGAAGCCACACCTGCTCAGCAGGAAGAACTAATAAATTTCCTGCACCAGCTTCATACCGCTAATCCCGCAGTTCCCCTGCTGGCCTTTTCCATTCTGCCCCGCCAGACACCACAGGATACCATTGACGGCTATCAGGAGCGCAAGGATTTACTCGCCTACTCCCGCCTGAAAGGCCGTCAAGCAGCCGGCCTTTCCATTGATGAACAAGAACTGACCCGCTTAGAAAGCGCCATCTCCCCGGAAAGCAGGGAAAAATATCTGGCGCACTTTCAGGAAAACGAAGAACTAAACAAAAAACTCATTGCCCTCGTAAAAGAAGGTGTCTTATCTCAATTGGTACTTGGACAGGATGACGGTGAAGAATACAGCATTCCCAATATCGAAAAAAACCATCTAAAGGACTATATCACCAGCGAAAATCTCCCTGCAGAAAAAGTAATCCTGACCCACGGCGCTGATGAAATCGCCCTGACCATGCTGGCCGCCTTCCAAAATGAACAGACAGGCTTTTGCCCGCAAATTTATCTTGCCTACAACCATAATAGTACACCTGAAACCGTTATGCCCTATATGGCCATTGATAATCAGGAAACCGCCCGTGAAAAAATCGCCCTGATTGGCGGAAAGGAAACGGATAATATAGACGACGCCGACTATATCCTCTATCTTTCCGCCAATGACTATGAAAAAGATACCACCAGCCGCCGCAGTGTCAATGTGCAGGAATTAAAACAATTAACTGCTGCGGGCAAAAATATCGCCCTCGTTGACCTGTCCAAACACTTTACCGCACAGGAAACCTTACTTTCCCTGCTGCTGGACAGCGATTATCCCCTAAACGCCCTCACCGCCTACGCCGGCTGGAACACGGCCAGCAATGCCATCGGCACCGCCATAGCCTCTGCCAGCCTCTACACCAGCGCGCAGCAAACAGCCCAGAGCCGCGAAGAAGCCCTGAGCATTGCCGCCAGCAATATCAAATTCCTGCACAACCGTATCTTGGAAGATTACTTCTATCTAAAAGAAGACATCGACACCATCAATCACACCCTCAAAAAAGCCGGCTACCAAAATACCGCCGACTTAGATCTCGAACACAACTGGCGCTGGGCCAACCATATGCTGCAGGAAAGTATGCAAAAACATCTGGCTGCCTACAAACACACCAAAGCCGTCAGAACCCCAGCCCGCATCCACACTCCCCAAGGCGATTTCACGCTATCTGTCAATGACCTGACCGTTGAACTAAGCTACCCCTGGCCCCGCACCTTTGAGATATATCTTGAGAGCATGCCCTATATTGTAGAGCAATAAGTTCGATGGATTCGATATAACAAGGCGGAGGGCAGGGGCGGCAATAACTTTCGTCTGCTTAGACAAGCTTGTCAAACGCTGCCGAAAGCCATTGCCGCCCCTGCCCTCCTTAGTTTTAGCACTTTTACCTTCACCAGCCAAAAAGTATTGCTAAATGTACGCATGAAGCCGAGTGGGCTGATGATGTTTTCCGCAGCTTTTGACAAGCCTGTCTATGGCGAAGGAAAATATTATCAGCCCACTCGGCGCCTTAACGCCTCTATGTAATGCACACACTAAGCCCGGTGGCTGATAATGCTTTTCCGCAGCTTTTGACAAGCTTGTCTATGGCGAAGGAAAAGTATTATCAGCCACCGGGCGCCTTAGTAATGCGATGTAAGCTTATGCTTCAGCCCCAGCCACACCACTATCATATTTCTTTTCTTCCTGATCCATCACAATGGTAACAGCACCATCACCCGTGATATTCAGGCAGGTACGGAACATATCGAGCACGCGGTCAATACCCGCTACGAGAGCCAGACCTTCAAGCGGCAGGCCTGCCGTCTGCAGTACCATGGCCAGCATGATAAGACCAGCGCCCGGAACACCTGCGGTACCGATGGAAGCCAATGTACCCGTCAGGATAATCATGAGCATCTGGCCCATGGTCAAATCAATGCCGAACACATTCGCGATAAAGAGCGAACATACGCCCATGTAAAGAGCCGTACCATCCATGTTAATCGTAGCGCCCAAAGGCAGTACGAAGGAGGATACTTCACGGGATACCCCCAGTTTTTCCTGACAGTTCTTCATGTTAATCGGCAGCGCTGCTGCACTGGAGCAAGTGGTGAAAGCAATCATCATGGCTTCACTCATGCCACGGAAGAATTCCATCGGCGTATGGCCGCCCCAAACACGGGCCAGCGAGGAGTAAACCACAATAGCATGAATCACGCAGCCAACAGCTACACAGCCGATAACGGACATCAGCGGCAGGAGAACTGCCGGGCCATTTTTCGCTACTACCGGCAGGAGCAGAGCAAATACACCAATCGGTGCAAACTGCATCACGATGCCGATAATCTTGTAGGAAACTTCAGCAGCAGCATCAAAGAACTTCATGAGTAGCTGTGCCCGTTCGCCGCCCACATGGACAATCCCAATGCCCACGAAGAGCGAGAATACGATAACCGGCAGAATCTGCGCTTTCGCCATCGCATCAATGGGGTTAGCCGGAATCATAGCCACCAGCACCTGCATAAGGCCCGGAGCTTCTTTAACCTTTACTGCGGCATCACTGGTGAGAGAAAGTCCTGTCCCCGGGCTGACAATACCAGCTATACCAAAACCAATCAAAATAGCCACTGCCGTTGTTACCAGATACAACACTACGGTCTTGGCACCAATGCGGCCCAATTTCTTGGTATCCCCCAGACTGGTCATACCAACCACCAGCGAGAAGAACACCACCGGCACAATCATCATCTTAATCAGATTGATGAACATGGTACCAATCGGAGCAATCCACCAGTTGATAAACGGCAGAGATGATTCGCCTGCGATGAGACCAACCACCACGGAAAGAACCAGAGCGATAAAGATTTTGATGGAAAGATTCATACTATCACTCCCTTTACAAATATACAATTAATGCGCTTCCATCTGTCTTTATTATACGTATTTTTGAAAAAAGAGTCCATAAGCTGAGGTTATGTGTACATGTATACTTAATGAAGGAATCAGCATATGATGAGGTAGATTTAAATTTGCTGAAAATTTTCCCGTTTCATGGTATAATCCAATTAGAACATCAAAGGAGTATTCACGCATGACATACCCAAAAAGCCTTTTACGACAGGCTATCGAAAACGATATAGCCAACAAGAAATACAATCCCATGAACGATATCCTGTTCAAATTCATCTTTGGCAAAGAGGAACGCAAGCATGTCACCATTGACTTTCTCAATGCCGTTCTTGACCGTCACGGAGCCAAGGCCATAAAGGACATTCAATTCCAAAACAGCGAGATTGTTCCCCTCTATGAGGATGACAAACTCACTCGCTTGGACATTTTCTGTATTACCGAAGGTGGCACGCAGATTGATGTGGAAATCCAGATTGTGGACAAAAAGAACATGGAGCGCCGCACGCTCTACTATTGGTCGCAGATGTACCTGATGAACCTTGCAAAAGGTGGAAAGTATCAAAATCTGAAACCGTCCATCACCATCAACATTCTGCGTTACACCATTTTCCCCGGGCAGCCGGCGCACTCCATGTACAGCATCTACAACATCGAAACCGGCCGCCGCTTAAATGAGGACATGGAACTGCATTTCCTCGAAGTCCCCAAATTTCAGAAAAAGCCCGTCAGCGATATGACCAGCGTAGAACGCTGGCTGGCTTACTTCTCCAACAAATTAGAACTAAAAGAAATGGAGGAACTGGCTATGAATGAAGCTGCTATTCAGACAGCGCTGGACGCAGCCGCTGTATTTATGCAAAATAAACAAGAGCGCCTTAACTATTTGAATCGCGAAATGGCTATCATGGACTATGAGTCCGATAAAGATGCCTGGATTGATGCAGGCCGGGCTGAAGGCCTGGCTGAAGGCCGAGTTGAAGGAGAGAAGAACGCTGACCGCCGCACAGCTAAGCGCATGTTAGCCAAAAACAAATCTATTGATGAAATTTTAGAATTGGTTGACTTAACCCGTGAAGAAATTGAAGAAATAGCTCATGACATAAGATTGTAATATTTCACAGATGTGGAACAAATTAAGAACCCATTAACAAAAGCCCCCTGAAGACGAAATTTTCTCAGGTGGCTTTCGTATTTAGATGAGAAATTTAGAACTTCCACGTTGCGCTGAGCTTAAAACGGCTGTGTCCGAGACTTGGCCGTCTTTTTTCTGGAAAAGCCGGGGGGCTTTTGGACGGTGCGGTGCTGCTGTCTTTGTAGGGCTGGTGTTGAGATTGAGCCTAAAGGCGAGATGATTTGAAATAATAAAAAACAGGCTGTTGCACAATGAACTGCTCCCCGTCAAGAGGACAATAAAAAAATATAAGATTTCTTTGGTCGACAGATTTGTCTGTCGACCTTTTTTATGCGGCTAAATACAAGGTGTGTTTCTCTATCGGTGTTAAGATACCAAGGTTACGTTGCACACGCTTGTGGTTGTAATAATGAATGTATGCTTCAATCGAACGCATAAGTTCACACTTGCTGGTAAAACGTCTGCCGTAGTACATCTCCCGCTTAAGGATGCCCCAGAATCCTTCCATAGGCCCGTTGTCAATGCAGTGGGCTACACGGGACATACTTTGTGTCATTCCCTCCTACAATAGAATTATGGGTTGGAAACGGATAGCTACCGTTCCTATCCACCTTGTTGTCTAAG
>DFHU01000027.1 GCA_002373045.1 Pseudoselenomonas ruminantium | reverse complement strand
TGGTCAGCCTCCTACTCGATTTAGAGGAGAAGATGGATGCAGGAACGATTGGAACTTTTTTTACAAATGCTCACCGACCCTAAACGGCTGAAACTGCGGTTATTTATTGAGGGTAATATTATCGGCATCTTTACGGGACTCACCATTGCCCTGTTTCGTTATCTGCTCGAACTATCCGAGAAAAATCTTCCGCATTTGTATCCATATCTGCACGAACACCCGGCCTATATTCCTGTCTGGTTTGTGGTGCTGATGATGATTGGACTTATCCTGCACCGGATGCTCAAGGCCGATGGCATGATTTCCGGTTCGGGTATCCCACAAATCAAGGGGATTCTGATGGGCAGGATGGATATGCAGTGGGCGCGGGTGCTGTTGCTGAAATTTACCGGGGCGGTAATGGGCATTGGTGCGGGCCTGTCGCTGGGCAGGGAAGGCCCCAGCGTCCAGCTGGGCGCCTGCTTAGGGCAGGGCGTAGGCCGTCTGACGCACCGCAGTTACGAGGAAAACCATTACCTGCTTACGGCAGGCGCAGGCGCAGGGCTGGCGGCGGCCTTTAATGCGCCACTTGCGGGAGCGATTTTCTGTCTGGAGGAATTGACGAAGAATTTTTCGCCCTATGTGCTGATGGGCTCGATTGCGGCAACGGTGACCGCAACAACCGTAACACAGTTCTTTTTTGGCATGGAGCCGGTGTTTCATATGGGCGAGATTCCCGTGGTGATGGCGGGTAATGTTTATCTTGTACTGATTATGCTGGGCGCTTTCGTAGGGCTGCTGGGGTTGGGGTTTAACAAAATGCTCGTGATTTCGTTGGATACCTATGCCAAATCGCCCTTAAAACCGTGGCAAAAGCCTTTGGTGCCGCTTTTTGCCGCAGGTGTTATCGGCTTTTTCCTGCCGGAAATCTTGGGCGGTGGCAGCCCGCTCGTGGATGCTTTGGTAGAACATCAATATGCGATTGGCTTTTTGCTCCTGCTCTTGGCGGGAAAATTTTTCTTTACCATGCTCTGCTTTGGTTCCGGTGTGCCCGGCGGGATATTTTTGCCCATGCTGGTATTGGGCGCTGTGGGCGGGGCGCTGTTTGCCCAACTGGCTGTAGTAGCAAATCTTTTGGCGCCGCAATGGACGGTCAATTGCATTGTCTTTGGCATGGCGGCTTATTTTTCCGCCGTGGTGAAATCGCCGGTTACGGGCGCTATTCTGATTATGGAAATGACCGGCTCTTTTCAGCATCTGCTGTCGCTGATGCTGGTGTCGATGACCGCCTTTTTGGTGGCGGAGTGGGCAGGCAGTGAGCCGGTTTACGATATGCTTTTGAACCGCAGTTTAAGTCTGATGGATAAAGCGCGAACCTATATAAAAAAAAGCCGGCATAATTTGTCGTAAATTAGGCTTGATAATTTGTCGCAAATCTAGTAAACTAATTGTACAACAATAATAACAAACAATACCTTACCTATTCCCCAAGCGTATTGTAAGGAAAAAATTTATGGGAGTGAATTGCAGATGTTTTTGGAAGAACGTCAGGAAATTATTCTGAATATGCTTGCCCGTGACGGCAAGGTGCGTGTCCGCGACCTCAGTGAAAAGTTTAAGGTAACCGAAGATTGTATCCGCAAAGATTTGGGTGCTCTGGAGAAGAAGGGCAAGCTCAAACGTACTTACGGCGGTGCTGTCCGCATTCGCGAAAACAGCCATATGCTCGAAGTCAGCAAGCACCGCAACACCGATGTGGAAGCCAAACAGCGTATTGCGCAGGCGGCTGTAAAGCTCATCCATGAGCGCGATATGGTATTCCTCGACATTTCCACCAGCAATCTGGCGATTGCGGAACTCTTGGTCAAGATGGATCAGGATATCACGGTTGTTACCAATATGATTGATATTCTCGTGGTGCTGGCCCGCAATCCGAAAATCCGTGTGGTCTTTGCCGGCGGCAAAATCAACAAGAGCCGTGATGGCTTCTGGGGCGGCATGACGCTCGACTTCATCTCCCGCCTGAAGCCGGACATCGCCTTTGTCGGTGCCGTAGGCGTGGATGTCAAGGAAAACAGCGTTTCCACTTATGATATTGATGATGGCATCAATAAGGCTGCCATTATCCGTCACAGCAAAAAGGCCTATGTAGTCGCCGAAGCCCGCAAGCTCAGCACGGACGGCAACTACAACTATACGACCCTCGATACCTTGTCGGGGCTGATTACCGATACCCTGCCGGCACAGGATATTCAGGAGGCCGCTGATTCTTACGGCGTGGAAATCATTCTGCCATGAGTATAAATTTCCCATCAAGACTTAGCTGGGAAAATTTTCATAGGGTAATTATCGAAGGACTGAAGGTATATGCTTTTTACCTGGCAGTCCTTTCCCTTTTCCGGCTCTTTTTTATTCTGTGGCTTAATGACTATTGGGGGCCAAATACCGCAGGGGCGGATATTCTCTTGGCTCTTTGGCGGGGCAGCCGCCTGAGCATGCAGACGGCGGGGGCGTTGACGCTCGTGAGCTTTGTGCCTGCCTTTACGGCGCATTATCTCCTGCCCAAAATCGAAAAATGCCTATGGTTGGGGATAAACGGCCTGCTGCTTATGGCGTTATCCATCCTTTATATGGCCAGCTTTCCCTATTACCGCATCTACCGCATGAATTTCAATCAGATGATTTTTACGGGGATGAATGAGGACTGGGGCGCCCTGTTCTGGACAATGGTTGACCAGTATGCCCTGCCGGCCCGCTTTGCTGGGGCAATGCTCTTGACCTTTGTACTTTGGCAGCTCTTGCGCAGGCTGCTGGCTTGGCAAATGCCTTTACTACCCATTGCCCATTGGCCCTTGTGGGGAAAGATGGTTGTGCGTGCCGCTTTCCTGTATCTCGTGTATATTGCGGTGCTGTTGGGCATTTTCGGCGGCAGTCTGGGCTGGCAGACGGCAGTGGACTGGGAAAATGCCGGCGTGACCAAAGATGAGTTCTTAAACGAAGCCATTTTGGACAATCCGCAGGCCATCTATCGTGCGTATAATCTCAACAGCCGTATGCTGGCCTGCAATGGGCTGGACTTTACGATGGAAGATATTCGAATGCTGGCCGCCAATCTAAGCGGCAAATCCGCCGATACGGATAATCTTGACGTTTATCTGCAAAAAAATGTCATGCAGGGGACGGATACGCCGCCGCGCCATGTTTTTGTAATTCTCTCCGAAAGTCTGGCAAACTGGCCGCTTCTCGCCAAGTACAAGGATATTCCCATTGCCGAGGATTTGCGGGGATTGGTGGCATCCGCGGATACGGATTACTGTCCGACCTTTCTGCCCAATGGCGCCAGCACGGTATCAGCAGTGACCGGAACAGTGGCCGGTGTAGCCGATGCCAACCTCTATTTAACGACTATGCCGGAATCCTTTGCGGCACCTTACCCCACAGCCAGCGCACCGCAGATGGCAAGGCTCGGCTATGAAACCAACTTTTTCTATGCCGGCCCTGCTACATGGGAACGCATTGGCGCTTTTACGCAGGCACAGGGGTTCCAGCATTTCTACAGCCGCGGCGATTTCGGTGATGTGCCGGGCAGCGTTTGGGGCTGTGAGGATGAATGCCTTTATGCCAACATCATGGAATGGCTGACGGATGCGCCCAGCTTCAATATCATCCTTAACGCTTCCAACCATTCGCCTTATGATGTGGATGTGGAAGCCAAGGGCTTTGATAAGGAAAAGGTGCGGGCGGCATTGCCTGCGGCTTATCAGCAGGATGAAGAGCTCCTGCGGGAGTTGGGGCACTACTGGTATGCTCAGCGGGAACTGGTTAAATTTGTCCGGGAAGTCAAGGCCCAATATCCCGACAGCTTGTTTATCCTTGTCGGTGACCACGGTGACCGCTATAATATTGAGAAGCAGCCGGATATGTATGTCCGTTATGGTATTCCCTTTATTGTAACCGGGCAGGGGATTCACAAGGGTACATTGCTTGCCGACAGCGCGGGCAGTCAGATCGATATATTCCCCACGCTGATGGAGCTTACTGCGCCTAAGGGCACAAGCTATATGGCCTTGGGACAGAGCCTGACTACTACAAGTACGAAGGGCGTTAACTATGGCTTTTGGATTACCCGCACAGCCATCGGCAAGGCGGATACCGTACCTTTGGTGCCGGAGGCCATTGACGGCGGTGAGCCGCCTAAGATTGACGACCAGGCCATGCAGGACTATATCAACGCCGTAAGAGCCATCTCGTGGTGGCGGCCAAAATACGGGCCGATACTCGACCAGAAGATTTTGGATGAAAAGGGAAGATAGTTGCAGCTGGAAAAATTTTTGTAATTGGCTGTAGTGAGGTTTTATTGATGCAGATGCAGGTGGCCGAAGTTGCCATTGAAGTACAGAAGAAGAAAATCAAGAATATGCACCTCTATGTCAAACCACCCTGCGGCAGGGTGGTTATTTCTGCACCTTTGCGCGTGCCGAATAAAACCATTGAACTCTTTGCCCGTACCAATCTTCCGTGGGTTCGGCGGCAGATAAAGAAGTTTCAGGAGCAGCCCCGCGCGTCTAAGCGGCAGTATGTGTCAGGGGAGACGCTTTACTTATGGGGAAAGCCTTATCGCCTTGTGGTTATCGAGTCGCAAAAGCCCGCCTATAAAATCATGGGCGATAAAATCCTGCTGTACCTGCCGAAAAAGTCCAGTGTGGACTGGCGGGAAAAGTTTATGCGGGAGGTCTATCGGGCAGAACTGATAAAAAAGGCAGAAATGCTTATGCCCAAGTGGGAGCAAATAACTGGCCTCAAAGCCAATGAATGGCGGACAAAATACATGAAAACGCGCTGGGGCACCTGCAACATCATAGCGAAAAGAATCTGGCTGAATGTCCAGTTGGCGCAAAAGCCGCCGGTGTGTTTGGAATATGTCATCCTGCACGAGCTGACCCATTTAATCGAAAAACACCACAATGCCAGATTCTACGGCTATGTGGCCAAGTTCATGCCGGACTGGCAGGAAATCCGGGCACGGCTGAATAATTTGCGGCTGGATGCAATGAATTAAGATAAAGATTGTTGGTACAGCAACAGGAAAGGCTTGATAAATAAATGGCAGTAAAGAAAACCGAACTATCTGTGACAAAATCATAGCCGAATTGATACAAGCACGTAGAGCGCGAAACACCTCGAAACCCTATGAAATAAGGGGCTTCGAGGTGTTTTTGCATTGTATAGGAGAGACTTGTATTCAGGTCATGGATAAGGATGGTGACTTTGGCGGCTTTTTGCTCCGAAGGGGGGGCAGGACAGAAAGCGCCCCGTTTGTACGGTGCAGGTATTTGTCAAAGCACCGTTTGCAGGGGGGGGAAAATGGGCATGAAGGCAGGAATTAAGCCAGTTTCCAGCGAATTTTTGACTAGAGGTGATGGGGGTGAAAACATTGCGTGAAGATGTGCTTCGGTACGCAAAGGGAAAATATAAGACAGAGCCGGAGCATCTGTGGCGGCGATTTCCGCACTATGCCGTTCTACGCCATGAGGATAACCGCAAGTGGTACGGACTCATAATGGATATCCCAAGAGAAAATCTTGGGCTTCATGGTGAAGGGAGAGTGGATATACTCAATGTGAAACTGGCCGATACTGCTTATGCCGATATGCTCATACATCAGAATGGGTACTTCAAGGGCTACCATATCAGCCGTGGCAATTGGGTATCAGTGCTGTTGGACGGTACTGTACCCATGAAGGATATACAGAGTCTTTTGGCTGAAAGCTACACCGTCACATCAAAGAAGTATCGGAAACCAAAGGAGCGTCCATCGAAAGAGTGGCTCGTCCCGGCAAATCCCAAGCATTACGATGTAATCCATGCCTTTGATAATAAGGCTGAAATTGATTGGAAACAGGGACGCGGCATTATCGCAGGCGATACCGTATATTTGTACGCTACCGCTCCTGTATCCGCTATCCTTTTTAAATGCAGCGTAACCAAGACGGATATACCTTTCGATTATGCCGAAAAGGGATTGACCATCACGGCGCTTATGAAAATCAAGCTGCTTAAGCGATACAAGCCAGATGAATTCCCTTTTGCACTGCTCAAAGGGGAATATGGAATTTATGCTGTACGAGGACCGCGAGGAATTCCCCACAGTCTAAGTGAGATGTTGAAATGAGGTAATCGACCATGAAGAAGCTGACAGCCATATTTACTTCTAAGACAAACGGAGTCTTTTGGCAAGAAAAATTTGCTGCTTATAGCTTATAGCGTTGACTTAATCCAGATCCGGAGTGATAAATGGTGGTAAAAACTGGAAGGAGTGAATTGGCATGACTGACAAAGATAGGAGAGAAATAACTCGGATGAGAGGAGCTGGGATGGGCTATGGCAGGATTTGCGGTGGCATTAGCGAATTTTGATAAATGTAGAAGATTTGGCTGAGAATGAGGGAGTAACTGCTATAAAGCTTACAAAATAGATTCTTCCCCATTCCGAACCTATATGATATGCTTATCAGAAAGAGAGAATATCTGTTGGAGGAGGGGAGCAAATGCGCGACGAGCATTTAGAGAAGAACAACCGCAAGAAGAACGCCGAACATCGTAGGCCGTACAGAGGAGCGAAAGCCGTTGACTTATGGTGCCGCAACCATGGCAGATGCTCGTGGTGCGAGGGAAACCGTCTTTACAGTCGGATAAAGGGCGAGATGTCGCAGAAGGACGAACCGTTAAGTAGTCG
>DFHU01000045.1:30252-53046 GCA_002373045.1 Pseudoselenomonas ruminantium | reverse complement strand
CCCATGCCGGGCGCACAACAAAAGCGATTTGCACAGTCAAACCAAAGACTGTACAAATCGCTTTTTTCGTAAACAAGGAATTCCTTCTTTTTCTCAAATCAGGATAGAAGTTCCACCAATTCTTCCGGGCTGATCAGCTTCGTTCCCATTTCCCGCGCTTTGACGGCTTTGGAACTCGTGCTGTTCACATCCTGAATAACCAGATAATCGGTCTTGCCACTGACGGATTTGCCTTCCTTGCCGCCGGCCTTTTCGATAAGCTCCACATAATAGCTGCGGGGCTGCGCCATTTTACCGGTCAGGACAAAAATCTTGCCTGCAAAATCACCAGTCGGCACTTCCTGCTTTTCGTAAGCGGCAATGCTTACATACTGCTGCAGGTTCTTTACTGCCAGAGAAAATTCTGCTGATGATACCACTTCTGCGGTCTTAGGGCCAATGCCGTTAATCTCTTGCAGCATTTCCTGCGGAGACGGTTCCTCTGCAAGTTTTTGCAGCACATTATCAAGACTGCCAAATTCGTCGGCCAAAATCTTACCTACATCCGTGCCAATTCCCGGCAGACACAAGGCTTTTATAAAGCGGGGCAGTTCCACATCGCGGCTGGCTGCCTGAATACTCCCATAGAGTTTTTCCGCAGATTTTTCGGCAAAGCCCTCCAGCGCCATGAGCATATCCTTCGTGAAGGTAAACATAATGGTATACGCAGGTCTTTCGTCAGGATGATTTTCCTTCCAGTACGCCACCATCTTGCGGGCCGTTTCAATGGATAAGCCATCAATATTCAGCACGTCTTTACCGCCCACAAAGGCAATGTCCTGCGCAATGCGCTCATCACAGGCAGGGTTGTTGCAGAACTGCTGACCGTTGACTTCTTCCAACGGCTCTCCGCAGGACGGACAAACCGCCAGTGTGATTTCTTCCGTTCCCGGTTCCAAAACGCGGGTAATCTGGGGAATGATTTCGTTGGCCTTGTGAATTTCCACGGTAGCGCCAATGGTAAGCCCAAGTTCCTTAATCATGGCCGCATTGTGAAGTGATGCCCGCGTAACCGTAGCCCCATCAATTTCTACAGGGTCAACAATGGCTACCGGCGTAGCCTTGCGTCGGCCCATCTGCCAGATGACGTCCCGCACCACAGTGACGAACTTCTCAGATAAGGCTTTATACGCAAAACCATTGCGGGGATGATGGGCAGTGAACCCGTACTTTTCCAAACTGTTTTCCTGACCGCTCTTGATGACAATGCCATCAATGGGCACAGCATTTTCCGTCTTTAGCTTCTCGTAATAGTCTTCAATTTCCATTAAAGCCGTTTCCGGCGCTTTCAGCTGCACCATATCCGTAGCCGTAAATGCCGTTTTCTGACTGATAATCTCCTTGGCCATCAGCGGCGTAATGTCTTCTCCGGGAATCTCATAGCAGACATAACTCAAATAATCCACAAAGGGGCTGCGCTCCTTACGGCGCAGAATACCTGCCGCCGCATTGCGCATATTTTTCATCGGCTCATTGCCTTCAGCCGTTAGCACTTCATTCATCTTCGTAAAGTTTTCCGGTGTAATATACACTTCGCCACGAATGGCAAAACCACTGTTATTAACACCTTTACCTTCATACTTGCTGATAAAGTTCGGCAAAACCTCACCAATCCGCCCGCCCAAGCCGCGGGTGACAAAACGGCAGGAGCCATCTGCATTGGGATAAGCCACCACCGTAAGTCCGTCAAACTTCGGCTGCATAATAACCGGCCAGAGTTCTTCAACCTTCTTAGCCAAGTCTTCTTCGCTGTCCACACCTTTTGTCCACTTACTCAGCGAAGTAACTGGATTAGGATGATTGAACTTGTCAAAATCGCCCGCCGCCGAACCGGGGACATAGTTCAAATCCTCGACACCATATTTGTCGATATACTCCCTGCGCAGAGCATCATATTCCTCATCGGCAAGCGTAGGGTCGTCTAATTCATAATACTCGCGGTCAGCTTTCTTTATAGCTGCTAAGTGTTCCTCTCGTGTCATTTTCTTTATCACTATACGAGCCTCCATCAAGCCTCATTATATGCACGGTCAATCAATGCTTTTGCCTTGTTAAAATCTTCTACAGTTTTTAGCGTCAACTGTAAATCTCCCGTGCCATAATGACCTATGCCACGCATGTCTTTTGAAAAGCCCGCCTCCAAATCTACTAAATCCGGAGACAATTTTAAATATACAGTAACATGCTTTTTGTATATTTCAATACAAGCTAAATTCTGCGTTGTTTTATATGCCAAATACAATTTTAACTGATTAGCTGATATATCGTCACCTAGCGATTCAATATAATTACATAACTCATAATAAATGTTTCTTATATTTTGTGATGCTTCCTTCAATTTTTCTTGATGTGTCTTACTTCCCTTCTTCTCCGCACCTAAAACGGTATCCTGTTCCACCTGCTTTACTATGGGTGTATTCAAATGCTCAAACAATATTTGACCGTTTGAGTATTTTCGATATTTAACCAGTTTTATATTCCTCTGCATTTGATTTACAGCATGAATGTCATACTTAGTAAAATCGCTAGCAATACAGATAACACTTGGTACTGACCAATCTATCGCATTTGCAACATCCATACCCATTTTTTCTATGACAAGCATTTGGAAATCACCTTTATGGTCAAGCAACCAGTCTAAATAAAACAATCCCTGATTAATCACATTTTCATTGCTGCTCCGTTTATATTCAAAAATAACAGGACTATTATTTTCATCTATCCCTATGCTATCCATTCGACCGTTAGTGATAGCATATTCACTTTTTAAAAAACGAACACCAAAAAACAGTTCCATATTATCTTCTATTAAGTTCTGTAGTTCTTTTTCCAAATGAACCTTTGAAGAAAGCAACTCTTTAACACTGCCTACAGTTTCGAACAATTTTATATCCGACATTACATTCATCCTCTAAAATTACCACTTTGAATATATCCTTGCTATGAAATAGTCAAATTCACTAATCTTTACGAAAGCAATAAGCTTAGGAGCTCTTTTCCTATGATAACAAATCTTTTGACTCATCAACGATATCATGCAAATTGAGCTACATACAAAGTACAAAAGCCCGGCGCGTGGGGATGGCTTTCCGCAGCGTTTGACAAGCCTGTCTAAGCGAAGGAAAGTTATCCCCACACGCCGGGCGCCTTTACACAACGATGTTCTCTATTGAAGCTGTAAATCAAACCTTACTAATCGGCGCATACTTCTGCATTAATCCTTTGACGCCCTGTCCCGGGAACGCAATCTTGAGTTCGACTTCTTCGCCTTCACCTTTAACAGAAACCACCGTACCTACGCCCCATTTGCCATGCTGGGCCTTATCACCGACCTTCCACTTAACGGAAGTATCCGGACGGATTACACCGGTCTTAGGCTGAACATTAACTCCGCGTTTCTGCATGGCGTTCATGACTTCGAGTGCCGACTTCGCCTTATCGGAGAAGTTTGCCCCGCTGCCCATCTGGCTGGCAGACGGACGGAACGTCATGGTGCCGCTGCGCTGCTGAGCGCCATAATGGTTAGCATTGGCAAAGCCGTAGGCATTGACGCGCGGCACAAGTCGTTCCGTGTATTCTTCAGGAATTTCCTCCAGGAAGCGGGACGGCGTGGACATACTGGTTTTGCCGTAAATCGTGCGCTGCTGGGCGCAGGTCAGATAGAGCTTGCGCTGGGCACGGGTAATACCCACATAGCAGGTGCGCCGCTCCTCCTCGATTTCGTTATCGTCCATCAATGTGCGGGAATGCGGGAAGAGACCTTCCTCCATGCCCACCATAAACACCGTCGGAAACTCCAGACCTTTAGCCGAATGCAGGGTCATCAGGGTAATGCGGTCATCTTCAAGTTCTGCATTGTCGATGTCCGATACCAGGGACAGCGTGGACAGGAAGTTTTCCAGATTGGGATTGTCCTCGGTCTTTTGGAAATCGCGGGCCACGCCGATAAATTCCTTGAGGTTTTCGATGCGGCTTTCATTTTCCGGCTTCTTTTCCTCTTGCAGTTCTCTCAGATAGCCGGATTCTTCGAGCACTTTTTCAATCAAGTCATCAATGCGCATATTGGCCTGATAGCCCATAAACTGGAAGATAAAGGTCGAGAAAAGTTCCAGAGGTTTCTTTACCCTTGCCGTAATGCCGGGAATCTGACTCAAGGTTTCTTCACTGGAAATCACATCAAAAAGCGTCAGACCGTTATTTTCGGCAAAATCTGCCAGCTTGGCAACAGTCGTAGCCCCTAAGCCACGCTTGGGCACGTTGATGATGCGCAGCAGGCTCACGGTATCCAGCGGATTGTAGATAACCCGCAGATAGGCCAGAATGTCCTTGATTTCCTTGCGGTCATAGAATTTCAGGCCACCCACCATCGTATAGGGAATGCCGCGGCGCATAAAGGTTTCTTCGACTACACGGGACTGGGCATTGGTGCGGTAAAGTACCGCCATATCACCATAGGAAGCGTTGAAGATGGTCTTTTGCTTCATCACGGTAGTGGCGATAAATTCCGCCTCATCACGTTCATCCCGCGCTTCATAAATCGTGAGCTTTTCGCCCGTAGCATTTTCCGTCCAAAGTTCTTTCTTTTTGCGGTTGATGTTATGCTCAATCACCGCATTAGCTGCCGCCAGAATGTTTTTGGTTGAACGGTAGTTCTGCTCCAGCTTGATGGTGCGGGCTTCGGGATAATCTTCCTCAAAGTCCATGATGTTGCGGATATCTGCGCCACGCCAGCCGTAGATGGACTGGTCCGCATCACCTACGACACAGAGGTTATGGTGCTTGGCTGCCAAAATCTTCGTCAGCTGATACTGCGCGCCGTTGGTATCCTGATACTCGTCCACCAGAATGTACTTGAAGCGGTTCTGATACTTGACGCGGATTTCCTCATGTTCTTCGAGCAGCAGCACCGACACCATCAGCAAATCGTCAAAGTCCATAGCGTTGTTGGTACGCAGTTTTTTGGCATAGAGCGCATAGACCTCAGCCACCTTCTGCTGAAAGAAGTTATCCGCATCGCGAGCCATCGCCTTGGGGCCCATCAGCTGATTTTTGGCATTGGAAATGGCATTCTGAATGGAGCTGGGCGCATACTGCTTCGGGTCAAGGTTGAGTTCCTTCAAGCAGTCCTTGATAACCACCTGACTGTCGCTGCTGTCGTAAATGACAAAATTACGCTTATACATGCCCGTAGCTTCCACTTCCCGCCGCAGGAATCTCGCACAGAAGGAATGGAAGGTGGAAAGCCATACATCCTTAGCCCCTTCGCCAATCATCCGGTCGACACGTTCCCGCATTTCCGTAGCGGCCTTGTTGGTAAAGGTGATGGCCAGAATACTCCAGGGTGATACGCCTTTTGCCAAGAGATTTGCCACCTTGCAGGTCAGCACCTTGGTTTTACCCGAACCGGCACCGGCCATAATGAGAAGTGGCCCATCTGTATGTTCAACCGCCTGTTTCTGGGCGGGATTTAATCCAGCAAAAATATCCAAAATAACCTCCAAAAATATCACACTACTTACATCAAAGACAGAAAGCCCGCCCCCCAACCATGTTGAGGGACGGTGCTTATCCTAAAATCACACTGCTGCTTATTTGCTGATGCATTTAACCGCTTCGGAAAGGGGCGGGATAATCTGCTTTTTGCGGCTCATGACGCCGGGCAGATATACATGTGTACCGCTGGCATCCTTCTTGAAGGCCTCGCCGATAAGGGTCTTGGGCGAACCGGCATAGAGCAGGTACGTTGCTTCTTCGAGAATATCCGTAACCATGACAAGACTCATGTCAAAGCCGTCATGCTCGCAGATTTTCGTCATGGCTTCGATAAGTTGCGGTTCGAGATCCATAACTTCCTTGGTATCCATTACGGAAATCTGGCTGACGATAATGCGGTAATCGCCAATCTGGAATTCCTTGAGGTCGTTCTTGGCAATTTCCGCCGGCGTCATATCGCCAATGCCGGAACCAGCCTTGAGCATTTCCATACCGTATTCGTTGATGTCTACGCCAGCGATTTCTGCCAAGCGCTGTGCCGTCTTCTTGTCGTATTCCGTGCAAGTCGGCGACTTAAAGAGCACCGTATCGGAGATGATAGCGGAAAGCAAAAGACCTGCGATAGATGCCGGAATGTCGATATCCTTCTGCCAGTGCATGTTCGCCACGATGGTTGCCGTGCAGCCCACGGGTTCTGCATGCGTGAAAATCGGTTCGCTGGTCTGAATACCGCCCAGGCGATGATGGTCAACGATTTCCACAATCTTGGCTTCTTCAATGCCTTCAACAGCCTGACCGCGTTCATTATGGTCAACGAGGATTACCTGTTCACGTTCCGGAACCATCAGGTTGTCACGGCTTACGACACCGACCAGTTTGCCATTTTCCACTACTGGATAGTTACGGTAGTTGGTTTCGTCCATCGTGCCCTTGATGTCGGAGAGCATATCCAGCGGCTTAAAGCATACGGGATTTTCATGCATGATGCGGCGGATAGGCACGCACTGATTAATCAGGCGGGCTACCGTGTAGGTGTCATACGGCGTGGACAGCACGAACATGCCCTTGGCTTCTGCCGCTTCAATCACATCGGCAGATACGCGGCCGCTGCCCGTAACGATGAGGCAGGAAATGCCCTGATTGACAATATCGATAAGGGTTTCGTCATGGCGGTCACCAACGAGCACCACGTCATTTTCGCTGATGATATTCTTTATCATGCTGATGGAACCAGCGGCAATGCGTACATTGCCCTTGATGAAGTCGCCTTCTTCGCCGGATACCAATACCTTGCTGTCGGTAGCCGCGATAACATCACGATAACGAACCCGCATGTCTGCCAGATTCTGCATCCCCAATTCCTGGAAATAACGCTTAGCCAGGTCAGACACCGTCACGATGCCGACCATAACGCCCTTGCTGTCCGTAACGGGCACAGAGCGCAAATCGTGTTCGCGCATAACCTCGCCCAGACGGCGCAGCGTGTCATGCTGACGTACCACGATTTTGCTGTCCAGCATAACATCCTTTACACGCGGATACAAATCCGTGAGCAGCAACGGCTTTTCTACCTTGAAATGCTCCAAGGCATAACGGGTTTCTGCATTTACTTTACCAGCCCGGGCGGGAACAACATTTTCCCCCAAAGCCTGTTTCAAATGCGCGTAGCCAATCGCTGAACAAATGGAATCCGTATCCGGATTACGATGACCAATCGTGTAAATAGGTTTTGCGCTCTTCATAAAGAAAAATTCCTCCTCATATTAAAGCGGCTGCAACCGCTTGTTTGCTATATTCTTGTCCGCCCACTTTCATGACTTTGCCATGATGTGGTTCGCCTGCTGCCCTCTTTTGGGCACGCTCATCAAATTTCTGCGGGTCTTCTTCCCGCTTAATGGAAATTTCTGGCGGTGCGGTGATGCCGAGCTTGATTTTACCTCCGCTGACTTTGACGATACTTACTACGATATGATCGCCTATCATGATTTCTTCCTGTGCTTTGCGCGTGAGTACCAGCAAAATCCCACTCCCCCTTTATTCCGTTACTCTCAATGATACCACAAGTAGCGGGGAGATTTCAAACAAAAATGCGAATTTACAGCAGAAAAACAAAGAGATTCAAAGATAATTGCTATCTTTAAATCTCTTTTGCCTTTTTATTCCATTACATGGTACTCGCCGTCCAGGATTTCCGTCTCATTGAAGAAAATATGTATCTCCCGTTCGGCACTTTCCGGACTGTCTGATGCGTGTACCGCATTACGGCGGCCATTGGTCGCATAGAGCTTACGGATTGTCCCTTCAGCAGCTTCTGCCGGATTGGTCTTGCCGTGCAGTTCACGGACACGGGCAATGGCATTCTCACCTTCCAGCACAAGCGCAATCAAAGGGGCAGAGGTCATAAAGCCCACCAAATCCCCGTAGTAGGGACGACCAATATGCTCTGCATAATGAATAGATGCCAAACGTTCATCCATCTTTAAGAGCTTCATGCCGACAATGCGAAAGCCCTCCTGCTCATAGCGCTTAATGATATCGCCGCTGTAATGCAAGGCAAATGCGTCCGGCTTAATCAGTACCAAAGTTTTTTCCATGTTTCCTGTATCTGCTACTAAAAACATAGACAAAAGTGTTTATGTCTTAGAAATCTTCCTTATTCATCGTGCTCGCTCTCGCTGCCCCGAAAGACAAGCTACTAACGTTTGTATAGCACTCCAAAGGCGTTGACATCACACTCCTTGCTACGCAAGGAGGCAAGTCTGTTCCCGACTAGCCATCGGTACATATATCGGAACTTGTGTTATTAAGCTATCCGATATTCTTTAGCATCCCGCAAATTTAGCGAAGCATTAAAATCCCTATCCGCTGTATAGCCACATTCGGGACAAACATATACCCTGTCTTTGAGTTTCAGCCCTTTGTGTATATGTCCACAAACATGGCAGGTCTTAGAACTCGGATAGAATCGGTCAACTTCCCGAAATTCAATGCCTATTATTTCTGCCTTGCGTTTTAGTTTGGCTAACAGATAATTAAATCTTTGTGCCGCTACCGCTTTTGCCAGATGTCGATTCTTCATCATGCCTTTAACATTCAAATCTTCCACTGTAATGAAGCGTGGTTTTTGCTTCACTATTTCGTGAATCGTTTTGTTTTCGTAATTCTCTCGGATTCTTGTTATACGCTGATGAAGTTTTTGTACCTTTAACTTTTGCTTTTCTATGTTTGCAGAGGCAGTAGCAGTCTTACCACCTTTCTTTTTTCTAAATTCATATTTACGGCTAAGGCACCTCTGCTCTCTCCGAAGCCGTTTCTCCAGTCCTTTGACCTTCGAACTCTTGTTGATATTCTTGAAGACTTTGCCGTCACTGACGATAGCAAGGTCTTTCACGCCTAAATCTATGCCTACACCGTCCGTCACCGTATGATATGATGCTTCCAAATCCTTGTTGTGCTTGGATTTTTCATCTATATCCACCACAACAGAGACATAAAACCGTCCAGCCATATAGGAAACTGTGCCATTAGTTACTTTAGCACCTACAGGCAGATAACCAAATTCCTTTAACCTAACCTGTTTCAATGTTGGTATCATCAGTTTGTGCCGCCATATTGTCCAGTCACCTTTGTTGTTCTTCGGAAAATATAGTTTCACATCCTGATTGGCTTTCTTTTTGAAGTTCGGAAACCCCGACACTCCGCTAAAAAACCGCCTGAACGCTTGCTCGGCATTAACTAAGGCTTTCTTACGTGCCTTAGAACCGCACTGGTTAATCCAAGTCAATTCTATTTTCAGCTTATGATTAACGTACTTGTCAAAGTCGTTGGCAGTAACAAAATGTTTCTGTTTTTCGTCAAGCTGACCACGCTGAAACATCTTGTACAGGCATCGGTTATAGGCTATGTACTGGTTATACAAAAATCTTGCCACGCCAATAGAACGGATAATTTTCACTTTCTGCTCTTTAGTCGGGGCTATTTCCGTTTTGAACGCCTTTAGCAATCGTCTCATCCCCTTCAATTTGTTTTTTGTATTTCCGTAAACCATACAGTCTGCCAGAAAATACATGAAGAATACTTACTATATCTTGCGATTATAATTCAGACCGCTTCCATAATCCCTGATAATTTCATCAACTATGAGTCCTTTAGCATTGACATATTGCTGAAAAAAGTCCACTTGATTCTCTAAGTCATCAGTTTGATTTCTGGTCGACACCCTCGTATAAATGACTATCTTACGGGAATCAGCGTCTTTGCCAATACCTTTAAACTGTAAATACTGATCGTAAGTATAATATCTTCGATTTGTGGGAGTTCTGTTTGCTACAAGCGTTTTCTCTCTGTCCCAGCGTTGAAGTGTCTTGACTGTGACATTAAGAAGCTCGGCGAATTCTTTAGGCTTGTAATTCGTGATATTTGATGTATTCATGGCTTCAATCCTCCATGAACACATGGTATCACCAATGTACACTTTTGTTTATAAAATTAGTTACTTAAAGTTCCTCCCTTGCTCATTTATCTTTTATTTTGTCTAGCTCTTCCTGATAGATGGCTGCAACCTTCTGATAATTTTCCCCGGATGCCTTCAATGCTTCGATTTCATCTTCCCGCAGAGCACGAATAAGCTCCGCCGGATTGCCGTAAACCAATGAATTGGAAGGAATCTTTTTATGCTGCGTCAGTTTGGTGCCAGCACCAATAACCACATTATCGCCAATCTCGGTATGGCCTAAAATTATTGAGCCCATGCCAATAAGACAGTTGCTGCCGATTTTTCTGGCATGCACCACGGCATTGTGACCTATAATGACATTATCGCCTATCTCTGTCGGTTCATCCAACATCACATGCAGGGTGCTGTTATCCTGAATATCACAATTCTTGCCGATGGTCACTTTCTGGAAGTCACCGCGCACCACGGCATTAAACCAGATTCTGCTGCCTTCGCCGATTTCCACATCGCCTACTACCGTAGCCGAAGGAGCCATGAATACATCTTTACCTATGGTTGGTGTTTTCCCCTGATAAGAAAGAATAGTGCTCATCATTATCGCCTCCTGGTTTTAATCGGAAAACTATTGCTCTGTCTTATTATAACGTTTTTTGTGAAATTTTGCAACAATACAAAAGAGCACCGAAGTGCTCTTTTGTTTATGAATGTGAAATTAGCCCAGGATAACCAGGGATTCATGCGCTTTAACGCTCTGGCCGGCAGCCACATTGAAGCTCTTAACAACGCCGTCAGCATCTGCGGCGATTTCGTTCTGCATCTTCATGGCTTCGAGAATCAGCAGCGTTTCGCCAGCTTTAACAGCCTGGCCTTCAGCAGCTACGAGCTTCACAATTTTGCCCGGCATCGGAGCGTCGATGGAATGTTCACCAGCGCCAGCGGCTACAGCAGCCTTCTTCGGTGCAGCGGGAGCTGCCGGAGCCGGTGCCGGAGCTGCTTTCGGAGCAGCCGGTGCTGCCTTCGGAGCTGCAACAGCGGATTTTACTTCTTCTACTTCGACTTCATAAGCCGTGCCGTTAACGGTGATATTGAACTTTTTCATTAATTATTCCCCCATCATATTCGTAACAAGATCAGAACGGACGAGCCAAGCCGCCACGAGCGGACAATGCCCATACATCACTGCGCTTAATGCGCACAGCTACAACCTTGTTACCCATCATCATCTGAACAGCAGCGGTAATTGCTGCTACTACTTCTGGCGAAGCGCCATTTGCTTCCGTTTTCATGGTAAAGACCTCCGAATTCCGAATTAGAGCGGAATGCACCCGTGTTTCTTAGCCGGGCCAACTTCACGTTTGCTGGCCAAAGCATTGAGTGCCGTAATGATATACGGACGGGTTTCCTTCGGCTCGATAACCATATCGACATAACCGCGTTCAGCAGCAACGTACGGCGTAGCGAAGTTTTCCACATATTCTGCCGTCTTGGCATCCTTGTCCGGATCCTTGCGGAAGATGATGTTTGCGGCACCAGCCGGGCCCATAACTGCAATTTCCGAAGTCGGCCAAGCCATAACCTGGTCAGCGCCGAGTTCACGGCAGCACATAGCGATGTAGGAACCGCCATAAGCCTTACGGGTAATAACCGTAACCTTAGGAACCGTTGCTTCACTGTATGCATAGAGCATCTTGGCACCATGACGAATGATACCGTTGTGTTCCTGGTCAACGCCCGGCAGGAAGCCCGGTACGTCAACGAGGTTAACCAGAGGAATGTTGAAGGCATCGCAGAAGCGGATGAAGCGTGCGGACTTATCCGAAGCATCTACATCCAGGCAGCCTGCCATGACATTCGGCTGGTTGGCAATGATACCAACGCTGCGGCCGTCGAAACGGGCAAAGCAGCAGATGATGTTGGTTGCAAAGTGCTCATGTACTTCATAGAATTCACCGTTATCAACGATGGAACGGATAACATCCTTCATGTCATAAGGTGCATTCGGGTTATCCGGGATAACCGTGTTCAGACTTTCATCCTGACGATCCGGGTCATCACCAGTCTCTACGATTGGCGCATCTTCCATATTGTTGCTCGGCAGGAAGGACAGCAGGTAACGAATCTGCTTGATGCAATCGTCTTCGTCTTCTGCGGCAAAGTGCGCCACACCGCTGCGCGTGTTGTGAGTCATTGCACCGCCGAGAGCTTCAGCTGTTACTTCTTCTGCCGTAACGGATTTGATAACAGCCGGGCCCGTGATGAACATCTGGCTCGTGTTCTTTACCATGTAGATAAAGTCCGTGATAGCCGGGCTGTATACAGCACCGCCTGCGCAGGGCCCCATAATTACGGAAATCTGCGGAATAACGCCCGAAGCCGCCGTGTTGCGGAAGAAGATACCGCCGTAACCGGACAGAGCGTCTACGGCTTCCTGAATGCGCGCACCACCGGAATCGTTAATACCGATACAGGGAGCACCCATCTTCATGGCCAGATCCATGACCTTCCAAATCTTATGCGCATGCTTTTCACCCAGAGAACCGCCTTCAACGGTAAAATCCTGTGCGTAAGCATAAACCAGACGGCCATCAACCGTACCATAACCGGTCACGACACCTTCGCCGGGCAGGTCTTTCTTTTCCTGACCGAAGTTGGTGCAGCGATGTTTCATAAACATATCCAGTTCAACGAAAGTACCTTCATCGAACAATTTGGCGATACGTTCACGGGCTGTCTGTTTGCCTTTCGCATGCTGTTTTTCAATGCGGGCCTCGCCGCCGCCCTGCATGATATGTTCTTTTTTGGCATGCATTAAATCAATTTTTTCCTGAACAGTAGCCATTATAGACCTCCTCATATAATTAGCTTTTGTGTTCTACGCTATATATTTTGCACTATTTGCCGGGAAATTGCAAGTTTTTATTACCTAGTGATAAATAATTTCGGTAAATGCTGCAATTAATCACGCTGGCAAAGTTCGAGCAGAACACCATGGGAGGCTTTCGGATGAACGAAGGCAATCTTGGCACCGCCGGCACCTTTACGGGGCTTTTCATCAATCAGGCGCACGCCTTTTTCCTTGAGGTCAGCCAGTGCTGCTTCGAGGTTATCCACACGCAGGGCGATGTGCTGAATGCCGCCGCGGCCACCGTTCTTTTCGATGAACTTAGCAATCGGGGAATCATCAGCCGTCGCAGCTAAGAGTTCAATTTCACTGCCGTTCGGCGTCGGGAAGAAGCCCGTGGTTACTTTCTGTTCTTCAACGGTTTCTTCTCCATTGTTCGGCAGACCGAGCATGTCGCCCCAGAAGGAGCCGACTTCTTTCAAGTCACCAACAGCAATACCGATATGGTCTACACCTAATACCTTAAACATAATGCATAACCTCCCAAAATATGTAAATTATTTTTTTAACATCTCATCCATCAGACCACCTACTACGGTATAGGGGTCTGTATCATGGGCCCGGATTTTTTCCACGTATTCATCCAAACGGCCGCTGTCCACAATCTGTCCTTGGACAAAATTGTTGATGCCGCTGTTCAGGATATCGAGCATTTCATCACAGGTGCGCTTCGTGCGGCGGCGGGTCAGTTCCCCATTGCCTTCAATATACGCCCTGTGCTTTTCCACTGTGCCGATTAAATCCTCAATGCCCTCATTCTGGCTGGCAATCACCTTGGTAATCGGCGGACGCCAGTCCGTCATAAAGCTGTCTAAATCCAGCATCATATTGATTTCCCGCACCAGCTTGTCTGCCCCATCGAGGTCAGATTTGTTGATGCAGTACAAATCGCCGATTTCGAGAATCCCCGCCTTAATCGCCTGAATATCATCGCCCATGCCGGGGATAAGCACCACCATGGTGGTATCGGCTGCTTTGACAATATCCACTTCCGACTGGCCTACGCCAACCGTCTCAACAATAATGATGTCCTTTCCAAAAGCATCCATAGCCTTTACGGCATCAGCAGTCTTGTGGGATAACCCTCCCAGACTGCCGCGGGTACCCATGCTGCGGATAAAGACTCCTGCGTCAAGCGTCAACTCGTTCATGCGGATACGGTCGCCCAGGATAGCACCACCGGTAAACGGGCTGGTCGGGTCTACCGCTACAATGCCTACGGTCTTGCCCTGTGCCCGATAAGCACGGGTAATCTTATCCGTAAGCGTGCTCTTGCCGGCTCCCGGTGGCCCGGTAATGCCCAAAACATAAGCATGGCCGGTATGCGGATAGATTTCCTTCATGATTTCCGTGGCTTCGGGATATTCATTTTCAATAGCTGTAATCGCCTTGGATAATGCCAGACGATTGCCTTTAAGTAATTCTTTTGCTATATCCAAGTTGTCACCACCTCTCGGTAGTTTTTGGTAGTTTTGGTAGTTTTACAAGAAAATAGTGTCAGGAAGGAAAGCCCCCAAAGCTTTCCTCCTAACACCAGATACTTGCTTAATTTATTAGAGCTTTACATTTTCCTTGATGAAGTTGACCACATCGCTGGTCGGCGTGCCCGGCGTAAATACCTCAGCGACACCAGCCTCTTTGAGTGCCGGAATGTCGCCATCGGGGATAACGCCGCCGCCAATAATCAGGGTATCGGTCATGCCGTTACCGCGTACCAGATCCACCACTTTCGGGAAGAGATGGCCGTGCGCACCGGAAAGGATGCTCATCGCAACAACATTAACGTCTTCCTGCAGGGCAGCTTCGGCAATCTGTTCCGGAGTCTGACGCAGGCCCGTATAGATAACTTCAAAACCAGCATCGCGCAGAGCGCGGGCAACTACTTTCGCACCACGGTCATGGCCATCAAGACCCGGTTTAGCAACAAGAACTCTGATTTTCTTTTCCATTTTGTATTCCTCCAAGCTAAAACTACGCTGTTGATTACAGGCTTACATGTGCCTCGTATTCACCGAAGACTTCACGCATCACATTGCAGATTTCACCGAGTGTTGCGTAAGTCTTAACAGCGGCGAGAATGTGCGGCATGAGGTTTTCGTTTTCGTCCTGGCAGGCTTTCTTGAGGTCAGCCAGAGCTGCTTTAACAGCCTCGTTGTCGCGTTTTTCCTTCATGGCATTGACTTTGGCCTTCTGGCGTTCGCCAACAGCTTCGTCAACCTTCAGGAGGTCTTTTGGAGGTTCTTCGTTTTCCATCTGGAACTTGTTGACACCAACGATGGTGCGGGCACCGGATTCAACATCCATCTGCCATTTATAAGCGGAATCCTGAATTTCTTTCTGGATATAGCCTTTTTCGATAGCCGCTACAGCACCGCCCATATCATCAATCTTCTTGATGTAATCCCATGCTTCGGCTTCAATCTTGTCCGTCATAGCTTCTACATAGTAGGAACCAGCCAGCGGGTCAATAACATCAGCTAAGCCGCTTTCGTAAGCAACAATCTGCTGCGTACGCAGAGCAATCGTAACGGATTCCTGCGTCGGCAGAGCCAGTGCTTCATCACGGGAGTTCGTATGCAGGGACTGCGTGCCGCCCATAACAGCTGCGGCCGTCTGCAAAGCAACACGGACGATGTTGTTGTTGGGCTGCTGAGCCGTCAGCATGGAACCTGCGGTCTGGGTATGGAAACGCAACATCATGGATTTATCCTTTTCTGCATGGAAGCGTTCCTTCATCACCTTGGCCCAGATACGGCGGGAAGCACGGAATTTTGCCACTTCTTCGAGCACGTTGTTGTGTGCGTTCCAGAAGAAGGACAGACGGCCAGCGAAATCATCAATCTTCAGACCAGCTTTAATTGCCGCTTCGCAATATGCGATACCATCGGCAATCGTGAAAGCGATTTCCTGTGCAGCCGTGGAACCTGCTTCACGGATATGGTAACCGGAGATGGAAATGGTGTTCCATTTCGGTACATTCTTGGAGCAGTATTCAAAGATATTCGTGATAAGGCGCATGGACGGGCGCGGAGGGAAGATATACGTACCGCGGGCTGCGTATTCCTTCAGAATATCGTTCTGAATCGTACCACGGAGCTGGTCAGCAGGAACGCCCTGCTTTTCGGCAACGGCAATGTACATAGCAAGAAGTACAGATGCCGGTGCATTAATCGTCATGGACGTGGAAACCTTGCCCAGGTCAATCTGGTCAAAGAGGGTTTCCATATCGGCCAAAGAGTCGATAGCTACGCCAACCTTACCAACTTCGCCTTCGGAAATCGGGTCAGTGGAATCGTAACCAATCTGAGTCGGCAGGTCGAAGGCGCAGGAAAGACCCGTAGCACCATTTTCAATCAACATGCGATAACGCTTGTTGGATTCTTCCGCCGTGGAGAAGCCGGCATACATACGCATGGTCCAGAAACGACCACGGTACATCGTGGGCTGTACACCACGGGTGAAGGGATAAACGCCCGGGAAGCTGATTTCATCCGCATAATCATCGCCCTTGATATCGAGCGGCGTATAAAGGCGCTGCTCAGGAAGATGCGGGCGTTCCGGGAAACGTGCTACTGCTTTTTCTACGCTGGCTTCGTATTTTGCAAGCTCAGCCTGGATTTTTTCCGTGCTCATTAGGATTTTCCTCCTATTCAATTCATACAGTTCTATTTTTATCTTTTATAGTCTACCTTATTTATTTTTTCATGCTGCCCGTTGCCACAAAGCGTTCATGGAAGGAAAGGGCCTCCTCAAGAATGTGCGGCGTGTTCGCATGATGGGTTGCTTCGGTTGCTCTTTCAAAGTAATCCAAGAGAAGCGGACGGTAGTCCGGATGGGCACAGTTATTGATGATTTCGAGCGCACGCTCACGCGGAGCCTTGCCACGAAGGTCTGCAATGCCCTGTTCCGTAATGATGATATCCACATCATGTTCCGTGTGGTCGATATGCGAGCACATGGGAACAACTGCGGAAATTTTGCCGTCTTTGGCAACGGACGGCGTATAGAAAATAGTCAGGTAAGCATTGCGGGCAAAGTCGCCGCTGCCGCCGATACCGTTCATCATCTTAGTCCCCGTAATATGGGTGGAGTTTACGTTGCCGTAGATATCCACTTCGATAGCCGTGTTCATGGCGATAACGCCAAGGCGGTGCACCACTTCCGGGCTGTTGGAAATCTCTTCCGGACGCAGCAACAGGTATTTCTTATACTTGGCAACATCCTTATAGAAGCGGGCCATGCCTTCCGGAGACGGGCTGAATGCCGTACCGGAAGCAATCAGAAGTTTGCCGGCATCGATAAGGTCGAGCATACCGTCCTGAATAACTTCGGTATAAACCGTCAAATCCTTGAGATCAGAATCAACGAAGCCTGCCATTACAGCATTGGCTACATTACCTACACCAGACTGCAATGGCAGCAGGTTCTTCGGCATGCGGCCAGCTTCGACTTCCTTCTTGAGGAAGTCCAGCGTGAACTGGCTCATCTTGCGGGAATCCTCGTCAATGGCCTTGAGCGGGCGCGTATGGTCGGGAATATCGCAAGGAACGATGTATTTAATCTTGTCCGGCGTGCAGGGAATATACGGAGTACCTACACGATCCGTTGCCTTCACGATAGGAATAGGCAGACGGTTTGGCGGGTCCATGGGGATATACACATCATGCATGCCCTCAAGTTCCAGCGGCTGAGAAGTGTTGACTTCTACGATAACCGTATCCGCACTCTGTACATAGGATGCAGCGTTGCCCAAGGACGTGGTTGGAATGATGTTGCCTTCCTCGGTAATGGCACAGGCTTCTACCACTGCCACATCCACCTTGCCAAGATAACCGCAACGGCTGAGCTGGGCTGACTCGGAAAGATGCAGGTCCAGATAATCTACCGAACCGTCGTTGATTTCACTGCGCAAATCCTTATCCGTCTGGTAGGGTAAACGCTTTTTGATGCCGTGAACCTTGGCCAATGCTTCATCCAGCTCTGGGCCCGTGGAAGCTCCCGTCCAGAGGTTAATGGTGAACGGCTCTTTTTTCATCCGTTCAGCCAATGCCAGTGGAATCGCTTTCGGATATGCCGAAGCGGTAAAACCACTGGTTGCAACGTTCATGCCTTCTTTGAAAAAAGCTGCTGCTTCTTCCGCCGTGACAATCTTGCTTTGCAACTCTTTGTTGCGCACGCGGTCGAGAATATCAATCATGGAAAATCCTCCCTCATCAGTGCCGACCCATTTTCGGTTCCGGCAACAGATTTTATTAACGCGGGACAATGACATTTTCATAAATCATAGCTATGATTACATTTTAATTTATCAATGATAACATGAAGTTATCATGATTATGAATTATAATCATGATTTATCATACTACTATGTAGTGATTATGTCCCACGACTTATGTTAGCACGAAAAGAAACCGCCGTCAAGTAAGACTTGACGGCGGTCAGCCATATTTGTGAAATTTTTATCAGAACATATCGTGTTCAATCATGTATTCAGCAATCTGTAGGGCATTGAGGGCTGCACCTTTGCGAATCTGGTCACCGCAAACCCACATATTAAGACCATGCTCGATGGAATAGTCCTTACGCAGACGGCCAACAGCAACATCGTTCTTGCCGGAGGTTTCGAGCGGCTGCGGATAGAGCTGTTCATCGGGGTTATCCACCACTTCTACGCCAGGGAATGCTTCGAGAGCCTTGCGGGCAGCTTCTACACTGACCTCATCAGCAAATTCCACATTGACGGACTCGGCATGGCTGCGGTATACCGGCACGCGAATGGTCGTTGCCGTAATGCGCATATCATTGTCGCTCATGATTTTCTTTGTCTCGTCAATCATCTTCATTTCCTCTTTGGTATAGAGGTTTTCCTTGAAGACATCAATCTGCGGCAGCAGGTTGAAGGCAATCTGATAATGCTTCTTGAGAGCAGCACCAGGCAGAATGTTCGCCGTAACAGGCTTGCCTGCTACGATGTCAGCGACCTGCTGTTCCAGTTCTGCCATAGCTTCCTTGCCGCCACCGGATACTGCCTGATACGTGGATACGACCACACGTTTGATTTTGGCGATATCATAAAGTGGCTTCAATGCCATAACCATGATAATGGTCGAGCAGTTCGGGTTAGCGATAATGCCCTTATGTTGAGCAATGGCTTCCGGATTGACTTCCGGCACAACCAGAGGCACTTCCGGGTCCATGCGGAAGGTGCTGGAGTTATCGATAACCACGGCACCGGCTTTTACAGCGGCAGGCGCAAATTCCTTGCTGGCACTGCCACCAGCAAACAGGGCGATATCCACATTCTTGAAGGAATCCACCGTGGCTTCCTCAACGGTATATTCCTTGCCCATAAACTGGATTTTCTTGCCAGCACTGCGCTTAGAAGCCAACATTTTGAGGTCAGCAAACGGGAAATTGCGTTCCTCAATGAGATTTAAAAATTCTTGACCTACGGCACCCGTTGCGCCCAGAATTGCCACATTATACTTTTTCATCGACATTCATTCCTTTCGCTTGTAAAAGCCGTTTTTCTTTTTATACCTTAAAACTCCAAGAGTTTATCCAAACCTACAGTCAACCCTTTAAGGCTGCGCACCTTCTGTGCCGCGAGCACCACGCCGGGCATAAAGGATTCACGGTTCAGCGAATCGTGACGGATGGTCAGGGTCTGCCCCAGACCCCCAAAGATAACTTCCTGATGCGCTACATAGCCGGGCAGACGCACGCTATGAATATGCATTCCCTCATAATCAGCACCACGGGCACCCGTGATTTTTTCTTTTTCATCTGGATGACCCTGCTTATGCTCGGCGCGGACTTCAGCAATCATCGCCGCCGTCTGCACAGCCGTGCCGGACGGCGCATCCAGTTTATTGTCGTGATGAAGTTCGATGATTTCCACATCCGGCATATACTTTGCCGCCTGCTTAGCCATAACCATCATCAGTACAGCCCCGATGGCAAAATTAGGAGCAATAAAGGCCGGCGTATCATTTTCCTCGGCCAGTTTCTTAATCTCTGCCTTCTGCTCATCACTGAGGCCAGTTGTACCAACCACCGGGCTGACTTTCGCGTTCAATGCGGTCATAACATTATTAAAGACCACATCCGGACGAGTAAAGTCAATCATAACCTCCGGTTTAATACGCTCCAACGCCGCCTGCAAATCCGTCTCCACAAGCACACCACTTTTTGGCAGACCAGCCAACTCGCCGCAATCCGCGCCGCCTGCAATATCCACAGCCCCAACCAGCTGCAAATCCTCTGCCTCCTGTACGGCTTTCAATACCGCCCGGCCCATACGGCCGCATGCGCCATTCACCAATACTGTTACCAAAACACACGCCTCCTATGCTGTTTTAAGCTAGAAATATTGTATACTATGTCTATGTGTTATGTCAAGATGTTCTCGACATAAATACATTAGATATCCGTAATATTTTCAAACTGCTCCTTATACTGCAACGCCAAAATTGGCAAAACATCCTGTCGCTCCTCGCGATTAGCCACTGTTTCCTGAGCTGCTTGTCGAGCTTTCAGCAGAATATCCATATCATTTAAAA
Source organism: Pseudoselenomonas ruminantium (assembly GCA_002373045.1). Classification (GTDB taxonomy): domain Bacteria; phylum Bacillota; class Negativicutes; order Selenomonadales; family Selenomonadaceae; genus Selenomonas_A; species Selenomonas_A ruminantium_J. Next base: position 32,594 of record DFHU01000045.1, on the reverse strand, counting down.
CATCCGCCACCTTCAAGTCCGGCAGACCATGCTGCATGGAACCAAAGAACTGTCCTGGCCCGCGCAGACGCAAATCCTCCTCAGCCAGCTTAAATCCATCACTGGTTTCTGCCATGATTTTCAAACGCTCACGCGCATTTTCCGTCTTCATTTCCGAGACGAGAATGCAATAGGACTTATACTGCCCGCGCCCAATGCGCCCGCGCAGCTGATGGAGCTGTGCAAGGCCAAAGCGCTCCGCATTCTCCACCACCATAATGCTGGCATTGGGCACATTGACACCGACTTCAATAACCGTAGTCGACACCAAAAGTTTTATTTTGTTATCGTAAAAATCCTGCATGACCTGCTCTTTGTCAGCAGCTTTCATCCGGCCATGCACAAGGCCGCAGGGCATATCGCGAAAAATGCCATAGCGCAGTTCATCATAGACTTCCTCAGCCGAAGGCAGGTCGCTTTCCTCATTCATCTCAATCAAAGGACACACCACATAAGCTTGTCTTCCTGCAGCTAACTGCTGATGAACATAGTCATAAATCAACTCTCGCCTGTCCGGCTTGCGCACAAAGGTGCGAATTGGCTGCCGCCCCGGTGGCAACTGTTGGATAAGGGATACATCCAAATCCCCATAGACCGTCAACGTCATCGTGCGGGGAATCGGCGTTGCCGTCATAACGAGCACATCCGACATAAGGTTTCCCTTTTTCTCCAACTCCGCCCGCTGAGCAATGCCAAAACGGTGCTGTTCGTCGGTTACCACCAGACCGAGTTTTGCAAACTCCACACCTTCTTGAATCAAGGCATGGGTGCCGATGACAATATCGACTTCCTGTGCGGCAATCTGCGCGTACATTTCCTCCCGCTTTTTCTTAGTCAGCCTGCCCGACAAAAAGCCAACGCGAATTCCAAGCGGCGCTAACTGCTGACAAAAGCCTTCATAATGCTGACTGGCCAAAATCTCCGTAGGCGCCATGAGTGCTCCCTGATAGCCATTTTCCACCGTCTTAGTGAGCGCCAGCATGGCAATAACCGTCTTGCCGGAGCCAACATCCCCCTGCACCAGCCGCCGCATGGGCAGCGGACTTTCCATATCCCGCTGAATTTCCTGCCAGGTACGCTGCTGGTCATTGGTCAGGGCAAAGGGCAAAGACTTTAGGAGTTTTGCCACTAACTCACTAGAAAGCAAATGGCGAATCCCCTGACTGTGTTCCCGCGCCTGCCGCTTTAAGAGCAGCAGACCGCACTGAATCAAATAGAGTTCCTCAAAGGCCAGCTGATTGCGGGCAGCCTTAAGCGCCGCAAAATCCGCCGGAAAATGAATATCGTGCAACGCTGTCTTTCTGGATAGCAGTCGATAGCGCGCAACCACGCTTTGGGGAATCAATTCATTTATCGTCAAATCCGCTGCCAACAGCCCCTGCAACAGCTTGCGGAAAAACTTCTGATTCAGCCTTTCCGTAGCCGGATAAACCGGCATAATCCCCGTCATATTTTCCGGTGTATCATCTTCATCGAGAATCTGAAAACTACTCAGCTGGCTCATAGCAAACTGTCCCCGCCCGCCAAAAGCATACACCGCCTTCCCCGTGACAAAAACTTTCCTGCCCACTTTTAATTTAGGCTTTAGATACTTCTGATTAAACCAAGTCACCTGCAGGATTCCTGTGCCATCGCCAATCAACGCCATAAGGATGGACATCCCTCGCCGTCCGCCTTGGCGTTCTGACACATTCATAATCGTACCGGCCACCGTGGCCTTTTCTCCGGCCTGCAGTTCCGAAATCTTCGTAAGCACACTTTGGTCCTCATAGGTGCGGGGAAAATACGTCAGCAAATCATAAACTGTAAAAAGCCCCAATCGGTTAAGTTCAGCCTTTTTCTTTGGGCCTACGCCTTTCACATATTGTATTCCATCCGTCAGCTGCAAAAAATCACATCCAATACTCATTCTGTGCTAATATATTCGTTCTAATCTAAAGTATTCCTGCATAAGAAAAAGCCCTTCGCAATGGAAAGGCTTATGTTTATACTGCTTTGAATTCTTCTTCTGCGTAACCAAACCGCGTGGTCAGACGATAAATAATCCGACTGTCCTTAGCACTGCGAATGGTAATATGGTCAATATCCCTGAGCATACTCTTGATATCCATAACCGCAGCCATACCACTAATATAATCCGTGGCTCTCTCCATGGTCATTTTGTACCGTTCCGGTGCTAATGCGCCCGTATGATAAATATCCATACAGACCCGCTCAGCTCTGTCCACAGAGTGACGGCAAAGCTCCGGTTCCCAAGCATTATTTAACTCCTTAACCCGTTCGAAGTACTCCATAACAAAAAA
>DFHU01000045.1:0-30132 GCA_002373045.1 Pseudoselenomonas ruminantium | reverse complement strand
CAACATCAATATTTGCATATTTTAGCATAATTCTGTGTAAAATACAATTAGTTAGGGTCAAATTTGTGGGATGCATCTTCCAGTAAAGCATCACGACGCTGCTTGCTGGCGGCAAAGTAATCATATATCGCCTGCCTGTCCTGTGTTTCACAAGCCGTAATGACCTTATCCATAATTTCCTGCAAAGTTTTGAGATTGGCCGCAATGGCCTTACCGTTGGTCATGCAGATATCCGCCCACATATCCGCATTAGAGGATGCGATACGCGTAGTATCCTTAAAGCCACCACCGATAAGCTTGATACAGGATTCCATATCCCCGCCGGACTGGTTTAGAAGGGTTACGAGCGCTGCCGCCGCCACATGCGGCACATGGCTGATAACGGAAGCACAGCGGTCATGCTTGGCAATATCGAGCGTTGTAAAATTCGCACCGGTATGCCGCAGCACGCTCATCAGTTTATCATGAGCTTCCTTGGGCGCACCTGTATCCTCTACAATCACATATGCCTTACCCACAAACAAGTCTTTTTTTGCCGCCGTTACACCGCTCTTTTCGCGCCCCGTCATAGGGTGCCCGGCAATATAGTAGATATCCGGAGGCAAAATCTTTTGCAAATGCTCCCAGATATACTGTTTGGTACTACCGGCATCGGTGATAATAGCGCCTTTTTTTAGGTAGGGCAGAATCTTTTCCACCATGGGAACAATCTGCAAAACCGGCGGACTTAAAAAGACAATATCGGCGTTGCCTACCACTTTTGCAATATCATTCGTGGCAAAATCAACAGCCCCCAGTTCCATGGCTTTATCCATGGAGGATTGCGTACGGCATAGGCCAGTGATGTAGATATCGTCGCCCAGTTTATCTTTAAGGCAAAGCCCCAAAGAACCGCCGATAAGACCGACACCGATTATGGCCAGCGTTAATTTCTCCTGTTTCATATTACACCGTGCGCTCCATGACTTCCGCAATCCTGCCAAGTTCGCTCATCAGCAGGTTGAAGTTCTTCGGCGTCAGACTCTGGTCACCATCGGAGAGTGCCACTTCCGGATGCGGATGCACTTCGATGATCAGCCCGTCACAGCCAGCGGCCACAGCCGCTCTAGCCATGGGCTTCACCATCTGCCAGCGGCCCGTGCCGTGGCTCGGGTCAACGATGATAGGCAGGTGGGAAAGTTCCTTCACCGCTGCTACCGCACTGAGGTCAAGAGTATTACGCGTAAAGGTCTCATAGGTGCGAATACCGCGTTCACAGAGAATGACCTGCTCATTGCCGCCCGCCATAATGTACTCGGCAGCATTGAGCCATTCACTGATGGTAGCCGACAGACCACGCTTGAGCATTACCGGCTTATTGGCCTTGCCCAAAGCCTTTAAGAGCTGGAAATTCTGCATATTGCGGGCGCCGACCTGATAGAGGTCTGCGTATTTGCCCACCAGTTCCAAATCGTCCTTGTCCACGATTTCCGTCACCACTTTGAGGCCTTCTTCGTCCGCTACCTGACGCAGCATCTTAAGGCCGTCTTCGGCGAGGCCCTGAAAATCATAGGGGCTGGTACGGGGCTTGAAAGCACCGCCACGCAGGAACTGCGCACCGCCGGCCTTAACCGCCTTGGCTGCTTCCCTGAGCTGTTCAATACTTTCCACCGAGCAAGGGCCTGCCATAACCACAATCTGCTTGCCGCCGACTTTCACGCCATCCACATCCACAATGGTATCTTCCGGATGAAAATTGCGGCTGACCAATTTATATTTTTCCGTGATGCGGACGGTCTTTTCCACGCCCTCCATCATATTCATTTCCAAGTTTGCGATTTTCTTTTTATCGCCGATTACACCGACAATTGTTACTTCTTCGCCTTCCGATATATGGGTTCTAAGTCCAGCGGACTCCACTTTCTTAATAACTTTTTCTAAATTTTCCTTTGTTGCACTAGGGCTCATTACGATAATCATGTCCATTCCTCCATAATAACATAATAAGTTCAAATTTCAAAACAGAAAAAGCCCGCCCCCTCACAGGGACGAGCTGTTATACCCGTGGTACCACCCTGCTTGCTGATGCAAGCCTCTCCTTTCGGATACATACATATCCTAGCCTATGATAACGGTGGCATTCCGGCGCGGCCTACTAATCTGTACATCAGCTGTTCAACCGGCTGCTCAGGAGTGTATTTCAAAGGTTCCATCTACGGCGTTACACCAGCCCGCCGCTCTCTGTAAAACTTCTGCCTCTTACTTCTCTCCGTCTTTGCATTTATTCTCGTTGTTTGATACTATATCAGTTTATCCGCATAATGTCAACTGCTAAATGTAAAATTGTACAGCTTTTCCACTACAGGAAAACTTTTATTTCAAACTTTTACCATAGCGATTTCATCACAGTTGGGGAACTTGGGACAATCAATGCATTCCTTCCAGACCTTATGGGGCAGTTCTTCCTTATTAATGACAACAAAGCCTAAGGACTTGAAAAACTCCGGCTGATAAGTAAGCGTAAAATACTTTTCAATTCCCAGCTGTTCACCATCTTCCATCAGGCGTTTGACAATTTCGGCACCGATACCTCGGCGTCTCTTATGCGGCGATACGGCCATGGTGCGCACTTCAGCCAGCCTGTCCCAGATTACATGGAGCCCGCCAACACCGGCAAGGGTACCATCATCATCAATGGCCACCACCATATCCCGCAAGGTTTCATAGAGGGTATTGCGCGAGCGCGCCAACATTACGCCCTGCTCTGCGTAAGCAGCCACAAGTTCATATATTGCTTCTACATCAGCAAAAGTTGCCTTCCGATAAATCATGCTCTCATCTCACTTCTATGCTCATGCCAGCGGCTCACAGCTTGGACATACGTCTGCCAAGGGGCACGCACTGCATAACGGCTTGCGCGCCTTGCAGACATTCCGCCCATGCCAGATAAGCCAGTGATGGGCCGCCGACCATTTATCCTTTGGTATTGCCTTCATCAGCCCCTGCTCTACTGCCAGCGGCGTATCGCCCACCGCCAGTTTTAAGCGGTTGCTGACGCGAAACACATGCGTATCCACAGCGATGGCCGGCGCACCAAAGCCCACGCTCATGACCACATTGGCTGTTTTGCGTCCCACACCAGGAAGTTCCTGCAATTTCTCAAAATCTGCGGGAACTTCACCGCCATACGCCTCGCAGAGAATCTGGCAGGTTGCCATAATATTTTTTGCCTTGTTGCGAAAAAGTCCACAGTCGCGAATTTCCTCTTCCAAGGCCGCCAGCCCTAGAGACAGGATTGCCTCCGGTGTACCCGCCTTCTGAAACAAACGAGCCGTGGTCACATTCACCCGTTTATCGGTACATTGCGCTGACAGAATCACCGCAATCAGCAATTCAAAGGGATTGCGAAATATCAAGGCCGGCTTTGTATCTTTATAGACTTCCCCTAAAATGCGTATCTGTTCTTCCTTAATTTTCTTCGTAACACGCATAATGCTCTCCTACAGATAAGCCTTCCCCCATAGGGGAAGGCTATTTTTTAGTTTGTTAAACTCCGAATCGGTGCCGGAATCCGGCCGCCGCGGGCAATAAATGCCGCAGAGCTGTACTGATTGCGCACAGGCACGATGGGACAGTAACCCAAAAGGCCACCAAATTCCACCATTTCGCCCACCTTCTTGCCCGGAACCGGAATAACACGGACAGCCGTGGTCTTGTTATTAATCATACCGATAGCCGCTTCATCCGCAATAATACCGGAAATCGTAGCTGCGCTCGTGTCGCCCTCAATGGCAATCATATCAAGACCAACGGAGCAGACACAGGTCATAGCTTCGAGTTTTTCCAAGGACAGGCTGCCGGTCTTAATGGCATTAATCATGCCTTCGTCTTCACTTACTGGAATAAACGCGCCAGAAAGTCCTCCGACATGAGAAGATGCCATCAAGCCACCTTTTTTCACCGCATCATTGAGGAGCGCTAGTGCCGCTGTCGTGCCCGGAGCACCGCAGCTCTCAATACCCATTTCTTCAATGATACGCGCTACGCTGTCACCTACCGCCGGCGTCGGTGCCAAAGACAAGTCAATAATGCCAAAGGGCACGCCCAAACGCTTGGACGCTTCACGAGCAACCAACTGGCCTACGCGGGTAATCTTAAACGCCGTCTTTTTGATGGTTTCGGCAACTTCGGTAAAATCTGCACCTTTCTTGGCTTCCAACGCATGTTTTACCACACCCGGACCGCTGACACCGACACTGACCACCTTATCGGCTTCGCTGACACCGTGGAATGCGCCCGCCATAAAGGGATTATCTCCAGGAGCATTGCAGAATACAACCAGCTTGGCACAGCCCAAAGCATCGTTATCACGAGTAAGTTCCGCCGTACGCTTGATAACCTCGCCCATTTCGCGAACGCAGTCCATATTGATGCCGGTTTTCGTCGAGCCAAGGTTTACGGACGAACAAACCACATCCGTAGTTGCTAGTGCCTGCGGAATGGAGTTAATCAGAATGCGGTCACCATTCGTGAACCCTTTTTCAACCAATGCCGAAAAACCACCAATAAAATTGACACCGATTTCCTTGGCGGCCCGGTCCATGGCCTCAGCCACCGGCACATAGGTATCCGTCTTGCAGGCATCAGCGGCAACGGCAATCGGCGTTACCGATACGCGCTTATGAATGATGGGAATACCGTACTCCGCTTCGATATCCTCACCAGTCTTCACGAGAAATTCTGCGGATTTTGTAATCTTGTCGTATACATTACGGCAGAACTGCTCCATATTAGGGTGAGCACAATCCCGCAGGGAAATCCCCATGGTAATGGTACGCACATCCAATTTGTTCTCCGTAATCATCTCATTTGTTTCAATGATATCGTCTATGCTAATCAAGAATATATCCTCCTAGAAGTCAACGTCACATCAGATATTATGCATTACATTGAAGATATCGGCATGCTGTGCCTTGATATCTACATTAATTTCCTGACCGCTTTCCTTGAGTTTCTTCTGCAAGTCCACCAGCTTAATCTTGCTGCTGCTGATTTCCGCAATCAGAATCATGTTGAAATAGCCGTCAAGGATATTCTGATTGATAGACAAAATGTTGACATTGTTCTCGGCCAAAATCTGGCTAACCATGGCAATAATGCCTACACGGTCTTTGCCTACGACTGTTACTACAAGTTTCATTTACACATTTCTCCTTATAATTCCAAATTTACCCGCTCATTGTGTAAACATAGAACAATGTGTCAACACAAAGTAGCTTATTTACCACACAATTAATTATACCAATGTATGCATAAAAAACCAATAGTTCATAAAAAAAACTTTCTGCCCAGCTTCCCTTTTTTCATCATAACTAAATTGTATACATTTTACAATAATCTCCATCTATTATTCCAATTGGTTATAGTTTGGGAAAAAAATCACATTTTACATTGACAAAGCCATAATTAGCACCTATACTAAGCTTGTGATGTTAAATTTTGTGATACTTCAAAAACCTAGTGTTTACGCCGTAAGACAAGGCTTTATTCTTTCGTTTTTCCAGTTCGTCACAAATTAATTCGCATAATTAATAATTATGCGTTAATAATTTAGAGGAGAGTGTTAGTTATGGCAAAGAAACCTGTCAAAATCATGGAAACCGTTCTGCGTGACGGTCATCAGTCTCTGTGTGCCACGCGTATGCGCATTGAGGATATGCTCCCGCAGCTCAAAGCTTTGGATTCTGTAGGCTACAAAGCTTTGGAAGCTTGGGGCGGTGCTACCTTCGATACCTGCCTGCGTTTCTTAGGTGAAGACCCCTGGGAACGTTTGGATACCTTAAAGGCTAACCTCAAAACACCGATTCAGATGCTGCTCCGTGGTCAGAATCTACTTGGCTATAACCACTACTCCAATGATGTTGTCGAAAAATTTGTCCGTCATGCTTCGGCACACGGCGTCGGTGTATTCCGTATCTTCGATGCCCTCAACGATGTGCGCAATCTGAAGGTTGCTATTGAAGCTGCACTGGCTTGCCCGGAAAAACCGGAAGTTCAGGGCTGTCTCGTATACACCATCAGCCCGGTACATACCAATGAAAAATTCGTGGAACTGGCTAAAGAACTGCAGGATATGGGCTGCCATTCCGTCTGCATCAAGGATATGTCCGGTCTCTTAAAACCGTATGTGGCAGAAGACCTGGTTAAGAAACTCAAAGCTGCTCTGGACATTCCTGTGGAACTGCACACCCACTGCACCTCCGGTTTCGGCCATGCTACTTATCTCAAAGCTATCGAAGCAGGCGTAGATATCATCGACACGGCTCTTGCCCCCTTCTCCTCCGATACGTCCCAGCCCTGCACGGAAACCATGGTTCGTGCACTTGAAGGCACGGAATACGATACGGGCATTGACGTACAGAAACTCACGCCGATTTCCAAACACTTCCTCGAAGTCAAGAAACGCATTATCAACGAATTCAACCTCAAAGGTTATTTCGATATCAACCCCAACGTACTGGACTTCCAGATTCCGGGCGGTATGCTCTCCAATCTGGCCAACCAGCTCAAAGAAGCCGGCATGGAAGACAAATATCAGGAACTGCTGGACGAAATGCCTCGCGTGCGCAAAGACCTTGGCTATCCTCCTCTCGTTACCCCGTCTTCCCAGATTGTGGGCACCATGGCTACCTTCAATGTCATGAGCGGCGAGCGCTACAAGATGGTACCGAAGGAATTCAAGGATTTGGCTCGCGGTAAGTTCGGCCGTACGCCGGTGGCTATCGACCGCGACTTCCTTACCAAGACGCTGGGCATTGCTCCGGAAGACATCATCGAAGATTGCTCTGTGGAAGATGCAAAGGCCAAGACGTTTGCTGAATTCGAAGCAGAACTCAAGGAAAAAGGCTTCCTCAATCCTTCTGAAGAAGATGTACTCTCCTATGCTCTGTTCCCGCAGGTTGCTGAAGAATTCTTCCAGAAACATTATCAGAAAGTTACAGCTTACAAGCGTTCCTAAGCTGAATCCCCACCTGAATATCGCTAAGTCAAAGATGACTGCGCTTCGCTGTGCACAGTCATCTTTTTCTTGCATTTACCTATTGATTTGTTATAGAAACATGATATAATATACCCAAAAGTTATATTGAGAACAATTCTATTGGAGGTTTATATGGCTACAATCAATGACAATTACCTGAAGCTCCCCGGCAGTTATCTTTTTGCGGAAATCGCCCGCCGGGTGGCAGCCTTTAAGGAAGCTAATCCCGAAGCAGATATCATTCGCCTGGGCATTGGCGATGTTACCCAGCCCCTGCCCCCCGCCTGCATTGAGGCTATGCATAAGGCTGTCGATGAACTGGCAAATGCCGATACCTTCCGCGGCTATGGCCCGGAACAGGGTTACAGTTTCCTCACCGATGCCATTATCGAGCACAACTACAAAGCCCGGGGTATCGAAATTGCCAGCGATGAAATCTTCATCAGCGACGGCTCCAAGAGCGATTGCGGCAATATTCAGGAAATCTTTGGCACAGATAATCATGTAGCCATTACGGACCCGGTGTATCCGGTATATTTAGACACCAATGTTATGGCAGGCCGTACGGGCACACTGCAGGAGGATGGCCACTTTGAAGGTGTCACCTACCTGCCCTGTGATGCCAGCAACGATTTTGCTCCGGCACTGCCCAAAGAGCGCGTGGATATGATTTACCTCTGCTGCCCCAACAATCCTACCGGCACCACACTTTCCCGCGCAGAACTGAAGAAATGGGTGGATTACGCCCGTGAAAATGAATCGGTAATCCTCTTTGACGCTGCTTACGCCGCCTACATCACGGAAGACGATGTTCCCCGCTCTATCTATGAAATCGAAGGAGCCAAGGATGTAGCCATTGAATTCCGTTCCTTCTCCAAGACCGCCGGCTTCACGGGCACGCGCTGTGGCTATACCATTATTCCCAAAACCGTTAAAGGCCACGCTGCAGATGGCACCCTTGTCGAATTCAACAAGCTTTGGAACCGCCGCCACACCACAAAATTCAACGGCACCGCTTACATCGTTCAGCGGGGAGCTGCTGCCATCTACACGGAAGAAGGCCAGAAACAGGTCAAGGAAACCATTGCCTATTACATGGAAAATGCCCGCATCATCCGCGAAGGTCTGCAGGCTGCCGGCATAAAGGCTTATGGCGGTGTCAACGCGCCTTATATCTGGCTCAAAACGCCGGAAAACATGCCCTCCTGGGATTTCTTCGACAAACTCCTGACGGAAGTCCACATCGTGGGCACCCCTGGCGCCGGATTTGGCCCCTGTGGTGAAGGTTATTTCCGTCTCACTGCATTTGGCAACCGCGAAAATACCGTCCGCGCTGTGGAACGCATCAAGAAACAATTGCATATCTGATTTAAGTACACGAAAAAAGTGGGCGCCTCAACAGGTTCCCACTTTTTTCGTATAAATTCAACTTTAGAACTTAAACTTCTGCAGGGAGTTCTGCAGATTCTGCGCCAGATTAGCCAGGGACGAGCTGGCATCGGCAATCTCAGCAGCCGATGCAGACTGCTCTTCGGAAGCAGCGGAAACGCTTTCCATTTCCGAAGCCACCATGCCGCCCTTCTGCAGAATACCGCTGGATTTTTCCTTGATATTCTGGGTATCCTGTTCCACAACATGCAGTTCCTTGGTCATTTCTTCAGCCTGTTTAGCAACTCCTAAAGCGGCATCATAAATACTCTTAAAGGTATCGCGAAGCTGTTCAACGGATGCCGTACCTTCTTTAACAGCAGCACTGCCCTTTTGCATGGAGGAAACGGCTGCTGCGGTTTCCGACTGAATCCCGCTGATAAGACCGGTAATCTGCTTGGCAGCTTCCTGTGACGCTTCAGCCAGTTTACGCACCTCGTCGGCAACAACCGCAAAGCCGCGGCCATGTTCGCCGGCACGGGCAGCCTCGATAGCCGCATTAAGTGCCAGAAGGTTGGTCTGCTCCGCAATGGAAGAAATCGTCTCGACAATCTGACCGATCTCCTGTGAACTCTGTCCCAATTTATCTACGGTTTCCGCAGAGCTGTTGACAATCTGCGCTACACTGTTAATCTGGTTGACGGCCTGTTTAACTGCCTCATTACCTTCTACAGCTGCCTTATTGCTGGTATTCGCATGCTCGGAAACCCGATTTGCCGTCTTGCTCAGGCGTTCAATGGCCTGTACTGCGTTTTCAATGGATTCCATCGCATCATTGACATCCACCTGCTGTTCCGCTACAGCACCGGCAGCATTGGTAACGGACTGCGCCACCTGCTCCGAGGCCTGTGCCGACTGATGGGAGCTGGCGGTAAGTTCTTCCGAGGATGCTGCCAGTTGTTCAGCAGTCGTGCTGGAACTGCGCATGAGTTTGTTCAGCGTCATGCGAACCTCGGCCAATTTGTCTGCCATTTCCCCGAATTCATCACCGCGCATAATGGTACGAGCATGATCGCTGAAGTCACCGCCGCGCAGACGTTCCAACGAACGCATCATAGCCTGAACCGGGTTAACCACTTCACGGGTAATCCACATGGCTACAGCAACCATAATAATCAGCCCCATGAGCAGCTGAATAATCATATTGCGGATGGCATTTTCCGTGTCCTCATCGTTCTGTGTATTAAGTTCTTCCGCATGGCTGTTTTCCAGTTCCGTCATCTTATTGATATGCGGCCGCATCTGGTCAAGCAATTTGGAACCTTCGCGGTTATAAAGCGCCATACCTTCTTCCGGCTTGCCTGCCTGACAGAGCTTTACAACCTCGGTCATGTTTTTCTGCAAATTTGTCCAGATAGCTTTATACGCTTCTAATTCCTGCTTAACCACATCTGGTTTCCCAGGAACAGCTTCGTACTGCTTAATCCCATCTTCGACGAATTTCAGGCCTTCCTGGAATTTCTTGTCTAAGTTCTGCATGCGCTGCGGGTCATCCTTTACCGTAGTCATGATAATCATCATGCCCTGAGCATAGCGTGTGCCGTAGCGCATATCGCTAAGATAGCCGATGGATTTCACTGAACTGGAATACATATCCTCCATGTCTATCTGAGCTTTTTTCGCTGTCGAATATCCCTGATAGCCGATAATCAGCATGCCGATTACAGCAAAGGCTGCTAATATCAGCATTTTATAGGCTACCCGCAGATTTTTTATAAATCCCATTCTTTACCCACTCCTTAAAAAAATATAATCCGTAAAGTAATGCCTTTTATCTTTACTTTACGGATTATATTCGTGAGCAAGAGAAAAATTCCTGCTATATTTTGTTATTTTTCATCGAGGAGGTCTACCAGTTCATCATAATCTTTCTTGAGCTGATAATATTCCTCTGCAATCTGCAGGGCGGTTAATACAGCAATTTTACGGTCATCAAAGCTGCGCACAGACCGGGACATCGCTTTCATCTTCTTATCCACAGCAGCTGCCAGCTTCTTCAATGCCTGCGGATTATCGGTTTTCAACGGATAACTGTTGCCGTAAATCTCTACGACCACCCGTTCCGACGGCTGATTATTTTTTTCTTCTGCCATGCTATCACCTTAAGCCCGCAATTCAGCACCGAACTGCTTTTCCACAGCCTTCAAAATGTTATTGAACGCCGTATCTGCTTCTTCATCCGTGAGGGTCTTATCCTTGGACTGGAACTGAAGGTTAAACGCCAGGCTCTTCTTGCCCTCGGCTACATGTTCGCCAGTGTACACATCAAAGAGCGTTACGGACTTGAAGTGCTTGCCGCCATTCTTCGTGATGACCTGCTCAATCTTGCCAGCTTCGGCATCAGAATCCACAACAATCGCCAAATCACGGGAAGTTGCCGGGAACTTGGGCAGACTGTCGAAATGGAAGTTCTTGGCCGTGTACTTCATGAGAACTTCCACGTCCATCTCAAAGAGATAAACTTTCTGCTTGATACCGAAGTTTTCTGCGGCCTGCGGATGCAGTTCGCCCAAGGTGGCAATCACTTCGCGGCCCTTCTTGAAGAGCGCAGTCTTGCCCGGATGCAGGGCGAAGTGTTCGCCGGCTTCCACGGTGTACTTGGATATGGAGAGGCTGGAGAGCAGTTCTTCCACCAGGCCCTTCATGTCGTAGAAGTCAATCATGTCATTTGTCTGGTTCCAGCCCACGGTATTGCGGCGGCCCGTCATCAGACCAACAAGTTTTACGACTTCTTCGGGCTGTTCCGTTACGGGCAGCTGTTTCGGGAAGAATACAGGCGCTACATCAAAGAGACGCAAATCCATATTCTTGCGGGAGAAGTTGCGCACAGCGTTTTCCATGATGGAGGTCAACAGGCTCGTGCGCACGAGCGGATAGTCATCCGTCAACGGGTTCATGATGGGCACAGCCTTGCGCAGTTCGCTGTCAGCCGGCACCAGCATCTTGTCCAGCAAATCGGTATTCGTGAAGCTGAAGGAAAGTTCCTCCGTCATGCCCAAGCCCATAAGGATTTCCTTAATCTTGTCGATGAAATCCTGACGCGGGCTCTGCTTGCCCTGCATTACAGCACCCCAAGGCAGGGTCGGCGCGATATTGTCAAAGCCGTAGATGCGGGAGATTTCTTCTGATAGGTCTTCCATGCAGGTGCAGTCATTGCGCCAAGACGGAACCTTGGCGACAAAGCCTTCGCCTTCCGTCTGTACGGCAAAGCCCAGGCTCGTGAGAATTTCCATCATCTTGGCAGCACTGAGCTGCGTGCCCAAACGGGCGTTAATCTGTTCAGTCGTATAATGGATTTCCGTCTGCTCTTTCTGCTTCGGATATACATCCACCATGCCCTGCGTTACCGTGCAGGCACCCATTTCCTGCAGGAGCTGGCAGGCACGGTCAAGAGCGCGGGGAATAGCCGTCACATCCACGCCGCGTTCAAAACGCCCCGAAGCTTCGGAGTGCAAACCGCAGGCACGGGAGGTGCGGCGGATGCTGGCACCGTTGAAGGAAGCCGCTTCGAGCACGATGGTCGTAGTCTTTTCCGTTACTTCGGATTCGAGACCGCCCATTACACCGGCAAGACCAGCCGGCTTTTCGCTGTCGGCAATGACGAGTTCCGTACCCTTGGCAATGCGGGAGCTGTCATCGAGCGTATGGAGGTTTTCGCCCTCTTTAGCGAGGCGGGCCGTCAGGCTGTGACCGGCGATTTCATCATAGTCATAGGCATGCATGGGCTGGCCCAGTTCCACCATGACAAAGTTGGTCACATCCACCACGTTGTTGATGGCACGGATACCCGCACCTTCGAGACGCTGCTGCATCCATTCCGGAGACGGACCAACCTTAACGTTCTTAATCACGCGGGCTGCGAAACGGTCGCAGAGGTCGCTGTCAATGCCAATCTTAATCATATCGGCAGCCTTGGCTTCATCATCTTCCTTAACGGAGATTTCCGGATAGTGCGGCTCATTCCCCGTGAGCACAGCAGCTTCACGCACGAGGCCCACAACACTGAAGCAGTCGGCACGGTTAGCCGTCAATTCAAATTCGAGCACGACATCATCAAGGCCGAGCACATCCTTGGCGGGCACACCAACCGGCGTATCAGCAGGAAGGATGTAAATGCCGTTCTTTTCTGCTTCCGTCAGCTTGGTGAGGTCCATCTTGAGTTCTTCTGCGGAGCACAGCATACCATTGGATGGCAGACCGCGCAGCTTGCCCTTCTTGATGTGCAAACCATTTGGCAGATGCGCACCGACCATAGCCACCGGCACAATCTGGCCTTCGGCCACATTCTGCGCACCCGTGATAATCTGAATGAGTTCCGGCTCGCCCACATTCATTTGGCAAATCTGCAGATGGTCGGAATCCGGATGAGCTTCGAGCTTTTCGATACGGCCCGTTACCACTTTATCGAGGCCTTCGTCCGCGCGGATAACATTTTCCACAGGGACGCCGGACATCGTGTATTTGTCGGCCAGTTCTTCAGCCGTTTCGTTGAATTTTATATAATCGTTTAACCATTTAATGGAAACCTGCATATTGTAACCTCCCTAATCAGAACTGCTGCAAAAAACGCACGTCATTGTCGTAGAACAGACGCAGGTCGTCAATGCCATAGGACAGCATGGCGATACGTTCCACGCCCAGACCGAAAGCAAAGCCGCTGACCACCTTCGGGTCATAGCCGCTCATTTCCAGCACATGGGGATGAACCATGCCGGCGCCCAGAATTTCGAGCCAGCCCGTGCCCTTGCAGACCTTGCAGCCTTCACCGTGGCACATCACACAGGAGATATCCACTTCGGCAGAAGGTTCCGTGAAGGGGAAGAAGCTCGGACGGAAGCGCACGCCTACATTTTCGTTGAAAATCTGATGCAGGAAGAGTTCGAGTGTGCCCTTGAGGTCAGCAAAGCTGATGCCCTTGTCGATAACCAGGCCTTCCACCTGCGTAAACATCGGCGAATGCGTCGCATCGTATTCGTCGCGGCGATAAACACGGCCCGGTGCAATCATGCGAATCGGCTTGTTCGGCTCGTTAGCCTGCATCGTGCGGGCCTGTACCGGCGAAGTCTGGGAACGCATGAGGATTTCGTCCGTGATGTAGAAGGAATCCTGCATGTCGCGGGCCGGATGGTCTTTCGGCAGGTTCAATGCTTCAAAGTTGAAGTAATCACGTTCGATTTCCGGGCCTTCTTCAACACTGAAACCCATATGTACGAAAATATCCTTGATGCGCTGCATGGTCAGCGTCAGCGGATGCAGATGACCCTGGGGAACATTACGGCCCGGCAGAGTAACGTCAATCTTTTCACTGGCAAGTCTTGCAGAAAGTTCCTTGGCTTTAAGCTCACCAACCTGCGCATTGATGGCCTCTTCCACTTCTGCTTTTGCTGCGTTGACAATCTTGCCGACTTTCGGACGTTCCTCGGCGGACAGGCTGCCCATGCCACGCAAGATAGCAGTGAACTCGCCCTTCTTGCCCAAATACTTTACACGGATATCGTTAAGCGCCGTCATATCGCTTGCGGCTTTGACTTCAGCTACGGCAGCTGCCTTCAGCTCCGAAATCTTTTCTTCCATTTATTTACCTCCTGCCTTATGAAAAGCAAACTATAAAAGCCCTCGCCCCCGCACAACATGTGCACGAGGGGCGAAGGCTGAATTTCGCGGTACCACCCTGATTTTTCACTCGATAACTTTAACGCAGTCATACGTTCGGCATTTCCTCCGAAAGACTCCCAAGCGAACGTTCGACCTCCGGCTTTGTCTCCTTTCCACCAACAGAGACTCTCTAGAAAAGCCTGCGAGATTTACTCTTCTTGTTCATCGCCACAATACATAGAATTGTAGCATAAAGCCCAGACGAATGCAATGCAATATTCGTAAAAATATATGTCAGGCTCGCTCACCTATGCTATACTAAAACGAGCAAGACAAGGAGAAGTGATGACAATGGCACAAAAAAACGTACTAAAATATATTATTCTGGGTCTGCTGGCGCACCGGGAGCTTGCCGGCTATGATATCAAAAAACTCTTCGAAGAGGAATTAGGCGATTTTTGGTATTCCAACCATAGCCAGATATATCCCGAACTGCGCCATATGGAAGATGACGGCCTAATAAGTTCCCGCACAGAACTCGTCGGCAAAAAGCTCGAAAAAAAATTCTATCAGATTACAAAAAGCGGACAGCAACTGCTGTCCGCCTGGATGTATGAACCACTGAGCCAGCCTGTGCCAACTCGGGACGACTTTACCATGAAGCTTTACCTGTTGGATTCGGCCGCTGACCCATTGACACGCCAGCTCTTTCAAGAGGAAATCACCCGCCATGAGGAAAAATATCAATACCTCAAGGCCCGCTGGCAGCTGCTGTTTGCCGACGAAGAAGCGCGCCAGAAACATTTTGGCCACCGCTGCATACTCCAGCAGGCCATTCTGCGGGAAAAACAGCGGCTTGACTGGCTTCGCCAGGAATTAAAGGACCTCCCAGTCCAGCAATAACCAACCCTTACTTGGTTTTCTTTGCTTCTTTATCCCAGTCTGCCGGCAAATTCTGCAGGAATTCGAAATTATGGCAGTCTGCACATTTTGCACGGGATTGATTATGCATCTTATGACAGTCGGAGCATACCAAATCGCCTAAATGGGAATTGTGGGGATTGGCTTCACCAAAATCCGTTTTCGCTATAATCGCGTCAATGTCGCTATGGCATTTCGTGCACATTTCATTCGGGAAAGCCCGTTTGTATGGCGGGTCATCAAAATCATCCGTCACATACCAAACGGTTTCCTGAATTTTATCCTCGATGCCGTTTTCATGGCAGTCAATACAATTTACATTGGCCTGCGCATGGGCATGAGACAACAGCTCACTATTGTCATACGCATCTACATAAGGTGCCATGACATGACAGGGCGAACAGGCCAGATGGGGAAATTTCTCCACCGTTACCATGGCCAGATTCCCACCCACAAACATAATGACCAACAGAGCCGCCAAATAAAGCGGCTTTTTTTTGAAAAACTCCCACAACGCTTTCAGCTTTTCCATAAGAACTCCCCCTCAAATTTTTCTTTATGATTATCATACAATAAACAGGATAAATATTCTTTGTTGCACTCTCTATAATTTTCTGTTAACGATTGTAAGATGCTACAAAGATTTTTACCGGATTTATCGTTACAATAAATAGAGATTAATAGCAACTTGGAGGGGTTATCATGAGTAAAGATTTGCAAAATGGGATGTCCCGCCGCAACTTCCTGAAAACAGGCGTTTTCGCGGCAGCAGGGGTAATGAGCGCCGGTCTGCTCTCCGGCTGTGGCAACGGCCGCAAGCATATGGCCGAGGATGAAAAAAAAGCTGCCAGCGGAGCTGCTGCCGAACCATCCTTTTTAAAAGCGCCTGAACCAATTGGCGACAGCCAAATCAGCCAGACTGTAGACGCAGATATCGTCATCGTCGGTGCCGGTATGGCCGGCTTGTGCGCAGCCTGCGCTGCTGCCGAGGACGGCGCAAAAGTCACCTTGATTGAAAAGACCCAGAATGTCAACTTCCGCAGCTATGACTACGGTGCTGTAAATTCCAAAGCGCAGCAGAGCGTGGGCACCAAGATTGACCCGGAATTTGTCACCAGCGAGCTCATGCGCTATGGTTCCTACCGCACAGACCAAAAGGTTGTCCAGGTATTCACCAACCAGAGCGGTCATGTCAATGACTGGCTTTTGGATATGGCGCAAAAGGCCGGCTGTACGATAAAACATATTTGGACACAGGAAGAACTGGTTGCTCCGGTTTCGACCCTGCCCACCTTCCCGACCCTTTCCTTTGTTTTGGAACCGCCCGCAGGCGCAGCCGAAAAGATGCCCAAGGGTATGTACGGCGGCGGGCCAACTATTGCTATGGCCTATACCTTGCTGTCCACAGCGGAAAATCTGGGCGTGGATATTCATTACAAAACTCCCGCGGT
Source organism: Pseudoselenomonas ruminantium (assembly GCA_002373045.1). Lineage (GTDB taxonomy): Bacteria > Bacillota > Negativicutes > Selenomonadales > Selenomonadaceae > Selenomonas_A > Selenomonas_A ruminantium_J. The sequence continues at coordinate 13,719 of DFHU01000045.1, read as the reverse complement.
CCAGCTTGTACGCAAGGACAATCAAGGGCGTGTCACCGGAGTAATCGCTCAGGATGAAAACAAGGCATATATCAAGTTCAATGCCAAAAAAGCCGTTATCCTCTGCGCTGGCGATTACGGTCATGATGAGGAAATGCTGAACTACTACATTCCCAGTGCCAAGACCATCAACAAGATTTCCTATCCCGGCACCTTCAATACTGGTGACGGCCAGAAGATGGGGCTTTGGATTGGCGCAGACATTGACGAATGGCCGCACACGGCGATGTACTTTGACAAAGCCTTCGTGGATAATCCCAAGGAAAATCCCGATGCACTGACCCGTCAGCCCTGGCTGGGCGTCAATCTCAAGGGCGAGCGTTTTGGCAACGAGGATTTGACCTTTGGTTATCTGTCCAATCAGGTACGCCAGCAACCCGGCCAATGCAAATGGAACATTTGGGATTCCAAGTGGCCGCAGGAAGCACCGGCCTTCCACCAGACCGCCTGCAAGGAAATGAAATTCCATCACAATCCGAAAGATGTGGAGCGCTATATCCAGGAAGGTTTGGTCAAGAAAGCCGACACCATTGAGGATTTGGCTAAACAATGCGATTTGCCTTATGAAACCCTCAAGGCTACGATTGACCGCTACAACGAACTGGCTCGCAAAGGCGTAGATGAGGACTTCCACAAAAAGCCTCTCTTTATGACCACGATTGAAAAAGCCCCCTTCTTCGCCTGCAAGATGGGCACCTCCATGCTGGTAACTCTTGGCGGCCTGCGTATCAACGAGAACATGCAGGTTCTCGACAAAGAGAAAAACGTCATTCCCGGACTCTATGCCGCCGGCAACAACTCCGGCTCCTTCTACGGCAATGACTACCCCACCTGCATTCCCGGTAACAGCCATGGCCGTGCCCAGACCTTTGGCTATACGGCCGGCAAGAATGCCGTAAAAGAATCCGTATAAAAAAGTCCCTGCTGACCTTCAAAATCAGCAGGGATTTTTTTGCTATGCACTTAAAACATGGTTTGTGTACCATGGCTGCCATTGCTTTTATGGCTGCTCAAATTACCCACATAACCGGGCTGCAGGAGATTAAGCGCCTTCAGCACATCACCTACCCGAATGGCCGCATAAAGATTAAAGCGGGTATCCGGATGATTGAGGTCAATTTCCAGCAATTGGGCAATCTTTTCGCAGCGATAACGCACCGTGTTCACATGCACAAAGAGTTTTTCTGCCGTCAGCTTATAGTTGAAATTGGTATCCAGCAGCGTACGCAAGGTTATCTGCAAGTCGGCATCACAATCATGGTCATAGGCCAGCAATTTATCCAATGTTTGACGGCAAAATTCCACCATCCGCGCCTTTTCACAGGTAAAAAGTTCCTTAAACACCCCCATGTCGGAAAACTCCTGCACAAAGCCCTGTTCGCCCTTAATCTGCCGGAAAGTCAGGGCAATGCGTGCTTCCTGATAGCTGCGATGCAGCTCGGCCAGCGGATAGTCACCACCTACGCCAATGGATACCGCCACCTTATAGACTTCAGAGAACAGCTGCTGCCAGCGGGCAAAGAGTTCCTGCCGCTTTTTCAGGGAAAGAAGCCCCAATTCCTGCTGCACATAAAGGCCCGACAAAATCACCAGATAAATGCCGTTCCACTCCAAGGGATAAATAAGGTCTGTCTGATAGCGCTGACTGAATTGCAATAACTTCGCCCGAAAATCTGCCGGTGGAATAAGCGGCATATCCGCGCCCATGTCCATAAGCATAACTGCATATTTGCGGTCATGATGCAGTTCAATCCCCTGTTCGGCCAGCATTGATTCCACGCTGATGTTGTGCTTGACAAAAACGCCCTCAAAAAAAGCCGCCCGCTGTTCATGCAGCCGCTTCGCAAAAGCCTTATGCCCCCGCAGATACCATTTCAGCGCCAGTCTGGCTGATTCCAGCATACCGCTTAACGGCGCAATATCCTCGTTTTCTGTCTGCTGCCAAAAGATAAACAATACACTGTCCGGCATATCGTCCAAAATCACCTTAAACACCAGCGTCTGCTGATTTTTGGCATAATAGTATTGATTCTCAGCAAAATCCGGCATAACGGCCAGCATATCCAGTACAACTTGTGGCGCGACGACACCGGACTGCGGATAATGTTCTATTCCCTGCCGGCCTGTGATGAAAAGTTTTTTCCCGCCCTGCCGCTGCATTTTCTGCGCCAAAGCCCCGATTCCCCTGCCAGCCATCAATTCCAGCCAGTCAAGTGCTGCATTCTTTTCCTCCATTATCCAACCTCCACTGTTATGATTAATCGATTTGTACAATCCTACAAACAAGCCTGTTCTTTATCGTGTTTACTTTTATTCGGTACTTATTGTTGTAGCACAAACCACTTTAGAATGCAATGTATTATTGATAGCCCCCGCATTCTCTGTTATACTTATTTATTGGAACCATTAAGGTAAAACCTATCCAAAAAGGAGTTTTTATTAGATGCTGTTAAATCGTAAATCTGTAGAATTATTGGCCCCTGCCGGTACCTGGGATGCTCTGGTAGCCGGTGTGGAAGCCGGTGCTGATGCTTGCTATCTCGGAGGCAAGCATTTTAATATGCGTATGCACGAGGGTGACTTCAACTTTGATGATGAAATGCTCAAAAAGGCTATCGCCTACACCCATGAGCATGGTGTAAAGCTCTATATCACGCTCAATAATCTCATCAGTGATGAGGAAATTCCCGCCCTGCGCGAATACCTCGCCTACCTCAATGAAATCCGTCCGGATGCTATTCTCGTACAGGACTTTGCCGTACTCGAACTCATTCACGAAATGGGCATCAAGATTCCCGTACACACTTCCGTGATGATGAATACCCATAACGAGCACGCTATTGAAAAGCTCAAAGAATACGGCATTACCCGCGTCGTGGTCGGCCGCGAGATGACGCTCTCCGAGCTTTCCCTGTTCCGGGAACGCACGGGCATTGAAGTAGAATACTTCATGCACGGCGATATGTGCATCAGCGAAAGCGGCCAGTGCATTCACTCCGGCGTGGTCTTTGGCCAGAGCGGCAACCGTGGCCGCTGCCTGAAACCCTGCCGCTGGGCCTATCAGCTCATTGACGAAAAGACGGGCGAAGTGCTCGATAAAGACAGCGATGGTGCCTATAAGCTGGCACTCAAGGACATGTGCATGTACCGCCATATCCCCCAGCTCATTCAGGCCGGCGTGTTCTCCTTCAAAATCGAAGGCCGTATGCGCCCTGCCCCCTTTATCCGCCGCATTGTCAGCACCTACCGCAAGGCCATTGATGCCTATATTGCTGACCCGACGGGCTGGCAGCCGGACGAAGAAGGCTGGAAGAGCCTTTACGAAAACCGCGCCCGCGATTTCACGACCACCTTTGCCTTTGGTGCTACAGACAAAAAAGACATCGGCTTTGATGGCAAGCGTGAGCCGCGCTTCTTCAGCGATGCCGTAAAAGAAGCCGGTTTTCAGGACGAAATTCTCAAGCAGGAACAGGAAATTAACAAAGCCAATGCCGAGCACCGCATACTCAGCGTCCGTGTGGGTACAGTCGGCGCCGCAAAGGCCGTTATCGACAACGGCGCTGATATCGTCTATGTAGGCGGTGAGGCTTTCCGCCCCAACAAGCCCTGGAGCCTTAAAGATTTTGCCGAAGTCATCGCCTACAACAAAGGCCGCGCCAAAATCATCATCAACACGCCGCGCACGACCATGCGCCGTGAATGTGGGGAACTGGAGCAGTTCTTCACCGCGCTTAAACAGCCGGAACTCAAAGCCGACGGCATTATGGTCAGCAACTTAGGCTCCCTGAAGCTGGCTAAGCGCCTGACAAACCTGCCCGTTCAGGCGGATGTATCCTTCAACCTCTTTAACCATCTGGCCGCAAAATTCCTCAAAGAAAACGGTCTGGTCATGGGCACCGCCTCCTACGAACTGTCCTTCGAACAGCTGCGCGAAATTGTGGAAAACTCGGAACTGCCCATCGAGGTTGTCGTACATGGCTCCTATGAATCCATGATTTGCGACCACAACCTGCCCGGCATGAGCCTGCCCTTCTTCAACGAACTCAACAATCCCGAAGTGCTTGACCGCCATTATGCCCTGCTGGACAACGCAGGCGAAAAACATTCCCTGCGCATTGACCAGTTTGGCCGCAATCATATCTATTTTGCCAAGGACCTCTGCCTCTATCCGTACCTTGCGAAATTTAACGGCTTGGCCGCTTACCGCATTGAGGCACAGGATTACACGCCCGAATTTGCCGGCATGGTCACCCGCATTTACCGCACGGCTCTGGATAACCTTGCGGCAGGCCAAGAGGCCTTCCACGCCGATGACCTCGAAACGCTCAAAAAAGGCCCCCGTGCGCTGGGACTTGGCACCTACCGTTTCCGCCGGAGCCGCAACTCCATCTGACATATTCACATTTTAAGGGGAAGTTATGGAAAGCAAAAAATTTATCGGCCCTGAGGCCATTATCGAAAAAAAGAAAAAATACATCATGCCCTGCTTAGGTCACTTCTATAAGCAGCCTGCCCAGATGGTCAAAGGTTCCATGCAGTACCTCTGGGACAGCACGGGCAAGAAATATCTGGACATGTACGCCGGTGTGTCCGTCATGAACTGCGGTCACTGCAACCCGGAAATCCTCACGAAGATGAAAGCCCAGATTGACGAACTCCAGCATGTCTGCAATATCTATCTCACGGAAAACTTCGTGAACCTCGCCGAAAAACTGGCTGAAGTCACGCCCGGCGACCTGCAAAAATCCTTCTTCTGCTCCACGGGTTCAGAGGCCACGGAGGGAGCTTTCCTGCTGGCCTCTGTCTACACAGGCAACAGCGAAATCATCGCCCTGCGCCACGGCCTGCATGGCCGCACGAAGCTCGGCATGAGCGTAACCGGCCTTACCATGTGGCGCACCGACCCCAATCCCGTAGGCGGCATTCACTTTGCCCCCAACCCAAACTGCTATCGCTGTCCCATGAACAAGAAGTTCCCGGAATGCGATTACGCCTGCGCCAATGCCATCGAGGATTTAATCAAGACCTCCACCTCCGGTCATCCCGGTGCCTTTATCGCCGAGACCATTCAGGGCAATGCTGGCTGCGTAGTGCCGCCCAAAGGCTACTTCAAGCGCGTCAAGGAAATCCTTGACCAGTACAACACCCTGCTGATTATCGACGAAGTGCAGACGGGCTTTGCCCGCAGCGGCAAGATGTTTGCCATCGAAAATTACGATGTCGTGCCTGATATCATGTGCATAGCCAAAGCCTTGGGCAACGGCGCACCGATTTCTGCCTTTATCTCCACGGCCAAGATTGCCGATACCTACACCCGCCCGGGTGCTTCGACACTCGGCGGCAACCCGGTATCCTCCACCACGGCTATGGCAGTGCTCGACTATATCGAAGAACACAAGCTTATGGAAAATGCCCAGGCACGCGGTGAGCAGCTTAGAAGCGGCCTGCGTGAGCTCCAAAAGAAACATCCCGTTATCGGCGATGTGCGCGGCCTCGGCCTGATGGACGGTGCAGAATTCATCCACGCCGATGGCACCCCCGCACCGGAAATCCTTGACGATGTGCTCGAAGTCCTCAAAGACCGTGGCTTTATCATCGGCAAGAACGGCGTAGACCGCAACGTCATGGCCTTCCAGCCGCCTTTGGTGATTACAGAGGAAAACGTCAACGACGTTTTGAATGCGTTGGACATGGTCTTAACGGAAAAAAATCTCTAAACAAAAAACATAAAAATTAAGCCCGCCCCGCCGGGGATATCTTTCTGGAGCGTTTGACAAGCCTGTCTAAGCGCAAGAAAGATATCCCCGGCGGGGCGGGTGCCTTTTTAAGTATTACTTAACCGGTTTATTGATTTCTTTGACGATTTTCGCCTCATCCCGGCCCATACACCAGCCTAAGGTCTTAATCTCCGAATAGAGCATGACCCGCTGTTCCCGGTTGTCCACGTCGGCCCGCATCAATTCCTGATACTGGCCGATAGCCTGATAATAGCGCGCCGAGATAGCCTGTATGGAACGGGGCTTTTCCGGACGCTGTTCTTTATGACGGCGAATCAAATCTTCAGCGGCATTTACTGTTTCATTATCGGTAATAATCATAGTGGTCTCCCCTTCTGCAAGATGCTTATAGGGAAATATTCGCCTTATGGGTGGAAAAATCCTCTATTATTTTTCGTCCGGCATCTCACCACCATCCGGCGGGCCGCCCTGCGGACCATGTCCCGGGAACTTTCCTTTTTTCATATTCGGACGCAGGGCCGACCGATCTACACCGAGCTGTTCAGCTACATCGCCCCAGCGGTTATTGATTTTCTTCATATCCAGAACGGTCTGAATATCCTTGTTGCTGAGTTTAGCCAGTTTGGCAGCCACACTGACATCCATCGGCCGATAGCCGCTATTTAACAAGGACAGCGCCTTATCCTTGTCGATATTGCCCCGCTGCGCTATGCGCTCGGCACTCAGTTCATTCATCTGGGCACGCATCTGTTCCGGTTTAATCCCCAGCTCCTTAGTGATTTCCGGCCAATGCTTGTCCTGTGTCTTCATTGCCAAAACATCTTTGAATGACTTACCACTGATTTTTGCCAGCATAGCTGCCTGGCCAATATCGCGAAAATCACGTTTTTCATTGAAGGCGGCCTTTACTTCATCTTCACTGACCCCAAAGGTCTTATTCAGGCGCTTGGCTGCTTCATCCGGATTCATCTTCATATGGCTCTCTCCACCCTTATGACCACGCATCACAGGCGGCTTATCCGGCCGGCCATTTTGTGCAGCTGCTTCAGCTGCCTGAGCCTGACCGCTCAACATACCAAAACCCGCACCTGCCATGAGTACACCAGCCACAAATCCTGCTAACATTTTCTTACGCATAATATTCACCCTCCATTCAAGTGATTAACTATCTTGACTATGCTTACAATATACACCGTTATTCTTATAGTTGCTTTAGACTACCATTAATTTTCCGTAAAAATTCGCTGAAAATAGGCTGAAATCCTCCCAACAATAAATATTTTTTATTTATTTCAGTAAAAAAAGAGGAAAAAACGCCCCAAATGTAGTATTATAACTTATGTGATAAATATGGAAAGAGGTGTATTCGATGACAGATCAGGAAATCGAGAAACTTGTCCAGGATAAACTCAACGAGGCTTATCAGGCAGAAGAACATCCCAAAAAGTTCTTCATCACGGAAAACGGACGCGGTGTCTGCGATGGCGGCGACCTTTACAACGCCCTCCTCGGTGACATGATGCGCATTTCCCAGAAAGCCTTGACGGCTATTCTCAAAGAAGCGCTGAAAAAATAAGCGAAAAAAATCCCCGGCAGTGAAATCACTGCCGGGGATTTTCTATTTCATCAAATCATGTTCTTAACGTAACTGTCGTAGAGGGCTTTCAGTTCTTCAACCTTGTCGTACATCTCTACCTGTAGGCCGGAAGCTGCTGCATAGTCACCTTCATTCAGGGCGTTGATCAGCAGGGTGAACAGCGATTTTTCATCAATGCTGTCCTTGGCCAGATAAGCACGAATGCCGTTGATTTTATTCCAGTTATAGGAATCCAAATCCGTTACGAAATCCGACTTGATTTCCTTAGCTGCACGCACAATGTCGCGATTTTCCGGAATGATACGGGCAATCAGCTCCGTCTTCCAACGCAGGAGCGCACCAGCACGGAAAGCATTGATAATCGTGTCGTTGAGGGCGCCGCCAGCCGTAATAACGGCCTTTTTATCGGTGTAGTTATCGAAGTTCTGCATATTTTCCCAAACCGTTGCGGGAGGAGCACCGAACAGACGGTCACGTTCTTCATCCGTATAGTCTTCAAAGACATCATTTTCACTGCGGTAAGCGCGGTCTTTTTCCAGATAGAAACCTTCTTCGCCTGCTTCCTTGGAGAGCTCCGTCAAAAGTTCTGCCGTAGTGTGGTTAACCGCCGTCTTGATACCATCGAGGCAGGCAGAGTAAATCGCAGCCAAAACCAGATATGTATTGGTGTACGGATTGCAGGCACGCAGTTCGAAACGCGTAGCATACGGATTACCCAGGTCACGGATAAGGCCGGCCAGAATCGTACGGTTACGGGACGGCTGGTCCGGACGGTGACCCAGGGACGTAACGATACATACCGGCGCTTCAAAACCGGGCTTCAGACGATTCAACGAGTCATTGGTAGCCGATACAAACGGATTGATGGCTTCATAATTCTTCAGCATACCCATGAGTGCACCATAGCCCACAGCGCTCATGAAATCCTTATACTGGTCATCTGCCGTAAAGAGATTGTGCGTCTTGCCATCGCTGGTGACTGCAGCCATACCGATATGCGTATGTTCGCCATTACCGGCCAGACCAATCATGGGTTTCGCCTTAAAGCTTACTTCGAGGCCAATGGAACGGAAGGTTTCCTTGACCACCGTACGAACGAAAATTTCATTGTCGGCAGCCTGCAGAGCATCGGCAAACTTCCAGTCGATTTCCAGCTGTTCGCAAACATGGGTCATATTGCCGCTGCCGTCAATCTGCGCCTTGAGACCGCCGACTTCCTTATGACCCATTTCTACTTTGAAGCCATACTTATCGAGTTCGAGCAGGCAGTTTTCCATCGCCGTGCGCACAGCACCATGCGTACGTTCCCAATACTGCTCCTGCATGACCTGGGACGCGGACATTTCTTCAATCGCAGCTTCTTCGAGCGGCGTCTTTACCCAGAATTCCAATTCCGTAGCCGAAGTGAACTGAATGTCTACCACATCATTGCCATCAATGCTTTCGAGACCGGAAATCTTGGGGTGTTTCTTAAAGGTGGCTAAAAGTTCTTCTTTCACATAGTTCAAGGTATCAGCCAGCACAGCACGGGAGTCAACACGCTTGCCCTCATGCACGAGGAAGGAGGGAATACGCAAAGTTCCCACGGGCTTGCCCGTTTCTTCATCGTAAAACTCCATGTTGTAGTCCACAAACCAGTTAACAGAAGGGTCAACAGGCATATCAACCTTCGCGTTATTCAGGGTGGCAATACCGGTCAGCACCACGGAAGAACCATCCGTCTGGACTGCCGTACCGGCATAGAAATCATCAATATCCTTGAGGAAAATTCCCACGGGTATTTTTTCATCCGTATCGTTGCCGGCCATATCCACACCCATTAATGATACAAATTTAATTTCCGGATGTGCCTTGAGCTGTTCAATAATATCCTCTTTCCGGGAATTAGCCGGTATCACATACAGTAAATTTTCCATTACATACCACCCTTTCAATCACGCATCACAATACATCAGAAAAAGCCATGCAAACACACCTCTGACGAGGTAATGTTCACATGGCTCCATTGCCAAAAGCTATTTTTCTTTACAAAAAGATACTACCATATCAAAGACCGTTTGTAAAGCCTTTTTCTATGTATTTTCCTGTATACTTTATTTGAGCATAGCCAGCATCGTACCGGCGGCTACAGCCGTGCCGATAACGCCTGCCACATTCGGGCCCATAGCGTGCATCAGCAGATAATTGCCCGGTTTAGCCTTCATGCCCACCACCTGACTTACGCGAGCGGCCATCGGCACAGCCGAAACACCGGCAGAACCAATCAGCGGATTAATCTTCCAGCCGGACACACGGCACATAATCTTGCCAAAGAGCACACCGCCGGCCGTACCGGCGATAAAGGCCACCAAGCCCAGTGCGATAATCAAAAGCGTTGCCGGCTGCAGGAAATCGTCTGCATTCATGGTCATCCCCGTACCGGTAGCCAGGAAAATCGTGACGATATTGCACAGAGAGTTCTGCGCCGTATCGGACAGACGATCCATAACACCGGATTCACGGAACAAGTTGCCCAGCATCAGACAGCCCAAGAGCGATGCGATAGGCGGCAGCAGCAGGCTGATGATAATCGCTGCTACGATGGGGAAGCAGACCCGCTCGAACTTCGTCACCGGACGGAGCTGTTCCATCGTTACTTCGCGTTCCCTCTGCGTCGTCAAAAGTTTCATCACCGGCGGCTGAATCAGCGGCACCAGCGACATATAGGAATACGCTGCTACAGCGATAGCTCCCAAAAGATGCGGTGCCATCTGGATTGACAGGTAAATAGCTGTCGGGCCGTCAGCACCGCCGATGATGCCGATAGCGCCGGCTTCCTGTACCGTAAAGCCCAGCAGCATAGCGCCCACGAGGGCCACGAACACGCCAATCTGGGCAGCCGCCCCCAAAAGCAGAGTGACCGGACGCGCCAGCAGCGGCCCAAAGTCCGTCATCGCACCAATGCCTAAGAAAATGAGCGGCGGGAAGATTTCATTGGCAATACCATAATGGATGGCCTGCATAAGTCCCGGTTCCGTGAAAAAACCCGTGCGCGGGAAGTTAGCCAGAATACAGCCGAAAGCAATCGGCCCCAACAAAAGCGGCTCAAATTCCTTGACAATAGCCATGTACAAAAGTACCAGCCCGACGAGAATCATAATGCCGTTGCCCATGGTGAACGCAGAGAAACCACTGTCTGCCCAAACGGCCTGCAGGGAAACGACAAATGCCTGTAATAATTCCATAATAAGTCCTCCTTCCCTGCCTTAACCACGGCTCTGAATTGCGCTGCGGCCGGAATTTTTCCAGTTATTGCGTTCCAAGGGACGAATTGCTTTTACCTCACCTGCACAGCCCATACTGGCTACAGCGGCAGCAATAACGGCCACCACCTCAGGAGAAATCCCCTCTTCCACAGGTGCAGCTGCTGCAGGCTCTGGCTCTGACACGGGTTCCGGCTTAGCCGGTGCCGCTTCTTCGGGCGCAGCTTTCGGCTTCGTGGGGTCAATATAATGAATCAAATTAATGACCACACCTAAGGCGATTAGCACCAAGAACACAACGGTCATGTTGATTAACATAATAATCAACGGATTGGTTGTTACTGGATGTGACATATACTCACCTCATTCATTTTTTAGGCATCCCTTACCTAATCCTGCCTAAATTCAATTATACCAGTGTACTGTCTCGTCCACATTTAACGATTACTTACGCCATATTATGAACAAAGTAGTACACTAAGTTATTATAACTCAGATTTATAAAAATAGAAATACCCTTTATATGAATACTGCTTATAGCTGAAAGTTATACAAACGCCGACTTAAAAATCCCATTCCCGCAAACGCTTGACGTATAACTTCTGAAATGCCGGATATTCGCCCAAACCTTTTAGGCTGACCTTAACCGAAAAACCTGCCGCCTGCAAACGACTTAACCAAGATTCCGCTTCTGCACCAGCAATATCTTCATTGACATGAGCCCCGCCAGATAGAAGCAAAGGCGCCAGCAAAATATCTTTCGCGCCCTTTGCCTGCAGCCTTGCCAGAACTGCCGCAAAATCCGGCGTATCTGTCGGCTCAATTACACCGATGTGGGCCGGGAAACCAGCCTTATCGGCATCTGCCTGGAGATTTTCATAAGCCGGGTTATGCTGATGCGGGGAACCATGTCCCACAAGCACCAAATCCTCACCGGCTTCCAACGGGAAAATTTCCTGCAGAACAGCCAGCATATCGGCTCCATCAGCAGGACACTCCATTAAGGGACGAGAAATCAGCAGACGGTCAAACTTCTGCCGATAAGGTTCTATAACCTGCAGAACTTTCTTCTCGTATTCCTCACCTGCAGTAAGATATCCCGGCTGAATGATGACTTCGGTAAAGCCATCAGCCAACAAGCCATCCAAGGCTTCCGACAGAGAATCCATATGGACGCCCTGCTCCGTGAGTTTTTTGCGAATAAACACCGAGGTATAGGCCTGCCGGAGCGTAAACTCCGGAAAGGCCTCCTCTATCTGCCTTGCAGCAGCATCAATGCAATTTTTGCGCGCCTGCTCATTAATCACACCAAAGCTGGCAAATAAAATGGCTTTTTTCATATCAGCCCTGCTCTTTTTTGACCACATCAGCAATTTCGTTGCAGATTCGGTCGAGCTGTGCCTGATCCGGGCCTTCTGCCATTACACGGATAAGGGGTTCTGTACCGGACGGACGCACGAGAATGCGGCCTTCGCTGCCCAGTTCTGCCTCACCTTTGGCAATAGCCGCAGAAATTGCTTCGTTCTTCTCCCAGCCTTCCTTCGTAGCTACACGCACATTGACCAGCAGCTGCGGATAGGTCGTCATAAGTGCCGTGAGTTCCGACGCCTTGCGGCCACTGCGCTTCAGAGAAGACAGAACCTGCAAAGCCGTGATGGGGCCGTCGCCCGTGGTGCTGTAATCCGTAAAGATGATATGACCGGACTGCTCGCCGCCGATTTTATAGCCGCTCTTGAGCATGTTTTCGAGTACATAACGGTCACCAACCTGCGTTACTTCAACGCGGCCGCCAGCTTCTTTGATGGCCTTGTGGAAACCGATGTTGGCCATAACCGTGGAAACAACCGTCTTATGCGGCAGGGTGCCCTTCTTAATCATATCCTGGGCACACATTACGAGGATGTGGTCACCATCGATAATCTGACCTTTTTCATCCACGCAAAGGCAGCGGTCAGCATCACCATCATGGGCGATACCGAAATCAGCATTGTTTTCCACAACAGCCTTCTGCAGGGATTCCATATGCGTAGAACCGCAGTTGTCGTTGATGTTCACGCCGTTGGGCAGGGCATGGATAACCTTGACCTTGGCGCCCAGTTCACGCAAAACTTTAGGCATAACCTCATAAGCTGCACCATTGGAGCAGTCGAGCACAATCTTCATGCCGTCAAAACGTTCCGAGCAGGTGCTGATGACGAATTCGATATACTGGTTCAAGAGGTCAGTGCGGTATTCGATATGACCGATTTTTTCACCCGTCGGACGAGCCAGATTGTCGTCATTTTCGAGCTGATGCACGATTTCTTCGAGCTCATCTTCTACAGCATCCGGCAATTTGTAGCCGTCACCGCCGAAGAACTTAATCCCGTTATCATGGAACGGATTGTGGGAAGCGGAAATCACGATACCAGCCTTAGCCTTATGATGGCGGGCAAGGTAAGCGATTGCCGGCGTCGGAATAATTCCGGCCAGCATAGCACGGCCACCGGCAGAGCAGATACCAGCCGTCAGGGCTGCTTCAAACATTTCACCGGACAGACGTGTGTCACGTCCGATGAGAATCAGCGGCTGTTCCTCGCTGTCGCGACCAAAATAAATCGTAGCCGCACGACCCAAACGATAAGCCAGCTCCGGCGTCAAATTAGCATTTGCCTCTCCGCGTACACCATCTGTACCAAATAATCTTGCCATAATCAAAAAATCCCCCTATAACAGCGGCTTTTGCCACCTTTATTTACACATACTGATTATATTATCATATTTTTTTCAGAAAATCTACGCTAAGAAAAAACAGCGCAATTTACAAAAATGTTCATGCGCTGCTTTTTATCCAGTTCGATTCTAGTGACGTCTCTTTGCCATCCTATATAATGTAGCTTTGGAAATCCCCAATTTCACCGCCGCTTCGTCTGCCGTTATATCCTGTGCCTTCCACTGGGCATAAACCACATCCCAATTCTCCGGAAATGTCGTCTGCGGACGGCCATAGTGTATACCAGCTTTTTTCGCAGCTTCAATGCCCCTACGCTGATTTTCCTGCCGTTTGGCAGCAACCTCTGCATCAATGCGCAGCTCACAGTCAATCTGGCTGCTGATACGCGCC
>DFHU01000010.1 GCA_002373045.1 Pseudoselenomonas ruminantium | reverse complement strand
CCGCATCCGTGCCGCTAAGATTCAGGGTGTAATTGACCGTACGGCTGCCGACGTTTTTGCTGTCATAGCTGCCACTGGCCGTTACGCTGACATTGTCACCATCTACCACACCGCTTAAAGTCGGTGTAGGTGCAGCTGCATTTGTGGTACCGTCATAGACCTTGGAAATCGCCTCTAAGCTGGCGTTCAGCGTTTTTTGCGTAATGGTTCCCGTTCCCTTAACAACATTATTGGTCAGACTGTAGTTTGCGGCCTTGTCACCTTCCAAAGTAAGCCCCATATAGGTCACTATTTTGCCCGTTCCTGCATTTTTACTGTCATAAGCGGCACTGGCTGCGCTGACACTGACACTGCCGCTGTCACTGCTGATAAGCCCCGTTAACGTAGGATTAGCGATGGAAGCTGTTTCAGTACCGTCATACTCCTTGGTGGGATTGGCAAAGGATACGCTTACATTCTTCGGCGTGATGGTAAAATTAATGTCATCATAATCCACGCCATCCTGCCCCGACCAGGTAAGTGCGGACAAACTGTTTGGCGAATTATCGTTATAGCCGATGACAGCCGTTCCGGCATTTGTCTGACTGCCAAAGGTGGTATTGCCTAAAGAACCCGTGGTGTCGCCGTAGATGCCCAAAGCATTCAGGTCACTGTAATTTACGCTCTGTGCCGTGCCGTTATATTCCTTGGTCACCGTGACATTAGCCGCCACGGATTTTGGTTTCAGGAAAGTACGCAGCATGGGCGGGGTATGGAGGTTAAAGATACGCCAAACTGTGCTTTCGCCGCCGTTATTACCGATATCCCAGCCCAAAGCAGTATACGTGTCACGAGCATTGGGATTGGGATTGGACCCGCTATCTGCCTTATGAGCCGCCAACGCACTTGCATAATCCAAAATGCCGGAGGTATGGACCGTGATATAATTACTGCCTGCAATAGCATCATTGCCATCCGTAGTAATGCGGTCACCATAAGCCCCCATGCCTGCAGAAGAATACCAGTAGGAGTTGTTGATGCTGGTCTTGCCATCCGTACCATCCACATAGCCTATGATACCGCCGCTGCCTTTGGTACCGCCGCTGATGGTAACTGCTGCCGTTGCGCCCCCCGCCAGCTTGGCTGCATAGGCGTTTTCAATGGTGAATGCTTCTTCCCTGCTGCCATCACTTCCCTTGCTGTAGCCGATTAACCCACCGGCATAAGCACCAATAGCCTGATTTCCCTTTGTGCCATTTTTAGCTGTCGCTTGAGCTTTGACATTGCCGGCATTATAAACCTCTGAAATGGCCAAGGCCGTGTCACTATCGTTCTGATAATAGCCAAACAGGCCCCCGGCAAAGGCATACTTGGGATTATAGGCGATAACATCACCAGTGTTATAGGATTTTTCGATGGTATAATTGTCTTTTCCCCTTGTCTGATTTACAAATCCTGCCAGGCCGCCAACATATGTCTCACTACCCGTAATATTTTTTGCGGCACTACTGTCTATCGTGCTTGTATTATAGCTATTGACGATGGAAAGACCTCCTGCCGAAGTACCAACCAGACCGCCCATATGCAATGCATCACCTGTAGAAGCATTGGTGGTATCGTAGGAGATACTGCCCGTATTATAGGAATTCTTAATGGTCAATTTTCCTGTTTCGTAGATACTGCCTCCCGCATGCGAGCCAACTAAGCCGCCCACGTCACCTGAACCGGTCACGGTGCCATCAAAGGAAGAATCCATTATAGTCAGCCCGCCACCTCGATTAAAGGCGACAAGTCCGCCAATGGTGTGTCCATTTGTGACATTGGCACTACTATGGACATTGCGCAGGAGAACATTTCCAATGGTCTCGTAGGCCAAGCTGCCCGCATGACGCCAGCCGGCTGAAACATCATCCTGATACGCCTTGAATGAAGTGCTGCTGGCGATATTCAGATTTTCCATTGTGGCATCTTTCAGAGTAATGAACAATCCCGCAGGACTGCCGCCAGAAACTGCCTCATAAGACAAATTCTTGATGGTGTAGCCAAGGCCGTCAAGATGCGGTGTGCGTGCATCAAAGTGTGTTATCGGCGTATATGTATAGTTTGTACCGTCAATATCATTAGCCAGCATGAAATTGCTGGGGCCCCAGCTGACCTGATTGAGATTTTCCCACTCATAGATGTTATGGAGCAAGGCGTAGGGCGTAGCCGTTATGGCTGTACCATCCAAGGTCGTTGCTGCATAATTAAACGTGGGATGGTTATTCTCCTGACTCGTTCCCCAATAATACATGCCGTTAGCGGTAACACCGTCTTTTTTCGTTGTGGACGTGGCAGCATAATTTCCATCATAGTCATAATCTATGTTGATATTGTTATCGGCTCTGTATTTGGTGATATTATACCCCACATGGATATTGCCGCTCTCTGTGGCTTTCAGGGTAACGGCATCGCTATTTAATACCTCACCTGCGCTATTTTGGATATTTTCGTAATTCTGAATGGAGATATGATCCCCCTCCAGCACAATCTGATTGGCAGCAATATTTCCCCGGTTGATGATATCCCCCCCGACATCGCTTACCGTAGTCAGCAGGGGATTGGTACCGCTGGCGGCAAAAGCCGCCGTATTCACAGCATCAATATTACGAGTTGAAGCGTAAAATGCCCCCACATCCACCTTGGCATTAGCACCAAAAAGAATGCCGTTGGGATTGATCAGGTAAACACTCCCCCCGCCGGTAAGCTGTCCTAAGATACTGGACGCTTCCGTGCCGGTGACGAGATTCAGATAGTTTTGCGCATCAAAAGCCACTTTTTCGCTTTCGCCAATGGAGAAAGTCTTCCAGTTCAGCACATTATTCGCAGCCGAACTGCCGATATTCATGGTACTGCCTTCACTGGCAATGTTCACACCGGCAGGTGCCGCACCATCAATCTGCGGCAAAGCATAGGCACTGTGAAAGAAGCCCACTACGCCCAGCATCATAGCCAGGGCTACTTGTTGTCTTAGTTTTTTGGGTGATTTCATCTCGCTCACATTCCTTTCTCCCCTTGTGGGGCAAACCCTCCTTGGGAATAATGTTACCATCACTTTCATTTATTCTAACCATTCGAAAATGTTTTGTCTGCTGACGGGTCTACAGGATTTTGCAAAAAATTTTCTAAAATTTATATTTGCCCCAAAAATAGCGCACTGTTCCTTACCTGCATGGTCTACAGGTTCCTTAATGCACCTTGTCATGTAAATCTGGCTTTGCTATACTAAACCATATACGATAGGAGATGATGCATATGCCTGCTTGGCTGTCCCCGTTACTTTATTATGCGGCTTCCATGCTCTACATATATATGACTTATGCGCTGTCCCAGTCGCAGACACCGCCGCTATGGTTCGGCGCTGATGCGGTGGAACGCAGTGTGCGGCTGTGGCTCTACACCAATTCTCTGGTCGCCGGTGGCTTTTTGCTCTTTGCTGTCCACCGCGGGGAAGTCGATGTTTTTTCCTGGGCGCGTAAGCACCTCTTACTTGTGACTGCTGCCGGTGTTTTGGCCATTTTTAGCAGTATGGGAACAACTGCTTCGCTGCCCGCCCTTTGCCTGCTCATGCTGACAGCAGGTTATTTTGCCGGCGGCGCCCATTATGTCAGTGCCATGACCATCCCCGCCCCTTACCGTGGAAGGTTTCTGGGCGGGGCCATCACGCTGACCGTTTTGATTCAGTATCTGCTCTCATCCGGCGGCAAGGACGTATCAGGGTATCTGCTCATGCTGGTGCTGCTTTGTCTGTCTTTTCTTGCCTTCCGCTCATTTACAGCGCTTGATGCCCGCCTGCAAACTGCCGCAAATGACCAGTCCTCTATGGACGAGCGCAATGTTCCGCCTTCGCCACGTTTTATCGCCATGCTGATCGTCATGGTTTCCTGCCTGGCAGCACTGCACGGTTGCGGTGACATCATGGCACTGAAACACTATGCGCAGTTTGACGAATCCCTTTTTCATGATACGGCGCGTCTGTTTTTTCCCGCAGGCATCATAGCTGCGGGCTGTGTAGCAGATTATGCCCAGCGGAAATATCTTCTCAGTGTTACAGCCCTTGCCCTGCTGCTCCGCATAATCAGCCTGCTTACGACAAACACGCAGGATATGTTTTTCCTCGCCCAAAGCACCGAATACTTTATTGATTCCTTTTGCATCATGAGTTATACGCTCTACTTTATGGATATTGCGCCACTATCGGACAAACCATCTTTATGGGCGGGCATGGGACGCACGCTTGCTCTGCCCATTTCGGCGTTATCGGCCAATGTCTTTGCCCTGATTCTCGATAATTTTTCCTTGCCTGGCTTTATGGCGGCCTATGTGCTGATACTGGCACTCTTAAATCTCTTTTTCTACCATGCCGCCTTCCGTGACTGGCTGGAAATTCCCGCCTATGAACGAAATGCCGCCGAAGTCCCCGCCCCTGTCATACCTGTAGAACCTACAGGTGCCCCCATTCCGGCGGCTGCCATCCCACTGCCGGAGACAGTCACCGCCAGCGGTGACAGCCTTGCCGCCGTCACCCACGACCTTGCCTATTACCAGCAGAAATTTGACTTCACCCGGCGGGAACTGGATGTACTCACGGGAATTCTGGAAGCAAAAACCGCCATCACCATTGCCGAGGAACTGGGCATCAAGGAACGCACAGTCCGTTTCCACATCTCCAATATTCTCAAGAAAACCGGTCTTACCCACAGTGCAGAACTGAAACTGTTCCTGCCGCTGTGCAAAAAGTAAACGGCAAAAGGGGCGTGAATCAACACGCCCCCCATAACAAAGGCGGACCGCCGACTATTTCCAGTCAGCGGTCCGCCTTTTATGGTAAAAACAAGGCTTTATTTCCGTTTCTGCTCTGCCATCCACTGGAAGAGTTTTACCTGCTTGCCGTTAATCGTATCTTCACACTGGTCATTGTAGACGTAAATCCAGGACCAATGCCCCATATATTCATAGGGCGTGCCATCGGCTTTTTTATACTTGCCGCTGGTGTCGATAACATTGTCAAAGTAGCTGAAATGCACATCAGCACCGGCTTTTTTGAGCCGTTCCACCGTCGGTACGGCGTAGTCCTTCGGCGGCAGCACCGTATCGGTCTTGGCAGCCGTAAACCATATCGGTGTCTTGGCAATATTGGCCAAGTCTTTTTTACTTATAAGGCTGTCTTTTAAGCCTTCGCAGGTCGGGAAGGCTGCGGCAAAGTAGCCGGGGTTATCGCGCACCAGCAGCATGGTCATATAGCCGCCGTTGCTGTCACCGCCCACATAGATGCGGTTTTCATCTACGCCCGGATGTTCGGCCACATAGGCCTTGATGAATTCCATCAAGGTCTTGGAGTAGATGCTCGTGCCATCGGCAAAGCCGTTATAGCCATGCATCCAGTAGGTGCGTGCCTGCGGTGCCAGCACATAAGCCCCATCAAAGTATTTTTGGATGGACGCATCGGCAAACTGCGTGGCCTTATTGCCCATTATCGGCAGGGACGGTGAGTTGCCGCCCTCGCCCATGCCATGCAGCCAGATAATCAGCGGCTTTTTATTATCGACACTGGCATTTTCCGGTTCGTAGCTGGCATAGGGGAAGGAATCGTGAATGCCAATCAGTTTGTGATTGTACTTGAACTTATCGGCCTGCGGGCGGATATCTCCCTGATTATTGTCCACCACCAGACGGTTGCCATCGGTGATGGTGTAATGGGGTTTAACCCAGTTGTTAAAGAGTGTGTGCAAATCAAAATTCAAGGCCGCCCCCAGCGTGTCCGTGGGGCCTACCGCCATTTCCAGGGTCACATATTCGCCGCTGTCCACGGGATTGCCCTGCGCGTCTGATACATAGGCCTTCGTCACCTGCCGGTCGCCTTCAATGTCCTTATTGGAAGTGGATTCCGCACCGAGGGAGATAAAGGCATCTTTCTTTTCCCGCATGGCTTCAGCAGGCGTGATTGCCCCTTCCGCCAATTCACGGCGCACATGCACCTTAAACATGCCGGTATTGAGTTCACTCTGCTTTACCGTACTGCCTAAGTTCACGATAACCTTGGACACGGACGGGCCCCAGTCAAAGGTTTCCGTTACGGTTTTATAGGATGGCTGCTGCGCAGGCACGGCAGCCGAAGCCATATCGCCTGCCGTCATAAAGCCTGCCAGCATGACACCGCACAGGCTTAAACGCACGGCTCTTTTCAGTTTTTTGCTGATCATGTTCTGTCACTCCTTACTTCTTCAATACCGGTACGGCATATTTTGCGGTACGGGCATCTTTAATCTGGCCTTGCCAATTAAGGCCATAGGCAAAGTCATAGGTATGACCTTCGCTGTCGGTATAGCATTCCATATCGCGGGGCGTGTCTTCAAACTGGCGTTCCACGGCTTCCATATCCTTGGGCTGCTGCATGGGCAGAAGACCCTGCGGCTCAAATTTACCCGTGAGGATATCGAAGTATGCGGCATCGCTGACGCCATAACCTACGATAATGGCATCGGACAACGGCTCGACTTCGCTGAAAATCATGGGCTTCAAGGCGTGTACCATGGTGATTACCGGCATATTTTTGCCGGACTTATTGGCGCATTCGCGGCCATAGCTCACGCTGTCAAGGTCGGTGGCGTTGATAATCCGTGCCGTCTTGCCGAAGTAACTGCGGTTTTCGCCTGCGTCATGGGCAATGGACTGCTTGCGCACATACTGAGAATCTGCCGTATAGGGCTTGTACTGCAAGGACAGGGGGATAAAGCCGCCGTTTTCATCACAGCCCAGACCGTCAAACTGGTTGCCGGCATTGGTCGGATTGTCGATAACCGCCAATACCATATCGGCCTTGGCAACTTCTGCCGGTGCAAGGCGTTCAATATCCGTAACCGCTGCCATCGGCTTGCCATCGCGGTCTTTGGCAGAAAGGCTCTTGACCTTATCCGTAACTACCGTGAAATATTCGCTGGCCGTCTTGAGGTCAACGGGCAGTTCCCAATGTGCCGGACTATAAGTATGGAAGGTGATATTTTCCTGTACCGGACGGTAAATCATCGGGATATAGACCACAGGTTTCGTATTCTGCGCTGTTGCCTTATGAATCACATTGCCCTTGTTTTTCAGCATGACAATGGATTTTAACTGCGCCTTGTAGCCTTCGGCCTTGTCGTGGGGATTGCCGACCTCGGCAACGGTCTTTTGGACATCGAGATAGGGATTTTCAAACAGGCCAATCTGGAAAATATTGCGCAAAAGGCGCACAGCCGACTGCTGGAAACGCTTGTCCATATAATCCTTGCCGTGTTCCTTGACGCCCATTTCATAGGCAGCGAGTACCGGCTTGATATCGTTGTTGCCGCCGAACTGGTCAACACCGGCCATCAGGGCTTTATAATGACGGATTACTTCCGTATCGTTCTCCACGCCCCAGGCGGTGGAAATATTGCCTTCACCCAGTTTTTTCGGCACATCATGGGTCACGCACCAGTCGGTGCAGATAACGCCATCGTATTTGTACTTGCCGCGCAGCAGGCCAATCTTGTAACGGGAGAAGGCACTGCCGACCTTTTCGCCCAGAGAACCATCTTCACTCCAGGCAATGGAATAGGACGACATCACGGCACTGGGCATTTTCGTCTTGCCCGTGAGTTTGAGACCGCCATCGACAAAGGGAATCAACTGCGTATTGAACTGGCCGCCGGGATAGACAGCATACTTGCCGTATTTGGAATGCGCTTCACGGCCGCCTTCGCCCACGCCGTCACCGGGCCAGTGTTTCATCATGGCGTTGACGCTATACTTGCCCCAGCCCATGTCCTTGCCTTTTTCAATCGTGGACTGCACGCCGTCCATATTGGCTTTTGCCATATCGCGGGCCAGTGCCGGGTCTTCGCCAAAGGTGCCATAGTAGCGCGTCCAGCGCGGGTCGGTGCCCAAATCAATCTGTGGGGAAAGGCCTGTGCCAATGCCTAAGAGACGATATTCCTTGGAGGAAATCTCGCCAAACTCTCTGGCAATCTCCGGGTCAAAGGTCGCGGCAATCCCTAAGTTACTCGGCCAGCGGGATACGCCGCCCGTCACGTCTTTCAGGTAAACACCGTTGCCGCGGGCATCGCTTCTGGGGTCGGAGCTGGTGTTGGCCGGAATCGCAAAGGGCAGGCTTTCGGCATAGGCTTGCAGGGCGTTATTCCACTTGGCCGTCACTTCGTTGCTGGCGGTGCTGTCGGCATTGAGCACCGTGCGCACATGGTCGGCAGAGAGCATTTTTTTCTGCTCGTCATTAAGCTGCGGCTGCAAATTGCGCTGGTGCATACTGTAGAGCATAAGGCCGGCAATATCTTCGGTGCTTAATTGCCTTGCCAAATCCTCGGCACGTTTCTGGGGCGTCAGACGCCAGTCTTCATACGGGTCAAGTCTGCCGTTGCGGTTCATGTCCTTGAAGGCTTTGCCGTCCACGGTGATGATTTTGACGCCGGAATCCTTAGAGTAGGCAAGTTCAGCGCCTTGCTGCTCCACGAGTGTATAACCGTCAGCTGTATCGTGTTCACTTACATTGGCCGCCGCTGCATTCTGCTGCGGTAAAATGGCCCCCAACGCCAATGTTCCCAAAACTAATCCTGCCAATTTCTTTTTATTCACTGCTATTACCTCCTAAAATCCGTCTTTCTCCACCAAACCACCATTCTCATCAGAAGAAGAACTGTGCCTGGAAGCGATAGAGGTCATCCCTTGCGCCGGTGTCAATATCTCTTGCCCACGTATAGAACGTATCCAAAAGAATGTTCTTGTAAGGCACATAACTAAAGCCCAGACGTACGAAGCGTTCATTCAGGCCGCACCAGTCAGTAACCGTGGGCCAGGTAAGAGCCGGTTCATAACGATAAGTGAGGGTAACGCCGTAGGAGTTGGGCTTATCCAGTTTTGCGCCCTTGTAGTCAACCTGCAGCCAGCGGCCCGGACTCTTGGTCTTCTTGCCTGCCTCGGCATTATTGGGGTCACGTTTTGCATTGCTATTGATAATCCCGGCACGGATACCCCAGTTATTGTCGAATTTGTGATGCGCATGGGTGTAGTAATAGAATACTCGATTCTGATTCGGGTCCTGATAGCGGCTGGCCATAGCCGAACTGTAGGAGACACCGAAGTTAATATCGTTCTTTTCATCAAAGGGATAGAAGAAGCGCAGGCTGGTAACTTTTTCATCTTTACTGGTGCCGCCCATAGCATCATCCCACAAGTCCATCTGCCCGGCAGTGAAGAAGGTCTTGAATTTCTTCTTGCCATGAACCAGCTGAATACCGGAGAAATCGCAATCGATGTCCATACCCCAGCCGTAGATGTTCCACTCGTTCCATTTACCGATTTTGGCTTCCAATCCCAGTTTGGGGAACTTGCCGGTTACATAGCCGTCCATAGTCAAGCCGGTTTCATTTTCACCGGGAGCCAGACTCTTTCTTTCATCAAAGCCGCTAAAGGAGTTGCGGTAGCCAATATCGGCATGTGCCGCCCAGTTGTCGTTTACCTTGTAAGCCGTATCTACCTGAACATGAATCATATTGGCGCGGGTAGTTCTCGTCGTGCCGTTGCCGTCTTTTTTATTCTTCAGATAATGGTCATTACGGATACGGGCATAGCCATGAATGGACAGTTTATCCGCCAAAGCCGCTGCTTTTTTCAGCCCTGCCTTTTCCTCAGCCGTCAGCGCTTCGCCGCCCTGACCACCATTATTGAGTTTATCCATCTGCGCATTATCCAGATTATCCAGACGATTCAAAAGGGTGAGTTTTTTTATGTCATAATAATACTCACTGTTGAGTCGGTTCAGCATTTCCTGCTGCACGTCGGTCATATTCGCCTGATTCTTCATGGCGCTATCGACAATCATCGCCATTTCCAGACGGCTGAGCACTCTGCCCTGTGGAATCGTTACCGCATAATCCGGCACCGCCTTGGCGGCAATCAGTTCATTCACCGCGCTGTACGACCAGTCGCCTGCCGGTACTTCCGTCAAAAAGCCGCCTGCCGCTTCCGCGCTGGCGCCACAGCTGATAATGGCTGCGCTCATAGCGGCCATACCGATTTTTCCTGCATTCAGCAAATTCCAAGTTCTCATTTCAATTCCTCCAAAAAATTACTTAGCTGTAAATTCTTGAAGGTTTGGCCAACTTAATGTCACCATCCAACCGGGGTTCGTTCCTGCTGCTCATCTCCCTTTTTACGAAAATCAGCGGGCTGCCCCTCCCCCGAAGGTACGCCCCTGATTTTCGTTAATTTCATTTATATGGACAGGCTTATGCCTGTTCCTGACACTTGCGAATAACCTTGGCCACATGAATCATCAAATAAAACTGTTCTTCCCCGCTGACCGCATAGCGGTATTTTTTCGCCAGAAAGGCCACGATACGGTCTACACATTCATGGGCCAGCTTGTATTTCTTCTGCACCATGGCTTCCATTTCTTCATCGATTTCATCGCCATTAGGAGCCGCGCCGCTGAACATGCGTTGAGCAAAGAATTTCAAATGCGTGACAAAGCGGTAGTATACCAGCGACTCACGGTCAAACTCAACACCACAGAAACGTCGGACAATATTGGTGATTTCATCAATCAGGGTTACGATTTTATCGGCCATCGGCTGTTTCATGTCGAGCTGTCCATCAATGATGTGCATGGCAATAAAACCGGCTTCATCCTCGGGAATATCAATATCAAACTGGGCTTCGAGCATCAGCACCGCTTTTTCTGCGATGGCAAACTCCTTCGGATAAAAACGCCGCGTTTCCCACAGCATCAGATTGCGGATATTGATGCCTTCGCGCAAGCGGTGAATCGCCATATGGATATGGTCGGTCAGGGAAATATAAACCGTTTCATTGAGCTTTACACCCAATTCTTTTTCTGCCATTTCGATAATCGAGGTGCTGGCATCGAGATAATCAACGCGCAGTCCGGACAGCAGTTCCTTGAACTTTTCCAGCATATCATGGTCGCTCAGGCGATAGACTTTATCCACCTTGCTATCTTCCACGCTGTCACCGTTCTTCTTGCCAAAGGCCAGACCTCTGCCCATGGCTACCACTTCACAGCCATTTTCATCTTCCGTTACGATTACGTTGTTATTCAATATCTTTTTTATTTGCACGATTTTTCCCCCTGAACATCCTTTGGACTATAAATACGGCAAAATAAAAAGGCAAAACAACCTGACAGATACCCCGTCAAGTAAATTTTGCCTTCATCACTCTACACATAACTATCCCTCCAAAAAGCAAATATGCGTCTTGAAGGTTTGGCCAACTCAATGTCACCATCCAAATAATATCGAACACTACTAAACTATAAGCAATTTTAGCATACATCCGAAAAAATGTAAAGGGCATATCCGTGAAACAACGGCCCAGATTTGCCCCTTATTCACATAGCGGTATTCGTAAATGAATGGTTGTGCCCTCGCCCAGTTCACTCGTGAGCGAAATTTTTATACCATGCTGCTCGGCAATCCAGCTGGCTATGGAAAGCCCCAGGCCTGTACCGCTGACGCCCCCCTGCACCTTGGTACGGGAGGTATCCACACGGTAGAAGCGTTCAAAGACCTTCTGCTGGTCTTTCTTGGCAATGCCGATGCCATTATCCGACAAATCGACCTCCATAAAGGAGCCTTCCGCATTAATCACTTTTTGGGAAGCCACGATAATACGCCCTCCTTTGGGCGTGTATTTCGCGCTGTTATCCAAAAATATCCGGAACATCTGCCGCACAGTGACCAAATCGCCATAAATCATGCCATCATCATTTTGCAAAAGTTCTACCGTATGGTCTTTGGTCACGAGCTTCATCTTTTTGATGATATCGGCAAGAAGTTCGCTGAGTTCAATATTTTCCTTGTGCAGAACCTGACGGTTCTGGTCAGCGCGGGCCAGAAACAACAGCTTTTCAATCAGCTGCTGCATGTTTTCCGCCTCTGACCGAATCGACGATATGCCCTCATCCAACACAGCCTCGTCCGAGCGCCCCCAACGGGAAAGCAAGTCCGAATACCCCAGGATAACCGTTACCGGCGTACGCAGCTCATGCGAGGCATCGGAAACAAAACGTTTTTGCTGTTCAAAGCCGCCCTCCAATCTATCCAGCATATGATTGAAGGTTTCGGCAAGCTCGGCCAGTTCATCACGTGCCGGCGGAACAGCAATGCGCTTGTCCATCTTCTCCACTTCGATTTTGCGAGCAGTCGCCGTCATTTCCCGAATGGGCTGCAGAATACGGCGGCTCACAAAGTAACCTGCCACGAGTGCCAAAAGGAAGCCCAAAATGGTCATCAGGAACAAAATCTTTTGCAGCGTTTCCAAAAAATGCTTTTCTGCCGTAATGGTCTTGAAAAAATGCATCTGGTAAACCTGCCCGCGATACTCTACGTCCATGCGGGCATGATAGAGCGTTGCATTGCGCAGTTGGGCCACCTGCATGTTCTTATTGGCCCAAAAGGGCGGATTTTTTACCGTATGTTCTTCAATCCGCTTAATTGGCGGATAATGCGTGTCATTTTCATAGACGATTTTTCCCCGGCTGTCCACAATGCGCAGTACCACACCGGGCAGAACAACATCATCACGGCCAAAATCCATATCAATAGCGCGCCCCTGCTCCATGACTTTCAGCACATGGTTCATGCTGATTTCCAGCTCCACTTCGGCCTGATGGTAAAAGGAAAAAAATACCCCCAGACCGGTCAGCCCACTGGTCAAAAGTAGAACCAACAGAAGCACAGACGCATAAAAGCAGGTAATCTTCGTGGAGATTTGAGCATAGCGCAGGCGATTCAGCATCATCTTAGGATGCCGCAGCCAGGCTTTAATCCCGAACTGCATAACCTATGCCCCGTACCGTATAAATATATTTCTCCTGAAAACGTTCATCAATCTTCGAGCGCAGATAACGGATATACACATCCACCACATTGGTATCCCCGCTGTAATCATATCCCCATACCGCCTGCAAAATCTGCTCGCGGGAAAGGACATTACGCTTATTGCGCAGTAAAAATTCGAGCAGTGTGTATTCTTTCTTGGTCAGCTGCACGAACTCGCCCTTTACCCGCACTTCATAGCGGCTGGGAATCATGATGAGGTCTTTGATGGTCAGACGCTCATTATCATCATCCTCAGTGGTGCTTTCCTTGTAATGACTGCGCAGCGCACGGCGAATACGCGCCAGAAGTTCCTGCATATCAAAAGGCTTCGTGATATAGTCATCAGCGCCCAAATCCAGCCCCGATACCATATCCGATACATCATCCCGTGCCGTCAGCATGATGATGGGCACATCCGATGTTTCCCGCACCTTGCGGCAGATTTCCATACCGTCCATTTCCGGCAGCATCACATCTAAAAGTACGAGGTCAAAACCACCTTTTAAGATTCTATCCAAAGCATGACGGCCGTTGTCCTCAAGAGCCGTGTCATAACCTTCATGTTCTAATTCAATCTGTAAAAAACGGGCAATACGATGTTCATCTTCCACAATAAAAATCTTCGGGTTCGCCATGCAAATTCCCTCCTATTAATCAAACGGTCTGTTTATATAATATAACGAAGGGCAAGGTTTGAAAAGCCTTGCCACGCATTTATAATGGAAATTTAATATTGTACCTTGCCTGCCGCTTTGGCCAAAAATTTCTCCCTGGCAACGGCAAAACGCTCGTGGGTGCCCACGCCAATTTCTTCCTTATCATCATAGGCGCGTACGGTAAAGACGAGTTTGCGCCCCTCTACTGCCGTAACCTCTGCTTCTGCCCGCACGGTAAGCCCCACAGGTGTCGCCGCTGTATGTGCTGCATGCAGGCTGATGCCCACGGTTGTCCAGCCCTCCGGCATGAGTTTCTCCACCGCTTCTGTGGCCGCTTTTTCCATCAGACAGGTCATGGCCGGTGTCGCATAAACCGGCAGGCTGCCGCTGCCCATTGCTTTAGCGGTTTTTTCCTCCGTGACCATTTCACTGACGCTGTTTTTTAATCCAATCTTTACCTCTGTAAGCTCCATATTATGCCCCTTTCTCTCCGAGAAACATCTCCCGGAACAGACGAATTAAATGTTCACTGGAAGACGAGAGTGTACGGTTTTTCAGCCAGGCGATTACCGTATGCGTACTCATCTCCGGCTCAATCAGTTTTTTATAAATCAAATTGCCATCGGTTAAGAGGGTCTTGGACGACACCGGCAAAAGTGCCATGCCCATGCCCATTTTAGCCAGCAGCAAATCCTGCACAATACTGTCACTGACGCAGACGATATTCGGCTCAAAGCCCAGCTTCCGGCAGTTCGCAATAAAGACCGACTGCCAGCGCAGCGGAATGATAATCGGCTGGTCTTTGAGTTCCTTAAGTTCCACCTTGTCACTGGCGGCACCGATTTCCTGTTCCTTGTTCATGATGAGCACCAGCGGCTCATTGGGCAGTACAATGGACTCATAGACCTTGGAATCCACCTGCGTCCGCGTAATGCCAATTTCAATCACGCGATTGTCGAGAAGCTCCAAAATCCGGGCGCCTTCGGCCTCCCAAATCTGGTAGGTGACATTGGGATAACGGGAATGAAATTCCGAGATAAGCTCCGGCAACAACAGCGCCCCCGAAGTCGTAATCGTTCCCAGACGAATGGAACCGGCAATCCCCGAACCAATTTCCGTAATCTCCCGCACAGTGCCATCCACCATGCCCAATATATGCTCCACACGGGTATACATGACCCGTCCTGCATCCGTCAAACGAATCCGGCGGCTGCCCCGTTCAAAAAGCTGCACCCCCAAAGACGTCTCCAGACGCTTCATCTGCCTAGATAAAGCGGGCTGGGCAATATCCAGCCGTTGCGCCGCATGACTGATATTTCCTTCCTCCACAATGGCGTAAAACGCCCGCATATCCTTGATGTCCATTTCCTGCCTCTTTCTTGCTATATGAAAAACTCATAGTATCTATACTATTTAGGTTTATTATACTTTTTTTGTTAAAATAGAGCAATGTATTTTGCAAAAAAGTTATATAGTTATATGCATAAAGGCGGAGGGAGGGGGCGGGGATAACTTTCGGCTGCTTAGACAGGCTTGCCAAACGCTGCCGAAAGCCATCCCCGCCCCCTCCCTCCTCACTGCCAGCCAGAACTTAGCACTTCACTGCATCCCATACAACGGATATACGCCGTAAGCCTGTGGGGCTGGTCGTGTTTTTCCGCAGCTTTTGACAAGCCTGTCTATGGCGAAGGAAAAATATGACCAGCCCCACGGGCGACTTAGCACTTCATTGTAATGTACGCACAAAGCCCGGTGGGGCTGACCATGCTTTTCCGTCGCGTTTGGCAAGCCTGCCTAAGCAAAGGAAAAGTATGGTCAGCCACCGGGCGTCTTATTACTTCATTGTTATGTACAAACTAAGCGCGGTGACCGGTAATGCCTTTCCGCAGCTTTTGACAAGCTTGTCTATGGCGAAGGAAAGGTATTACCGGTCACCGCGCGTCTTAGCATATCTATGAAACTTACTACTTCACCAACCGCAAATACGCTTTATTATCTCTAGCTTCTTTTTCGGCCTTTTCCGGCCCATCATAATGTCTCTCCAACGACCGCCCATGGTCACAGATATTCAATAGCATTCCCATCGCCACCATGGTGACAATAAGAGATGAACCGCCATAACTGATAAATGGCAATGGCACACCAACCACAGGTAGCAGTCCGCCCACCATCATGATATTGGCAATAGCCTGTCCGGCAATAAGCACCATGATACCTGTTGCCAGCATCTGCCCAAATTCATCGGGGGCACGATTGGCAATACGCACACATAACAGCACCAAAAGTGCCAACAACATGAACACCATGAAGGCGCCCATATAGCCATGCTCCTGGCTAAAGATGGCAAAGGCAAAGTCCGTATGGGCTTCGGGCAGATATTCATACTTGCTGACACCTTCGCCAAGCCCCATGCCCCAGAAGCCGCCTGAGCCAATGGTAGACAGCGATTGTACCGTCTGATAGCCCATGCCCTGCGCATCGGCCCAGGGATCAAACCAGACCTTCACGCGTGCCATACGATAAGGCTGCAAACACACCAGGGCAACAACAGCAACCGCCACCAGCCCCAAAAGCCCCATAACGTATTTCATCGACATTCCGGCCACCACGGCCATAATCAAGGGTACCCCCAACACGATAGCAGCAGTGCCCATGTCCGGCTCCAACTCAATCAACACCGCCATAACAACAATTATGCCGTATTTCGGGTTAACTACATTAAAGATGGAATCTGCTTTTCCCCGCTTTATCCGAGTTGAAAGCGTAGACGCCGCCAACATCAAAGATACCAACTTGGCCAGTTCTGCAGGCTGAGCACCAAAAAGCCAGCGCTTGGCACCATTCACCTCTGTACCAACGACTAGCACTGCCACCAGCGACAGGAAGGTCGTGGCGATAAACGCCAGCATCAACGGCCCCTGCAAGGGCCGCCAGCGCCGATAGTTTATCTTCCTGAAGACAAAAAAAAGCAGCAAACCGGCGGCCATCACGATGGCATGGCGGCGTAAAAAATGATAAGGATTTTCGTAATCCGTAGTCCCCAACACAAAACTTGAACTAAAGACATTGATGGTACCCAACACCATCAGCACCACCATAATCACAATGATGGGCTCTGCATCGTTATTCCAAATCTTTTTCCGAATCCGCACGAAAAAGCCTCCTTGTGCCTTCGCTTATGCGAATATAACCTCACAGCGGTTGATTTTCTCGCCAAAGCCGCTGAACTTGCGTTCATACTCCGTCATAATATTGTCCGGACGATTCTCCGCATGCAGGTCAAAGGAAACATCCTGTACTTTAAGGCCAGCTTCCTCGAACTGTTCCAAGGAAAAATCAAACAACGGGCGGTTATCCGTCTTGAAATGCAGTTCACCGGGCTTTTTCAAGAGCTTGCGGTATTTTTCCAAAAAGCCAACATGGGTCAGGCGGCGCTTGGCATGACGCTTCTTCGGCCAGGGGTCGCAGAAGTTCACATAGAAACGGTCCACTTCTTCCTCGGCAAAGATATTTTCAATATTGTTGATATCAAATACCAGCAAACGGATATTGGTAAGGCCTTTTTCCGCAACTTTCTTGGCTGCAGAATAGAGCACATCCTGCTGGGCTTCAATACCGATATAGTTAATGTCGGGATTGCGCTCAGCCAGCTGCGTGATAAAATCGCCCTTGCCAGTCCCCAGCTCTACATGCAGCGGCGCCTTGCGGCCAAAGATTTCACTCCACCGGCCTTTTTTCTCCTCGCCAATCTCCTGGTCCTTGCTGATGACAAAAGCATCAAATTCATGGATAGCTTCATCTACCCAAGGCTTTCTACGTAAACGCACAATCTTTCTCCTTACTTCTTTTCCAATCCATATTTCTTCAAATAACGGTACAAGGTCACACGGCTGACATTCAAAAGATTTGCCAGACGGCTGACATTGCCGCCTGCCGCCTGCCAGGCCTTTACAAAGACTTCCTTGTCCTCTTTCCATTTGTTGTCAGGCTTTACATCGCCCATCAGACTGATGTCATGCGGATTGATCTCCGACTCCGTCGTGTTAAAG
The DNA here is from genome assembly GCA_002373045.1 of Pseudoselenomonas ruminantium. Lineage (GTDB taxonomy): Bacteria > Bacillota > Negativicutes > Selenomonadales > Selenomonadaceae > Selenomonas_A > Selenomonas_A ruminantium_J. Next base: position 45,127 of record DFHU01000010.1, on the reverse strand, counting down.
AAGGCATATTCCAGCACACTCTGGAGCTGCTTGATATTGCCCGGCCAATCGTAATTGCGCAGCACCTCTTCCGTTTCCGGCAGGATTTTCTTGGGTGCCATCTGATGCTGCTCAGCCAGTTCACTGATGATATGAGCAGCCAGTTTGGGAATATCCTCCCGTCGGCTGCGCAGGGCCGGTACGCGCACAATGCTCTTGGACAGGGCATCATAGAGGTCACGGTCAAACAGGCCGCGTTCCGTCAGGCGCTTCAAATCGCTGTCGCAGGCGGCAATAATGCGCACATCAATACTGCGCTCCACCTGCTCGCCTACGCGGCAGGCCTTGCCCTTATTCAAAGCTGCCGCCAGTTCTTTAGCGATGCTTTTCGGCATTTTTTCAATTTCATCGAGGAACAACGTACCACCCGAGGCCAGTTCGAGACGCCCCTGATGGCTGACCTCAGAATTCAGCATTACGCCAAAGAGTTCCTGCTCCAGCAGTTCCGGTGTCGTATCGCCGCAGCGCAGGGTAATCAGCGGCCCGGCAGCCCGCGGACTGCCCTGATGAATGCCATGCGCCATGCGCTGTTTGCCAGTGCCGGCCTCGCCCTGAATCAGCACATGATGCTTGTTCTTGGCCACGCGCGCCGCCTTGTTGCGAACGCTGGCAAAGGTCGTGCCCTCGCCCACCATGGAGCCAAGGCTGTATTTAGCCGTATAACCGGCCGCATGCGCTACCAGTGTGCGCAAATCCTCAATCGGCATAGAAACGACAACCACGCTTTGCACAGCCTGGTCCTCGTCACGTTCCAGCGGCACAACTGTCGTAATATCTTCATACGTTTTAGCCGGCGTAATCCAGGTCACTTCTTTATTATAAGAAGGAATTCCCCGGAACCCTTTATAAATCGGCGTATGCTGATAGTTCATAATCACATCATTGAGGTTAGACGCACTACGGCGCGTGCCAGGGTCACGCTTGGCGCCGATACCTTCCAGACGGGTATGACCAAGGCGGTTAGCATAGGCCACCTCACCACCGGGCAGTACATGATATACCGCAAAAGGCGTGGCATCCAAAATCGCTTCTTCCGCCTTGATGCGAACGGCTTCACTCAGATGACGCTCCAACGCCTTGCGCATGGTAAAGAGCAGCGAAATCACCGCATCCTGCGGCATGGCCACCTGTTCCATGGAAACCAGCGTAATAATGTAGGTAAGTTCGCCGGCTACAATGACCGGCGCCGAGCAGGCATCGCCGAGCTGACATTCCTTAACCCACATTTCCGGACCGAACATCCAAAAAGGTGCCTTATGCTCCAAGGCGACACTAATGGAAGAAGTTCCCACCTGATCAATGCCCACATTAGCCCCCTCGATTTCACCTGGGGTCATCTGATAAAAGGGCAGAGAATAGCTCTTGAGAACCGTACAATCCGCATCAATCAACAACAGACTCAGATTGTACTCCTGGAAAAATTCCTTAATGCCATCACTGAGGTCGCTTAAATACTCAATGGCATCCGCATGCTTTAACTGCAGTTCGTGAAACGCCTCTTTCGACAGCAGATGATGAATGGCCATTTTTTCCGTTCCCACACCATGTTTTTTACTCTGCTGCCAGGAATCCGCCACCCACGGATGTACGTTAGGGTCCAGTACACCATCCCGGGCAAATTTTTCATAATAGGCTTCGAGCTTTGCACGGCTCCGATGCTCTCTAATCATAGTTTGTCCTCCCTAAAAATCCTTATTTTATCTACCATTTCCTGCGGCATCTTTAACCGCTATTATTTCCGGTCAATAAGTTTCGTACCTTACATTTTAACAAGCCTGCATACTTCCTGCAACTGCTTTCCCCAAAAAAGTTTACATTTTTTGAAAAAAAACGCGTAAATTCGTAAACATCAGTAAAACGCCCTTGCGACAGGTGTCAAGACAGTGTATAATGCATATTGTTATTTTTCATTGTCATGACAGTTGTCGTATTTTAGGAAAGAGGTATTCATTATGATTTTGCAGCGCTTGGAATCCCTGCCCGTGGGCACATTCCATTACAAGCTATTGTTACTGACCGGCCTTGGCTGGCTTTTTGACTCCATGGACACGGGGCTTATCGCCTTCGTCCTGCCCGTACTGGCCAAGGAGTGGGCACTTACGCCTGCACAGGTGGGCTGGATTGGCTCCATCGGCCTTATCGGCATGGCATTGGGTGCAGTGCTCGCCGGAACTTTGGCGGACCGCATTGGCCGCAAGCGGGTATTTTCTTTAACCGTTCTGCTCTACAGTCTGTCTACGGGTATGTGTGCCCTGTCCTGGAGCTATGAATCCCTGCTCGTGTTCCGTTTCCTCGTTGGCTTTGGCCTTGGCGGTGAGCTGCCGGTTGCCGCAACTCTCATGAGCGAATACGCTCCGGCACATCTGCGCGGCCGTTTCATCGTCCTGCTCGAAAGCTTTTGGGGTGTAGGCTGGCTGGTGGCCGCCTGCATTTCCTATCTCTTGATTCCCGCCTTTGGCTGGCAGATTGCTTTCGTTATCGGTACCCTGCCCGCCCTCTATGTCTTCCTGATCCGCCTGCATATGCCGGAATCCATCCGCTACCTGCTGACGAAAAACCGCGTCAAAGAAGCGCAGGACGTTATCCTGATGCTCGAGAAAAAACTTGGCGTTCAGAGCCAGCCGTTTACGGGGGAAGTTGACCTGTCTGAACTGGCCCGTCAGGAAAAATCTGCTCAGCCAAAATTCACGGCACTTTGGAGTGCGCCTTTCCGCACCCGTACAGCCATGCTCTGGCTCGCCTGGTTCGGCATCGTCTTCAGCTACTACGGCATTTTCATGTGGCTGCCCTCCATCGTTTACGCACAGGGCTTTGCCGTGGTCAAGACCTTTGAATATGTCCTCATTATGACCCTAGCCCAGCTGCCCGGCTATTATGCCGCCGCCTGGCTTGTGGATGTAATCGGCCGCAAGTACACCCTGTCCCTGTTCCTGCTGCTCTCCGGTGTCTGCTCCTTCTTCTTCGGCAACGCCGAAACCTCCACCGCATTACTCGCCTGGGGCTCTGCTATGAGCTTCTTCAATCTCGGTGCCTGGGGGGTTATCTACACCTACACCCCGGAACAGTACCCCACCGCTATCCGCGCCCTGGGCAGCGGCTGGGCCGCCGGCTTTGGCCGTATCGGCGGTATGCTCGCCCCCATGTTGGTCGGCGTAATGCTCGGCAATGCCTTCGGCATGAACACCATCTTCCTGATGTTCGCTTCGGTATTTGTCATCATCTCTGCCGTAGTTATCCTGCTCGGCAAGGAAAGCAAACAGAAAACTTTGGAAGAACTCGAAGTTGCCATGGAAGGCTAAATGTATTGCCATTAGCGAAAACAATATAGTAACCAATGAACTTCACCGGCCCATGAGGACTTGTTCCTAAGCGATTTACGCGCCCGCGCGTACTAGCGCAGGAATAAGACCTCATGGGCCGGTGCCACTTCTGTACCTACTAACGCAGGAATAAGTTCTCATGGGCTGGTGCCACTTATTTATAATAGTTGTTAGATTTTCCACACTTTTTTTAAGATAGAACCTTTAATTCTCCCATTGACATTTTTTAGTACCTGCTTATATAATGAAGTATCTTATTTATATTATTTACATGGTCTTATATGTAAGAAAGGACTTGATTTTTTGTTTCTGATTGCGCTTTCACCAATCCTTTGGCTGGCTGTAGCGCTGTGCGTACTGCACATGCAGCCTCACAAAGCCTGCCTGCTGGCCCTCCTGCTTTCGGTGGTCGTAGGCATTGGTCTTTACGACATGACCACCATTCATGCGTTCCAGGCTTTCCTGGAAGGTGTGGCTCTGGCCTGCTGGCCAATCCTTTTGGTTATCATTGCTGCTATCTTTACTTACAACCTGTCCGAACATACCAAGGGTATGGACGGCATCAAGAAGATGCTGACCTCTGTCAGCAATGACCGCCGCGTGCTGATTCTGCTCATCGGCTGGGGCTTCGGCGGCTTCATGGAAGGTATGGCCGGTTTCGGTACGGCTATCGCCATTCCCGCCAGCATGCTCGTTGGTATCGGCGTCAATCCCCTCCTTGCCGCCAGCGTCTGCCTGGTCGCCAACTCCGTCCCGACGGCTTATGGCTCCATCGGCATCCCTTTGGTTACGCTGGGCAATGTTACAGGCACCGATGCTACCACCCTTGCCACCTACACCTGCCTGCAGCTGGCACCGCTGACTATCCTTTGCCCGTTCATCATGACGTTGGTTGCCGGCGGCTCTCTGAAAGCTCTTAAAGGCATGGTTGCTACCTGCCTTGGTGCTTCCTTCGGTTTCCTCATTCCGGAACTTGCCGTAGCTGCTACCATGGGCCCGGAACTGGCTGTTGTTGCCGGTTCTATCGGTTCTATGGGCGCAATCGTTGCCTGTGCTAAAATGTTCCCGGTCAATGACCCGGCTTATGCTATGCCCGCCCATGAAGATGATGGCGAAAAGCTGACCGCCGGCAAAGCCATCACCGCCTGGCTGCCGTTCATCCTCATCTTCGTTTTCCTGCTGACTACTTCCAAGCTGATTCCGGCTATCCATGACCCACTGAACCTCATCAAGTCTTCTGTGCTTATCTATGATGGCGAAGGCGGCGCACCTTACACCTTTACCTGGGTTGCTACCCCGGGCGTTCTGATTTTCCTGGCTGCCTTTATCGGCGGTGCCAAGCAGGGCGCAGGTTTCGGCGAAATGCTCGGCGTACTCCAAAAGACCGTATACGGCCTGCGCTTCACCATTTTAACGATTATCTCCGTTATCGCTACCGCAAAGGTCATGGGCTATGCCGGCATGACGCATGAGATTGCTGAAGCTGCTGTTGCCGCTACGGGCACGGCCTATCCTTTGATTGCCGCCTTTATCGGTTCCATCGGTACTTTCATCACCGGTTCGGCAACGTCGAGCTGCGTACTCTTCGGTAAGCTGCAGACTGAAGCCGCTCAGGCTATCGGTGCTACGCCTGCCGCTCAGGCCTGGATTGCTGCTGCTAACGCTACGGGCGCCTGCGCAGGCAAGATGATTTCCATTCAGAGTATCGCTATTGCTGTCGCTGCCATCAAGACTGCTGGCGCTGACGGCAAACTGCTTGCTTTTGCCGCAAAAGTTTACCTGCCTTTCATTATTGCTATGGGCCTTATCGTTTACCTTGGCCAGACATTGGTGGGCTAAATAACATCATCAAAAAATCCCGCGCTGATTAACAAACGCGGGATTTTTTTGCGTTAAAAAGATTAGATAAAGACTTCACAATCGTCTTCAACACGTTTGCAATTTTGACGGACATTTTCCATCACGGTCTTTACATCCTGACCGTCTTCAAATTCCACCTTCATCTTCAAAGCCATGAAATTCACCGCAGCGTCCTTGACTCCCGGTGTGTTCTTGGCAGCTTCTTCCATCAGATTAGCACAGTTGGCACAATCCACATCAATCTTATACGTTTTCTTCACAGTGAATCAATCCTTTCCACTTAACAGACATTTCATCTCAGGCAACCGTCACATCTGAACCGACTTGGACCGTTCTTTCTTTTATATCAGCGCATTGCGGGACAAACATTGCCCGTACTGCGTTAAGCACAGCCAGCACCATAACCCCAACATCGGCAAAGATAGCCGCCCACATATTAGCAAAGCCTAACGCGCCCAAGAGCAGGACAAGCACCTTTATCCCAATAGAAAAATAGATATTCTGTTTCACGATGCGCAGAGTCTTGCGCGCAATCCGACGGGCAACGGAAATCTTGAGCGGGTCATCATCCATCAAAACGATATCTGCTGCTTCAATGGCCGCATCCGAACCCATTGCCCCCATGGCAATCCCCACATCAGCGCGGGATAGCACCGGTGCATCGTTGATTCCATCACCGACAAAAGCCAATTTGCCCGTGGCAGGCTGCTGCAAGAGTTCCTCCACCTTTGCCACCTTATCCTGCGGCAAAAGCTGACTGTAAACCATATCCAGCTTCAGGCTGGCTGCTACCTTATCCGCAATCCGGGCACTATCCCCAGTCAGCATGACCGTCTGCTTTATGCCATCTTTTTTCAGGGCGTGTATCGCTGCCGCAGCATTTTCCTTCACCACATCGGAAATGACGATATGGCCTGCATATTCGCCCTCCACCGCCACATGAATCATTGTGCCGACAGCATCACACTCATGCCATTTGGCGTCAATACTTTCCATCATCTTGGCGTTACCCACGCAGACCGTCTTGCCATTGACCTGCGCCCGGACACCATAACCGGCAATTTCTTCCACACATTCCACGTTACAGCCATCTGCCTCATGACCGAAAGCATTGCGCAAAGATTCCGCAATGGGATGCGTAGAAAAACGCTCCACATGCGCTGCCAGATGCAGCAGCTGCTGTTCATTCAATTTATCCGTATGAATGGCGCTAACCTGAAAAACGCCTTGCGTAAGCGTACCAGTCTTATCAAAAACAACCGTCTTTACCTCCGACAGAGCTTCCAAATAATTAGACCCTTTTACCAATACCCCCTGACGGCTGGCACCGCCAATACCAGCAAAGAAGCTAAGCGGAATACTGACCACCAACGCACAGGGACAGCTGATTACCAAAAAGGTCAGCGCACGATAAATCCACGTGCCCCACTCCGGAGCCATGCCCATGCCCAAAAGGCGCACCAGCGGCGGCAAGACAGCCAAAGCTAAAGCAGCATATACAACAATCGGCGTATAGACACGGGCAAAGCGGGCGATAAAGTTTTCGGATTTTGACTTGTGGGAGCTGGCCTCTTCCACCATTTCCAAAATCTTGGAAGCCGTGGATTCATCAAACTCTTTGGTTGTCCGGATTTTCAACAGGCCGTTGATATTTATACAACCGCTTAATACCTCGTCGCCTTCTTTGGCATCGCGCGGCAGGGCCTCCCCCGTCAAGGCAACAGTATTGAGACTGGAAGTTCCTTCCTCAACCACACCATCCAAAGGAATCTTTTCTCCCGGCTTGACCACGATAACGCTGCCAATCTCTACTTCATCCGGGTCAACCTGCGCCAGCGTTCCATCTTCCTGTTCCATATTGGCATAATCAGGGCGTATATCCATCAGCGCACTAATATCCCGGCGACTGCGTCCCACGGCATAAGCCTGAAACCACTCCCCCACCTGATAAAACAACATAACGGCAATAGCTTCGGTATAATCCCCGTCCTCATAAACGGCCAAGGCGATTGCCCCAAGAGTTGCAATCGCCATCAAGAGGCTTTCATCAAATGTCCGCCGGTTCTTAATGCCCTTGCCCGCCTTGTATAAAATATCATATCCGACAAGAACGTACGGCACCAAATAGGCAAAAAATCTGGACCAACCGGACAGTGGCATATACGCCAATACCAGCATCAAGACCGCCGTTATGATAATTCGTATCAGATTTTTCTTCTGCTTCGCATTCATAAACACCCTCCTGACTTTGCTGCGTCAAAATAACATGTGAACAGTTATTCATTTATTAAGCAAATTATAGCACACCAGTCAGAAAATAGCAAAGAAAAATCGTTTTCTCACCTTATATTCGATGGTCACTAGCCAACACTACAGCATAGACAGCACCTGCCCCTGCCGACCGCAGGACTCTGGCACATTCCGTCATAGTCGCCCCTGTAGTAAAAATATCATCAATCAGCAAAATATTCTTTCCCGTTAACGCCTCTATCCCGGTTACGGCAAAGGCATTTTTTAAATTCTTCTCTCGTTCCCTGCCGCTGAGCTCATACATTGACCGTGTGGCCCGCGTCCGCAGCAACAGGCGTCGCAGAGGAATATGTTGACTGGCCAAAAAGCCGCTAAATATGAGTTCAGCCTGATTAAAGCCACGCTGCTTTTCTTTGTCCGGATATAGCGGCACAGGCACAGCAAAATCAATACCAGAAAGCAGTTTTTGCACCTGTGACATCTTTCCGGCTGCTGACAACAAAGTCTCTATATAAAATTGATTGCTGCGCTTTCCCTGATACTTTAAATGACGGATTAAATCCCGCAGACTATCTTTATATACACCAAAAGCCCATGCTTCGGCCAAAACGGCCTGCATGGGCACAGAAAGAGACAATTTATGTGGCTGTAACGCCTCAGACAGACATTTGGGACACCAATCGCCACGCGTTTCCACATAAGCATGACATAATGGACAATGCGGCGGAAACAAAAAATCCAACAGCACTTCCCATAAATTAACCACGTCCAAAGAACCTCCGTTTGGGGCGTTTGTGTTCCCAGACCATGACCGCTTCCAGTACAGAACCGGCCACACAGCGCGCCTTATCCGAAATGGTAAAACATTCTTCCTGCCCCATGGTAGGATGGATATCGGCTATCTTCTGTTCCTTTTTCACCTTGCTGCCACGATGGAGCGCGCCACGCAGGACGCCATCAATGGTAGCCTTTATTTCAATGGTACGGCCATCCGGCGTATGCAGGCGGGCCAACGGTTCATCTTTTTTGACCATCAGGGAGATGGTACTCAAAATATCCACGGTACCTTCCTCCGGAGCAAAAATCAAATGCTCCATATTGCCACTGACACCTACCGTGCTGCTGGAAATATCCTGACTGCGGGCAGAGTATCCTTCATAGATTAAACGCCCCAGATTATGGCCGCGCATGGTTTCCACCACCACATCCACATCCCGACCGGCGCAAAAGCCAGGTCCTAAAGCAATGGTATGTTCTGCCATATCCTTGGTCGTACCGTTGGTTGTATGGGAAAGAATCGCATCCACCAACACCTGTGGTTTCAGTTCTTTCACACAGCGGGCTTCCGGATCTTCGAGCATCACCAGCTCACCTTTTTTCAGCCTTTCCTTTGCCTCAATGAGATTCTTGGCCTTATGACAGACGATACGCTCCACCTTGGACTCACCACGGTACATAGCCTCAGAAAAGGCCACGCGCCGCCGGGTGGCGGAGGGCTCTTTCTGCTCCAGCACCAAAACCCGGAACCCCGCCCGGTATAATGCATGAATCGTGCCGCTGGCCAGTTCGCCGCCGCCCCGCACAATAACCAAATGTTTCATTGCTTATGCTCCTTATCCTTATTCATACGAATATCACATTATGTCTATTATACTATATAATTCCCAGCTTGTTTTACGATAATTTCTCTCAAAAATTAAAAATTATTATTCAAAAGCATTGCAATTATCTGATAAGTGTGTTATTATGTAGTTGTAAAGAAGAGATAGGTACTCAAACCACCAGAAAAGTAATTCTGTCGTTTGAAATTTTGGCAGGTGGTATCTAGCCGAAACAGGCTCTCTTCAAAACCTTACATACTTGTTTTTACGAAAGGATGTGAGTGTTTATTGAAGAAATCACTGAGCAGAGGTTCTGGCAAAACCTAGCTAGCAAGTGCATTGGTGAAGTACAAGAATATCCAACAGTCGAGAAAGAGACGTGATGATGGCTATGCCGCCAGACGTACTCAGAAGTAGTTGGAAGTTGGGAGCACATCGCTAGGTATTTACAGATGACAACTGCTACCCCGGGTAAATCTTTACAGATCTCTATGAGCATCGAAACCGTAGAAAACCTATTGTTATCGAATGAGAGATTAAGCGCGCGCAACAAATGAATGACTCTGTGTATTCAAAAGTGTTTAGCTAAGCATCCATATATTATGGAACACTGCGCCTGGATTTCTGCTCGAGAGGAAATCCACGCCGACAAATGAATATGAGAAGGATAAGTTAATATCTATGAATATCCATAAATAAAGCCGGTACGCGATGCGTGCCGGCTTGCTTATTGTTTATATTTTATTGGCGAGCGGGTCTTTAACGACCTCCCACTCATATACCGAATATGGGTCTATATCGATACATTTTCGAGGATTCCTGTCGCCGTTAATATCCCAAGCTACAGTTTCATTCATAACCGTTAGTGTGTTGTAAAATATGTTCTTATCGGCAAGTTTGGCAAATACACTGCCCGGTACCGCCCCCAATACAACAGGCGCCATATCTTTTTTGCGTATAGTTCCATCGTTAAGATATGCATATACGATATAATCTTCGCCCGAAACTACCTGTACTACACTTGGTATTAACTCTGCCACAGCAATCACTTCCTTTCTAGTGGAGGAATATCATTTGGCTCCATACCTGACCTTACCAGTTCCCAATCCTGCATGAGTTCGTCCTGATACATAACTATCCATGCCAGAACAAGCTTTAACTGTCTTGATGGAAGTGACCCTCTGATTACAGTTGCCTCCTGTATATCAAATACGGCTTTATGCCCTCCATATTGTGCATGAATATGCGGCGGATTGTGGTCATCGTAGTATATGGATATTCGTATACCAAAAAATAAGCTTATTTCCGGCATTAATATCACGTCCTTTTGTTATATTATACTACGAAACAAAGCCACCCGCAATGAGGGTGGCTTTTATTACTGCCAATCAAAAATTTTCCAGTCTTATGCCAAACCACTGGGCGGCACTATCCCAAAACAGAACAGTCGAATTGATAGAACAATAATTTCCATCCACCTTGATCGGCACACCGTTGTATTTACTTCCTAGAGGCCGGGGCTGAGCCTGCGGATCAGCTCCCCAATAGACTCTTGCCCTTCCGGTAATCCAAAGCTCACCATTCTTAACCATTGGGGATATATCATCGAATAACAAACCTGCATTTTTTACCGTGTCCAATGTAGCATAAGTCAGCAAATTCCCATTGGCCTCACCAACTAACCACATTCCCGTGCAAGCAGAACTACCATTGGCAGCATCCATGTAAGTACGAACCAATAAAAAATCTCTATCCGCATTCGATGAAATCAAATACACACTGGCTGATTCGTCTTTTCTAACAGGGAACGAAATCTTTTTATTTCCACTACTGACTTCTATTGTGCCACCTGCATTTTTTCTTGAGCCATCCTGATTATAAAAATTCAATTTCGTCTCTATTGAAGCGGACTCGCCATTCATGCTGAAAAAGGCTCCATTCAAATCCGTAGGCGCACTACAATTCTCACTTGTTCCATTGTAATTTTCAAACGCCATCAACTCACTAATTCGATTCAGTGCCATGGCATCCGCATTGCCGTATTGTGAAAATATCACAACACTCAATACAAAAATCATTTTGATGATAAGGAAATTTAACCCCATCCGTGTCATTATTATCCCCCCATATTATGCATCGGTCAGTAAAATATTACATCAGTCAATATATTGGTTGTATTTACTACCATACTTATGATGGTAAAGGAAACGAATGATTGATAGCGCCAAGGGTGAATTGCGTACTTTCCCTTCCTTTGGTGATAAGCTTGTATCTGTCCTGCATGCGGCCCAGCACTCACCTTCATCAAACGCGAAAAGCCATTCCAACTCAGATACCATCGTTTTTTGCGGCGAAATTTTCTTTACATGCCCAATATATTTTCCGCCCAGCAGATACTCCGATTTTTCTGCGATTACATAATATTCGTATCCAGCATTATCCGTATAGCACCAATAATCCTGAGCACTAGCCGTTGGCGAAAATTCCAGTTGCAATACCAGACCAAGCCCCAGCAATAACAAGATAAGATATTTTTTCATAGCAGCCTCCTGTAATCACGAACCATAAGCAAATCGGTCACAGATAACGCAGAAATTGTATCGAAACCCAGTTGCTTTATGCACGCCGCCAGCACCACCGCTGAAATAATATTCACCTGTTGACGGCACATATCTTACACACATATTCGGTCTTTTATATCCATTCGTCCAATAAACCGTAGCCTCTGCGTCTCTGCCGCCTTTGTAATAGCCATGTTTTATAATCGAATCGATATCGATATAAGCATCACAACCTTCCTCCGGATCATAACCAATATAATAATCCGATCGGGCTTCTACGGTATTCATGTTAAATCCAAATGTTGGACTTATGAGGACAGCCAACGCCATCATGATAATCGTAAAAAACTTCTTCATCATCAATTCCCCCTTATCCTTTACCTTACCTTACAAACACCACCGCACACATTTCCAAAAAATGGGAACTCTGATTAGCGGTCAGCACCTTATTGGCATCATTCATGGACAGTACCGGGTAGCTATTGTGTTCGGCAAGGCTTACCGCTTTGACCACCAAGGGATTGCTGCCAGCCCGGGACACGTTGCCCGACATACTGGTGGTATAGCTGGCCATGCCGTGAGCAATAACCCGGTCATAATCAAGGTTCTTGTAACCATAAATAGGCTGCTGATTGGCGTTACGGATAACCGGGGACATCACAGGTTGTAGCCCCAGCCCGCTGCAATCCACAATCAGGCCGGTATAACCACCTGCTGAAACCGTGCTGACATTTGTATTTTCCTGCGCCGGTGAGGTGCCATTGTTGACCGTCTGATTCTGATTGATGGTCTGCGACTGATTTACAGTCTGATTCACCGTCTGATTGACGGAATTATCCACGTTGATATTGATGGTCGGCTGGGGAAAAGCCTCTTTTTCCACGGGCTTAAACACGGCCTTGGCGATGGAGTTGGTCACGCCAAAGAGCGGCACCTCCATGACCACCGTACAGTTATTGTATTCATCGTAGCTTTCGGAAACAATCCTGGCCCGCTTCACCACGGCTTCAAACTGACCACTGACCACATCACCAGTGGAAATATTATCGGCAATACTGCTGTTACCGGAAACCTGTATCCCCTGCCCCTGCTCAGCCAACCGCCTATAACCGTCAAGAATCGCCGCCTGATGGGCCATAATACGCAAATGACCGGGATTTTTTGCCCGCGCCGGATCACCTACACCATATCCTGTAGCACTGATAATCTCCCTGTCCCAGTCGGTCATGGCACTACCCTCGGCAAAGGTCTTGGCCATATTGAGACCTAACAGAAATCCCATGGCCACCAAAAGACAAATCAATTTCCTTACACTCTGCATTTGTCCCCCTCCTCCATCTACTTATTCCAACCAGCACCAATCGAAGTAACAACACCATTCGTTATGCCAAAAACTAAATCACAATCCAATCTGCCTCTATACCAATATTGTCCTGAAGGTCCACGATAAGGAAAGTACGGATTACCATACTTATCCTGAACTTCTGAAGCACGACTGCCAACTTTGATGCCAGCTGGAGTCGCTAGTCCGTTAGCAGCCGTAATCTTAATCACATCTATCCCCTGTTTCTCCTCCCCACCAAACCAAATTTCCAAAGAATCTCCATACATCCACTTCTCATAGTAATTGCCACTAGAATCTCTGCCTTTGGAAAGCTTATCCGGTTCACCATAAATACTTCTCACATATTCAGGCGTAGCCGTAAACGGGCTAATTCCTCCAATCGCAATGTCATCATCCGAGAGTAACCTTTTGGATGTAGGCGAACTTGAGGTACTATTCCCACCAGCAGAGCTATTCCCATTCGCCCGGTCAAAAATCACCTTTACCGCACGATAAGCGTTACTGCCGCTTATCGTCTGATAGGTCCCCCCCGGAGTATGATATATTCCATTGGAAAAGAATGTAAATGTGAATGCAGGCCCACTAGCTGTATCTGAGGTACTCATCACAAAATGGACTTTTGCAAATACAACCTGTTTACCATCCCATGAACCTTTTTCACATGTAGATAAATCTACCATATTCCACATTTCGTGGTCTGGGCCCATATACCGCTTGTCAATCAACATAAAATTTTGATTATCTGCGGCATAATAAGCGCCCTGACCATCACTTACCAGATTCAACGCCTGCGCCATATGTGCACTGGCGAAAAGCATCATCATGCATAGCCACAATGTAAGAAAAAGTTTACGCGGAAACATACTACTTCACCTCCGCTATCTTTCTGACTTACAGATTTCAAATTCCCAATGCCTGATACAAGGTTTCTGGAATTACTTTTTGTTTCTTTCCTGATACAGTTCTTTCCATATCACCAAAATACTTCCTATCACACACTGAAACAAATGCCACTTCTGCTAAATTAAAAACAGCTTGTTCTCCTCCATCTTTTCCATAATTTTGATTTACATCCCATGTTTCCCACGCATGTTTTTCAACGGATAAATATTTTACTCTCTGAGTGTTAATATCATACTGAAAATGATGTGTCATTACGTTTGCTTTATCCGTTTTACCATCTTTAACCACTACAGTCTTAATACTAACCTGATAATATTGCGGTGTATATACCTCTATAAATGCTGAGGATCTGTCGGCATATACCCCTACATCTTTAGCAGTGGCAACAAAAACAAGTTTTCCATTTTCCAATGTCGCAGGATAGGATGCGGCAAATGCACACGGACAAACCACCATCATTAACATCGTAAAGATAAAAATCATTTTTTTCATTTTAAACACACTCCTTAACTTTCTCCATATTTAACATATAGCTTTCTCACTATCAAATCCCTCTAAGACTTTTCGTAAGTATATATTTTGATTACCAATACTGATAAGTTTTTCAGTCAAATACCTTATTTCATCATCATTCATTTTTAACGCATACGCTCTTTTCTTATTTGCTTTTTCACCATATGTAATCAAGTCAGATTTCTCTACTTTATTTTTCACCCATTCAATAAAGACCTTTTGATCTAAATATACACTCAATTCTTCGACTTTTAATCTAGCAAAATAACCTTCATCCATTCCATCCTTATAAATTGCTCTATCTTCAAGCGGCATATCAGATAAATTATAATCCTTTCCATCTTCAACGACACAACTTATCGCTACTATTTTATTATTATGCGAATGAAATACAAAGTCTCCTTTTTTCATTTCTTTAACATTTTTATATGGTTGCCAGTGTTTACCATCTCTTGTCAACTGTCTTGCCCACAAATACTGTTTTGATATTTCTTGTTCATACGTTTCATTCTGAGATACATAATACGCTTTCACTTTCATACACTCCTTGCTTAAAAATTTCCATTATAATCTGAAGACAAAACCAAACCTGCTAAATTGAAACTATCATCCCCCCGTTACAGTCATTACCGACTAAATCAGCTATCATACAATTTTAATCTGAAGCCCAGCACGTAATTCCCACAAAAAGATAATTCTTGTAATTCTTGCTTTCTACCGACCAATATAGCGTGTTTATTCCGGTATTCTTCATTCCCATCCACCGCTTTCTAAAGCATTCTGTACTTCAATTATGAAATTATCTACACTTTACCCAATCATGCCGTCCATCCCTTGAACGTGGACAATCTCTGCCTGGATTTGGATCTGCACTTATACTATCAGCAAACTGCCCCGAAATGTGTGAATAATCTATTTCAACCGTTCTACCACAATTCCGACACTGAAATACAGTCCTGGACGAACCACACTCCCCTATTGCATAGGACAGATACCCAAACACCATCAACATTCCCATAATAATACAAATCTTTCTCATTCTAATTCCTCCCAATCTTTTAAAAAACTCATTGTCTGCTACCTGTACTTTTCTTCTCCCCTCCTTGTCGAGGTATTTTAGGCAGGATTAATACCTATCATAGACATATTTGCTAAATATTTACCACGACTAAAATGGAAAGGACATAATTCAAATATATTTACCAGTCATTCATCTACAAAACCTTATGTACTATCTTTGCCATAAAAACTTCAGCTTCATGATCATGCGGTGTTATTTCCAATACACGTTCCACATCTTCTAAAGCTTTATCATATTTGCTTAAATTTACATACATGACCGCCCGATTATAATAAGCATCAGCAAACTTATCATCAAGTTTAATTGCTCTTGTGTAATCCGAAATGGCTTTATTATATTCTTTCGTATTAGCATAAACATTACCTCTTGCATAATACACTCTGGCATCTTGCTTATTTAAAACCAATGCATATTTATATCGTTTTAGCGCCATATCATATTTATCTTGCTCGTTATAGCTATTTCCGGACTCAAGATAACACAGATAATTTTTAGGATTTAGTTTAATCGCATATTCTGCCAACTCCATCCCTTTAATATAATTCTTTTTCTTTCTCTCAATCAGGCATTCTTCAACCTTCTCATTAGCTAAAAATTCTAACTCCTTTGCTTTAATCTCTATTTCCAATTCTCTTGTATACTTTTGAATATTTTTTCTCTGCACAATCTCCTCCTTTATATTGCTACTCTCATGTTCAATTCTTTTTGCAACATTTTGTAAAATGCTATAGCTCATATCACTATTTTTATTATCTTCATTTTTTATTATGTTATTTATTTCCTCTATATCAACTTCTGCTGTCATATTTGCTTCTATATGTACCTCACCACCAGTCTGTATGTTTTTCCTTGTGTCACGCTTTATTGTATTTAACACTCTACCTACAGCTATATACACTTCGTCTTCTGTAATCTGCATATTTTGCATACGGGTATATGTTTTGACATATACACCAACTTGCTCCAATATATTTCTTTTTGCATACGCCAGTGCCCGTTGTTCGGCAATCTGTGGTGTTTCGTATTCACTCATGGTATACTCTCCATATCCATGATATAATTTCTTTTCAGCGTATACAGTTGAAAACAAGCACAAAACTACCAAAATCATGCACGAAATTTTTAATATTCTTTCTGTTTTCATCATGACCATACCTGCTATTACTTAATACCCTCTTTGCCGTTTCTTCTCAGATACTACAGCTAAATTTTTGGCAGCATCAGGATTTGAATGTAGCTCCAATGCTTTTTTATAATCTCTTATTGCTTGGTCGTAATTACCTTTTACAAAGTAAGCATTACCTCGATTACAATACGCACCGCTCAACTCGTCATTTTTTTTCAACAATGATATTGCCTTATCACAATCCCTAATTGCTTGGTCATAATTATCCATCACGAAATTAATAATTCCACGATAGTAATATGCTTCGCCCGAATTATTATTTATAGCCAGTGCACTTTCTACATCATTCTTAGCCTTTGTATAATCTCCTTTCCTAAGGTAACAAAAAGCCCGTATATTATACATACGCTCCTTATCTTCCCATCCCAGTTTTAACGCAGAATTGCAATCAGCGATAGCCTCATCTATATTTCCTTTTTTATGCAACAGCTCCGCTCGCAACACATATAATACTGCATTTTTATTATTCAACTGAATACTCTTATTATAATCCAATAACGCATTTTTATACTCTCCCATAGTATCATATACGTCACCTCGCGACATATAATCAACATAGTCTTGTATACCTAAATTACTACTGATTTTAATTTTTTCACTATAATCTGCTAATGCATTTCCATAATCTTTTAGAAGCTTATACGAATTTCCTCTTCCTTTCAATATAATCAATTTTTCCTTATCATCAATCTCATAACTTATCGCTTTGCTAAAATTATCAACAGCTTTCTTGGCAAACTCATTTATTTTTTTATTTTTATCAACATCCATCATAGCTTTATCAATAAGCTCATTTACTTTTTTATAATCCTCACCTTCCATAGCTTTCACATCTTTCACTGGTTTACTATGATACGCTATGTCATATATCGCAGCTTTACTATAATACGCTGCCCCCTTAATCAAGTATGCTAAATCGATGTCTTTATTAAGCACAAGTACCATATCGCTATTTTTTATCGCTTCATCATATTCATCTCTAACTTGATGACTTATTGCCAATTTAGTATACGCTAAAGAGTTTTGTGGATATAACGCTATGGCTTCTTTTAGTTTACTTATTCTTTCGTCTTTTTTTAAGTCTACACCAAAGCACTCGTATACTTTTTGATACGATACCCTCTTTTGTTCTTTAGCCTTCAATGATATTTGCAAATCCGTTATCAGTTGTTGATTCTTTTTTAAATCATTTATCTTATTTTTTAATTCTAATGTTTCTTTTTCATCTTTGCTAATTTCTTCTCGTAGTTTGCGATATATCTTTTCATCTATTAATTTCTGTTCAGCCTTTTCTTTTAATATTTTTCCTATTTCAGCTGAATCTAATTCGGCAGTTATATCAACAAATACACGCACATCACCATTATTTCCAACTTCTTTTCTTTGTGATTGTTTTACAATTCTCAACGATTTTATTGTAATCATACTAACCATATCATCCGATACACTCATATTATCCATTTTGGTATATGACTCAACAAAAATCCCTGCTTGTTCCCGCACATTTTCCATTGCTTTTGTTAATGCTCGCTGTTCTGCAACATTCGGCGATTCATAATCACTCATTGTATATTCACCAGTGCCATTATAAATTTTTTTCTCTGCTGACACCTCATTTATAAAAAGCATTAATAAAAATAACACTGTCACACATAACAATACACTTCTATTCCATGAATTTTGCCTATCCATAATTACCCCTCCAATTCTGCCAAACGCTCAATAACCTTTGTTATCTTCTCCCCATGTTCCACAATGTTAGAAACTTCCAAAAACTTTCGATAGTCGGCAATGGCTTCCTGTTTCTTGCTCTGTTTTTCGTAGGCCTGACCTCTGCCGTAGTAGCTTTCGGCTTCCTTGGAGTCGAGATTTACGGCATGGTTGAAGTCCTGCATGGCGGCATCCAGCTTGCCCATGGCCAGGCAGCATTCCCCCCGGCGGACATAGCCTTTGGCATAGTCGGGGTGCTCCTTGATGACTTCGTTGTATTTTTCCATGGCGGCGGCGTATTTGCCCTGCTTTTGCAAGGCATCACCGTCCGCCAACAGGGCCGTCACCGTATGGCGCATGGCTTCATCATATTCTTTTTTGGCTGTTTCTTTAGCATTTTGCTGGACGGCATGCTGAGCTTTGGCTGCGTCCAGTGCTTTTTTTTGCTTGAACTGGGCGATTTTTTCCGCCAGTGCTTTTTCGGCGGCTTCTTCGTCAATATCCCCCGTGAGGAAGGCTTTTATCCGCAGTTTGCCGTCCGCCATGACTTCTTTGGTAAAGCGTTTTTCCTTCACCTGCACCAGTGCCGTGGCCATAAGCTCCACTTCATCCTCTTTCAGCTCCATATTCTCGGCCTTGCTGCTGCCCCGCACATAGACTGCCGCCTGTTGGGAAATGCTGCGCATTGCTTCTTCGTAGGCTTTGTCCTGGGCCTGCTTCATGGTTTCGTTGTCTTCCATAATATATTCGCCTGTGCCGTTGATTGTCCGTATTGCTGCATCAGCACATGCCGGAAATAATAATAGTCCAACCATTATGGCTGTCGTTATTTTCCTTTTCCATAAGGTATTATTGCTCATCTGTCCTGCCTCCCCATTCCTGTAACAGATCTCTACCACTATCCCCAATGGCTATAGTGGCAGAAAAACTATGGTTTTATTGCCATTAAAAATTCTTAATATTTCGGCAGGAGAAAGTCATTTTTTGTCGAAAAGGCTACAATAGAATATACAAAGCGAAATCAAGGATTCGGTCGGTGGCAGAAAAACCATGGTTTTTCTGCCACTTATTCATGTGTCCATTTATGGAAGGTAGGACGGGATACGCCCAGTCTTGCAGCGGCTTCCCGCTCGGATATTTTGCCGGCTGCCCACGCATCACGCACAGAAGCAAATTTGGCGGGCTTTTCCACTGGTCTTCTTCCCAGTTGTACGCCCCGGCGTTTTGCCGCCGCTAAGCCTTCCATGGTGCGCTGATGATTCATGTGGCGCTCTGTTTCAGCCACATAGGAAAATACCTGAATGACCAAATTGGAAATGAGTTTTGCCGTCAAGTCATCTGCGTTCTTTCGGCGTGTATCGAGCAAGGGCAAATCCAAAACCACAATGGCGGCGTTCTTTTCCCGCGTGATAATTTCCAGTTGTTTTATCATCTCATCATAATTGCGCCCCAAACGGTCAAGGCTTTTGATGACCAACACATCTCCACTGCCCAGCTGTGCCATCAATTTGTTGTACGCCGGACGGTTAAAATCCTTGCCACTCTGCTTGTCTGCATACACCCTCTCTTTAGCTATGCCAAATTCTTTCATGGCCAGCCATTGCCTATCCACTTTCTGTACGGCGGTAGATACACGGATGTAGCCATAAGTTACGCCATTTTCCCTTCGTTTCATAAGCAATTCCTCCATTCCCAAATACAATTAACCATATTTTAATTTTAGAGGAATCCTTAATCGCTTTATATAATTACATTCAATTATTCATTTGTATACTTTGTTTGTTAAATCTAAGCCTTATCAACTTTTCCATCTACTAAAAGTAGAGTTATTCAGCAAAAAAAAATCATATCATAAGAAATTTTTAGGTATGACGCTATCTTTTTCGCCTGTTCTATGGTTGTTTTGTTTGGTTTTTCTTCTAAACGCTGATATGTTTTAACATGAATCTTCAGTAGTTTTGCCATTTCCAACTGACTTTTCCCTTGCATCTGCCTGGCCTGTTTCAATGTTAACGCCATTAGTTCCGCCCCCTTTACCGCTTATTTATTAATAATATATTCTACTATAGGTAGATTGTCAACTATTTTAAGTAGAGTCTCCATGTTTATTATTGCCATTATACTACTTTTAGTATATTCTTTAATCATGGAGGTGTTCATCTTGTCTATCGGACATAATATTAAGAACCTGCGTTTACAACATAATTTATCACAAAAAGAGTTTGCGGCCATCGCTGGCGTTTCAGATAAAGCTGTCTCCACATGGGAAAACGGAACCAAAATCCCGCGCATGGGAGCAATTCAGAAAATCGCCGACCATTTCGGCCTATTAAAAAGCGCCATCATTGAGCCGTCTATTGACCACCAAAGCCAGCCTGTCATTTATGCTAGTAGTTATAAAATTCCCGTTCTTAATAAAGCAAGTGCAAAGATTCTTCCTCATAAGAGCAAAGAAATTATCGGCTATGAATCGTTGAAC
The DNA here is from genome assembly GCA_002373045.1 of Pseudoselenomonas ruminantium. Lineage (GTDB taxonomy): Bacteria > Bacillota > Negativicutes > Selenomonadales > Selenomonadaceae > Selenomonas_A > Selenomonas_A ruminantium_J. The sequence goes on along the minus strand of DFHU01000010.1, from coordinate 24,279 downwards.
GACACCTACAGAAATGATGGCTATTCCTATTTTGCCCTGCGAATGCAAGGTCATAGCATGGAGCCTACTATCATGGATGGCGACACCATCATCATACGGCAGCAAGATACCGTGGATAACGGCCAAATTGCCGTGCTATCTATTAACGGCGAAGATTCTACCATCAAAGAAGTAAAGAAAAGTGACGATGGCATTACCCTAATCGGTCATAATGCTGCCATCTATACGCCCCAATTTTACTCCCATCAGGATATAAAAAAACTCCCCTTATTGATTATAGGGAGAGTTATCGAGATAAGACGGTCACTATAAGTGCAAATTGCTGTCACGGAAATGGTAAATTTTTCAGATTTATGTTAAAATAATGATGTAGTTATAAATCTTTTAGGATAGGGGATGTTATTATGGAAAATCCTATGCTCGGTAAAGTACAAGACCTCAGCCGTGGGGCGTTTATGTCGGAAGCGGCCAGTTATTCCGGCATTGCCATGAAGGAAATTCTCATGGTGCTTTTGGTTGCCGGTTCGGCGCTGGCCACCATCGTCAGCGGCTATGCCACGATGGTTACTACGGGCGTCGCCTGTGTAGGCTGTCTGATTATGACCTTTATCGTCAGCTTCAAGCCGCAGACCGCCGGTTTTATCTCACCGCTTTTTGCCATCTTTGAAGGTGCCTCCATTGCCATGCTTTCCATGATTGCCGAGGCTTTTCTGCCCGGCATCGTCATTCAGGCTGTGCTGCTCACCTTCACCATTGCCATTGCGGCTGCGCTCGTGTTCAGCCAGGGCTGGATTACGGTAGATGGCAAGTTCATCAAGGGCGTTACCATTGCCCTAATGGGCCTCTTGCTGGCCTATCTGCTGCGCTTTGTGATGTCCTATTTCTTCAGCGTGGATTTCGGCTTTATGGATGGCGGTCTGATTGGCATTGGCATTAATCTCTTGATTATCGGCATTGCCACGGCCTGCCTCTTTATCGACTACCAGCAGATTCAGGAAGCTGTTGCGCAGGGGCTGCCCAAGGACTATGAATGGTACTGCGCCTTCTCCCTGCTGATTACGCTCGTCTGGCTCTATGTACGCTGCATTGACCTGCTGTTGACCATCAGCAATATGGGCGACGACTGATAAAATACGGTAACGCATACACAAAAGGAGCGGTATAACCTTTTCTTTCGCTTTGACAAACTTGTCAAACGCTGCAGAAAAGGTTATACCGCTCCTTTAAGTTACTTTTCCAAGTTACCCTATCAGCTATCTTCGTAAGGACGAACCCGCAGTGTCAACCCGCGGGCATCGCAGATGGCCTGACATTTAGCAATTTCCTCAGGGCCTTCCACTTTGTCCACAATGGTCAGTACCACATTAGGCACATACTTCTTGCTGTGTTCAGCAAAGTCGAGCATAGCCTCATAGGATTTCAGCCCGTATTTAGCCCTGGTCAGCTCGTAATAACGCTCCGCATTGGAGGCGTTGAGGCTGATGGAGATGGTATCGAGAACGCCTTGGAAATCCTCCGCAATCTCTCGGCCGTATTCCAATTCGCCCAGCCCATTGGTATTGAGGCGGGTCGGCAGTTCCGGATGCTGCTTTTTAACATAGTGCAAAAGCTCCGTAAGCACAGCCAGCTGCATGGTCGGTTCGCCGAAGCCGCAGAACACAACTTCCTTGATGTATTCCCAAGGAACGTCATCCAGCGCGGCTTTGAGTTCTTCCACCGTAGGGCGCTTCTTCAGCCACAGGCTGGATTCTTCGGCCATCTTTTTCATATTGCGCAGGCAGAAGGTGCAGGCGCAGTTACACTCGTTGGTGATATTCACATAAAGATTCCGCTTACCCTCCGGCTGCTCCTTTAGGCTTTCAGAAAGCGGCAAATATCTGCCCCCCTTATGGGTTGCATAGACTAACATTTATTTCAGCTCCCTAAGATATTCTTCAAATGGCATGCCATAATTCCACGGCAAATCCAGTTTTTCCGCATATTGCAGGCATTTATTGATAAACTCGGCGGCCTTGACCGCTGCCTGTTCCAAGGTTTCGCCGTTGATGAGACTCCCGGCCACAATGGCCGCAAAGGCATCGCCTGTTCCCGACCGGTCACCGCCGATTTTTTCCACCGTCAGCACCTTGCCCCGTCCGGCTTCGTAGATGAAGTTGCGCAGGGAATCCTCTCCATGCAGCCCGGTGATGATTACCTGCGACGGGCCTTGTACAGAGAGTTCACTGGCCATGTATTCCAGCTCCTCATTGCTGACCAGACCATCCTTGGGATAAGGAATATCCAGCAGAATGCAGGCTTCCGTGAGATTGGGCGTGACCAAATCGGCATGCGCCAGCAGACGCCGCATTTCCGCACACATCTCCATGGTATAGGAACTGTAGAGTTTGCCGTTATCCCCCATCACGGGGTCAACCATCACCCGTGTCGAAGGCTGCTTGAAGCGGCGGATAAAGTCCTCCACAATGGCAATCTGCTGTACAGAGCCCAAGAAGCCTGTGCAAATACCATCAAAGGACAGCCGGTTTTTCTCCCAGCTGTCCATATAGGGCTTCATCCGCGCTGTATAGTCGTCCAGATAGTGGTGTTCAAAGCCTGTATGTACCGATAATATCGCAGTCGGCAAAGGACAGGCCTGAATCTTCATGGCCGAAATCAGCGGCAGTTCCACCGCCACCGAGCAACGGCCAAAACCCGTTATATCGTTAATCAGGGCAATGCGTTTTTGACGTCTTAGCAAGGAATCTCCTCCCGGAATACAATTAGCGGTTGTCCACCTTATCCATCGCTACCATATCATGCTCCGCAAAACGGCGCCATGCCAGTTCCTCGAACTTCGTGCCCGGCTGGCCATAGTTGGCATAAGGGTCAATAGAAATGCCGCCACGGGGCAGGAATTTGCCCCAAACTTCAATATACTTAGGCTCCATCAGCTTGACGAGATCCTTCATGATGACGTTCACCACATCCTCATGGAAGTCCCCGTGATTGCGGAAACTCACGAGATAGAGCTTCAGTGATTTACTTTCCACCATCTTTTCATTCGGCACATAGCTGATATAGATGGTGGCGTAATCCGGCTGTCCCGTAATCGGGCAAAGGGCCGTAAATTCCGGACAGTTGAACTTTACCCAATAATCATTTTCCGGGTGTTTATTCTGGAACGTTTCCAAAATCTCCGGGCAATAGTCATAGTGGTATTTAACCTTCTTATTGCCTAACAGCGAAATATCTTCCTGTTCTTTGTTTCTTGACATAATGTTTCTTTCTCCAATCTTAACTTTGCAGGAATTTTTCTTCAAAATCGGGTACGCTTTCCGGATGACCAAATAAATATCCCTGTATCGAATCCGCCTTGCATTCCTTGGTTAAAAGCTCATATTCGGCTTCTTCCTCTACGCCTTCGATACAGCAGGATATGTCAATGCTGTGACACAAATCCACCACATACTGCACCAGACGGCGGTCAAAATCATTTACCAAAATCTTTTTCACAAATTCCCGGTCAATCTTTACAATATCGCAGGAGAGGTTCTTTAGCGATGCCAAAGACGAATAGCCCGTCCCGAAATCATCCATGGCCACCGCAATGCCCATCTGACGGAAGGAATCAAACTGCTTGTTGATAAAACTCCAGTCCGCCACGATTTTGCTCTCGGTAAGTTCCAGAATAATCGAATCCGGCGGCATATCATAGCGCTCCAGACAGTCCTCCACAAAGTTCTTAAAGGACAAATCCTTAATCTGCTCATAACTCATATTGATGCTGACCCGGAAATCCGGCACAAAGCGCCGCCAACGCTTACAAGTCTTGATAGCCTCTTCAGCAATCCACTTGCCAACAGGAATAATGAGCTTGGTTTCTTCCAAAATGGGAATAAATTCCATCGGTGCAACCATACGCCCCTTGGGATTTTTCCAGCGCAACAGGGCTTCGGCCCCAATGAGCTGCTGGTCTACAGCGCTTACCTGTGGCTGGAAGAACAAACTGAAGCCCACACAGCCATTTTCCACACTCTCCCAAATGCTGTCACGCATGGAAATAGAACGCACCCAGCGGTTATATTGCTCCTTGCTGAATAGTACATTGCGGTTCTTGCCCTCCCGCTTGGCAATATCCATAGCGGCTTCTGCATGTTTGTGCAGCACCAGGTAATCCTTCCCGGCTTCCGGATAAAACACCGTGCCGCAGGAAGCTGTACAAAAATACTGATGACCGTCAATATCCTGAGGCCGTGACAGGGCACTTTGCACGCTGGCAAAAATATCTGCTACATCCTCTGCCTTGGCATTCGGATAAATCAGGGCATACTCATCCCCGTCCAGCTTAAACAACGTAAGTTCCGAGGGAATAACATTACCGATTACATCAGCTACCCGCTTCAAAACCAAATCCCCGGTCATGCGGTTGTAAGTTTCATTGACAATCTTAAAATTGTCCAGTCCCAAAACCATAATGGCCCCGCCTTCGCCGGTGGCCCGGTATTGCGCTAACGCCAATTTTACCGCGTGTTCAAACTGATATTTGTTTAAGAGTCCCGTCACTTCGTCTGCCTGATTGCGCTGTGCCATGCGGGACATCGTACCTACAAACATATAGGGTCTGCCTTCCCGGTCAAGCCCTACTCTGCCGCGGCAGCAAATCCAGATATATTCGCCCTTGCGGTTCTTGACACGATACTCCATATTATGTTCGCAAGATACTTGTGATGCCAGAACTTTGCTTATGGAAGCCTGATAAGTTCCCCTCTCCTCGGGATGAACCAACGGTACCCAATACTGGTCAAAATCATGCATAATTTCGCCGGGCAGGTCAAAATCATTGACCAGATTCGGCGATACCATCACCAGATTTTCCTGTAAATCGGTGAAAAACAAATAGTCTTTAGCCGTCTTTCCCAACAGGTCAAAATAAAACCGGAAACGGCGCAGACAAGGGCTCAGGGGAATACGATTATTTTTTCTCATAATGATCATCCTACATTGCCGATTTTCTACTGGGGCAATATACCCACTTATTAATATTTTATACCTAAACAGGGGTAATAAGCAAGGAAAAACACGAAAAAGAACGAGCAAAGCCCCCGCCATTTGGCGGGGGCTTTATTGCCTATTGCATATGCAATTAATGGTTGAAGATGTTCTTCAGAGCCTGCTTATTCACATCGCGGTTAAGCTGTGCGAGATAAGTCGTGAGCTTGATGTTCTTCGGGCAGGCCTGTACGCAGTTCTGGCTGTTGCCGCAGCTGGTGATGCCGCCTTTTTCCATCAGGGCATTGAGGCGCTTCGGAGCGTCGAATTTTCCCAGCGGATGGAGGTTGAAGAGATATGCCTGAACCGTCGGGGACGGGCCGATGAAGTCGGACTGCGGGCCAACGTTGGGGCATGCTTCCATGCAGCAGCCGCAGGTCATGCAGTGCGAAATCTCGTAAGCCGTCTGTGCGGTGTACGGGTTCTGAATCGGGGCATCCTTAACTTCCCAGGTGCCGTCAACTTCGACCCAGCCCTGAATGCGCTTGAGGCTTTCAAACATCACGGAGCGGTCAATAAGAAGGTCGCGGATAACCGGGAACGTACGAGCCGGCTGCAGGCGGATGGGCTGTTCGAGGTTGTCAACCAGAGAGCAGCAAGCCTGACGGGCTTTGCCGTTAATGACCATCATGCAGGCACCGCAGACTTTTTCGAGGCAGTTGCATTCCCAGACAACGGGAGCAACTTTCTTGCCGTCAACGGTGACGGGGTTCTTCTGAATTTCCATCAGGGCGGCAACAACGTTCAGGCCCGGACGGTAATCTACATCGAATTCTTGCGTATAGGGTGCCGAATCAGGGCCATCCTGACGCTCGATTACGAATCTGACTTTTTTCTGTTCTGCCATTTTGTTTGTCCTCCCTCTTACTCTTTCTTAGCTACAGCGTAGTTACGCAGACGCGGCTTAATGAGAGAGTGCTCAAATTCACGATAGGAAACTTCCGGTTCACTGTTGGCAGCGTCAAAAGATACCACCGTGGTGCGCATGAATTTCTCATCATCACGGCCAAAGAACAGCAAATCATCATTACCATCATCCGTCATCGCACGGCCGGTTTCGGCATCGAAATGGTATTTGCCATTCTTCTCATCGAAGGCCTGCTTCTTCGCTGCATCCCAGCTGTCATAGTCGGACTTCAGAACAATCTTGGCATGAGCGCCGCGGCTTTCGTCACGCTGCAGAGCGGACTTGGTGATGGCCATTGCATAGATAATCATGTTGCGGAGCTGACGAACGAACATGGCTTCCTGATTTGCCCAGTTGCCATGGTCCGTAACACCGATGTTGTCCCAACGCTTGAGGAGGGCATGGAGTTCTTTCATGCACTGTTTGAGACCGTTGTTATCGCGTTCGATGGACACATATTTGTACATGATGTCACCGAGTTCATGGTGCATCTGATGTGCATTTTCCGTGCCGTTCATGTTGCGAATCTTATCGAATTCTTCTACGCACTCTTTGCGGGCTGCTTCGAGTTCTTCCTGCGTGAGCGCATCACCCAGTTTGCCGCTGCGGGCAAGACGCAGTGCTTCCGGACCGGAGATGGTGCCGGAGTAAGTTGCAGACAGCAGGGAGTTTGCACCCAGACGGTTTGCACCATGATACTGATAGTCGCATTCGCCGGAAGCCATAAGGCCCGGGATGTTCGTGTGATGTTCACGGTCTACCCAGATGCCGCCCATGGAGTAATGGATGGATGGGAAGATTTCCATCGGCACTTTACGCGGGTCCTGACCTACGAAGTCATCGTACATTTCGAGGATGCCGCCCAGTTTGCGTTCGAGGTAATCTGCCGGAATATGGGACAGATCCAGATATACGCGGTTCGGATTGGTCATGCCAAGGCCCATGTGGACAACAACCTTGTAGATAGCGCGGGAAGCAACGTCACGCGGTACGAGGTTGCCGTATGCCGGATACATGTCTTCGAGGAAGTACCAGCGTTCTTTTTCGCCCGTCTGGGGGTTCTTGCGATATACCCAGACACGGCCGCCTTCACCACGGCAGGCTTCGGACATCAGGCGGTTCTTATCGGAACCCGGAATAGCCGTCGGATGAATCTGCAGGAATTCGGGGTTGCCGATTTCTGCGCCCTGCTGGTAAACAGCGGATACTGCGGAACCATTGCAGATGGTGGAAGCCGTGCAGCGGCCATATACCTGACCGGGGCCGCCGGTAGCCAGGATTACCACATCAGCGGGGAAAGCCACGATTTCGTTGGAGTTCATGTTCTGCGCAACGATACCACGGCAAACGCCGTCTTTATTCTTGATGATTTTGATGAATTCCCAGAATTCATATTTCTTGACGCCGCCCTTAACTTCCCAGCGGCGAACCTGCTCGTCGAGAGCATAGAGGAGCTGCTGGCCCGTAGTGGAGCCGGCAAATACGGTACGTTTGTTCTTCTGGCCGCCGAAGTTACGGAGGTCAAGCACACCTTCCGGCGTACGCGTGAACGGCACGCCCATGCGGTCAAACATCTTGACCAGCTTCGGAGCTGCTTCAACCATGCCTTTAACAGCCAGCTGGTCAGCTAAGAAGTCACCGCCGTATACGGTATCATCGAAATGCTCATAGATGGAGTCATGCTCGCCCTTGGTATCCATGCAGGCATTCATGCCGCCCTGAGCGCACAGGGAATGGGAGCGTTTTACCGGGCAATAAGAGAAGAGGTCAACCTTACCGCCGTCTTCACAGATTTTCAGCGTAGCCATGAGGCCGGAGAGGCCGCCGCCTACGACAATAATCTTTTTTTCAGGTTTATTAGCCATTGAAATTCTCCTTTACTTTGCCATACACAAGGCAATTACATCACAAAGTAGCTGCCCATAAATGCCAGCGTCACGAGGCACAGCACAGCGCAAAGGCACATGCTGAGGCACCCAATCACATTCTGAACGCGGGGACCTTTAGCGATACCCCAGGTCATGCAGAAGGTCGTGATACCATTGCAGAAATGGAAGATGGCAGCAAACATGCCAAGGATGTAGAGCAGGGCATATACGGGATTTGCCACGAAATAGCTCTGCAGGAGTTCATAGGAAATCGGCGTACCGGCGATACCTTTCGTGAAGATACGCAGATAGAAGATGTGCCAAACGAGGAACACAACGAGGAACCATGCCGTCCAGCGCTGCAGGGCAAACTGCCAGTTGCGGACGTAACCATAACGTCCCGGATTGTTCTTAGCCTGCAGGCAAATGTAGATGCCATAGATGGCATGGAAGAGCAGCGGTGCAGCGATTGCACCAATTTCCAGACCGAGGAAAATCGGTTTGGGGATGAGCTCCATCATTGCGAGGGCTCCGTTAAGTGCAGGAGCGCCGCCCAGGGCCATGGAGTTGGTGAAGATATGCTCAAAGAGCACCATACCAAGCGCCAAGAGGCCTACTAATGAATGCAGACGACGCACGTAAAAAGTTGTGTGAAACATTCTATACCTCCTAAAATAATTCCTGGAATAGCGGGCAAAATCTCGTGCCCGCCTTGTTCCACCATACTTTAATTTATCAGTAGCCTTTCAGCGTACGATACTTAGCCTGATTCGTTTCGTAAAGGTTGTTGCCCTCACAGTCAATTACCACGATAGCCGGGAAATCCTCTACCGTAAGACGAGCCACCGCTTCAGGGCCCAGTTCCGGGTACGCAAGAACTTCATATTTCTTGACGGATTTAGCAATCAGCGCTGCTGCACCGCCAACGGCTGCAAAATAAGTTACGCCGTTCTTCTTCATGGACTCGACCACTTCTTTGGAGCGGGAGCCTTTACCAATCATGCCCTTGATGCCCTGTTCGAGCATCGTCGGCGTATAAGCATCCATACGGCCGGAAGTCGTCGGGCCACAGGAACCAATGGGATCACCCGGTTTTGCCGGCGTCGGGCCGAGGTAATAAACCATCTGATTGTGCCAGTCAACCGGCAGTTTTTCGCCACGGGCAAGCGCTTCCGTCATTGCCTTGTGGGCAGCATCACGGGCAGCGATGATTTCGCCCGAGATCAGTACCGCATCGCCTGCTTTAAGCTTGCGGCTCATTTCTTCCGTAAACGGAGTCTGAATCCGAATCTGTTCAGCCATTTATATTTCCTCCCGTCTTCCATCAAAGTACACGCTGTTTATGACGCATAGCGTGGCAGCAAATGGTTACCGCTACCGGCAGGCCCGCGATATGCGTGGGACCCCACTCTACGTTTACAGCCAGTGCCGAGGTGTTGCCGCCCAGCTGGGGGCCAATACCCGTCTGATTGATGAGTTCAAGGAGTTCGCCTTCCAGTTTGGCGTATTCCGGCATCGGGTTGCGCTCGTCAACGGAACGCGTCAGAGCCAGTTTGGAAAGGAGGGCTGCTCTGTCCATGGTACCGCCGATACCAACACCGACAACCATCGGCGGGCACGGATTCATGCTGGCATGGAGAATGATGTCCATAACGGCTTTCTTGACGCCTTCTACGCCATCAGCCGGTACCAGCATCTTAACGCCAGACTTGTTCTCGGAACCAAAGCCCTTCGGTGCCACGGTGATTTTGAGTTTGTCACCAGCGACAATCTTCGTGTAGATGACACCTGGTGTGTTGTCCTTGGTGTTCACACGGTTAAAGAGCGGTTCGCCAACCACGGACTTACGCAGATAACCTTCGGTGTAGCCTTTGGAAATACCTGCATTTACCGCATCTTCCAAGAGGCCGCCCGTAATGTGCAGATCCTGACCGACTTCCAGGAATACGATGGTCATGCCCGTATCCTGGCAGTAAGGACGGTCTTCAGCCTTGGCGATTTCCGCATTGCGGATAATCTGGTCGAGAACGTTCTGACCTACCGGAGAAGTCTCCGTTTCTCTTGCCTTCTTCATGGCGTTATACACGTCATCCGGAAGGTAATAGGCCGCTTCTTTGCACATCTGTGCCACGGTTTCCGTGATTTGTTTTGCGTCAATTTCTCGCAAAGTAATCCCTCCCATAAATACACTTTATCACACATCAGCAGGCCCATAATAACACATTTCCTATTGATTTTCAAGTTTGCGGAAAATGTGCTGGGACCGCATAAATAGTGAATCGAATTCACTTTTATGGATTCTAGTTGCCACTAAGAGTGACTTCTATCACATCAATATTTATATTAGATATTCGTAAAAAAAATCCTGCTAAAAGCAGGACTTTTTGGAAAAAAATATTAAACTTTTCTATTTGATAATGATTATAAAATTTAATTTATTTATATTCTTATCCGTTTTACAACGGGAGATTTATCCGGCTGCAAATCCATCACCATGAACGAACCATTGGCCGCATCACGTGGGCGGGCAATACTGCCGGGATTCACGATAAGCACACCGCCTATATTCTCCTCTACAGCCACATGCGTATGGCCATAGACCGCAATATCTGCACCAACATCCAATGCCGCCTGCTGCAAATTCTTTAAGCCAAAATTCACACCAAACAAGTGCCCATGCGTAAGCAAAATCGTATGCCCGGCAATATCAACGGTTTCGTAGTCGGGCAAACGCCCGCCCGGCCAGTCGTTATTACCGGCCACGCGGATTACTTCCTTATCCGTTACCATAGCCAGATAATCAGCATCCATGGCAATATCGCCGGCAAAAAGCCACAGTTCTGCCTGCTCCGCATCCTTATGCGATAGCATCAAATCCAGATGCGAATAGCTGCCATGGCTGTCACTGACAATACCTATCTTCATGCCAAGTGCTCCTCTAATTTCTGGGTCAGCTTGCGCAGTGCACGCCCCCGATGGCTGATACGTGTCTTCTCCTCCAGCGTCAGTTCAGCCATCGTACGCCCTGCATATTCATTCGTATAGAAATACGGGTCATAGCCAAAGCCATTCTTGCCGCGGGGAATCTTTTTGACCACACCATCGCAGCGGCCATCTGAAGTCAGGAGTGTGCCATCCGTATCGACAAAACACAGGCTGCAGCGATAATTTGCCGGCGATTCTTCCACATCCGCAATGCAGAGTTCTTCGAGCATTTTCTGATTGTTTGCCCAGTCTTCCGCATTATAACCGGCATAGCGGGAGGAATACACACCGGGACGCCCCCCCAACACCGCCACTTCCAACCCGGAATCATCTGCCAGACAGGCACAGCCTGTTTTTTCCATATAAAATTTAGCCTTTATGGCAGCATTTTCGGCAAAGGTTTCTCCATCTTCAATGGCGTTAGGCAGCTGACCGAAGTCCGAAAGCGCCACAACTTCCACAGGCAGATGCGCAAAAGCATCCTTCATTTCCCTGACTTTGCCTGCATTTTTCGTGGCAATAACAATTTTTTTCATGTAAAACTCCCCTAGAATAATTACCCCTCGCGGCCCACCAGCCATACCAGCTGACCGCCCAATATATCCTTCTCGTAGGAAATGAGCTCGCGGCAGCCCTTCTCCCCTAAAGCCAGCAGGCTGGTCAGTTCCTGATGGTCAAAGGGTCGGCCTTCGCCCGTGCCCTGAACTTCCACAAACTTGCCAAAACCCGTCATCACGACATTCATATCCACCATAGCCGTGGAATCTTCCTCATAGCAGAGGTCAAGGATTGGTTCGTTATCCTTGTTTATCCCCACACTGATAGCAGCAAGAAAATCCTTCACGGGAAAGATATTTCCCTTCTGATAGAAGGTCGAACACGCCTCCACCAGTGCCACAAACGCACCGGTGATGGACGCCGTCCGCGTGCCGCCGTCAGCCTGAATCACATCACAGTCAATCATAATGGTGCGTTCGCCTAACGCCTTGGTATCCACCACAGAGCGCAGTGAGCGGCCAATAAGCCGTTCGATTTCCTGCGTGCGGCCGGACTGCTTGCCCTTGACTGCCTCCCGCTGGGTGCGTGTACCGGTGGCACTGGGAAGCAGCGAATACTCTGCGGTAATCCATCCTTCGCCTGTGCCCTTCAAAAAAAACGGTACCCGTTCTTCCACCGTTGCAGCGCAAATGACCTTGGTATTGCCCATCTCTATGAGCACCGACCCCGCAGGGTATTTTTGAAACTTGCGGTGAATTTTGCAGGGGCGCAGCTCGTCGGCAGCGCGATGCCTGAAACGCTCCATATCATCACTCCTAAAAAAGAGCCGTGATAGCACAGCTCTCCTTACAATCACTTATTTGCTTTCCTGATACTGCTTATAATTCTTGATAATGCAGATTGGCGTCTTCTGCGAAGCGTTGCCGAACGGATTATCAATGAGCAGGTTGCGGGCAATCTCGCCGTCTACGCCATCGGTAATGCCGACCACGCGGCTGCGCTTGAGGTCATTAACGTCAGCAATCATCGCACCGAAGCAGCCCAAACGTTCTTTGATGCGTTTTACGACCTCGTACGGTTCGCCCGGTCCATAAACGATACATTTATCAAACGGAGGCATCGTGCCCGTAACATCGTCAATCATGGCCGTTTCCTTGCCGCCCCAAACGTAGAACATACCGCTCTTGCCAAAGATTTTGGCGATGAAGCCGGCGAACAGAGCAAAGGCTACCCGCCATTTGCCTTCCACGTCCATCAGGGACTGCATGCCATGCGGCGAAGCCAAGGAACCGTAATCCGGGATAAAGCGGCAGCAGAATTTCGCCAGGTCGGAGATTTCGAGGTCCTCCGGACGTACGAAACGCCCCTGGGTGATGGCTACTACGGATTCTGCACAGCAGAGCAGGTCATTTTCCCCGATTTTATCTTTCGTATAATGCTCGATGGCATCCACAATATCGTCTTTTTCCGTCAGGATGCGCGTGGGCACCGGGATAAGTTTCATTTCTTCAGCCATATCTATGCCCTCCTTAATCCTTTACCAGCTGAACGCCAGCGAGTTTGGCGATTTCATCAGCCGTGATTTCAATACGCAGTTTCTTGTAATGCTGAACCGTACGGCCCGTTTCCTGCCAAATGAAGTCCACCGGCAGGTCAACCATATGGGACAGTGCTTCTTCAAGGCTCATGCCCTTGCGCGGCGTAAGCTTAATCTTGGCAAAGATGTTCAGGCTGTCTTCGCCGCCCTTGTAACCCTTCTTCTGAATGATTACGGCCTCGAAGTAATCATCCTCACGGACTTCGCCTTCGCGTTCAGCCTTGGAACGCACTTCAATGCCGTCGTACTGCTCATAGGGCAGTTGGCTGCGGCAGATGGCATCCATAATGGTAGCACACTGCTTGCCTTCATTATAGAAACGCAGTTTCTTGGAGAGCACGAGACTGTTCTCGTCCTTGGACTCCAGTTCCACCGGGCTGCTTGCATCTACCCGAATATCCTCAATTCCCAGATAGGCCAAGAATAATTTCGTCAGGCAAATGACAATCAGGATAACTAATAACACTAAGGTTAAACAATCCACTATAATTCCTCCCTAAAATTCCCTGATTATTTTTCTTTATTTTGCGCCTCTGCCGCTGCTTTTTCCTTATCCATAGCAGCCTGCAAACGCGTAAGATACTTTTCCGGCAGGCGGGTGATATGCCCCGTTTCCTTACTGGTATAGACGTTCTGGGATTTGCCCGTCACGAGCACCTCCCCCGTTTCCTTGCGTAAAATGCGGTACTTAAAGCACATTTTTACTTTTGTAAGCGCCGTTGCCGTGGTTTCGATAATCAGATTATCATCGAATTTCCCCGGCGAAACGTATTTCGCGCTGATGTCCGTAATGGGGAACACATAGCCATCGTCCATCATTTCCGTAAGGGTAATGCCGATGGAGCGCAAATAGGCCACCCGCCCGATTTCAAACCAGCGGATATAATTGGCATGGTGTACCACTGCCATAGCGTCCGTGTCGTAGAAGTTTACATGATGTTCAATATTTACTGGCATAAAAACCCTCCTTAACACTTTACGCACATTGTATAGACTAGAACAAATGCCCGGTAAAGTCAAGTTAAATCCGGTACATCTTTTCCAGCCGCACAAGACATTTTTGCAGTCGTTCCAATTCCATCGGGTCTGTCACCTGACGGCCGGAATAAAAATACGTTACCGACTGCGCGTTATGTTCCAGCTGATTGCGTTCTTTCAGGCGGCGGATAAGTTCCCGCACAGTGCCTTCATTGCCATCCACGAACTGCACATTCTCCGGCAGAATCTCCCGCAAAGTATCCTTGAAATAATTAAAATGCGTACAGCCCAGCACCAACGAAGAATACTTCGACAAATCAAAGGGCAGAAGCTGCTCCTGCAGATAATCCGTCACCGCCTGCGAGTTAAACTCCATACGCTCGGCAAAGGTCACCAATTCCGGCAAGGCCAGACGATCCACCAGATGGTCCTTATCCACCTTTTCAATCAAAAGTTCCATCTTGCGGCCTTTGACCGTAATCGGCGTCGCCGTCACCAGCACGCGTTTCGTGCCATCCATATCCAGCGCTTTCTTTGCTGCCGGCTCCATGCCGATAATGGGCAAATCATAACGGCGGCGCATCTCCGCCACCGCCACCGAGGTTGCCGTATTGCAGGCCACCACAATAGCCTTTACATCCTGTTTCAATAGGAAGTCAAAGGCCTCGCCCACAAATCTTTGCACATCCTCCGTGCTTTTCGTGCCATAGGGAACATTATCCTCATCGGCATAGAATATAAACTCCTCATGGGGCAGAACCTTCATGGCATGATGCAGAACCGAAAGTCCCCCCATACCGGAATCAAAAAAGGCAATTTTCAACGCCCTCAACTCCTGCACTTGCAAATTCTTACTTTAATATTTAGCAACGTATGATAGTATAGCGCAAACACCATCATTTGACAAGTTTACGGATAACCTGCTATAATGTTACTGTTAATTACGGAGAGGTACTCAAGTGGTTGAAGAGTCCGGTCTTGAAAACCGGTAGGCTGTAACAGGTGCGTGGGTTCGAATCCCACCCTCTCCGCCATATGGAGTGGTACTCAAGAGGCTGAAGAGGACGGTTTGCTAAATCGTTAGGCCGGGTAACTGGTGCGAGGGTTCGAATCCCTCCCACTCCGCCACTTTGAATTCTGAGAACTGCAATGCAGTTCTTTTTTATTTCCATGACATTCCCATGCACTAAGACGCCGAGGGGGCAAATAATATTTTTCCTTTGCTTAGGCAGGCTTGCCAAACGCACCGGAAAAGCATTATCTCCCCCCTCGGCTTAATGCTTGTTCTAGCGGAAAATCTTGACTAAACAGACAAAACTGTTATAATTTAAGTACAGAAAGTAATCAGACAACACAAAGAGCAAGCCACAATGACGGCTGCCCAGTGTTGTAGCTATATATGAACTACAGCTTTGGCGAAAGCTGATAGCTCGATAGGTTGAAACATATTTTATTCTTTGGGAGGACCGCCTTATGGGGCGGTTTTTTCATGCCCAAAGATGTATTTTAACCCTCGTCCGATTAGCGTGGCCCCCACAAGATACATTACTTTGTCAGCTATGTGCATATCAAATATGCCTAGCCCTGCAAAGGTCAGTATCAGCAAACACCAAACGATGATTATCGTTGCCATTACCTGCCGCCAAGTCGGGTTGGGGAAGACTGTCTTGATTAACTGAATCAGATAGCCCTGCTTGTGCATGAAACATGCACCTCCTTCCGTTCTGGAGTTTCCTCCTTTCCGGATAGTGTCATCTATATGAAAACACCGGAGTCCCAACAGCCGTCATTGCTCCGTACCAATCATGGTTACTTGCTCCAAGCTTATTATAAAAGTACCTGAATATAATGTCAAAAATATTTTCCTCTTACTTCATAAACGATAAGACGCCGAGGGGGCAGATAATATTTTTCCTTTGCTTAGGCAGGCTTGCCAAACGCATCGGAAAAACATTATCTGCCCCCTCGGCTTAATGCTTTGTTCTAGCGGAAATCAAATTTATCCTTGTGGCTTGACCAGTCAATCCTACCGGATAGCGACCCCGTATACATCACAATCACCACCTCGGGCTTATGCACAGCAATATAGTTTTTTACACTACCGGTAAAATGCCGCACATCAAGAGTCATCAAGTTACGAATCCCCAATGACAGCATAGGTGCCATGGTATCGCAAAAGGAATCCTTGATGAGCAGCACCTTCTTATCCGTTGGCGGCATCAGCAGATTTTCGATATCCATGACCTGCATATCACCATAGCCATACATAGCATAGGGATTCAGATTATAATAATCACACCGCTCCACATGTTTCTTATCATAGACCAGTTCAAAATCCCCACTATCATGAATATTTTTCTCAGGAATATCCAACGTGATTTCTGTGGGGAACTTCGGATGCAATATCGAAAAATCGTCCGGTGTTGCTCTGGACAATGTAGCTCTTTTCCCCTGACTGCCTAAGAAATAATCCGGCAAAACTTCCACATCAAACTGCTGTAAATCATAATGGCTGTCATCCACAGGAATATCATACTCCCGCAGTTTGTCCCCTACCACTTTCGCTGCCCGCAAGGCAGTTTCCGGTTTCCAATGATGGTCTGTGCGGAAGAAGTAATCATGATAACTGCTATGTTCTGCCTGCGCCCAACGGTGCAAGTCCTGCCGCAAGTCCAAAGTTGCTATTCCATGTGCCTGCAGCTGTTCCAGTAAATCATCACAATTCTGATTGGAAAAGTCGAACCTGCCATTAACCGCTAAATCCCCATAAGGGTCTACTTTAAAAGGGGCTTGAATATACAGGAATTGCCCACCATTTTCTGCTACGGTTTGCGCTAAATCAAACAGTGATGCAGACTTTTCCTGAATGGCATCCTTGTCCCGGGGATATACGAAAGTCCACGCTCCATCCCCAAACGGCAACAATGCATCTTTATCTGGTCTGATTAGTCCCCAGCCAATTCCATCCGCATATCCGCGCCCAGCTTCTGCCAGTTTGTAATAGCCCAGTAATTTTTTTCCTGTCCATTCGTCAATTCTTTTTTCGATATTTTCCGCTTTCTTCTCTATCTTTTGTGCCAACAGCCATTCCCGCTTCTTCACGCGGTCGATATCGGCAAAAGGATAGGCTTTCTCCCATTCGATTTTTACACTTTCGTCCTCAGACTTTTTGATTTTTTGCAAATCCTCACTACCGCATAAAACGGTCTGTGTAATGAAGTTATCCATATGCACTCGTTTAACCAGTATATGCGTTGTTCCCAACCGCACAAACACCGTCAGCATCACGACCATCAATAAGCCTGCCGCGCAGAGCATTAATCCCTGCCGTCTATCCAACTTTCGCATCCCTGCTCCCCCTTAGAAATTAAAGTAAATGAACGGATTATAGCTGGAGCTTACTGCCACCACCAAAGTCAGCACAAACAAGCCCAACGCCGCCACAGGTTCAATATTTTCCACCAATCTGCCACCGTTCTTTTTGAGCCATGGTAATACTGGCATGGAAAGAATCATGCCCGCTATTAGCACGCTGTACGTTTGTCCCCAATAAAGCCAGAAGTAGTCATCCGTCAGCCCCAAACTGCCCGCACCGAACATCATGCCGATATAGTTAAGTCCTGCGCCCAAGTTTTCCGAGCGAAACATCACCCAGCCGACCATCACAGCCACCATGGCATAGATATGGGCAAAGAACCCCAACTTTTCTGGCAGACGGGTAAATTTTTCGACCATCAGCAAGGCAAAGTAAAATAATCCCCAGGCAAGGAAGGTATAGTTCGCCCCATGCCAAATACCGGTAAGCGCCCACACCGCAAAGAGATTAAGCACCCACCTTAGTTTAGAACAGCGGTTGCCCCCCAAAGGAATATAAACGTAATCCCGAAACCATGAACCAAGGGAGATATGCCACCGCCGCCAAAATTCCGTAGCACTTTTGGCAATATAGGGATAGTTGAAGTTCTCGGCAAAATGGAAACCGAACATCCGCCCCAAACCAATAGCCATATCCGAGTAACCGGAGAAGTCAAAGTAAATCTGCAAAGTATAGGCAATAGCACCAAGCCATGCCGTTCCTACGGATAAACTGCCGTCCATAGCAAAGATTGTATCCGCCAGCTGTCCCATATAATTGGCAATCAGCACCTTTTTCGCCAAGCCATAGATAAACCGCATCATCCCCTCGGAAAAATCCGTGAGGTTTTCTTTGCGTGCCGTAATCTCAGCGGCAATCGCATCATAACGCACAATCGGTCCGGCAATCAGCTGTGGAAATAGCGCTACATACAGTCCCAAATTCAAAATATTATCCTGCGCCTTTGCCTTGTCATAGTACACATCAAAAAGATAGGACAACAGCTGAAAGGTGAAAAAAGAAATGCCAATGGGCAAGGCGATGGCAAAGCCTTCCAAACTTCCTACCAGCAGTCCAAGCTGACCAAGAACAAAGGTCAGATACTTAAAGACAAAGAGCAGGCCCACATGGAAAGTCACACCCGCACCTAACCAATATTTACGTTTTTCATCATGCAAATGCTGCCCGACAAAAAACGCCACAACAATGGAAATGACCATCAAGGACACAAATACCGGCTCACCCCACGCATAAAAAAAGAGGCTCACCAGCAGCAAAAACACATTGCGAAACCGCCGCCCCGTCAGCCAGGGATTGTAATAGATACATAAAGTCAACGGTAAAAACAGAAACAAAAATACCGTGGATGAAAATACCAAGTAAAACGCCTCCCAAAAATCTCTTTTTTATCACTCCAATATTATTATATTCATATTTTAGTATTTTTCAATGTGTAAATTCCTTTTTCGTCACTTTAATAAGCATAAAACGCCTTCTTTGCTAAACTAAAAGGCAAAAGGAGTTTTACCGATGTTTACAAAGAGACTGCGTGCCCTGCGCGAAGATTCCGACATAAAACAAAAGGAAATCGCCGAAGCCCTGCAAATAAAACCGAACACATACAACCGTTATGAATGTGGCGTCAATGAACCGGATATGGCAATGCTGATAAAGATTGCCGATTACTTTGCCGTATCGCTCGACTACCTGCTGGGACATCAGCCTAAAAACACCAACCACCTGCCCGACCTCGCCCATTTCCTGCAAAACGGCGACTACCAGATTTTTGGCCGCACCCCCACAGATGAGGAACGCCGGAAACTGACTGCAGTTGTAAAACTGTTTTTCCAATCACCACAATAATGCACCCAAAACGCACTAAGCCCGCCCCACTGGGGATGACTTTCTGTAGCGTTTGACAAGCCTGTCTAAGCGAAAGAAAGTTATTCCCAGTGGGGCGGGCGCCTTAGCATATTGATGTAAACACAGCAAAAAAGCCCCGCAAACCGCGGAGCTCTGAATCTCAATGGAGCTGATTATAGGATTCGAACCTACGACCTGCTCATTACGAATGAGCTGCTCTACCAACTGAGCTAAATCAGCAATATTTATGGAGCTGATTATAGGATTCGAACCTACGACCTGCTCATTACGAATGAGCTGCTCTACCAACTGAGCTAAATCAGCAACATCTGCCACTCTCGTGACTGACAGACTATATTATAGACGAGAGTGGCCATTCTTGTCAATAACTTTTTTAAAATCTTTTCAGACCAAACCAGCCATCCTGTTCATTCCAGAATACCTGTGCACGCCAGTCCATTTTGCCATAGCCATTGTAACTGGTAATCACAAGTTGCTGATTTTCAATCGTGGCCTTGAGGTCATGCCAACGGTCGGTACGGAATCCCAAGTTGGCAAAGCTGTTCCAGGACACATAAGTCGTCCAGGCCCCGCCAATGTGGTTGCCCACCAGCCAATAACCGCAGCTCTTGCCCTCACGGGTAGCGGCAATTTCAAACAAACGCATGGTCGGGTCAGTAGTTTCAATGGCTCTTACGCTGTAATCCACACCGCTGTAAATGCCATCAAAACTGTTAAACGACAGGAAGTCCTTCGTGCCGTCTGCACTCATCAAGCGCAGAATCTTCCCATCGGAGACAAATTTTACCTTGTCTCCTTTTTCATCACTGGCGGTAACCGTCTTACTCCCAACGGTCATAGCCTGACTGACTCCTGTAATATTCATCGCGCTGGCAGTAACTCCGGTTCCCGTCACTACTGCTGCCAACAATGCACATGCAAAAAATTTTGCCCAACGATTCATAAAAGAAACACCCCTTCTAAATTTAACTCTTTGTTATTATTCCACAATAAATCCCATAATCCTCCTATGTACAGGAGCAAAATTAGGAACAACAGATAAAAAAGAAACTGACCGCTGACCGACCAGTTTCGTCTTATTTTCACCGCTCATGCAGCAGATACTCACTATCTTCATCGATAATCTGCAGCATGATATCCGCAAACTGCGGGTCAAACTGCGTACCGCGTCCCTTGGCAATTTCACCACGCACTACATCCTGTGGCAGTACATCACGATAACTGCGACGTGATGTCATGGCATCATAGGCATCAGCCACGGCAATAACCCGGGCATACACAGGAATCTGACTGCCGGCAAACCCATCCGGATACCCCTTGCCATCATAACGCTCATGATGGGAACGAGCGCCCACAGCCAGTTCGGGGAACTCGGCAATCAATTCCAAAATCTCCGAGCCAATCACCGTATGCTGCTTTATCTGACCATACTCAACATCCGTCAAACGGGTAGTCTTATTGATAATCGCCTCTGGAACACCGATTTTGCCGATGTCATGCAACAATCCCATAAAATAAATTTTGCGCTGCTCATCCTCAAGCCAGCCTAATTTTTCTGCTATCTGCCGGGCATACGCTGCCACCCGCTGTGAGTGACCACGCGTATAGGCATCCTTCGCATCGATGGTCTTTGCTAAAGTCATCACGGTTTCTTCAAAGAGCCGCTCACTGGCCGCCAGACGCTCCTCTGCCAGCTGCGTCTGCCGATGAACTTCCTGCTTTAAATTGCGGTGCAGGTATTCCATCTCCAGTACCTGCTCCACCTTTTTGACTACAATAATCGGAATAAACGGCTTGCGAATAATATCCGTACCACCTGCCATAGCCACAGCGGCTTCCGCCTTCTGCGTCTGGTCACTAGTCAGCATGATAATCGGCAAATCTTTGAACTTCGGCTGCCTGCGCAAAGTGCGCATAAGCTCAAAACCATCCATATCGGGCAGCTTTACCGCCAACAGCAGCAAATCAATATCGTTTTTTTTCGCATAATCCAGTGCTTCAGCACCGGTTTGAACCCCGTTAAACTGCACACGGGGTTCAAGTATCTGTTGCAGCCGCATCCGGTCGCCGTCACGGCCGTCCACCACCAGCACTGCAGTCTGCATCATCTGGTATATTTGCATACACTCATTCGTCCTTGTATACCTAAAAAACTCTGCTATATATTTTGCCTTGTTTTTCCGAAAAAATCAAGCTTCTGCAAATAAATTTCCTACCAATTTGCCGCTTCTTTTTGAAGAATGCCGATGAGCACATCCGAAACGACTTTTTCCCAGTCTGTTTCCTTGGTTTTCTGATGCGGTGTCCGCCTGCGCGGCTCTGGATTTCCTCTCTGCAGGTGACGTTTTGCCCGCAACATAGCCTCCTCAATTTCCTCGTCCTGATGCCCGCAGGCATCCCAGGCCACCTGAAGTTCCCGATAAGCCCGTTCCCACTGTTCTCTATCCGAATAAATCAATCCCTGATAGTAATGGGTGCGCCAAACGGGATAGATTTTGTCATTATGCGGCGTTGTTTCTGCCGCAGCAAAGTCCGTCAGGGCCTCATTGTCCATATTGCGTTCATAATAGGCACGCCCCCGCAGATAATATGCATAAGCTAATGGGCTATCCGTTACCTTGCGATCGTTTATGACCTTGTTCAGTTCAAAGATGGCCCGCCGCTGTTCTCCCTGCTGAATAAAGCGCGCACAGCGGTCAAAGACATCCTGCAGCGAGTACTGGGATTCGAGTTCCGTGCCAATTTTTTCCTTTTCCTGCCCCTTGGCCTGCTTGTACTTTTCCAAAAGCTCCTGATTCTGCTTTTTCAGGGCGTCACGTTCCTGTTGTAATTTTTCCAGCTTATTGCGGTTTTCCAGCAAATTTTTCAGGTCAATATTATCCGTATCCACTTCACAGGTCAAGGTTACGCTGTACTTCCAGACCCCGTCTTTTAATTCCGGCTCGGCTTTTTCCTGCAGGACCTTCAGTACAGCACCGGAAATAACCTTCACTTCATCGGCACTCAGCTCCATATTCTGCGTGCGGGAATAGCTCTCCACATATACCCCCGCTTTTTCTGTAGCCGCCCGCATCGCTTCCTGCCGCGCAGCATCTTTCGCAATTTTGGGCGAATCGTTTTCCCCCATCACATATACACCGCTGGCCGTTATCATCTGCGGGGCTGCTGAGCACACATTGATCCAAAAAAACGAAAATACCAGCCCCAATCCCCATATTATTCTCCACATGGCCTTCACACTCCCCGATGATTGTTTTCTATTATTTATATCGTATATTATACTACTTATTTTAAGCAATATTCTTGACAAAGTCATTAAATTTCGATTAAAAATCCCATACCATACGACAAAAAGGCGCTCACGCGCCTTTTCATCAGTAGCTATAAGTCGGTATCGGCTTTTTGGTCAATGTATTGGTAATCCAGGCAAAATGCAGCTGTAAATACCGGCCTACCTGTTCCCCAATATATTTCTTCCCATAGTAATCCGGATGCAGGCCATCGGTCGTATAATTCGAGCGCAGATTGCCCAGGCTATCCGTCAGCGCTGTCGCTACATCCACATGATACTGCTGGCGTTTTATCCAAGCGTTGACATACTGCTGATGTACCTGCCAGTCATAGGGGGGGCGTTCAATTTGTGCCCGGCTGACCATCAATGTAGGATTGATGGGTGTTGGCGTCAAAAACACGACAATGATACCATAAGCATCGCATTTTTCCTTGATGGCCTGCAAATTCGCTACCGTCTGGGCACCAAAAACACCGGCACGATAATCGTTTACCCCGCCCATAACCACCAACACGCGCGGCGAAGCCGGCAGTACATCGCGTTCAAAGCGTTCGAGCATAGCCTCCGTGGTATTACCGCTAAAACCCAAATTCTTTACCGGCACCTGACTATACGACTCCCAATCGTAGAGCAGATAGCCCGGCGATACGGACATCGCACCGCCGCCATGCGTGATGCTGTCCCCGAGCGCGGCAATCGGCGCTTTCCCGCTTTCCACGGTGAAATAGCTTTTTTCTGACCAACCGCTAAGCGGACCGCCATCAGCGGCTAACGAGCGCACCTGCCAGTAATATTTTCCCGGCAGGGTGTAGCCGCCATCCTCATAAACATCATATTCACCGCCCTGCAGGGTACGGATGAGTTTATCGCCCTGGTCCGTTACCTGATAAACCTTTACTTCATGCTGTTTGGCCTTGCCGTAAGGAATCCAGGAAAAAACCGGATAGAGCGGCATATAATCCATGCGTTCAAACTGGGTGGTCGGACGAGGAGCTGTCACATTCACCGTCCCGCCCTCGGTAATGGGTTTCGGCTTGGAAAAATGGCGATTACCCACGGGATTTCCGTTATAGTCCAGCGGGCAGACCTTCCAATAAAAACCGGCAGCCTCAGCACCGAAAGAACTCAAATCCACCGTTACCCCATTGGTATATACCTGATTGTAGGTCAAGACAATATTGGCTGCTGTATCCTCAGCAGACTTCAGGATAACAACCTGATAGCGCACAGCGCTGGGAATTTCCTTCCAGACCAATTGAACATTTTTTATTGGCATAGCTTCCTGACCTTTGCTTTCAGACGGCACAGGCTGCGTTTGTACCGCCGTCTGCCCAAATTTTATCCGCACAGCCCCACTGCCATCAGCAGCCTGCACACTGCCCATATGGATTGTCACTGCGGTCATCAAAGCCATTACGCCAGCCAACAGGCGTGTTTTCTTCACTGTCACCAAATAACCCCCTCGGTCAAATGCGCATCATATTGATGGCATAATTTTCCGGATGCATTCCCGGTGTGGCATTTACTTTTATATCCATGGCAAATTCAGCTGCCAGATTCATCAAAAGCTGATTGTGCCGAAGTTCCTCGGCCACCGTCTCATGAACCTCGATTTCATAGCCGTCTTCGGCATGGGATTTATGCTCCATGCGGCGAATATCTGCGGCGATGCGGATGCTCACCGTTTCCGGCGACTCCACCCGCCCGCGTCCGCGGCAGATGGGACATTCACTATAGATGATGCTGTCTAAATTCTGCCGGGATTTTTTGCGCGTGATTTCCACGAGCCCCAGACTGGTAATATCCACGATATTGGTCTTTGTGGGGTCATGTTTTGCCAGCTCCCGCAGATGTTCCAGCAGCTGTTCCTTTTGCTCGTCCTTTTCC
>DFHU01000008.1 GCA_002373045.1 Pseudoselenomonas ruminantium | reverse complement strand
CCCCCAGGCTAACGATTTGTGCGGATTTGTGTTGACAGGCTCGCCATCTCTATTGTATAATATCGTGGTGTAGTTTTAGAAACACAAACTCCCATGTTAAGTGGAGGGGGGGAAAAATAGATGGCAAACGAAATTAAAGTTGGTAAAAACGAATCAATCGATAGTGCTCTCCGCCGCTTCAAGCGTATGTCCCAGAAAGCTGGCACGCTGGCTGAAGTGAGAAAACGTGAACATTACGAGAAACCGAGCGTTCGCCGCAAGAAGAAATCTGAAGCAGCTCGTAAACGCAAGTTCAGATAATTTGCGCGAGACACCTGCAGATCGTAAGATTTTCAGGTGTCTTTTTGTTATATGGATTTATATTGGAGGAAGAAGATATGTCGTTAAAAGAACAGCTTACCGCAGATATGAAAGAAGCCATGAAGAACAAGGAAAAGGAACGTCTGGCCGTTATCCGTATGGTGCGCGGTGCTATCCGTCAGCAGGAAATCGACGGGCAGAAGGAACTCGGCGAGGAAGATGTAATCGCGGTTATCAGCAAGGAAGTAAAGATGCGCCGTGATTCCATTGAGGAATTCCAGAAGGGCGGCCGTGAGGACTTGGTCGAAAAGACGCAGGCGGAAATCGACGTGCTCCTGCCTTACCTGCCGGCTCAGCTGTCTGAAGATGAAGTGCGTGAACTGGTCAAGGCTGCTGTGGAACAGACCGGAGCTGCTACGCCGAAGGATATGGGCAAAGTTATGGGCGTGCTGATGCCGAAGGTTAAGGGGCGCGCTGATGGGAAGATGGTTAATACAATTGTAAAGAGTTTCTTGCAGGGATAAGAGTTACATCGTAGTGATAAGACGCCCGTGGGGGCTGGCAGTATTTTTCCTCCGCTGAGACAGGCTTGTCAAACGCTACGGAAAAACACCGCCAGCCCCCACGGGCTTAGTACGATACGATTGCTCCGCTAAGACAGGCTGGTCAAACGCTACGAAAAACATCACCGGCTCAGCGCGGGCTTAGATTGTATGTTACATAGATGTGTTAAGGCGCTCATGTAGGCTGGCAATGTTTTTCCTCCGCCATAGACAGGCTTGTCAAAAGCTGCGGAAAAATATTGTCAGCCTACATGAGCTTAATACGATGTGCTTGCATTTGGCAGGATTTTTTGCGGGGAATGTGGAAATATTTCCTAAGGGGGTGAGGCTATGGATGTGGCGATTAATATGCCGGTGCTGCAGATGCTTTTGCTGGTGATTATGTTTTTGGCCATTATGGTCGAGATTAAGACTGGCGGCATGGGCGCGGGCATTTTGTTGGGGCTGGTGGCTGCTGGTGTCTTTTGGGGCAGCCAGTATGTGAAAGGTCTGGTTTCGCTTTATCAGATTGCCATTTTTATGGGCGGTATTATCTGTATTATTGTGGAAATGCTGCTGCCGACGGTGGGGCTTTTAGCCGGACTGGGGGTAGCGGCGATGCTCTACAGTGTGGTATTGGCTTTGGGCGGCGATATTCATGCGCTGTATGCCATGCTAATTTCCTTTGTGGCGGCGATTGTGATTTTTGCCCTGATTGTGAAACGCCTGCCATCGAGTAAACTTTGGAATAAAGTGGTGCTCAAAGATGAGTCGCGTTCGGAACGCGGGTTTGTCAGTGCGGCACCACGGGAATCCCTGCTAGGAGCTGTCGGGGAAGTGCTCACGGAGCTGCGTCCTTCCGGCAGTGTGCGGTTGAATGGCAAGCCTGTGGATGTGGTTTCCGAAGGTGCTTTTGTGCCGAAAGGTGCACAGGTTCAAGTGGTGGCAGTTGAAGGAAACCGTGTAGTTGTACGACAAGTTTAAGGGGGTTTTTGTTTATGGGCGGTTTGATTGGAACAGGTTTTCTGTTAGTCCTGATTATTGCGTTTGTCATGGTGTTCCTGCATTTTGTCCCCATCGGACTCTGGATTTCTGCATTGGCAGCTAATGTGCGGGTGGGCATTATGACGCTTGTAGGTATGCGCATGCGCCGTGTACCGCCCAATAAGATTATCCTGCCGCTGATTAAGGCGAATAAAGCAGGTCTTGATGTAGCCGTTAATCAGCTCGAAGCGCATTATCTTGCGGGGGGGAACGTGGATAAGGTCGTGGATGCTCTTATCGCGGCTCACCGTGCGCAGATTCCTCTGCCCTTTGAACGCTCGGCGGCTATCGATTTAGCTGGCCGTGATGTGCTCGAAGCGGTGCAGATGAGCGTTAATCCGAAGGTGATTGAAACGCCGGTGGTTTCGGCAGTGGCCAAAAACGGCATTGAACTCAAAATCAAGGCGCGTGTGACCGTGCGTGCCAATATTGACCGTTTGGTTGGTGGTGCTGGCGAACCCACGATTATCGCCCGCGTCGGCGAAGGTATCGTCACGACGGTTGGTTCTTCCGAAAGCCATAATGATGTGCTGGCAAACCCCGATGATATTTCCAAAACTGTACTGGGCAAGGGGCTTGATGCCGGTACGGCTTTTGAAATCCTTTCCATTGATATCGCCGATGTGGATGTAGGCCGCAATATCGGTGCTGAACTGCAGACCGACCAGGCTGAAGCCGACAAGCGCATTGCCCAGGCCAAAGCCGAAGAACGCCGCGCGATGGCTGTGGCCAAAGAGCAGGAAATGAAGGCTTACACGCAGGAAATGGAAGCCAAGGTCGTCGAAGCACAGGCGGAAGTTCCGCACGCTATGGCACAGGCTTTGCGGGAAGGCAAGCTGGGCGTTATGGATTACTATAACCTCAACAATGTGCAGGCGGATACGGATATGCGCAATGCCATCAGCACGAGCAGTGCAGGCAGTAAACTGCAGGCGCCGGCGGCACCGGTAAAATAAGGGGGGATTCCCATGGACTCCTTTTGGGTCATCGTCCTCTTTATTCTCTTTGCCATTTTCTCTGACCGCAAGGATAAGAAAAAGCCGGTTCCCAAACGCCGTATACCGGATTTTCCTCAGCGTCCGTTGCCGGACATTCCGCAGCCTAAGCGGGAGCGCAGGAAAATCGAAATCCCGGAACTGCGAGGTGCACCGCCCCTGTCGGACATCCAGACAACGGCAGAAGTGGAAACACAGGATGCAATTCGCGCACAGCAGGAACGCTATCAGGAAATGTTGCGCAGGAAGAAAAAACAACAGCAACGGGAACAGGCTGAAAGCCGCGCAGAAAAGCAGCGGACTGAACAAACGCCAGCCCCGCAAAGCACGGTGACATTAAATAACCTGCAACAGGCTGTTATCTGGTCAGAAATTCTCGGCAAACCAAAAGCAAGAAGATAGTAGTTGTTGGCAGTTAGGTTTACATTCTGCTATACAGGACGCCCGTGGGGCTGGTAATATTTTTCCTTCGCATAGACAGGCTTGTCAAAAGCTGCGGAAAAATATCACCAGCCCCGCCGCCTTTTTATAACGAACTGACAGTAAAAATCCTTCCCGGCCCTTGCATTTTCACGCAATAAAGTTGATAATAGAATATATGTGTCCTGTTTAGGGAGGAGTTCTATGCAACGGATTTTCTTTTATATAAAGCGTTTTCTGCTCGCTGCCGTTTGTTTGCTTTTACCCATGTCGACAGCCTTGGCGGCTGAGGGCGATTTTAGCGAACGCGTCAGCGGCATGGCGGAAATCACGGGTATTCGTGATAGTTTTGATGGGGATAAAACGCGTATTGTTATCGATGCAGATAAGCCGGTAAAATATAAGAAGATGGTGCTGTCATCACCGGACAGAGTGGTAGTGGATATCGAAAAAGCCTGGTTGTCGCCGAAGGTGGATAAACATATTCATATTGAAAACCGCTTCGTCGGCAATGTGAAAATCGCACAGTTTGACCCAAACACGGTTCGCGTGGTCGTGGAGACCAAGGTCAGCAAAAACAATTACCATGTGTTTTCGCTGGAGGGAGGAACAGTTCCCGGGCGGATTGTTATGGATTTCGGCAATCTCACCAATTCCGATGGTGTTCAGATTGACTTGCCCAATAAAGAGAGCAAACCGGCAAAGCCTGAACCAGAAGTAGTAGAACCTGCTCCGCCGGCAGAGCCGCAGGCTGACCCTGAACCTGAGCAGAAACCTGTTGCAGAGGATGATACGGATAATGAACTGGCGGGGATTACAGGCTTGAAAGGGCGTGTAATCGTCATTGACCCGGGCCATGGCGGCAGTGATTCAGGCGCTATCGGCCCCACAGGGGTTATGGAAAAGAGTGTTACCTTGCGGGTGTCGAATGAACTTAAGCGCCTGTTGGTAAATGAGGGGGCTACTGTTTATATGACCCGCAACGCCGATATCGAGGTGTCCAAGAAACGGGCTAAGGCTACGGATATTGAAGAATTGCAGGCTCGCTGTGATATCGCCAATGAAAAGAAAGCCGATATCTTCATCTCGATACATATGGATTCCTTCACCAGCAATGCTGCCCGTGGTACTACCGGCTATTATTACTCTTTGGGCGAAAAGCGTTCCCGCATTTTGGCCGATAAGGTGCGCGCTGGTGTTATTGACCAGTTGGGAACGCAGAGCCGTGGAACGCAGAGCTGCAATTTCTATGTGGTGAAGAATACCGATATGCCTGCAACCCTGGTGGAACTGGCGTTTATCTCCAATGAAAGTGAAGAGAAACTCATGAACAGCGAAGAAGGTGTTCGCAAAGCCGCGCAGGGCATTGCTGATGGCATTGCCGATTACTTTGGCTGATGAACAGATTACCCTTTAAGATGTACGGAAAGAAAGGATTTTAGAATTACCAATGGAAGACCAGAAAAATGAATTGACTCAGGCAGAAACCCTTGCACAGATGATGGAAGCAGATATGGAGGAGCGAAAGAAAGCCCTCTATCGCCATAAATTGCCGGAGAAGAATACACTGCAGGAAATGCTGAATGCCATGACCAAGGTTGAGCTGGATGATATCCGTTACAACCTCAACATCAGCGGTGTAAGCTCTCTAAAGAAGGCTGAACTGGCAGAGACGCTTGTGCCGGAAATCCTGAAATTTGCCCGCATCTGGCTGCCGTCAATTCTGCTCGAAGAATATGAGTGTTTCCAGCATTTCATTTTGGAAAAGGGCAAGAGCGATAAGCTGCGGGATGATGACGTACGTTTGGATTATCTGCGTGGCTTGGGGCTGCTGTCCTGCGGCAAGGATGGCGATAAGCTCGTCTGGTATATGCCGAAGGAAATCCGTGATGAATTCAAGAAGCTGGATTCACCGAACTTTGAAGCGCTGGCAACCATGAATACGGAAATCACTCGCCTGACAGCCGGTTATCTGTTCTACTGCGGTTATATGGATTATGAAACCCTTTATACCAAAGTGGCAGGACAGCTCGAAGCGGACCAGCGGGAAAACCTCTCCTTCAAGGATTTTGTCGGCGTCATGCTCAATGCTTCCTGCTGGACGAACACCATTGTGGCACTGCCGCAGGGCGTGAAGTATTATACGTTGATTGATGAAAACGCATTAGAGGACGAACAGCGTAAGCACAGCAATCTGGATTTTGCAGAGTTTGGTTACAAACAGCTCTTTGAAGCCGGTGCCGACAACCATATTGACGATACCAATGAATATAAAGAACTGGCGCAGTTCTTTATGAAGGAACATGGCTGTGATGTGCTCAAGGCTGCCGATATCGTCGGTGAAATCTTTATCCTGCTGCAAAATGGCGGCTCGATGACGGAAGCGGCTGAATATCTGGAACAGCTTGGGATGATGAAGGACGAAGCCAAGATGAAGGCAGTCGTTCCTCTGCTCATTGCCTACAATAACGAAACCCATCTTTGGCCACTCAAAGGCCATACACCGAGCGAACTTTTCGCAAAGAGTGGCATGGGACAGGTGATTCCCTTTGCTGAAGTGCGCCGCCAGAAGGCTGGGCGCAATGACCCTTGTCCCTGCGGCAGCGGCAAGAAGTATAAGAACTGTTGCCTCGCGAAGGATGAAAACTGATGAAACAGACCTTTGGTTACAAGGCGAAAGCACGGCAATTCTTTGTGGTGCTTTTGCCCATCTTTATAACCCAGTTGTCATTAATGGCAACAGGGTTTTTTAATACAGTAATGGCCGGACATATCAGTCAGCAGGATTTGGCAGGTGTGGCTGTGGGCGTTAATCTCTTTATGCCCTTTTTCGGCAGTTTTCTGGGAATAATATCGGGGCTTACGCCGACTATTTCCCAGCTTTATGGTGCCGGTAAACAGGATAAAATCGGCTTTATCGTCAAGCAGGGCTTTTATTGGGCTTTGGCGTTAGGCGTGGGCTTTGTGTCCTTGGGCTGGCTTACGGTTCCCTATATTCTGCCGCTCCTGAATCTGGAGCCGCGGGTGGAATACATCACGAGCCACTATCTGATGTTTCTGTCACTGGGGATTATTCCCATCTTTATTTCTTCGGTGCTGCGCAACTTCATTGATGCGCATGGCTATACGCGGCTTACGATGTGCGTGACCATGTGCACGGTGCCGACCAATATCACGCTGAACTATATCTTTATGTATGGCCTCTTTGGTCTGCCTGCATTTGGCGGTATCGGTGCGGGGATTGGCTCGGCTGTTACGCTGACGCTCAATCTCATTTTAAATATCATCGTGGTCAGCCGGATGCATCCTTTTAAGGACTATCATGTGTTCCGTCATCTGCCGGGAATCCATTTGGCCGAATGGAAAAAACAGCTGGGGGTAGGGAT
The DNA here is from genome assembly GCA_002373045.1 of Pseudoselenomonas ruminantium. Lineage (GTDB taxonomy): Bacteria > Bacillota > Negativicutes > Selenomonadales > Selenomonadaceae > Selenomonas_A > Selenomonas_A ruminantium_J. The sequence goes on along the minus strand of DFHU01000008.1, from coordinate 5,928 downwards.
TCCAATTGGCGCGACGATGTTCTGCGAGCAAAGTATCTTCGGCGCGGTGGGGCTCTTTATGACGGCTTATGGTACGGCGATTGTCGCGGCCCATCAGGCGGCCATGAACTTTACGACCATTGTCTATATGGTGCCATTGGCTGTGAGCATGACACTGACCATCTTGGTCGGTTATGAAGTGGGGGCTAAGCGTCTGGCAGATGCCCGGCAGTACATCAAGCTCAGCCGTTATCTGACCTTTTTCAGCGTGGGAACATTGGCGCTGTTCTTGACGCAATTCCGCGATGAAATCGCTGCGCTTTATACCAGCAGTGCCGAAGTGCAGCCGATACTGTCCGTCTTTTTGATTTATGCGGTCTTTATGCAGTTTGCTGACAGCATAAATGCGCCATTGCAGGGGGCGCTCAGAGGCTTTAAGGACGTTCATGTGACCTTTATGCTCGCGGTGCTCTCGTTTTGGATTATCGGTCTGCCCCTGGGCTGGGGACTGGCAAAGTATACCGATATGGGGCCGTATGGCTACTGGATAGGCCTGATTGCGGGCATTGTTATCGGTGCGGTATGTCTGGAAGTAAGGCTCCGGCAGGTGCAGAAAAAATTTGCCCATTTATTGGGGTAAGGAATAGTTAGGAAGTCGTATATGATTATAACCATTGAAAATTTTACCAAAAGCTATGGAGAGAAAGTTCTCTTTGACGGCGTGAATTTCAGTATGGATGCCGGGGATAAGGTCGGGATTGTCGGTGTGAATGGCACGGGCAAGAGTACCTTTTTGAAGGCGGTGGCAGGACTGATTCCTGTGGATGCCGGGGAAATCACCACCATGCGCGGCCTGCGGATTGAGTATCTGGCACAGGACAAGGTCTTTGAGCCGGAAAACACAGTGCTCATGGAAGTATTCCGCGGCATGTCGCCGTTGATGCAGGCTTTGCGGGGCTATGAACTGGCGATGGCGGCAGTGGAGAAAAATCCGCAGGACAAGGAAGCGCAGCAGGAAATCATGCGCCATACGGCGGTGATTGATGAACATGACGGCTGGCAGCTCGAAGGTGCGGCCAAGACTGTATTGACGAAGCTCGGCATTCGTGATTACACCGCCAAGGCAGGCACGCTCTCTGGCGGCGAGCAGAAGCGGCTGGCACTGGCAACGGCGTTGATTCAGCCCTGCGATTTATTGATTTTGGACGAGCCGACCAACCATCTGGACAGCGAAACCATTGGCTGGCTCGAAGAATATCTGCGGGCATTTAAGGGGGCCATTCTCATGGTGACCCATGACCGCTATTTCCTCGATAATACGTCCACGAAGATTTTGGAATTGGACAAGGGCAGTGCCTATACCTATACGGGTAATTATTCGGAGTATCTGGAACAGAAGGCGGCACGTCTGGAACGGGAGCAGTCCACGGAGGCCAAGCGGCAGAATTTCCTGCGCAACGAGTTAAAGTGGCTGCGCCGTGGGGCACAGGCCCGCTCCACCAAGCAGAAGGCGCGTATTCAGCGCTATGAGGAAGTCAAAGCGCAAAGTGTAAATATCGATAACAGCACCGTGGAAATCGGTCTGGCGGGCAGCCGTCTGGGGCGTACGGTCATTGAACTGGACCATGTGCATTATGAAGTGGATGGGCGTACCATTGTCAAAGATTTTACCTATACGGTTCTGCGCAACGACCGCGTAGGCATTTTGGGCTCCAATGGTACAGGCAAGACAACGCTCCTGAATATCATCGCGGGACAGCTTGCGCCGACTTCGGGTACGGTAACCATTGGGCAGACGGTCAAAATTGGCTACTTTGCCCAGCGGGCGGTGGATATGGACGAGCGCCTGCGGGCGATTGAGTATGTGAAAGAGGCGGCGCACTTTATCACGTTGGCGGATGGCACGCGCATTTCAGCCTCACAGCTCATGGAGCGTTTCCTGTTCCCCGGTGATTTGCAGTGGACACCGATTGGGCGGCTGTCCGGTGGTGAGAAGCGGCGGCTTTATCTTTTGCGGGTGTTGATGGAGGAACCCAATGTCCTGCTGCTGGACGAGCCGACCAACGATTTGGATATCGAAACGATGGCCGTGCTTGAAAGCTTTATTGATGATTTCAACGGGGCAATCATCTTCGTATCCCATGACCGCTTTTTTGTGGACCGGCTGGCGAACAAGGTCTTTGCTTATGAAGCAGACGGCAATCTGCGGATGTATGCGGGCGGCTATTCCTATTACAAGGAAAAGCTGGCCGAGGAAGAAGCACTGGCAGCACCTGCGGCTGAATCTGCTGTGAAAAAGCCGAAAGAGAAACCGGCAGCGGCAGAAAAGCAGGAGCAGCCCAAACGAAAATTCACCTTCAAGGAGCAGAAGGAATATGCGGAGATTGAAGGCATTATCGCTAGCAAGGAAGGAGAACTGAAGGTCGTGCAGCTCCAAATGGCAGAAAATGCCACCGACTTTGGCCGCTTAAATGAACTGGCCAAGGAGGAGGCACGGCTCACCGCAGAAGTGGAACACCTTATGGAACGCTGGGAATATCTGGAAGAAATTGCCGGTCAAATGGATAACTAACAGGAGAATGACTTGTCAATCGACAGGTCATTTTTTCTTTACACGATGAGAGTTATTGTGTATAATCTAATGTATTAACACTTTACGACACTAAAGGAGTAAGCGATATGGAAAAACTCTTTGACATCTTCCTGCTGATGCTGGATGGTACGCAAATAACCTTGGAAATATTTTTCGTCACCCTGCTGCTTTCGCTGCCTTTGGGCATGATGGCGGCTTTGGGGCGGTTGTCCAGCTTGAAAATCATCAGCCGGATTGTCGAGTTTTATATCTGGATTATGCGCGGCACGCCGCTCATGCTGCAGCTGCTCTTTGTTTACTTTGCCTTGCCGATGATTGGCATACGCCTGCCGGATATCGCCGCGGCGCTGCTCGCGTTTACGCTGAATTATGCGGCTTACTTTGCCGAAATTTTCCGTTCCGGTATTCAGGCTGTGCCCAAAGGGCAGTATGAAGCAGCCAAGACACTTGGTATGAGCTATCCGCAGACCATGCGCCGTATTATTCTGCCGCAGGTTATCCGCATTGTTTTGCCGCCGGTTAGCAACGAGACAATCAATTTGGTCAAGGATACTTCGCTGGTGTATATTCTGGCCATGAACGACCTTTTGCGGGTGGCCCGTACGATTGTACAGCGGGAATTTGACATGACGCCCTTCCTGTTTGCGGCGATTTTTTATTTGGCTATGACTTTTGTTCTGACCTGGGGCTTTAAGAAATTGGAGGCGCATTATGGCAAATACTAATACGGGCGAAGTCATGTTGAAAATGACGGGGATTTATAAAGCTTATGATAATCTGGAAGTTCTCAAAGGCATTGATATTGAGGTACACCGCGGGGAAGTGCTGGCGATTATCGGCCCGTCCGGCTCCGGCAAGAGCACCCTTTTGCGCTGTATAAATAAACTGGAAACGATTGATAAGGGCAGCATTGCCATCAAGGATAAATTCCTGGTGCAGACCAAAAACGGTGAGGCTGTTTATGCCAGCGGCAAGGCAGAACGGGAAATCCTGTCCTCCACGGGCATGGTCTTTCAGCAGTTCAACCTTTTTCCGCATATGACGGTATTGGAAAACTTATTGGAAGCGCCCATGCAGGTGAAGGGCTTAAAGCGCAGTGAAGTGGAGCCGTATGCGCGGGAACTGTTGGAAAAGGTGGGACTGTCGGATAGAGCCGACTACTACCCTTCGCAGCTTTCCGGCGGTCAGCAGCAGCGCGTGGCTATCGCGCGTGCGCTTTGCATGAAGCCGGACATTATGCTCTTTGACGAGCCGACCTCGGCCCTTGACCCGGAACTTACGGGCGAGGTTTTAAAGACCATGCGTGAATTGGCGGCTGAGCATATGACCATGGTCGTGGTGACCCATGAAATGGCGTTTGCCCGCGAAGCAGCCAGTCAGGTAATCTTTATGGCGGACGGCAATATCGTGGAGCAGGGCGAGCCGGAGGCATTCTTTGCGGCACCTAAGGAAGAACGGACGAAAGCTTTCCTGCAAAATATGCTTTAACGATAAATATAAACAATGACAAATGAGCAGAAATGTAGTACAATTATAAAATGCGTGAAATGCTATAAAGACTGTATTTTTGTAGGTGATAAATGTGTCAAACCCCATGTTTGATGTAATACAGAGTGATTTGGATGTGCTGAATGAGGGGCTGATCGGGGCAGTTTCCTCACCAGTGGAATTGGTGAACGAGGTCGGTACACACCTTGTTACTGCCGGGGGAAAAAGGATTCGTCCGGCGCTTTGTTTACTGGCAGCTAGAGGTGGTAAGGCGTTTTCCTTGGAAAAAGTCCTGCCTTTGGCGGAGGCTTTGGAGCTTATTCATACCGCTTCATTGGTGCATGATGATGTGATTGATGAGGCAGATACTCGCCGGGGAGAGCCTACGGCTAATGCCAAGTGGAACAATCAGATTGCTATTTTGGGCGGCGATTATATCTTTGCCCGCGCCTTTGCTTTGATTGCAGAGGGTGGCTATGGTGATTATGTGTCAAAGCGCCTGGCAGAACTCGTGGGCAACCTCAGTGTAGGTGAGATTATTCAGGACCACACGGTTTATCAGGCGGTTAAGGATTTGGATAATTACTACGAGCGCATTCAGAAGAAAACGGCAGATTTTTTGGAAATCTGCTGTGAACTGGGCGGTATCGTGGGCGGCCTGCCAGAAGAAGATACGAAAAAGCTGGCTGAGTACGGCCACTGCATTGGTATGGCTTTCCAGATTACCGATGATGTACTCGATATCATGCAGACGTCGGAGCAGATTGGTAAACCAGCGGGCAATGATATCCGTCAGGGAATTGTGACCCTGCCGGTTATTCATGCGTTAAATGTCAGCCCGGATGCGGAGAAGCTGGAGGCTATTGTTACCAATCCGGAAATGGATAGTGAGATGGTCGAGCAGGCTTTGAATATTGTCCGTAAAACCGATGGCGTGGAAGTGGCTAAAGCTAAGGCTGATGAATACTTAGAACGGGCGCGTCAGGTGATTCCGGCTGGTCTGCCAGCTGAAATCCGTGAGGCCTTTGTACAGGTGGCGGATTTTATCGGTGACCGGGATTTTTAAGCGAAAGTTGAGAGGAGATTCACCATGTTTGGAATCGGTGTACCAGAACTTATCTTGATTTTGATCGTGGGGCTTGTGGTGTTTGGCCCCAGTAAATTACCGGAAATTGCCCGTTCTGTAGGCAAGGGTGTGCGGGAGTTTAAAAAAGCAACGAATGCTTTCTCACAGGCGCTTAATGCACCGATGGAAACGCCCGTGCAGCAACAGCCTGCTCAACAACCTGCACAGCAGGCCACGCAAACACAGGCTGCGGCGCCAAGCCATCAGTCTATGGAGGCCAGCGCAGAGCAGGCAGCGTCTACGCCGAATATAACGCCGGAAGCTGGGCCTGCACCCAAGCCAGCTTATGAAGCGCCAACGCAGGAGTCTGTGCGGCAGCAGATTGCGGAGCAGACGGCGAAGAAGAACGCATAAATTGGTGGTTTACACCGATGTTATAAGACGCCCGTGGGGCTGGTGATATTTTCCTGGAAAATATCACCAGCCCCACGGGCTTATTGCATCGATTAAATTGCAGTTTATCGGGCAGTTTGTGCTGAAGGTATCCCGTCCATGCGTTGTTCGGGGTGAACGGGGAGTAATTTTTCTGTTTTCCGCTAAACGACCCCCTCGTAAAGACGAGCTGTCCAGTTACCTGCGCCGGGCAGGCCAACGGCGCTTCTTTCAGCGTATTTTCTAGCATTTTCTGCCGGGGCCGGCCTTCACTACGTTCAGGCAGTCGCTCCCTACAGAAAAATCACTCCCCGTTCGCCCCAAGCTACGGATTAGGCAAGCGGCAAGAACTCGTTGCTCTCGTTACAAG
>DFHU01000075.1 GCA_002373045.1 Pseudoselenomonas ruminantium | reverse complement strand
CTCCTTTGAGCCCTTGGCTCAGACCAAAAAACTTAACCTTACTTTCACTACCTTACTTGCTTTAATCTTGGCTTATTATTTTTCCAACGCCATGATTTTATTTACCCGGCGTTCATGGCGGCCGCCTTCAAACTTGCCTTCCACAAAGGCCCGGACGATTTCACCGGCAGGGCCAAAGCCCATTACGCGGCCGCCCATGGCCAGCACGTTGGCATCGTTGTGCTGACGGCACATCTTGGCCGAGTACACATCATTGCAGAGGGCGCAGCGAATGCCCTTGATTTTGTTGGCGGCAATGGAAATGCCAATGCCCGTGCCACAGAGCACAATGCCGCGGTCAGCCTTGCCGCTTACGACATCACCGCAGACCTTTTCGGCAATATCAGGGTAATCAACCGAGTCGGTACCAAAGGTGCCCACATCTGTTACCTCAACATCACCATACTCCTTCAGAACCATCTTGACTTCTTCTTTGAGCTGGACAGCACCATGATCGCTGCCAATCGTTATTTTCATCAGGATCCCCGCCTTTCTTACATACTAGCTTACATTTTAGCACAACCGACAAAAAAAGGCTATCCATAGCTTTTTAATGATTTTCCTTTTATTTTTCCCAAATTCTTCCTGTTCTAAAGCTCCTTTAAGAAAAATCTGTTATACTAATCCTGTTTTTAAGATTTTCAGCTAAAAATTAAAGCATTTCATTATCCATAAATTGCTTTATTGGTTCTTTAGTCCTAAATCGCCCTTGCAAGTCATCCGACGAATTGCTATAATTGTAATTAATTTACATACAAATTAGCTAGATTAAGGAGCAGCATATGACTCAGTCCTCTGCAGTCATCCCTATCAATTTTAATCCTACAGTATACGAAGCACTAGAATCAGCAGATAATGTTATCTTTTTCCAATGGGATCTGACTGCCGATACGTTCAAGCTCCGAGACGCCAGCAACAAGCATCGTTATGCCCTACCCGATCATTTCCACTATGCATCTACCCAACTTACTTTGGGCGGCTTGGTTCATCCGGATGATGCCGGTATGCTTGAACATTATTTACACCGTCTCTATCACGCGCGCCGCACTCCGCGGAAACAATACCATAGTTCTGCCCGCCTGCGCCTGCGCAGCAGCAAAAAACCTTTATGGCTTTGGTCGGAAGTGCATTTAGTCACTTACTATCAAGGCAAGCGTCCCATGATGGCCTTCGGCAACATCCGCAATATCCAGGCAGAGAAGCTCTGGCAGGAACGCATCAGCCGCCGGGCTAATACCGATGCACTGACCGGACTCCTTTCCCGTGGAACAGCTCAAGCCCGTATTCGTGCAGCTTTGCGTAAAATAAGTCCCGAAACCGATTCAGCCAGTCTGCTGATTGTGGATGCTGATGAGTTCAAAACCATCAACGATACCTTTGGTCATCTTTTTGGTGATAAAGTATTACGCGAAATTGGTATGTCCATCGACAAAAATTTCCGGCAAAACGACATCAAAGGACGCATCGGAGGAGATGAGTTCGTTATCCTCCTGCCAGGCATGAGTAATACCGATATTCTCCAACGGCACTGTTTGGGACTATGCCGCAGACTTACCCGAGTCTTCCATAAAGAAGGCAAACACCACGCGTTCTCCATCAGCATTGGTGCGGCCCAATATCCCGCTCACGGCCAAAGCTACGAGGATTTGTTCGCCCGGGCAGACGAGGCACTTTATGAAGCCAAGCGGCGTGGCAAAGGACAGTATGTGCTCTATCAGCCGGATATGTCCGAAACAGCTGATAACCACGATATTTCCCTGGCTGCCAGCCCCATGCCTGCCAACACGCCAATGCAATCAGAAAGTATTGCTGACTTGCAGACCCGCATTCAACAAATGCAAAATACCATCACGTATTTGGAAAAAATGATGTGTACACTGCTTGAGACAAGAAAATGATTTTTATAAAATAAATGCCCTAGTTGGATTTTGGGGAAAAATCCAACCAGGGCTTAATTTATTATGCGAACTGGGGAAGCTCGCGAAGGGCATTGCCAATGGGGATTGGGAATCGGACAATGCCGCACAAACACTACTCGTTTATTATATGATATATAAGTGGTTGTTATACTGTAATATTTTACAAGAAATATACGGTATGAATGTATAAATTTACAGAGGAATGAATCTTACACCGTCTGTCGGATTATCCGCAATGCCTGACAAGCCACATAGAAACGTACCCGCACATCAGCCTGATTCAGCTCTACCCCCAGAATGCTTTCAATTTTCTTCAAGCGGTTTCGCAATGTATTGGCATGGATGAAGAGTTTTTCAGCAGCCAGCGGCAAAGACTCATTTTCCTGAAAATAAATTTCCAGTGTCCTGAGCAGCTCGGTATCGTTATGACTGTCATAGGCTATCAGCGCCTCCAGCGTATCCTGCGCAAAATCGTTCAACTCCTCTGTGCGGATATGCGACAGTAGTTTCAATACGCCCAATTCTTCATAACAGGTTATACCATTTTCCGGCTGACGGAAACGCCCGAGGCTCAATGCCTGCCTGGCCTCCTGAAAACTGCGGCAGATTTCAGCCACCGAATAATGCAGCCGGCCAATGCCGATGGAAAACGGCAAAATTGTAGGGAAGTCCGCTTTTACCTTGGCCATAGCCTCTGCCATAATGGCGGCAATTTCCCCCTGACTGCGCGCCGGTTCCCGGTCATCCTCAAACAGAATAATCAGCTGCATATTCAAAAGCATCAATATCGGTTGCACAAAGCGAGCAGAGAGTATCCGCATCCATTCCCGGTCAAGCTCAGCCAACAGTTGTGCGTGCTTATCCACATCAATATGCTGGTCAAATTCCACGACCACCACATGATGTGGTTTCTCCAACCGCATATTCCAAAACCTGCCCATGCGGATAACTTCCTCTGAAGACGAAAAATTATGATAGAGAATGTCATAGAGAAACTGTTCCCGATGTTTTCGCTCGATATTCCGGATTTCCCCCTCATGCCAAAGCAGGAAAGTCAGCTGCATCCCCAATTCCCGAAACAGGCAGTCAGCTGTTTCGGTCATGCTGCCTACCGGCGTCTCTGCAACCAGCCAGCCCCGCAGCTGTCGTTCCTGCTTTAAGGGAATGATGGTCAAATTCGCAAATACCGCCAGTTCATTTTTCTGCAATGCCTGCTGATTCCGACGCAGCAGGGAATAACTTTCCTCACGAAAGCCCATGGTTTTTCCCCGCAAGTCACCTAAATTATCCAATACCACGAGTTCCAGTCCCGTGTATGTGTGAACGACAGCCAGCTTGCCTGCAATGTCTTCAGCTTGCCATAGCTCCACTTGTTCTTTTTCCATCTATCTGTCCTCCCGCCAAAAACATACAGGCTGCCGCGCCTTGATAAATTTCAAGGACGGTTGCGTATAGCGCACCAGCGGATAATCCTGCCAGTCTATCGCTTCCCCCTCCATACTACAAAGCCGCAAGGCCTCCACAGGGCAGGCCTCTACACATTTTGGCTGTTTCCCTTCCACCAGCCGTTCACGACACATATCACATTTAGCCACTTTCCCCGTAGTCGGCAGCAGCCTCGGTGCATGAAAAGGGCATGCTCCCACACAACGGCCGCAGCCAATACATTTGGCACTATTATGCAAGACAATGCCATCACGACGTTTTTCATAACACCCCATAGGACAAACCCGCATACATTCCGGTGAGGCACAATGATTGCATGACATGGATAAAAATCCCTGTTCACGCCTATCTCCTGCCCATTCATCCACATGACGGAAAGCCTGCGGCAAATCCGGATGCTTATGATGGCAGGCCTTTTCACAAGCCCTGCATCCCACACAGCGGGATAAATCCACCAGAAACCCCAACTGCTGCGGTTCCATAAAAAAATCCCCCTTACGATACTATACTTCCAAAATATATGATACCACACAGGACAAAAATTCACATTGAATTTTTTTCTTGGCAAGCAGGAAAAACCTCTTCGTAAAACGAATTAATTGTAACAATAAGGGGACTATATTTAATTTATGCCCCTTTATTGTTGCCTTTGAAATTAGATATACACGATATTTTGTCTGATACACGCAAAGAGGTGAGATTGTGAAGAAGTTCATCAACGAGCCGGGGAATTTGGAAATGGAAGCCGCGCGCGGAATGGCATTAGCAAAGCCTCATATTCTCCGCCAACTGCCAGGCTGTAACGTCATGGTCAGACAGAATAAAAAAACAGACCGGGTAGCTCTGGTCTTCGGCTGTGGCAGCGGTCACGAACCTGCACCAAACGGCTATGTAGGGTACGGAATGCTGGATGCAGGAATTCCCGGCAAACTCTTTTCCTCCCCTACCCCGGACATGCTTCTCAAGGGAATCAAGGAAGTCCAAAACGAGGCAGGTGTACTCTGCATAATTGTAAACTATACTGGTGATGTACTGAATTTCCGCATGGCCATGGAAATGGCGCAAATGGAAGGCATCGCGGTGGAATCCGTCATCATTGCCGATGATGTTGCAACCCAGAAAACGAAATCTGTGGGACGGCGCGGTCTGGCAGGAGTACTGTTGGTAATGAAAATTGCCGGTGCCGAAGCTGAAATGGGTTCTGACCTCTACCGGGTCAAGGAAGTTGCCGAATGGGCAGCCTCCGGTCTTCGAACCATCGGTGTTGCCTGTCGTCCCTGCATCATCCCCTCAGATGGAGAACCCAGTTTTGAGCTTGGGGAAAATGAAATGGAAATCGGCATGGGCCTTCATGGCGAACCGGGCGTCCTGCGCTGCGATATGATGAATGCCAAAGATACCGTCCACCAAATGCTGGAGCTAATCCTGTTGGACTGCAATTACGAGAACAGCGAAGTTGTCGTCCTGATTAATGGTCTAGGCGGCACACCACCGATGGAGTTATATGTAATCAATGAATGCATTCACGAATATCTTTCTGAACGGGGCATAAAGATTTATGATACGATGATTGGCAACTTCATGACGTCTTTAGAAATGGGCGGTTTCTCAATAAGCCTCATGCGTCTTGACCCGCACTTGAAAGCCCTTTATGATGCGGCAGCTGTAACATCCATCATCAGACGTTGAGGGAGGATGCTATATGACTGGAAAAGAATTCATGCTTGCAGCTTTTGAGGCCATAAGCCACAACATCATCGAACATGAAGAACACTTAAATCACCTGGATAATGCCATTGGCGATGGCGACCACGGCACCAATATGGCCAGATTCGCCCGCCTCATCCTGTCTGATTTACCGGAGCTTTCTGCAGGCAATGGGGATTTAGGTGAAATCCTTCACCATATCGGCATGCGCTGTATTACGGAAATTGGCGGTGCCGCCGGCCCATTATTCGGCAAGTTTTTCTTGCAGGCCAGCATTTCCAATATTGGCAACACCTCCATGGAGGCAGCAAACTGGGTATTGGCATTTGAAGACGGAACCATGGGCGTTTCGATGATTGGCCGAAGTACAGAAGGCGAAAAAACCATGTTGGACGCGCTATTTCCCGCCGTCCGGGCAATGCAGGAAAAATTAGAAGAAGGTCAAAGCCTGCCCGAAATTTTTCTTGCTGGTGCAGAAGCTGCCGAAAATGGTGTGGAATTTACCAAAACCATTTCCGCCAATAAAGGCAGAGCTGCCTATATTGGACAGCGCAGTATCGGCCATCAGGACCCCGGTGCCACCACCGTCATGCTGATGCTGCAGACCCTGCACAAAACAGCCATAGAAATGAATGTTGAATAAACTTCCCATAAGGGCCAGTCATTTTGATTTGGCCCTTATTTCAATGCTATAATGAAAACAAAAGGATTTAAGATTTAAGGACGAACCGTTAAGTAGTCGAAAATATTGATAAATATGTATATAAGTGGACA
>DFHU01000055.1 GCA_002373045.1 Pseudoselenomonas ruminantium | reverse complement strand
ACTATACCAAAATCCAAATCCCCCAAAGCCAGCCGATTGCGTACCTCATCCGAATCACTGTATTCCTGCACATCCAGACTGATTTCCGGAAAACTCGTCTGGAACTGGGTAAAGAGGTCAGGAAAAAGATATGCCTCCACCATCGGCGGCAGACCAAACTGAACCTTGCCCCGGCTGCCTGCATGATAGCGGGCCATATCCTTTTTGGCTGCGCTGGCCGCGCTCATAATCTTCTGCGCATGCAGCAGGAATGCCTGCCCTTCCGGCGTGAGGTTGACCTTTTTCTGGCTGCGGTCAATCAATACCAGCCCCAGTTCTGCTTCCAATGCCTTAATGGCCTTAGTAACAGACGGCTGGGAAACATGCAGTGTTTCTGCTGTGCGGGTAAAGTTCTTCAAGTGGCTGATGGTACAAAAATACTCCAACTGGCGAAATTCCATTATTGGCGCCCCCATACTTTATAGATATCAGTTCTATGTTGCGGCCTGCTATTTATTATTCTGCAGGCTCTGTCTATTGTTTCTATTTTTCTATTATACTATGCTTTTTGGTTATTATCTAGTTTTTTCTGCAGAGGGCGCAGATTTATTCGTACATCATAGAAGGTACTGCCTGCGGCTTTGTCCGTCGTGCGGGCGTAAGTCAGGCGGTTGGTATTGCCGCAGCTCGTGTATTCCTGCCACCAGACGCCTTCACTGACAGCAGTTCCCGGCGTTGCCGCAGAGCTGATTTTGACCACGAATTCTGCTGAGCCTTGGGGATTTTCCGCGATAACCTTATCCCCCGCCTGCAGCTGAAGACGGCTTGCATCTACAGGATTAAGCTGCAGGACCATAATACCGCTGCGGGTTAGTTCCTCCCGCTCATTAAAGGAACTGTCAAGAATTCTAGGGTCAGGGGAATTAATCAGGATAAATTCTCCCTTATCTTGAGCATAGTATGGCGGGAAGTAATCCGGCAAAGCCGGTTCCATCTGCGGATTAAAAATCTCAATCTTCCCCGAGGACGTCCGAAAGTCCAGCTTGTAATTTTCCGGCATAGGGAGTTCCACAGGCTCGCCAGAACGCAGTGCAGATAAATCAACCGGCAAAGACCAGGCTGATTTTGTGCTTTCGATTATGTGGTTGACTAAATCTACTTCTTTTTGTTGGAAGAAATCATCCGTAAGGCCCATAGCCTCAGCCAACAGCTGCGTCACCTGCCAGTTGGATTTGCTCTCCCCTACGGGCGGAATGATTTGCGACCCGCGCTGGACGACATACTGTCCATAGGAATAGTAAATATCCTCATGTTCCAGTGAGGTTGTAGCCGGCAGGACAATATCGGCATAACGGGCAGTATCCGTCATAAAACGCTCATGAACCACCGTAAACAAATCCTCCCGCATGAGCCCGGCCACGACCTTTTCCTGTTCCGGTGCAGTGCAGGCCGGATTGGAGGAATATACATACAGGCTCTTGATGGCAGGCTGCAGATTTTTGTCCGTCAAAACTTCGCCCAGCTTAATCATATTGATATGCCGCACGCCGTCTTTTTCCATATCCGGGCGGCGGATGATGTCCTTGTCAAAGGCATTACTGCCCGCTGCCGAAGTCAGCATACCGCCGCCTTTTTTCGCATAGGCCCCCACCACCGCAGGCAGGCAGGTAATCAGGCGCGACGTCATTGCCCCATTGCCATAGCGGGACTGTCCGCTGCCCAAGCGGATAAAAGGAGCTTCAGCCTTAGCAAAAGCATGCGCAAAATGCGTTATCTGTTCAGCCGGCACTCCCGTAATCTCGGCAGTTTTTTGGGGCGTATACTGTGGCAAAACGTTTTCCTTTAATTCCGGCCAGCCCTGCACATAACGGGCGATAAAATCTTCATTGGCCAATCCATCCCGCTCGATAACATGGAGCATGCCCAAAGCCAAAGCGCCATCTGTGCCAGGCTTTACACAGATAAATTCATCTGCCCACTGAGCGGTTTTTGTGGCATAGGTATCAATGCAGATAACCTTTGCCCCACGCTTGCGGGCAATATCCACATCATGCTTGAAATGAATATCTGTAGCCAGCATACTGATGCTCCAAAGCACAATATAATCGCTATGCTGCGCCTCCTGCGGTGCCGTGGGCAGGGTCTTCCCCATCAGTGCACGATAGCCATGAGCCTTGGCAGGTGCACAAATCGTCCGGTCAAGGCTGGAAGCGCCCAACGCAAAAAACAAGGCATGACCGGCACTATACTGAATCGTGCCCATCGTTCCAGCATAGGAATAGGGCAAAATCGCCTCGGCACCATCCGTCGCAATGATTTCCTGCCAACGGGCGGCAATGGTGTCCACGGCCTCCTGCCAGCTGATGGGGATAAACTTTCCCTCCCCCTTCTTCCCCACTCGTTTAAGTGGCGTAGTCAGGCGCTTAGGAGAATGCACGGTGCGTTCATAATGTGCCATCTTCGGGCACAATGTTCCCCTGGTAAAGGGATGGTCTGGGTCACCGGCAACCTTAACGGCCCGGCCATTTTCCACCGTCACCAACAAACCGCAGCAGTCCGGGCAGTCGTAGGGACAGGCAGTTTTCTTTATCTCCATCGCATTGCACTCCTTTATTCCATAATACACTTATTATAAGCCCCAAAGAAAAAGCGTGACAAGTCAAATTTGGCCCGTCACGCCTAAAAACTTACCTTTATTCTGTTATCGTTTTCGGAACCTCCTGCTTATTTAATAAGCCACTGCCGCAATGGCGGGCAACCAGTACCGCCAGTGTCATCAGGGCAAGGGCCAGTACCAGCTGCAAGCCGTCTACCATCAGCGTGAAATTCCCGCTGGCGAGCTTGTCGGCGATACCGACTACGCTGAGTACCAAAGCGCTCATGGTCACCAGGAACATAAAGGTCATCGGCACATAGAGCATCCAGCCTTTGCGGCCTGTGGTTTTGAGGAAAAGTGCCAACGCAATCAAAACGAGTGCCGACAGGAGCTGATTGGCGGCACCAAAGAGCGGCCAGATATTCATATAACCGGCAAGGCACAAGGCGTATGCCAAAATCAGCGTCAGTGCCGTGGACACATATTTATCCATCAAAAGCTTCACCAGACCATCAGCCTGTTCCCCTTCACCGGGAGCCACCAGTTCCTGCAAGGACATACGGCCAATACGTGCCACGGAGTCAATCGTCGTCATTGCCAGTGCCGATACACACATGGTAATAATGCAGGCCGATACTGCCGCCGGCAGACCAAACATCTGGAAGAAGCCGCCGATAGCCCCGGCAAAAATCTGGAAGGGCGTCCCCTGCGGCAAAGAACCATTAGAAGCCGCTGCGCAAGCGATAACGAGTGCTACCACACCAAGCAAAGATTCCACAAGCATTGCACCGTAACCAACAGGCAGCATATCCCGTTCGTTGGCAATCGCCTTGGAAGAAGTGCCCGAAGATACCAGACTATGGAAACCGGAAACTGCACCGCAGGCAATCGTGATAAAGAGAATCGGGAACAAGGACTGTCCCTTAACCGTAAAGCCGACAAACGCCGGCATATTGATTACGGGATTGGCGACCAGAACGCCAACCACACCGCCAAAAACCATGCCTAAAAGCAGGAAGGAACTCAAGTAGTCACGCGGTTCCATTAAGAGCCACATGGGCAGAACCGATGCGATAAAGCAGTAACCAAAGGTCACATAACGCCAGCCCGTAGCATCAAGATATAGCGGAAATTGCATCCCCACAGCAAACATCGCTACAACCAGAACAACCGCTACCAGGAACTTTACGAGACCGCTGGGCTGAACCTTGCTGATAAATACGCCAAATCCCATCGCTACAACAATGTAGAGCATGGAAATCGTGGCGGCTTGTGCTCCCGGCACATTGAGTGCCCCACTCTTGGTAAAGCCGTTAAAGGTATTGGCCAGAATATCGGCAAACGCGGCCAGTACCAACAAGGTGAAGAGCCAGCAGAACAGGAGGAACAAACGGCGGCCCGTACGGCCTACATACTGTTCAATCAGCATGCCCATGCTCTTGCCCTGATTCTTTACCGATGCATAAAGCGCTGTAAAATCCTGTACTGCTCCAAAGAAGATGCCGCCGACCAACAGCCAGAGCATTGCCGGTGCCCAACCGAACATCGCCGCGATAATCGGCCCGGTCACAGGGCCGGCCCCCGTAATCGACGAAAACTGATGCGCAAATACGGTAAAACGGGAAGCCGGTGCATAATCACCGCCATCTTCCAACTCAACCGCCGGCGTCTTAGCCTTAGGGTCAATCCCCCAGGTCTTTACCAGCCATCGGCCGTAGAGAAAATACGCGGCCACAAAAGCGACCATGGCAAAGCCCACTAACATTAAACCATTCATAACATAAGACCTTCTTTCTCCAACATAAACGTATAAAAGTATTATTGCAGTTGGATATTTGTATAATGTGTATAGTATCACTCTGTAATTAATATGTCAACTTGTAAACCGTAAAAATGAAAAAACTTTCCCTAAAAAAATTGTGCAAAATGCTTAGCGCTAAGCATTTTGCACAATTTTACACGATAGTTTAGATATTATTTTAATTCTACAACCGTAGCCCCCGTGCCGCCTTCGTTGATATCGGCGAACTGGAAGCTCAGAACATTGCGGTGTCCTTTGAGATAGGCATGAACGCCTTTACGCAGGGCGCCTGTGCCCTTGCCGTGGATAATGAGAACCTGACTAAGGCCCGCAATCACCGCATCATCAATGAACTTGCCCAATGTCATTTCCGCTTCGTCCACCATCATGCCGCGGATATCGATATCGCGGCCGATATTTTGTGTCTTCTGCAGGAAGCTGGAAGACTGGGAGTTCTTGCGGCTGCCTGTATTGGTACTGGGCTTTTCTTCTACCTTGTGAGCAATAAAGGTGCAGGCATTTGCCTTGAGCTTGGTGCGCAGGGCACCAACCTGTACGGTCAAATCCTTGCCTTGAATTTCGAGGACAGTGCCCTTCTGGTCAAGTTTTTTGACATATACTGTATCGCCTACACGGATTTTTTTGAGGTCAATGCGCTGACCCACGCCTTTCTGCGCCATGATGCCGGGGTTGGCTTTGGCCGAAGCTTCGTTGATACGCGCACGAGCATCGGCAATCGCCTGCTGGCGGGCTTTGATGCCCAAATCGTCAAACTGCTCCTTGAGCTGGCTGATGACTTCTTCCGACTCCCGGCGGGTCTGACGGATAAGGGCTGCGCTCTTGTCCTTGGCCTTGCGGATGATATCGCCCTTCTTCTGGCTGAGTTCTTCCTTAGCCTTTAAGAGTTTTTCTTCGAGCTTTTTGACGCGTGCCTGACGCTCGGCAATATCGGCATTGCGCTGTTCGTACATCATCTTTTCGTTTTCGAGCTCGTTGATGACGTGTTCAAACTGCGCATGGTCAGCCTTGACGAGCTGCTGGGCACGGAGAATCAACGAATCCGCCAATCCTAAACGGCGGCTGATGGCAAAGGCATTGCTGGCGCCGGGAATACCAATCAGCAGACGATAGGTAGGCCGCAGGGTTTCGATATCGAATTCCACGCAGGCATTTTCAATGCCGTCACGGGTATAAGCAAAGGTTTTCAGCTCTGAATAATGCGTGGTCGCAACAGTAGTTGCCTGCACTTCCAGCAGCTTTTCCAAAATGGACATGGCCAAGGCCGCGCCTTCTTCCGGGTCAGTACCGGCACCCAATTCATCGAGCAGCAGCAAATCTTCGCTCTCCACCTTGTCCAAGATGCTGACAATATGGGTCATATGCGCGGAGAAGGTCGAAAGACTCTGCTCAATGCTCTGTTCATCGCCGATATCCGCATAGATATTGGCATAAAGGGCGATTTCTGAGCCTTGGTCAACCGGCAGATAAAGACCGGACTGCGCCATCAGAACCATAAGCCCCAAAGTCTTCATGGTGACGGTTTTACCGCCGGTATTCGGGCCGGTAATCAAAAGCATGCGGTAGTTTTCGCCAATGCTGATATTCGTCGGTACAACCTTGTCCTTGGCAATCAGCGGATGGCGGGCATTATTCAGCACCGTGCGGCCTTCATCATTGATTAGCGGACGCACAGCCTTCATGGACGCCGCTAAGCGTGCCTTGGCAAAGGTAAAGTCAATATCACCCAAAATCTCGCAGTTAGCCGCCAGCGTTTCCTTCTCCCGCTGAATTTCACCGGAAAGCTGGCGCAGGATGCGCTGAATTTCCTGCTGTTCAGCTAAGCTAAGCTGCTTTACATCATTATTGAGTTCCACCACAGCCATCGGCTCGATAAAGAGCGTGGAACCGCTGGCCGACTGGTCATGAATGAGGCCGGGGAAATGCGCGCGGTATTCTGCCTTGATGGGAATTACATAGCGGTCATCACGAACGGTGACAATGGCATCCTGGAACATCTTCTGATACTGGCCGTCATGGAGGATATTATTGATTTTATCCTTGATACGCCCCTGCGATGACTTCAGTTCACGGCGAATGCGCCGCAGCTCTACGCTGGCATCTTCCCGCATATTGCCATGCTCGTCAATGACATTGTTAAGGTTGCGTTCGAGCTGCCCCAAAATCTCCAAAGAACGCGCCCATTCCTGCAAAATCGGTGCTTCAAGCTCCAAATCGCGAAAGAAATACTTGATGGTACGCATGGCATACATGGTGTTCATGATGTTCTGGAGTTCTTCCAGTTCCAAAATGGCACCCTTGCCTGCTTTTTTTAAGAGCAGGCGAATATCGCGAATGCCGCCCAATGGGGGCGCAGACATGGAGAGCACCTTCACGGCCTCCGTGGTCTGCTCCTGCCACTCCATTACCTCGGCAAAGTCTGAACTGGGCACCAGGTCATGGGCCTTTTCCTTGCCTAAAGCCGAGCCGGCATATTCAGCCAGCTTATCCGTTATCTTTTTGTATTCTAAAACCTTAAATGATTCTTGTTCCATTTATTATTGAACTCCTCTGAAATAATGGCCACGGGTAATTTCACTGCCCTCCTGACGTTTTAGGGCATCTTCCTGCGCTTCATCCAGCTCAGCAGGCAGTTTCATGGCCTTTACATAAGCGCGGACAACAGCTTCAATTTCACGGCTGTCCATGGCTTTGGCTTCAATCTGCAAAGTCCTGATGCCTGCTCCCTTAAACTTCATGGCATGGGGTAGCATGGAGAGCGTCTTGCTGTTGAGCACATGCATATGGCAGAACTGGTCCATGCACAGCGGGAAAAGTGCCTCCTTGCGGTCTTTCAAAGCATAACGTCCCTGGGTGCAGGGATGGCTGCAAGCACCTTCGCCTACATTGCCGAGGAAAGACCCCGTCACACAGTATTCGGAAACCATGAGTTCCAGCCTGCCATGGACAATGGCAGACAGCGGCAGCGTACTGTTTTTCGCTAAAGCTTCCATCTGTTGCCATTTGAGTTCCGGCGACAGGGTGGCAGAAGCCACACCATAATCCTGCAAGAAGCGAAGCGTGCTTTTGTTATAGGCAATCAGACTGTAATCGGCATGAATCGCAAAATCCGTCAACCGCTTCACGAGTGCAATCTGCGCGATGTTATGCACATGCACTGCCACAGGCGGGAAGTTTTTCGCCGCTGTCAGGATTTTTTCAAAGAATGGCTGGAAATCATCCCGCATAATGCGCGGCAGATTGAAATCCAGACGCACGTTGGCTTTCTTTGCCAAATGCCAGGCCTTTTCATAGTCCATGACCGTAAGGGCTTCATGTTCATAGGACTCACCACCGAAGATGATGCCGTCAGCACCGCCTTCAATGGCAGCGCGCATCTTTTCCAGATTGTCCACTGCCACCATAAGTTTGGGCTGGGATAGCTTACCCGCAAATGGTTCTGCCTTGAACGGCACAGGCTCTGCCACCCGCAGCGGGTAATGCGCCAAACGCTGCGCATCGAGTTCTTCCACCGCCTGACGGCGGGCTTCGTTGATTTCACTCATTGGCACCATGACTTCGCCGCTGATTTCCGTCTGCAAATCCGTCAGTTCATAGACGGAAGTGCCGAGCCTGTCCACCTGCTTGCGGATAACTTCTGCCGACAGGGGACGTTTTTTAGCGGCTTCGCCGATAAATGCCGTTTGTCCATGACCTACGTGTCCGGCATTATCCCGCAGTACAACCGTCAACGGCTCGCCAATTGCGGCTTTGACTTCGGCAGTTATGGGAATACGCCGTACTGGCGCACCGCTGGCGTACTTTTCCTTGGCACTTTCCATCAGTTGGGCATCATAAACCTTAAACACGCGGTCATGGTCACGCACCGCCGCAGGGATAGCAAAACGCACGGTATCGCCACTAACAGCTTCCGTAAGGCTTCTGCCCTTGCCATCGGTCATTTCGTTGATGGTTGCCGTCACCCGGCCACCGACTTTGACCCAAAAGTCAACCTGGTCGCCCAAGGCTAACCTGCCGGAGAGCTTTACCGTCACGAACCGTTTATCCCAATCATAAGCCGTTACGCGGCCGATAAGTAAGCCACGGTTATTGGGGCGCCGGTCACTCATCATATTTTTGCCGGGGCGGTTAAGCAAATACGCTGTAGTAAAATCACGGTTAAAAATCTGTGCCAAATTATCGCGGGCGGATGGGTCAACCGTATAATCCTGACCGGACAGGTACAAGTCAATCGCCGCACGATATGTACCCACTACCGTAGCCACATATTCCGGACGTTTCATACGGCCTTCGATTTTCAAAGAAGCCACACCGGCCTTGATTAAGTCGGGAATGACCTCAATGGTATTGAGGTCGCGGGGCGAAAGCAGATAGCTGCCTGCCTTGTCCCCCAGCACATCCTGTCCATTTTCGTCCACTAAGGTATAGGGCAGACGGCAGGGCTGGGCACAGCGGCCACGATTGCCGCTGCGGCCGCCAATCATACTGCTCATGAGGCACTGCCCGGAATAGCAGACACAGAGCGCACCATGCATAAAGACTTCGATTTCCACATCACAGTTGGCACAGATATGAGCGATTTCCTTCAGGGACAATTCACGGGACAACACCACACGGGTAAAGCCCAACTCCTGCAGGGCCAAAACACCTTCAAGGCTGTGTACCGTCATCTGCGTGCTGGCATGCAGCGGCATATCGGGAACGATTTCCTGCGCAATGCGTGCCACGCCTAAATCCTGCACCAAAATCGCATCTGCCCCTGCCTCCCGCAGGAATAAGAGATATTCCTTGAGTGCAGGGATTTCCTCATCATCTACGATGGTATTGACCGTGATGTTAATCAGCACATCACGCAAATGCGCAAAACGGATGGCTTCTTTCAAGCCATCCTCATCAAAATTATTTGCATAGGCACGGGCACCAAACTGATTCCCTGCCATATATACGGCATTGGCACCGCTTTCTACGGCGGCAATCAAGGCCTCACGGCTGCCAGCCGGGGCTAATAATTCTACCAATTTCCATTTCCTCCATCTATTGTCATCAAACCTTTACGAAAAAGGCTTATTCTTCTTGCCTTTTATCTGCAGGTTCTTCATCAGCCGATAGTTCTCCGGCTTCCTGCAGATGCTGTACTTCCTGGAACAGTTCCAACTGTTCGCCATCCAAAGCCGCTGCCGCTTCCTCGGTGCTCGGCAGCGCCGGCAAATCCGCCAGCGTATTGATGCCAAAACATCGCAGGAAGGTCTCCGTTGTACCATAGAGTATAGGACGGCCCAAAACCGGCTTGCGTCCCACTTCAGCAATGAGTTCCAATTCCAATAGTTTTTGCAGGGCACGCTCAATGCGTACACCACGGATATGTTCAATCTCCGCTTTCGTTATGGGCTGCTTAAAGGCGATAATGGACAGGGTCTCCATCGTTGGTGCAGATATTTTCCTGTCCACGACCTGACTCAGGCGTTCAATGGTTACAAAAGCCTCCGGACGAGTAGCCAGCTGATAGCCGCCTGCCACCTGTCGCAGAGTCAGGCCGCTTTTGCGCTCGTCCAATTCCTGCTGCAGACGGGTGATGATATTTTGCGTGCCCAATACATCCAGCTCAATGATATGCGCAATTTCCTTTACGGTCATGGGGTTGCCTGCGGCAAAGAGCACCGCCTCCACCAGCCCCGTATCGGCTATTTCTGCCCGCTTTTTCTCAGGCATGAACTTCCTCCTCCCGGACACAGATATAGATTTCCGCAAACGAACGCTGCTGTTTTACCGTTACCGTCCGCAGTTTCATCAGCTCCAGCAAAGCCAAAAAGGTGACAATCAGCTCGCTGCGGGTTCCCGAACGAAAGGCCTCGGAAAAGAGCAATTTTCCCCGGCTGCGGCCTAACAGCAGAATGATGTTTTCCATCTTGTCCTTGATGCTGTATTCCTCCGGCTCCACTAAAGCCTTGGGAATCGAGAGTTCCTCCTTCACCGACAGCACGGTATGAAAGGCTTCCACTAACTGCTGCAGGGAAAGATTGCCCGGCGGCAGATGATGAACCGGCAGTTCCATGGGTTCACGCGCGACAAAACGCTCCTGAATCCCCGCCATATCGCCTAAGACCTGACTTACCTGTTTGAACTTGCGGTATTCCAAAATCCGCTGCACGAGTTCAAAGCGTGGGTCTTCCTCGAGTTCGCCTTCCTCCTGCGGTGCCTTAGGCAGCATCATGCGGGATTTAATCTGCAAAAGCGTTGCCGCCATCACCAAAAAGGAACTGGCTATCTCCATATTGAACTCCCGGAATTTATCCAGATAGTCCAGATATTGACGGGTCAGTTCCGCAATGGGAATATCATAAATATCAATCTTGTTCTTTTCAATCAGATGCATCAGAAGGTCCATCGGACCTTCAAACGCATCCAGTTTAATCTTGTAATCTTCCATTTAGAAAAACGGGCTTAACAGCAGACTAAAGATATGCCAAATCAACGCCCGACAGGGAATCAGAATCATGCTGAGCACCGGCGTCATGAGCAGCACAATCAGAATCAAAAAGCTGTAACGCTCAAGTCCTGCCAGTTTGTATGCCATATCGCGCGGCAAAAGCTGCATGAGTACATGCGAACCATCAAGCGGCGGCAGCGGAATCAGGTTAAAGATGCCAAAACCGATATTGTACTCAATAATCATCTGAAAGACCAGATACACACCGGCCGTCATATCCCCGCCAATACGGCTGTAGATAAGCAGTGCCAGCAGCGCCAGAAAGGCGGTAATAAAGTTTGCTGCCGGGCCTGCCAAAGAAACCAGAATATCATCCCGTTTAGGATTCTTGAAATTCCGCGGGTTAATCATAACGGGCTTTGCCCAGCCAAAATGTACCAGAAACAGCATCAGCATGCCGATGGGGTCAACATGGGCCTTAGGATTGAGCGTAAGCCTGCCCATCAATCGCGGCGTAAAATCTCCCAGCCATACAGCCACCTGCGCATGGGCATATTCGTGAATGACCATGGCAATCAAGAGCCCCGGAATCCCAGCAACAATATGCATCAGATTAAAATCAAACATTTACATTCTCCTTCTGGCTGCGTTCCAGCATCAGAATCGCCGCCACCGACTTAGCATCATAGATTTCGCCCTTGAGCACCAGTTCCACGGCCTTGGATAAAGGCATCTTCACCACATTGATGAATTCATCTTCATCCGTGTGCTGTTTGCCTGCCGTAAGGCCTGTCGCTGCATAAATATGAATATACTCATTGGAAAAACCTACGGTAGTAGCCACGGTCGTAAGTTTCGTTATATTTTCTGCCTGATAGCCCGTTTCCTCCGAAAGTTCCCGGGTTGCACAAAGCAAAGGGTCTTCATCCGGAGCGTCTAATTTGCCTGCCGGAATCTCCAGCGTAATGCGGCCAATCGGATAACGGTACTGCTTCACGAGAATAACCTGCCCATCATCGAGCAGAGGAATAACGGCTGACGCCCCGGGATGTTTAATCCATTCGCGCGTGGCTTCACTGCCATTGGGCAGCTTTACCGTATCCCGTTTTACATGCAACAGGGTTCCGTCAAAAATATCTTCGCTGCCGATTTTTTCTTCAATTAAGTCTTTGTCCTGCAATTCCATTATTACAGCCTCCCCGTTAAATCACATATTTTATATTTTACTATAAACCCCAACCACTTTCAATACAGAAAAGGGGCTGTTGCATGAGTGA
>DFHU01000064.1:16217-73435 GCA_002373045.1 Pseudoselenomonas ruminantium | reverse complement strand
GATTTAGGCGTGAAAGACCTGGCTATCGTCAGTGATGGCAAAGTCTTCAAGAATATCAATAAGAGTTCAAAGGTCAAAAGACTGGAGAAACGGCTTCGGAGAGAGCAGAGGTGCCTTAGCCGTAAATATGAGTTTAGAAAAAAGAAAGGTGGTAAGACTGCTACTGCCTCTGCAAACATAGAAAAGCAAAAGTTAAAGGTACAGATACTTCATCAGCGTATAACAAGAATCCGAGAGGATTATGAAAACAAAACGGTTCACGAAATAGTGAAGCAAAAACCACGCTTCATCACAGTGGAAGATTTGAATGTTAAAGGCATGATGAAGAATCGACATCTGGCAAAAGCTGTAGCGGCGCAGAGATTCAACCACCTGTTAGCAAAACTAAAACGCAAGGCAGAAATAATAGGTATTGAATTTCGAGAAGTTGATAGATTCTATCCAAGTTCTAAAACCTGTCATTCATGCGGACATATACACAAAGGTCTGAAACTCAAAGACAGAGTATATGTATGTCCCGAATGTGGTTATACGGCGGATAGAGATTACAATGCTTCGCTTAATTTGCGAGATGCTAAAGAATATCGGGTAGCTTAACAACATAAGTTCCGATATATGTACCGATGGCTAGTCGGGAATTTACGCCTTCGGAGTATCATACCAACGTCAGTAGCCTGTCCTTCGGGTCGGCGAGGACGGATACGATGAACAAGGAATATTTCTAAGGCATATACACTTTTGTCTATGTTTTTAGTAGCAGAAAAACATTTATAAATAACATACAATAAGGGGTAGCCAAAAAACTGTATTTGTAGTAAACTTGTCTAATGAGTGTTTAGATGCAAATTGGGGAGGTAGCGGCGTGGCCGAAAAGATTGATATACTGGGCGTGAAGGTGGATTCTGTCACCATGGCTCAGGCAGTTGCTCAGGTGGAAAGTTATATGGACGAGCGAAAAAATGTCCTGATTGCCACCGCCAATGCAGAAATGATTATGCGGGCAACGCATGATGAGGAATTAAAGGATATCTTAAATGATGCCGCCTTGGTCGTGCCGGATGGGGCTGGTACGGTATGGGCAGCCCATCACTTAGGGCATGAGATGCCGGAACGGGTTGCAGGCTATGATTTGGCGCAGGAACTCATGCGCATTGCCCCGAGCAAGAAACAGAAGGTGTTCTTCTTCGGTTCTGCGCCGGGGGTAGCGGAAAAAGCCAAGGCCAAAGCTGAGGAACTTTATCCCGGCATTGAAATCGTCGGCACGCGGGATGGCTACTTTAAGGCCGAAGACGAGCCGGCGATTATCGAAGAAATCAAAGCCGCCCAGCCGGATTTGCTGCTCGCCGCTCTTGGCGTGCCCAAGCAGGAGAAGTGGCTCCATGCACACCTGAAGGAACTTAATGTACCGGTGTCCATTGGCGTAGGCGGTACGCTGGACGTTATGGCTGGCGTGATGAAGCGCGCCCCGTATTGGATGCAGAAAGCCAAGCTCGAATGGCTGTTCCGTGGTCTTTTGCAGCCGAAACGCGCAGGCCGTCTGATGGCTCTGCCGAAATTTGTTCTGAAAGTGCATGGCTATAAGTCGCGCCATGCGTAATCATGATTAATGATAAGGAGGTGGAAGCTTGACCCCTATTATTTCTGAGGGATACCCCTTTATCGGTGCCTGTTTTCTGCTGGCGCTACTGGTGGGCTTTTCCATTAGCCCCTATGCGGCGGTAATCCCCCTCGTACTGATGTTTTATTTTTGTTATTTCTTCCGCAATCCCAAACGGGAAATTGCGCTTGACGAAGATGTGATTCTGTCTCCTGCTGATGGTACCGTGACGGATATCGTGCCGATGGAAACGGACGAATTTGTGAAAGAGCCCTGTAACAAGGTCGTTATCTTTATGTCCGTATTCAACGTGCATGTCAACCGCAGTCCGATTCGGGGCAAAATCAAGCTGCAAAAATATTTTTGCGGGCGTTTCCGTCCCGCTTATAAAGATACGGTGGGCTTTGAGAACGAGCATCATGTTCTCGGTATTGAAAATGAGCGCATTCGTATCAGCGTGAAGCAGATTGCCGGTATCTTAGCCCGCCGCATTGTGTCCTATGTGACTTTGGACGATGAAATGAAGCAGGGCGAGCTTTACGGCATGATAAAATTCGGTTCCTGCCTGGAAGTGGTAATGCCGAAAAATGTGGAAATCGCCGTGACCAAGGGGCAGAAGGTTTCTGGCGGCTTGACCGTTTTGGGGAGGATTAAAGACTGATGGATTACAGACGTTTTTTACCGAATTTATGCACGTCCATGAACCTCGTGTTCGGTATGTGCTCCATATTATCGACCTATCATGGTGATTTAATCTGGGGGTCGATTTTCATTCTGCTGGCGCTTGTGGCTGATGGCCTTGATGGACGCACGGCGCGTTTCTTTGGTGTGTCCAGCGAAATGGGCAAGGAAATGGATTCTCTCTGTGACCTTGGCTCCTTTGGCATTGCGCCGGCATTTTTGGCGTGGGTCTTTGTCCTGCAGCATCATGGCCTTCTGGGTATGGCTGTGGTGATTATCTTTGCGGTCTGCGGCATGTGGCGTCTGGCACGTTTTAATGTCAATGCGGACGTTGTGCATGGCTATTTCATGGGCCTTGCGATTCCTGCCGGCGGCAATATCGTAGCGATGACCACCCTGCTGTTTGTGACTTTAGGGGTTGACCCGCTGTCTTTTGGCGCGGCATATCCGATTATTATGGCCATCGTTGGCTACTTGATGGTCAGCCATGTGCATTACCCCAATTTCAAGGGCGATGGCGCTGAACCGATTTATCTGGTGACGAAAATTTTTGCGCTGGTGATGTTTGCCGCTATCCTGTGGTTCGGCAAAGATGCCTTGCTGCCTGCTGTGGCTGTAGCGGTCTTTTGCACCTATGGTGCGGCAGGTATCTTAAATACTGTAATTGCTTTGTTTGCAAAGGAAGGCTGATGATTTTTGACACATCCATTTGACATCATCATGGTGCCGATGCAGATTTTGATTTTTCTCTTTACCTTGTACTTCTTCATCATTGGTTTCTGCGGCATGTGGCGGCGGAAAGAAAAGAAGGTCAAGACACCGAAAAAGACCTTTGCGCTGGTGGTGGCGGCCCATAATGAAGCGGCAGTTATCGGCCAGCTGGTAGAGAACTTAGGCGCGCTCAATTATCCGCAGGATATGTATGATATTCATGTGGTGGCAGATAACTGCGAGGATAATACCGCAGAGGTGGCGGCAAAAGCCGGTGCCATTGTCCATGAGCGCACCCATCCAACCAAGAAAAGTAAAGGCTATGCGCTGGACTGGATGTTTGACCGCCTGTTCAAGATGGACAAGGAATATGATGCGGTCTGCGTCTTCGATGCGGATAACCTCGTACACCCGCAATTCCTGATGGAAATGAATAACCGCCTTTGCAAAGGGGATAAGGTTATTCAAGGGTATATGGATGCCAAAAACCCGTATGATACATGGGTGGCGGGCACGTTTGCCATCGCGTTCTGGGTTATCTGCCATATCTCCCATCTGGCAAAGTCCAATATCGGCCTGTCGGCCTGCTTAGGCGGCACGGGTATGTGCTTTGACATGGAAATCTTAAAGCGCCACGGCTGGCAGGCAACCTGCCTGACCGAGGACATGGAATTTACCATGAAGTGCATGGCCGAAGGCATCAAGACCAGCTGGGCACATGACGCCATCATCTATGATGAAAAGCCGCTGACCTTCAAGCAGTCTTGGAATCAGCGCCGCCGCTGGGCACAGGGACAGTTTGATGTGGGCAACCGCTTCATTCCGAAGATGCTCAAAGCGGGCTGGAAACACAAGGACATTCGCATGTGGGATGAATGTATTTACCTCATGCAGCCGCATTTCCTGATGATTTCTACCATCTTCATCATCATCAGTTATATCCAGTTGGCGTTCCCGCCGTTTTACACCAATATCTACAATTTCATGCCCTCGCAGCTTATGACGGCCATTATGCTCGGTCAGTACATTCTGCCCATGATCATTCTGTTCAAGATTCGGGCAAAATGGAAATCCTGGCTCTATATGCTGCTCTATCCGGTGTTCATCTACTCATGGATTCCCATTATCTTTTTGGGCTTCATCCATCGCAACGAACACGAGTGGAGCCATACCAAGCATACCCGCGCGATGAGCATGGATGATATTGTGGGCAATGTAAAGAATACAAAAGACATTATGAAATAGCTCAAAGCCTTCCTGCAACAGGAGGGCTTTTTTTTGTCAGTGCATGATTAAGGTTTTCAGGCAGGATTTTTAGCGAACCTTGGCGAAATAGGAAAAGCGTGAATTTGAAAAGAGGTGCTTTGACTTGAATAAAATAATTTTGCTGTTCTTATTAACTGTGTTTTTATGGCCATGGTGCTCTGCTCAGGCGGGGGACAGGATACTTTTTATTCCGCATGATGACAGACCGATTTCCTATCATCAGACAGTAGAGGTAGTGGAGGCCGCCGGCTATGAGCTGGTGCTGCCGCCCAAGGAGCTTTTAAGCAATGCCACCAACATGGGGCATCCGCAGGAACTTTGGCAATGGCTGCGGGAAAATGCTCCTAAAGCCAAGTCTGCCGTGATAGCTTCGGATTCTATGCTGTATGGGGGGCTGATACCTTCGCGGAAGCATGAGGTGAGTCAGGCCGAGATTGCCGAGCGCTTGGAAAATTTCAAACGTCTGCGGCAGGACAATCCCAACCTGCATATCTACGTCTTTGATTCTCTTATGCGTACGCCGTATCAAGGGTGGGCAGGCAATATCGAGGAGCCTGCCTACTATGAGCAGTACGGAGCTGCTATCTTCCAGTACACCAGTCTGCTGGATAAGGGAGAAACCTCTAAACTTTCGGCTGCAGAGAAACGGGATTTGCAGGCATACGAAAAAGCTATCCCGCAGGAGTACCAAAAGGATTGGTTTGGCAGACGCGCCAAAAATCTGGCTGCCACCAAAGAGCTTATGGATATGACAGCAGCGGGCACGATTGACTATCTGATTCTGGGCAGGGATGACAATGCTCCCTTGTGCCAAACCCATCGGGAAAACCGGGAGATTTTGGCTTATGCAGAGCAGAAGAATTTGCCCAAGAGCAAATTTCAATCCATGCCGGGGATTGATGAATTCAACATTTTGCTGTTGAACCGGGCTATTAATGACATGACGTGGAATATCCCCTTTGTTTGTGTTCGCTACGCGCCGGGCAAGGGCGGTGACACCGTTCCGGATTTTTCCGATGAGAAGATTTCCGAATCGGTAGAAGCAGCGCTGAAGATTGCCGGAGGGCTGCAGGTGAGAACACCCAAGCGGGCAGACCTGCTGCTGCTGGTCAATACGGAGTCAAAGGGCATAACCATTGAAACCCATAACGGCTTGCCTACGGAGGCGGATTTTGTGCCGGATTTGCAGGCGGATAAAGGAACGAAAACTTTCGCCAAAATGGTGGAAGATGCAGTAAAGGCCGGCTATCCCGTAGGGGTGGCGGACATAAAGTATGCCAACGGTGCAGACAATGCCTTGCTGAATCTTTTGGAACAAAAGAACCTGCTGTTTAAGCTCAAGGCTTATGCCGGCTGGAACACCGCCACCAATTCCACGGGCTTTGCTCTGGGAACGGGGATGCTGACGGGGAAAATGAGTAGTGCTGCCAAGGATTACCTGCTGGCGGTGCGCTATCTGGACGACTGGGCTTATCAGGCCAATGTGCGCGCACAGACAGGTACGGAACTGGTGAAAAATTTTGGCAGCTACAAGTATTACTACAATCTGGAGGACAAGCTCGCTTTTGCGGAAAAGTGCAATACAGAGCTTATGCGGGATTTTGCCCGGAAGCATATGCCGCAGATTTCTGTAGATTTTACGGTTAAGAACCCCTGGCTCAGGATGTTCGAATGTGATGTGCTGTTTGCTAAGTAACAGAATCATCGTAATGACAACTATGGATTGGTTTTATTTAAGGGAGTAAGGAAGATGAAAAGGAAAAATTTTAAGCCAGAGGGGAAACTGGCACATTATATTGCCGCTGCGCTGCTTACATCGGTATGTTTTGGGATAAATGCACCTGCTTATGCGGCAGATTTGCCCAGCTTCTTTGACTGGCGGCTGACGAATCCCACGGACAGAAATTCGGAAAAGGACAGCCTCAGCATTGTGCCATCGGTGAAAAACCAAGGCGTTGTTGGCACCTGCTGGGCATTTGCTTCCTTGGGCTCTTATGAATCAAGCTGGATGACTCAGCTGAAAGCTGCCAAGGCCGCTGGGGAAAATGTGACCGTGGCTATGCCTGATTTTTCCGAGCGGTATCTTGCTTGGATGACTTTTTATCCTGCGACCAGTGAAAAGGACACGGATACGGTGCCGCGCTTTGTGGTGCTGCCTGGAAGTGGTTCTGGCTTAGATAACGGGGGGAAACCGTGGTTTGCAACGGCGACTATACTAAACAAAGGTGTTGTCAGCGAAGATTCCTCGCCTTATGGCCCCGTTGATGAGGCTGGGAGATATATAAACCGCATAGCTAATGCGGATACAGAGGCGGAAATAGTGAGGCAGGGGTGGACGGATAGAGAAAAATATAAGGAGGCAATAGCAAACTATACGCAAACTCGTAAAGCCGAACTGTGGAGTAGTTATGGAAATCAGAAAGGTGCCATTGCCGCTACCATCCCTGCGGTTGGTTCCATCCATGACAGTTACACCATCCTCCCCACCTATGAGGGGAGATTATCGGCAGATGCCTTGCGGCAGGTAAAGAACTTCATTCAGGACAAGGGTGTTATCATGATGGCGAATAATGCCAGTGGGGCAAAGAGATTCATTGATCATGGAGAGTGGTATGACTCTGGCCAGTTCAGTCATGCCCAGACACTGGTGGGCTGGGATGATGATTACCAATTTCAGAGCAAGGATGAGAATGGCAACGCTTTGCAGGGTGGTTTTATCATCCGCAACAGTTGGGGGAAAAATCTTGGCAATGAAGGGTACGGCTATATTTCCTATCGGGATTCCTCGATGGGGTGGTTCTATTTTCATGAGGCTGAACTTGATTCTGCCCGTTATACCATAAATGCCAACAATGCGCCCGCGCCTTCTTTTACTTTGGGTCAAATCACCGATACAGGAAAGACGTTTACTTCCCAGCCCATAGCATCATCCTTTCAAGCCAGTCAGAATCACTTTCTCAAAGGCGTGATGTTTTACGCCTCCACCAGCAATATGAAGTATGACATCACCGTAAGAGAGGGCAGCACGCCGGGGGAGGGCAGTGTTCTCTACACCCAGTCAGGAACCTTTGGCGTTGACGGTACGCCTGCTTATGCCGGTTACCGCACCGTGGACTTGCAGAAATATGTCCTGCTGCCCAAGGGCAAGAATTACGTGGTGGAAGTGACGACTACCAGCACGGATGGCACGGCCGCGTCGGTTGCTCTGCAGGCCGGAAAATTTTTTGCTGACTATACCGGCTATGAAGGCCGTGGCGTAAGTTATGTCTACGATTATGATGAAAAAGCATGGATGAGTAAGGCAAAGATTGATTGGGAAGGCAAAAGAAGTGCAGCTGCATCTTTGCTGACGGAAAGTTCCGAAGAGCATGGCAGAGGCTTAGACGTAACTGACGATGCGTATGCCGATTTGGAAAATATAGATGTATTTTTGGTGGCCCGCGGCAAGAAGACAGACGAAGCCCACGGTGAGAATTTTACCGTGGCTGATCTGGACGACACGGACAGTGACCATTCCTCGGTGATCAACCTGGGCAGTGCCAGTGAAGCCTACGGCACGGATGCCGCCCATCCCAGCCGTAAAACCCTTGCCAATATGACGGTGGATTTGGACGAGGACGTAGTAAATATCTACGGCGGTACGATTACCGGTGAAGGGCAGGTTATAAAAACCGGCGCGGGCTCATTACTGCTCACCGGTAATAATACCCATACGGGCATGACTACGGTCAACGAGGGCATTTTGGCCATAAACGGGAAAATAGCCGGCGATGCCACGGTTACGAATACGGGAACGCTTATGGGCAGTGGTGAGATAGGCGGTACGCTTAACAACCGGTCTGTGGCTGTGGCAGGATTTTTGGGTGAGGGCAATTTGACCGTCAATAATCTGGACAGTGAGGGCGGCTGGCTGATATCTAATGTCAACGATAATGGCAATACCCAATTTATTGTTAACAATACAGCCAAGCTGGACAATGCTATAGTGGTGGTCAATGACACCATGCCGGATAAAGACTACGAAGTGGTCAAAGCCGGAACCATAACCGGTGTAATAGCGAACAACAAGGATAATCCTGCGATTGTTTCCGGCATGAGCAGCCAGTACACTGAAACAGCAGGTGGTGTGCTTCGTGTCAGCACCGTGACGGCGGATAATTTAGGTGAGTCTACCTCTGCACAGCGGGAAACCATGGCGGCGATGAACAGCATGTATCAAAATTTACCTGATGCCCGGCGCGAGGAAATGCGCACGCTCTATCAATTAGAACCGGACAGCGCAAAATCTGCCCTGACGGATATCGGTGCGTCAAGGGCAGGCGAAGCGATGAATCTCGTGCAGACGAATACATTGGCTGCACATGTCATTTCTGACCGTCTGAATACAGCCTTTTCCCTGCAGCCGGTCAATGTGCATATCGGCGGCAATAACCTTGCTGATGATGGCCAGGACTATGGCGTAGAGGTGCCGGTAAATCTGCCTGTGGAGGAAGAAAACGGGGCCTGGGTAAAATTCACCAAAAACTGGGGCGACCTC
The DNA here is from genome assembly GCA_002373045.1 of Pseudoselenomonas ruminantium. GTDB lineage: Bacteria > Bacillota > Negativicutes > Selenomonadales > Selenomonadaceae > Selenomonas_A > Selenomonas_A ruminantium_J. The sequence continues at coordinate 64,643 of DFHU01000064.1, read as the reverse complement.
CGGGGCGGTGCCAATTACCACGGCAGTGCGATTTCCGGCGGCTACGATAAGTCCTTTGGCAAACATACGCGCGGCGGGCTGTTCGTGGCCTACAATGCGATGAGCTTGGGCGCGGACAATTCGTCTGCCAATATCTACGACACGCGTGTGGGCATCTACGGCGGCTATCGCAAGGGTGCAAGGGATGCTTATTGGTATGCGGATTACGGCTGGCAGAGGAACAAAATGCGGCGCGGCATAGCGGCTTTGGGGCTTTCGCCGACGGCTGATTACCGCAGCTATCTGGTGGAAATCGGGGGGGAATACAAATACGACCTGCATGCCGAAGACGGCAAAGTATGGCACGTCAGCCCCTATGCCAATATGCAGCTTTCGTATATGCATCAGAATGGCTGCCAGGAACAGGGCGCGGGTCTTTACAATCAGCAGTTTTCCGCGCAAAACAATACGTACTTTGCTCTGGGGATGGGCGTAGAGCTGAAGCGTTATTTGGGGCGCGGCAGCTATGCTATGCGTTTAGGGGTAAAACACGCGTTTAGCGGTGCTGACCCGGAGCTGCAATTTAACTACGAAGGTGACAATAACCATAGCTATACGCTGAGGAACAATCAGGACAAGACCCATGCCGTGGTAGGGCTTTCCGGCGAAACGGAATTTGCCAAAGGCTGGCAGATTGCCGGTGATGTCCAGTGGCAAAAGGGGGCGCATGACAAGAATTTAAGCGCCAGCATGATGTTCCGCCGCGTTTGGTAATTTGGTAATTGGGTAAGGGGGTGACGATATGACTCTTTCGGGGATTTTATTATTAGCGGGCTTTGCGCTGTTTGCCGTACTTATGGTGAAGCGCCTTTTGCCCACTTTATTGGCTTTGCCTTTGATGGCGGCGTGGATTTAATGCTTTACCGCGTAAAATAAAGATATTTTATCTCTGCATTAGAAAGGATGACCGAAATGAATGCAAACAGGCAAAAGAAATTAATGACCGTTTTTCTGGCAGGAGCTATGACGCTGGGGGCAGGAATCAGCGCACAGACCGAGGCCGCACCGGCGGAGCGTGAAACCGTTACGCAGGTAGCACTCCTGCAATCCTTGGCACAAGGCTATTTCGGCGGCACGATTACAGCCGGAGAGCTTCGCACCATGGGGGATACGGGTATCGGAACCTTTGAAGGCCTGAACGGTGAGATGATTATGCTGGATGGCAAGATTTATCAGGCCTTGGGTGACGGGCGTGTGATTCTTTGCCCGGATAAAACGCTTATCCCCTTTTCCAACGTGACGTTTTTTGACCGGGATATTGCTGTTGACCTGCAGAATGTGAAGAATAAAGCGGCTTTGGAAAAAGCACTGAACGAGGCGGTTAAAGAACATGGTACCAACAGTTTTTACATGGTGAAGATTCCCGCCGAATTTTCCTCCATTCTGTTCCGCAGCGAATACGGAAGTCAAAAGCCGTATCCCACCTTGGTGGAGGCGTTGAAAGACAAACAGACGGAGTTTACCGAGAAAAATATCAAAGGCACCATCGTAGGCTTGTATTGCCCCAGTTATATGGGCGAGCTGAATTCGGTGGGCTGGCACTTCCATTTCTTGTCGGACGATAAGAAAAAGGGCGGGCATGTTTTGGAGCTTTCCTTCAAAAAGGGCACGGCTTATCTTGACCAGACGGACAAGTTCAGCATGCTCTTGCATGAGGATAAAAATTTCCACGAACTCAATCTTGCCAAGGATATGCGTGATGACATCAGGAGCGCAGAGCAGGATACCAAGGGCAAGCTGACCGGTAAATAAAAGATATTTTTAGGATATAAATATAATTGTGGCTCCTTGTCTTGTCGTGCGAAATCCCGTTTCGCACGACATTTTATGTTATTAAGAGATAATAACGCACAAAGGATGTGACAGACATGTCTTTTGAAACTGTTGAAGGTACATTGAATATCAGCTGTACGATGGTCATGACGACGGCGCTGGCCGCCATCCTGCTCCTAATCGGCTTCTGGCTTCGGAAGAAGGTGAGTTTCCTCACGAAGTACTGTATTCCGGCTCCTGTGGTGGGCGGTTTCCTGTTCATGTTCATCACTTTTGCCGGCCATCAGAGCGGCGCGTTCGCATTCAAGCTCGACACGACCTTCCAGAGTCCGTTCATGGTGGCGTTCTTCACCACTGTCGGTCTGGGGGCGTCCCTTTCCCTTCTGAAGAAGGGGGGGCATCCTGCTGCTCGTCTACTGGCTGATTGCCGGCAGTGTCTCCATCATCCAGAATTGCATCAGCATCGGCCTCGCCAATGTTACAGGCATTGAGTATCCCTACGCGCTTCTGGCAGGCGCCATCTCCATGACCGGCGGACACGGAGCGGCAGGCTCCTGCGGTTCCACCTTTATCGAGATGGGCTATCCGGCAGCTATCACCGTCGGCGCGGCAGCTGCGACCTTCGGCCTGATCTTCGCCATCCTGGTGGGCGGCCCGGTGGCCCGCATGCTGATCGAGAAGAACCACCTGACCCCGGACAACTCCGATACTCTAGACACTTCCGTCGAAGAGATCAACGCAGGACACGGCGAGAAGCTCACCACCCTGGACATCCTGAAGAACGTGACCGCGATCCTGTTCTGTATGGCACTTGGAACCGAGATCTCCGGCTGGCTTGGCAAGCTGATCGGAATGAGCTTCCCGTCCTATGTCGGCGCAATGTTCGTTGCTATGCTTGTCCGCAACCTGAACGAGCAGTTCCACTGGTATCATTTCAGATTCCCGCTGGTGGACGGCACTGGCGATGTCATGCTGAATCTGTATCTTTCCATGGCGCTGATGAGCCTGAACCTGTATCAGCTGCTTGACCTGATTGGATCAGTTCTTATCATCGTCATCGCGCAGGTGGTAGTATTGGTGCTCCTTTCCATCTTCGTCGTTTTCCCAATCCTCGGAAAGAACTACGATGCAGCAGTCATGTGCGCGGGCCTTCTGGGGCACGGCCTTGGCGCTACGCCCTCCGCAATCGTGAACATGACGGCGGTCAAGGACAAGTACGGCATGTCCAGAAAGGCATTCATGATCGTCCCCATTGTCGGCGCGTTCCTAGTGGATATCATCTATCAGCCGCAGACCATCGCTTTCATCAAGTTCTTCGTGCAGGGCTTCGCAGACTGATGAAAGAGCGGAATAATAGAGATTAAACAACTAATGAGGGATGTGTCCAAGGAACTCATGAAAAAAATGAGAATTTATACAGAAGGCTGGACGACAAATGAATGCTGAAATACATAGTTCAGTGGATAAAAAAGCACAGCTGATTTCTAAGTAAGAAGCCGGTTGTGCTTTTATAACGGCATAGCTTATGAACTGCAGGATAAACAGATAAGGTCATTGCCTGCTGTCAGGTCCCCGTGGCAGGACATATAGCTTTGCTGGTGTTGAAAGGACAGCTTGAAGGTGTTATAATCATGTATATTTTATATAAGTAAGGAGTTTTTCAATAATGTATACGTTAAAAGTAGAGGGCGCGTTTGAAGCAGCCCATAATCTCAATGGTTATCCTGGTAAATGTGCCCAACTGCATGGGCATAACTGGGTGGTGGAAGCGGTTGTCAAAGGCCGGGAACTGGATGAACTGGGCATGCTGGTGGATTTCAAGGATATTAAGCAGACCTTGAAGGATATTTTGGAACGCTTTGACCATCATTATCTCAATGAACTGGCTCCCTTTAAGGATGGCGTAAATCCTACGGCGGAAAATCTTGCCCGGATTATCTTTGAAGAATTGGCCGGTAATGAGATTTTTAAGCGCGACAGCGTTTTGGCGGCGATAACGGTCTTTGAATCACCGAAATCCAGCGTCACTTACACGAAGGATTGAGTTATGAAGAAGAATCTTATTGAAATATTTTCTTCTATTCAGGGAGAGGGCAAATATGTGGGCTGCCGTCAGGTTTTTGTGCGCTTTGAAGGCTGCAATCTGGACTGCAGCTTCTGTGATACGGAAAATACGCCGGGCAGCCATAAGTCCTGCGAGGTGGAAACTTACGCCGGCAGCCGGGAGTTTGCAACGCTCCCAAATCCGCGCTCGGCAGAGCAGGTGGCGATGGAGATAAACAGGCTTTGTCAGGAAGTTCCCCATCAAGCGGTGAGCTTTACCGGCGGTGAGCCGCTTTTGCACGCAGAATTTATCCGCGAAGTGGCCAAGGCTGTTCATGTGCCTGTCTTTTTGGAAACCAACGGCACCTTGTATAAGGAGCTGGCAAGCATTATGGATGTCGCGGATATCATCAGCATGGACATCAAGCTGCCCAGCATTATCAGCCGTCCGCAGTGGGAGAAGCACCGCAAATTTATCGAAATTGCCAAGGCCAAGGATTTGTATATCAAGCTGGTAGTGGCAGAGGAAACCACGGAAGAAGAATTCCGGCAGGCCATTGACCTTGTGGCGGAAACTGCACCGGAAACACTGTTCATCATTCAGCCGGTGACACCCTACGGCGGCTGCAAGGCTGCCAGCCCGGAAAAAATTCTCATCTGCCAGAACTATGCCCTGACAAAACTAAAGGATGTAAGGGTAATACCTCAGACCCATAAGATGATTGGGCAGATTTAATTTTATAAAACTTACACGGCAAGGCTTACGGATAGTTTCGTATAGCCTTGTTTTTATTATGTTCAGGAGAAAGATGTGCGGCGCCGGTCAAAAAATTACAAAATAGGGGTAATGAAAACAAATGCGTAAAATGAACATTTCTCAGAGAGGGCTGTGAAGGGTGAGGAATCACCTCTGCGCAGCCCTCTTAGTTTGTGAACCGGTCATATTTTTTTAGCGAAGGTGACCTTGCTGATGTTTAGCGAAGGTGACCTTGCTGAATGCTTGCATTTTCATAAAAAAGACATTACAATAGTATTCATGTAGCTTATTATGCTTTACAAATTAACAGGTAGTCTGGAGGCGGCTTATGAAACGAGTATCCGTGGAGCTTATTCCTCGCGATGAAGAAACTTTGCGCGAGGAACTTACGCTTTTACAGAAGTACGAAGGCAAGATTGACGTCATTAATATTCCTGACCTCTTGCGGTTTGACATTCGCAGTTGGGAAGGTTCGGCGATGGCGCAGGAGTATTTCCCCATGTCCATGCCCCATATCCGCGCCATGGATATTGATTTGGACAAAGAGCTGCCCATGAAGGATTATCTGCGGGAAAAGGGCATCAAGGAAGTCCTGGTGGTGCAGGGTGACCCGCCGCAGCGCATGACCCATGAGGTTTATCCGACGGAATCCACAGATGTTATCCGCAAGTTCCGCGAGGAAATGCCGGAAGTTAAGGTCTATGCGGGCATTGACCAGTACAGAAGTTCCATGCGCCATGAGCTTTACCGTACCCGCCGCAAGGTGCAGGCAGGCGCGGCAGGTTTCTTCACGCAGCCGTTTTTCGACATGCGGATGCTGGAAATCTACATGGATATGCTCGATGGCCTTGATGTGTACTGGGGCGTATCCCCGGTGGTCACGGCAGCTTCGCAGAGCTATTGGGAGCGCAAGAACAACGTCATTTTCCCGAAGAACTTTGCGCCGACCCTGGAGTGGAGCGTGGATTTCTCCCGTCAGGTCATGGAAATGGCAGACAAGCAGGAAGCCAATGTCTATCTGATGCCCATTAAGACCAACCTGGAAGAGTATTTAGCAGGCGTGTTTGCTTGATAAAGTCTATTTGTGTATTTTAGGAGAGTGAATCATGTTTAAGATTCTGAAGAAAGAGGAGTTATCGCCCAGCGTTTACTCCATGGATATCGAAGCCCCGCGTGTGGCGAAGAAATGTCTGGCTGGCCAGTTCATCATTCTGCGGGTGGACGAGGAAGGTGAACGTATTCCTCTGACTATCGCGAACTTTGACCGCGAAAAAGGCATCATCAACATCGTATTCCAGGTAATCGGTGCCTCCACGATGGCGCTGGCCGCAAAAGAAGCCGGCGAGAGCATTGTGGACTTTGCCGGTCCTCTGGGCCAGCCGTCCAAAATCAAGAAGTTTGACGGCACGGTTGTTGTTGTGGGCGGCGGTATCGGTGTTGCGCCGACTTTCCCGATTGCCCGCGCCATGAAAGAGGCAGGCAACAAGGTTATCGCCATCATGGGTGCCAAGACCAAGGACATTCTGATTATGGAAAAGGAAATGTCCGAGGTAACGGATGAAATCCTGATTACGACGGATGATGGTTCTCGTGGTATCAAGGGCTTTGTTACCTATGCGGTGCAGGAACTCGTGAACCGCGGCGAAAAGATTGCCCAGATTACGGCTATCGGCCCGGTTATCATGATGAAGAGCGTGGCCGATGCTACGCGTGAGCTCGGCATTCCGACGGTGGTCAGCCTGAACCCCATCATGGTAGACGGTACGGGCATGTGCGGCGGCTGCCGCGTAACCGTAGGCGATGAAACGAAGTTTGCCTGCGTAGATGGCCCGGAATTTGACGGTCACAAGGTAGATTTCCCCGAACTCATGAGCCGCCAGCGGATGTACCGCGATATGGAGGCTGAGGAAAAGGACCATATTTGCCGCATTGGTTTGGGGAGGAAATAACGATGGCTTTGTCTTTGAAGAAACATGAAATGCCGGTGCAGGATCCGCAGGTTCGCGCCCATAATTTTGATGAAGTAGCTTTGGGCTACGATGAAGAAACGGCAGTAGCCGAAGCAGAGCGCTGCCTGCACTGCAAAGTGCCGCAGTGCCGCAAGGGCTGCCCGGTGTCCGTAGATATTCCGGAATTTATTGGCAAGATTAAAGAGCGCGATTTTGACGGCGCCATTGAAAAAATTAAGGAAGCCAACGCTCTGCCGGCTGTCTGTGGCCGTGTCTGCCCGCAGGAAAACCAGTGCGAAAAATACTGCGTACTGGCCAAGAAGGGCGAATCCGTCGGCATTGGCCGTCTGGAGCGCTATGTAGCGGACCGCTATATGGCTAAGAATGAAGAAGTAAAGCCCATCGAATACGCCGCAGATGCGCAAAAGGTTGCCGTAATCGGCTCCGGCCCCTCCGGCCTGTCCTGTGCTGGTGATTTGGCGAAGAAGGGCTACAAGGTAACGGTATTTGAAGCCCTGCACAAGGCGGGCGGTGTGCTGTCCTATGGCATTCCCGAATTCCGTCTGCCGAAAGATGAGGTCGTGAAAAAGGAAATCGACAACATCGCCAAACTCGGTGTGAAGTTTGAACTCAACTCCGTAGCCGGCCGCCTGTTCACGGTGGACGAGCTCATGGAAGAAGAAGGCTTTGATGCGGTATTCATCGGCACGGGTGCCGGCCTGCCGCGTTTCCAGGGCATTCCGGGCGAAAGCCTCAGCGGTGTGTACTCCGCCAATGAGTTCCTGACGCGCTGCAACCTCATGAAGGCGTACAAGTTCCCGGAATACGCTACGCCGATTAAGATTGGCAAAAAGGTTGCCGTTATCGGCGGCGGCAATGTGGCGATGGATGCAGCCCGTACGGCTCTGCGTCTGGGTGCGGAAAAGGTCTATATCGTCTATCGCCGCAGCGAAGCGGAACTGCCTGCCCGTAAGGAAGAAGTGGAACATGCCAAAGAGGAGGGGATTGAATTCAAGCTCCTCAACAACCCGGTGGAAATTCTTGGGGATGAAAACGGCTGGGTTAAAGGCATGCGCTGCATCAAGATGGAACTCGGTGAGCCCGATGAATCCGGCCGCCGCCGTCCGGTAGCTGTCGCTGGTTCTGAGTTTGATTTGGATGTGGAAACGGTTATCGTATCTATCGGTACCGGTCCGAATCCGATTATTTCGCAGACCACGCCGGGCCTTGACACGACGAAGCGCGGCAACATTGCTGCTGACGAGGAAACTGGGGCAACCTCCAAGCCGGGCGTATTTGCCGGCGGCGATATCGTTACGGGTGCCGCTACGGTAATTCTCGCCATGGGCGCAGGCCGCAAGGCAGCTGCCGCCATTGACGAATATCTGAAAAGCAAGCGCTAAGCGTTAATTGAATAAATAATGGGGAATCCACCTGGGCTTACGCTCAGGTGGATTTGTCCGTTTGTAATTCGATTGATGAAAGTTATATAAGCAAGAAAAGAAGGAACGATTGATTTATGATGAACTTTGCGGCCATTGACTTTGAAACGGCCACGGGCTGCCGCAACTCGGCCTGCAGTGTGGCTGTCACCGCCGTGGAAGATGGCAAAATGAAGGATGTATACTACTCGCTGATTCAGCCGCCCATGAATAAGTACAATTATTTCAATGTGCAGATTCATGGCATTACGCCTCAGGATACAAAAAATGCGCCGACCTTTGCCGAAATCTGGCCGGAGCTGAAAGAACATCTGGAAGGGAAAATCGTGGTGGCGCATAATGCCCGTTTTGATATGGGAGTGTTAAGTGCCTGTCTGGCAGCCGATGGCCTGCCGGCGCCGGATTTTGCCTATTGTGATACGGTGGCTATCGCCCGCAAGGCATGGCCCTTCTTGGAGAATCACAAGCTGGATACGGTAGGTACGCATCTGCATATTGATTTTCAGCATCATAATGCCATGGATGATGCACGCACCTGTGCGGCGATTCCGCTGGCTGCGGGACAGGAATTAAAAGAGGATTCTTTGGAGTCTTTGGCGAAAAGACTGGGTATAAATGTGTGTGTATTTGGGAGAAAGGGGTATCGAAGATGATTCTGGTCAGTGCCTGCTTGTTAGGTCACAAGGTAAAATACAGCGGTGGCGCCAACACCCATGATTTACTGTTAAAATACAATGAACGGGGCCGCTTTATCGCTGTATGCCCCGAATGCTTTGCCATGCTGCCCTGTCCCAGACCGGCCATGGAGATTCAGGGCGGCAGCGGGAAAAAAGTCCTCACGGGCAAAGCCAAAGCCGTGGATGAAAACGGTATGGACACCACCCAGTACCTGCTGACGGGAGCCGACAAGGTGCTCAAAATCGCCGAAGCCTATCATGCCAAAGTGGCTATTTTAAAAGAAGGCAGCCCCTCCTGCGGCGTCAAAAAAGTACACAACGGCAACTTTGATGGCAAAAAAGTCAAAGGCCAGGGGGTAACCACGGCGCTCCTGCAGAAACATGGCATCACCGTCTACTCCGAAAAAGATATGACTGTGGGAAGGCTGGAAGAACTTATCGCCGAAGATGCCAAGCGGGACAGAATTTAATTACCTTGGCTTTTGGTTCGTAGCTCAAGGCGCATGGCAGGCGAGGATGGCTTGCGTCCGCTGAGACGGGGCGCTAAACATATTTTTTGCCCTTAATTAAGTATCGTGAAAAGCAAAAACTCGCTGTGCTCAAACAGTATGCTTTTCACGATAAGACAGCGGTATAGCAAAAAATATGTTCTTAACGCTCCCCGTCAAACGCTCCCGATAGCCATCCTCGCCTGCCATGCTTGAGGTTAAGTGCCTCAACAACAGTCTAATCTTAAAGGGCAGAATAGGATGTGAGGTATTGTATGCTTTTATATCACGGTAGTAATGTCGTCGTTTATGAACCTAAAATAATAAAATCCCAAAGATTTTTAGACTTTGGCGCAGGCTTTTATATGACCAGTGACTTTGAGCAGGCAAGGAAGTGGGCGGTTAGGACGGCTGCCCGTCGTGAGGAAGGCGTAGCAACGATATCTGTTTTTGAACTTAGCGATGATTATGTTGATAGAGTGAAGGTACGGACTTTTGCTAGACCGGATAGAGATTGGCTGCGGTATATAACGGTTCATCGTACAGGAAATCCTCCTGTTGATGATTATGATATGGTGGTTGGCCCAGTAGCCAATGACCAAGCTATCCGCACGGTCAATAATTATTTGAAGGGCTATTTTCCTGAAGATGTGGCGATTAAGCTGTTGTTGCCCCAGAAGCTAAAAGACCAGTATTTGTTTCGTACAGAGAGAGCGTTGAATCTATTGGCGTTTAAGGAGGCGAGGCAGATATGAAAAGGCTCGACCCCGATATTTTGGATTATTACAATGAAGCTGTAGTCAATATGCTGGTGGAGAAGTATGGCTATAGCTATATGGAAGCATTGCAGAAGTTCGTGCAATCCAAGACGCATGAAATGCTAGAAAATAAGGCTTGTGGCATGACAGATTTTGGTGCTGGGGCAATTTTGGAAATCTGGGAAGCGGAGAAGATTACCGGTGACCCGCGCAATTCTGTGTATATTCGAGGTGAGTGATATGCCAGAAGAAATGAAATTTTTTATGTACCTGCTGGAATTCTATGCGGCCCATAAGAATCGTAAGACCGGTGAAGTTTTGGCTGAATGGGAAAGCAAGGGACTTACCAAGAAGATTTATGACAATTATTGGGTATATCATACAGAGGCTATTGAAAATGCCTTTGCTGATATTGACAGTCTGGCAAGTACGGGTAAGCATGCTTGGTGAAAAGGGTAGCATAACATATGATTTTATGTCATAATATCCTTGGGGGGATTATTATGACGGAGACAGATGTAAAAATTGTATTTTCCGATATTGACGGCACGGTGTTGACGAGTCAGCATGAAGTGACCAGTCAGACGAAGGCGGCCGTAAAAAAGCTGGTGGCAAAGGAGATTCCCTTTGTGCTGGTGTCGGCGCGAATGCCGGAGGCGATTTATCCGATTACGGAGGATATGGGAATCCAGATGCCCATTATCTGCTATAGCGGCGCCTACGTGCTCGATCGTGAGGGCAGGGAGCTTGCCAGCACCTATATGGCAGCTGAGCCTGTGCGTGAGCTGTTAGCGGAGATTGGTGAAAAATTCCCTGCCGTAACGGTGAATTTTTACAGCGGCCATCACTGGTATGTGACGGATAAGCAGGATGCGCGCGTGAAGCGTGAGGAAGATATCACTTCGGCACAGGCGGAGCAGGCCGATTTTGGCAATCTGCTCGCGCAGGGCATTTTGCCTCACAAGATTTTGCTGATGGCAGAACCGGCGGATTGCGCTAGTGCGGAAAAATATTTCCAGCAGCATTATCCGCAGTTTCAGGTGGCGCGTTCCTCGGATATCCTGCTTGAAATTATGGATGGAGCCGTATCCAAGGCGGCGGGGATTGAAGTTATGCTGAAGGATTATGGCTTTGACAAGGCTGAGGCGCTTTCTTTTGGCGATAACTACAATGACCTGGCGATGCTGAAGTATACCGGCATGAGCGTCGCGATGGGCAATGCGCCCGATGATGTCAAAGCCGTGGCGAAGGCCGTTACACTGAGCAATAACGACAGCGGAATTGCTGCCTTTTTGACCAGTCAAAAAATAATTTAAACTTTTTTTGAAAAAAATTTAAAAAAGGGGTTGCATTATCCGAAAAAATGTCGTATAATAATTTTCGTTGGTGAGACACACCAAGTGATTCCCCGATAGTTCAGCCGGTAGAACGGTGGACTGTTAATCCATATGTCGCAGGTTCGAATCCTGCTCGGGGAGCCATGGCGCGTTGGTCAAGTGGTTAAGACACCGCCCTTTCACGGCGGCTTCATGGGTTCGAATCCCATACGCGTCACCAATTTTGGGCGATTAGCTCAGCTGGGAGAGCGCCTGCCTTACAAGCAGGATGTCAGCAGTTCGATCCTGTTATCGCCCACCATTTGAAATTTAAGCTGCCGTAAGGCAGCTTTTTTGTTACCCAAAATCAAGAGGAGGGATTTCGATGACCACAGAGGAGCGGCGGGCAGAAGTCTTGCGGCGTTTGCAGGCAGCCACACAGCCTTTGACAGGCACACGGCTTTCCCGGGAACTCGGGGTCAGCCGGCAGATTATTGTGGGTGATGTGAGCATCTTGCGGGCGGAGGGGCAGAAGATTTTTGCGACGCCTCGCGGTTACATTATGCCCGAGGATGAACCGAGCCAGCAGAAGGTCACACTCGTCTGTCAGCATTCGGCAGAGGATATGGAAGCGGAGCTTAATGCCATTGTGGATAATGGCGGAGCGGTGCTGGATGTTATCGTAGAGCACCCGGTCTATGGCCCGTTAAAGAGCGATTTGCTGCTGGAGAGCCGGCGGGATATCAAGAACTTCCTCACGAAGATGAAGAAATGTCAGGCCAATCCCCTGCTGGTCGTGACGGGGGGCGTGCATATCCATACCGTGCGGGTGCCGGATGAGGAGGCACTGACGGCGATTCGGCAGGAATTGCAGGCTTTGGGAATTTTGGTAAATATTGCGTGAGCATTACCTTCGTAGTATAATGAGGTGTACTTCATTGTAAAGAGGGATCAATAATTGAACGAATTGTTAAAGAAAATGCATACCTGGATGGATGACTATATGAATCAATTCGTCACCGATGATGAAGAAGTCATGCAGGGTATCCGCATTAAGAGAGAGCATACAGGCTATGTGACCGCCATTGCCCGGGAACTGGCCAAGCATTTAGAGCTTAGTGAGCACGATGTGCAGCTGGCAGAAATCATGGGGCTGTTCCATGATGTGGGCCGATTCCGGCAGTACAGCATTTACAAGACTTTTAATGATGCGCAGTCGGAAGACCATGCGGATTTGGGCCTCAAGGTGCTGGCGGAGGAAATGCCGTATATGGCAGATTTATCTGCCGAAGATGCGGATTTGGTTCGTTATGCCATCAAGTATCATAATAAGAAGGAAATTCCTGCCGATGCCACGGGCAAGTATCTGCTTTTTGCCAAACTCCTGCGGGATGCGGATAAGTTGGACATTTACCGCGTATTGGCGCCGTTCCTTGATCCGGAAAATGCGGATAAGGCGCCTAAATTCATGAAATCGAAATCCACAGACCTCATCAGTCCGGATTTTATTGATGCTTTTGTGGAAGGCAAGCAGGCGGATTTCCATATGCTCAGGACGTTGGGCGACCGCAGGCTGGTCCGGCTCTTGTGGGTTTATGATGTGAACTTTGGCTGGACGCTGCAAAAGATGGTCGAGCGTGGCTACATTCAGAAAGTCATTGACCACCTGCCGGAGCAGGAGGGCGTACAGGTTGGTATTGATCGCCTGTGGGCATATATAGAGAAGAAATGCGCGGCACCGGATGTTGTGCCAGCGTAAATAAAGGAGAGAATATAATGGCAGAAAATACGACAATCGCCACGAACTTTGTGCAGAATGCGATTGAGGAAGACCAGAAGAATGGCAAATACACCGAGGGGATTCACACCCGTTTCCCACCCGAACCCAATGGCTATCTGCATATCGGCCATGCAAAATCCATCTGCCTGAACTTTGGTTTGGCAGAGTATAACCACGGCCTTTGCAACCTGCGTTTTGACGATACCAACCCGACCAAGGAAGACACGGAGTATGTGGATTCCATTCAGGAAGATATCCGCTGGCTCGGTTTCAGTTGGCAGAATCGTATGTACTATGCCTCAGACTACTTTGACAAGCTCTATGATTATGCCGTAGAACTCATTAAAAAAGGTCTGGCCTATGTCGATGATTTGACGGCTGACCAGATTAAGGAATATCGCGGCACGCTGACGGAGCCGGGTAAGGAAAGCCCGTATCGCAACCGCAGCGTGGAGGAAAATCTTGACCTGTTCGCCCGCATGAAGGCCGGTGAGTTCGGTGATGGCGAAAAGGTGCTGCGCGCAAAAATCGACATGGCTTCGCCGAATATGGTTATGCGTGACACGGTTATCTATCGTATTGCCCATGCCCATCATCACCGCACGGGGGATAAATGGTGCATCTATCCGATGTATGACTTTGCCCATCCGCTGTCCGATGCCATCGAGGGCATTACGCATTCCGTCTGCACGCTGGAATTTGAGGAACATCGTCCGTTCTATGACTGGCTGCTCGAAAATCTCGGCTTTGACGTCAATACCCGTCCGCGTCAGATTGAGTTTGCCCGCCTGAATCTCACGAATACCGTGACCAGCAAGCGCAAACTGCGTCAGCTCGTGGAAGAAGGTCATGTGCGCGGCTGGGATGACCCGCGTATGCCGACCATTTCCGGTTTGCGCCGCCGTGGCTTTACGCCGGCTTCGCTGCGCAAGTTCTGTGAGGAAATCGGTGTAGCCAAGGGCAACAGCCTTGTCGATGTTGCGATGCTCGAATCCTGCGTACGCGCTGACCTCAATGAAAACGCTGACCGCATTATGGCGGTGCTGCGTCCGCTGAAGGTCGTGATTACCAACTATCCGGAAGATAAGGAAGAATGGCTGCTGGGCGACAACAACCCCATGCATGGCGGCCATCGCTTCATTCCGTTCTCCCGTGAGATTTACATCGAGCAGGAAGATTTCATGGAAGATGCGCCCAAGAAGTTCTTCCGTCTGAAACCGGGCGGCGAAGTGCGCCTGAAGCATGCCTATATCATCAAATGTGAAGAAGTCATCAAGGACGAGCAGGGCAATGTCGTAGAACTGCGCTGCACGGCTGATCTCGATTCCAAGACGGGCGGAGCAACTGCGGGCCGCAAGGTCAAGGGGACGATTCACTGGGTAGCTGCGAAAACCGCTGTACCTGCAGAAGTCCGCCTTTATGACTATTTGCTGGAAACCGATGAAAACGGCAATCTGCCCGAAGATTTCATCGGCGCCCTCAACAAGAATTCGCTGGAGATAATCGACAATGCTCTGGTAGAACCCAGTGTAAAGCTGCAGGCTGCCGGCAAGCATTATCAGTTCCTGCGGACAGGCTATTTTGTTATCGACCCGGATACTACGCCGGATAAGCTGGTCTTCAACCGGGTGGTAGGGCTTAAAGATACCTGGGCCAAGGAAAAGAAAAAGGGATAATTTGAGAATTTGAGAAAGCAGGGATAATTTTGACCAGTACAACAATTGCGGTGATTATCTTCGTTGCCGCTTATGCACTTATTATCTCCGAAAAGGTACACCGGACGATTGTGGGTATCTTCGGTGCCATGCTGATGATTCTGTTCGGGATTATCAGTCAGGAAACGGCTATTCATCACATTGACTTTAATACCTTGGGTCTTTTGATGGGCATGATGATTATTGTCAATATTACCAGTGAGACAGGACTTTTCAACTTCCTCGCCATCTGGGCGGCCAAGAAGGTCAAGGCCAAGCCTGTGGCACTCTTGGTCGCGCTCTCGACCATTACGGCGGTGTGCTCGGCACTCTTGGATAACGTAACCACGGTGCTCTTAACAGTGCCGATTACCTTCAGCATTACCTCACAACTCAAGGTGGATGTAAAGCCGTATCTTATGGCACAGATTATTTCCTCGAATATCGGCGGTACGGCAACGCTTATCGGTGACCCGCCCAATATTATGATTGGCAGTGCGGTAGGACTCAGCTTCATGGATTTTATCCAGAATATGACACTGGTATCTGTGGCCATCTTTATCGTAGTGCAGGCTGTTTTGGTGATGCTCTACGGCAGCCGGCTCAAGACCACGCCGGAATTGCAGGACAAGGTTATGCGCCTTAATGCGGTAAGTCAGATTGCCGACAAGGTCTTGCTGAAAAAATGTCTGGCCGTAATCTTTTTTACGATTACGCTCTTTGCCATGCATGGTGCTTTGGGGCTCGAAACGGCTACGGCAGCGCTTACGGGCGCAGGCCTGCTGCTCCTCATTACATACACCCGCAATGAAGCCATGATTGCCAAAGTCCTCTCCAAAGTGGAATGGCTGGCTATCTTCTTCTTTGCCGGTTTATTTGTGCTTGTCGGTGCACTGGTGGAAACCGGTGTAATCAAGGCTATGGCGGCAGAAGCACTGGCCGTAACCAACGGTAATGTGCCGATGACGGCCATGCTTATCCTCTGGATGAGTGCTCTGGCTTCAGCCTTCATCGATAACATTCCCTTCGTGGCTACGCTTATCCCGCTGATTCAGGATATGGGCCAGATGGGCCTTAGCAACCTCGAACCCATGTGGTGGAGTCTGGCGCTCGGTGCCTGCCTTGGCGGCAACGGTACGCTTATCGGTGCTTCGGCCAACGTTGTTGTGGCATCGCTGGCTGCCCAGCATGGCAAGCAGATTTCCTTCATCGGCTTTATGAAGGTAGCTTTTCCGGTGATGATTCTTACCATCATCATGGCCAATATCTACATTTGGATTTGGCATCTCTAATAAAAAATAAAAAAAGGGGTTTACAATCTTCTGCCAATGTAGTATTATATTACTTGTTCGGGACGTAGCGCAGTTTGGTAGCGCGCTTCCTTGGGGTGGAAGAGGTCGTGGGTTCAAATCCCGTCGTTCCGACCATTTAGTAAATGCAAGAGCTGTTCTTCGGAACGGCTCTTTTTTCGTAAAAACGTAGTAAGGAGAATGTCAAAGATGAGTATTTTGAACGTTTCCCATTTATCCCACAGCTATGGTGGCCGGGAGATTTTTGAGGACGTTAGTTTCCGTTTGCTGAAGGGCGAGCATGTGGCATTAGTCGGTGCCAATGGTGAGGGCAAGTCCACGTTCCTGTCCATCATCACGGGGCAGCTGACACCGGATGCCGGTACCGTGGAATGGGCGCGGCGCGTGAAGGTGGGCTATCTTGACCAGCACGCGGTCTTAAAGCCGGGCATGACCATCCGCGACACCCTGCGCACCGCCTTTGACGATATGGTGCAGGCCGAGCAGGAAATGCTCGCCGCCTATGACAAGATGGGCGAGGCCACACCGGAAGAAATGGACGCGCTCATGCGGGATGTGGGCGATATTCAGGATATGCTCGAAGCAGGCAGCTATTACACCATTGATGCCCGCATTGAGGAAGTATCCGGCGGCTTGGGCCTTCGGGATATCGGCCTCGATAAGAAGGTCGATGAACTTTCCGGTGGTCAGCGCACGAAAGTTCTGCTCACGAAACTTCTCTTGCAGAATCCCGAAATCCTCATCTTGGACGAGCCGACCAATTATTTGGACGTGGAGCATATCAACTGGCTCAAGAATTATCTGACGAACTACGAGAACGCCTTTATCCTCGTATCCCATGATGTGCCGTTCCTCAATGCTGTAACCAATGTGATTTATCATGTGGACAATCTCCATCTCGACCGTTATACGGGCAGCTATGAGAAGTTCGAGGAAATGGCGGCCTTAAAGCGTAAGCAGGAGGAAGCAGCCTACGAGCGTCAGCAGGCGGAAATCAAGAAGGAGCAGGACTTTATCCAGCGCAATAAAGCCCGCGTTGCTACCCGCGGCATGGCCAACAGCCGTCAGAAGAAGCTTGACAAGATGGAAGTCCTGACCAAGCGTCAGGAAAAGCCCAAACCGCATTTCCACTTCCAGTCTGACCGCACGCCCTCCCGCTTTGTGATTGAGGCCAAGCGGCTGGTACTCGGCTATGATACGGCACTGACAAGCCCCGTGGACATTCAGGTGGAGCGTGGCAAAAAAATCGCCATTCGCGGCACCAACGGTCTGGGAAAATCCACGCTCTTAAAGACGCTTCTGGGCATCATAAAGCCCATCAGCGGTCACATAGAGCATGGCGAATTTGTCAGTACCGGCTACTTTGAACAGGAAAGTGCTGCCGGCAATAATAATACGGCACTGGAGGAACTCTGGCAGGAATATCCCGGCATGACTAACTTTGAGGTGCGGGCGGCGCTGGCTGGCTGCGGTCTGACCAATGACCATATCACGACGAAGATGATGGCGCTCTCCGGCGGCGAGGCAGCTAAGGTGCGCCTCTGTAAAATCATACAGAAGCCGGTAAACCTCCTGGTGCTCGACGAGCCGACCAACCATTTGGATGTCGAAGCCAAGAAGGAACTCAAACGGGCCATTAAGGAATACAAGGGCACAGTTCTCTTGGTTTCCCATGAACCGGAGTTCTACGAGGACTTTGTGGATTCAGTCTGGAATATCGAACGCTGGACAACGAAAATCATCTAATTTAATAATCACCGGCCTGTATGGCAGGAAAAAAAACGCTGACAGAGAATTTACACATTAGGAAGTTCCAGTCAGCGGTTTTTTATGCCCAAAACAAGGATGGTGTCAAAAATGCTTCTGAAACAAAAGGGAAGTTTTACGATATGGGTCCGCTTTTTGCTGTTGTTTATGGCAGTATTTTTCCTCTGCCTGCCGGTGAAGAAGACTGGGGCAGAGTTTTCCTTATATCCGCAGCAGCAGGTGGTGCGGGTCGGTTTTTACCAGATGACCGGCTATCATGCTATGGATGGTAGTGGGAACCGCTATGGTTACGGCTATGATTATCTGCATTTAATCAGCCGTTATCTGGAATGGCAGTATGAATACATCGGCTATGACCAAGGCTGGAAGGAAATGTTTGACCTGCTGGACAGGGGAGAGATTGACCTGCTGACGGCGGTGCAGAAAACGCCGGAACGGGAGGCCAAGTATCTTTATACCGATAAGCCGATGGCGTATAGTTCACTGATGCTGACTACGCTGGAAGACAACGCCAAATATCAGCCCCGCAATCCAGAAAGTTATGACGGCATGCGGGTAGGATTGCTGATTGGCAATGTGCGGACAAAGGAATTTGACGAATTTGCGCAAAAACAGGGCTTTTCCTATACGCCGGTGTATTTTGAAAGCATTGGCAGGGAGGAGGCAGCCCTGCACAGCGGTGAGGTGGATGCCATTGTCACCAGCAGCAAGCGGGTAATCCGCAAGGAAAAGATTCTGGAATTGCGCAATCCTCAGCCCTTGTATGTTATTACCACTCCCGATAAGCAGAAGCTTATCGAGGGGATAAATAAGGCGCAGTATAAGCTGTCTGCCCTTGACCCCGGCTGGGAAGTGGCCTTGAGCAGCAATTATTATGCCGAACGGGCGGACCGAATGATGGCACTGTCGGCGGAAAGTCAGGATTTTTTGCAAAATCTTCGGGAATCGGACAAGGTTTTCCGCGTGGTGGTTATGCCCAATGCCAATCCTTATGCCTATTTTGATAACGAAGGCAGGGCACAGGGGATTTTGCCGGATATTTTCCGGATTATGGCAGAAAATGCCGGCATAAAATATGAGATTATCTATACGGCCAATCAGGCGGAGTATGAAAAGTGGCTGCAGGATGATGAGACGGATATGGTGTTGGGGATGAGCGCCAGCTTCCATGAGGCGGAACTGGTGCACTATAAGCTTACTCAGCCCATCCTGCAGACCTCTATTGTACAACTGTCCCTGAAGAACGAAAGCCCGGACGGGGCGATAGCCATGACTGCCAATCTGAAACGCAAGCTGGCTATGACGGGCGATTTGCCGGAAAATGCGGTGGATCAGCATTATGATATGCCGGAAGAAGCGGTGGCAGCCCTGAAATCCGGCAAATGTTCCAGTATTTATATGCTGGGGTTGATTGGGGAGAAGTATGTCAATCTGGACGATAACAACAAATTGCGGATAGCTATTGTGCCCGGACTGTCTCTGGATATGCGGCTGGGGGTGCGCGATACCTTTGACCATCGCTTGCTGGAAGTGCTTTCGGCCGCTATGCCGCCGATGACTTCGCCGGAGGTGCAGAACATTATCTATCGTCACACCAAAGTGCAGCCCCGCGGCATGAGCTGGAAGGAAATGGTTTACAGTTATCCGCTGCAGTTCATTCTGTTGGCTATTTTGATGGTCATGCTGGCAGGGATGGTGCTGATTACCCTGATTCGCAATAATGCCACCCGGCAGGATGAAAAACGCCGTCAGGAAATCGATGCCGTAATGAGCTATATCTGCCGTCTTAATGAAATGGTAGTAAAGGTGGATTTGAAGAATAATACGGCCACGGAATACCATATTGATGAAGAAGGACATGTCTTTGTAGATATGCTGCCGCATAGCATTGAGCGCTATACGAGCTATCTTCATCCGGAGGAAAAAGCCAGATTTCAGCCGGGAGGAAAATTCTTTAATGAAATGAATGAGGCATTTGCCAAAAAGGAAAGCTATTACTGTGAGGTACGCAAACAGGCAGGCGAGGATAATTATCGCTTTTATTCCTGCCGCTTCCAACCGTATTTTCAGGGAGGAGAATTAGAAGGATTCTATTTTTATCGTCAGGATATTGATGATTTGCGGCGCAAGGATATCATGCAGCGTGAGGCGTTAATGGATGCTTTGGCTACAGCCCGTCATGCCAGTGCGGCCAAGGGGGATTTCCTCTCGCGTATGAGTCATGAGATTCGCACCCCCCTCAATGCCATTATCGGTTATTTGACGCTGGGCGAGCAGAAGGACAATAATGAGCAGGATTTGCGGCAGCTGATTGGCAAGAGTCAGATTGCAGCGCATCATCTGTTGGGGCTGATCAATGACATTTTGGATTTGTCCTCCATTGAACAGGGAAAACTGAAACTTGCTCGTGAGGAGTTTTCTTTGAAAAACATCGTAACGGAGATGCAGACGATTTTTAACGGTCAGCTGGAGCAAAAAAATATTGCTCTGGTATTGGATGATGAACAGATGCAGTACAGTCATGTGGTAGGAGACTCTATGCGCATTAAGCAGGTGCTCATGAATATTTTTTCCAATGCCGTGAAGTTCACGCCGGAAGAAGGAAAAATCGAATTCATCATTCGGCAGGTGCTTCGTCCTGATAATATCGTGTTTACGACGTTTGAAATTACCGATAATGGTATTGGCATGAGCCCGGAGTATCTGAAAAATATCTTTAAGCCATTTGAGCAGGAAAATGCCAAGGTCGCGCATAAGTATGGCGGCAGTGGACTGGGGCTGGCCATTACACAGAATCTCGTGAAGATGATGCATGGCTCTATTGAGGTGCGCAGTACGCAGAATATGGGCACCAGCTTTTACATTTCACTGCCGTTGCAGGTGGGCGTAGAAATCAGTGAGGAAGCGGAGACAAAAGAACAGCAGGAAAATTCGCTGGTCGGTATGCGCCTGCTGTTGGTGGAAGATAATGAAATGAATCGTGAGATTTCGGAAACCATCCTTACTCAACATGGTCTTGCTGTTGATACTGCGGTAGACGGACAGGATGCGGTGGATAAGTTCATGGCAACGGAACCGGGAACATATAAGGCTATTCTTATGGATGTGCAGATGCCCGTGTTGGACGGTTATGGGGCAACCCAGGCAATCCGGCGCAGTGGCAGAGCGGATGGAGAAAACATCCCCATCATTGCGGTGACGGCAGATGTATTCACCGATGATGTGGCGCGTGTCATGGCCTGTGGTATGAATGACTATCTCAGCAAGCCCATTGATTTTGACAAGCTCTTGGAAAAACTGCGGAAATATGTGTGAAAGGGATAAATAAAAAAGTTGACCGGTCAATTTTGACCGGTCAACTTATAAAGTCATTTGCTTATTGGCTTATTTGCCGAAATATCTGTCCAAGAGACCTTTGAAACCGCGGCCGTGGCGGGCTTCATCCTTGCACATCTCATGTACGGTATCATGAACGGCATCGAGGTTGAGCTGTTTAGCCAGCGTTGCCAGTTCTTTCTTACCAGCGCAGGCACCATGTTCAGCATCTACACGCATGGTCAGGTTTTTCTTGGTGTCGTTCGTGAGGACTTCACCTAAGAGTTCTGCGAATTTGGCAGCGTGTTCAGCTTCTTCCCAAGCATAGCGCTTGAAGGCTTCGGCAATTTCCGGATAACCTTCACGGTCTGCCTGACGGCTCATGGCCAGATACATGCCGACTTCAGAGCATTCGCCCGTGAAGTTCTGGCGCAGGCCTTCAATAATGCGGGGGTCAACATCCTTAGCCGTACCCACATGATGTTCATCGGCGTAATTCATATCGCCGCTCTGCTCAACAAACTTGGAGGCTGGGGCTTTACAGATGGGACATACTTCCGGTGCCGCATCGCCTTCATGAACATAACCGCAAACCGTGCAAACAAATTTCTTCATAATCTTACTACCTCCTAAAATATATTACACATTAATCAGATACAATTTTATGGTGTGCTCAGCACCATGGTTTAATTATAAGTGACTGCATACAAAAGATAAATAGCTATTTTAGGCGATTATAGGAAAATAAATCACTATTACTTCTAAATTCTTATTATTATGGCGAATTACATAGTTTTTTATGATGATTATTAACGGATAATAATTATTGATTAGTGCGGCCAAATTTAGGTGGTAAAATGGAATCAATGGTGTTACAATAAAAAAGATAATGTTTAATTGTTTTATAGGAGAGAAAGGACACTATGTTTACCTGTATGACAAGTTCTCCCGAGGAAACTGGTCACCTAGCCGAGCTGGTGGGGCAGAAGATTCGGGAAGGAACCGTGCTTTGCCTGGAGGGCGACTTAGGGGCTGGCAAGACGTTGTTTGTGCAGAGTCTTGCGCGTACCTTGGGCGTCGAGGGGGATGTGACGAGTCCGACCTTCAATCTGATGAATGTCTATGAAGGGATTTGCCGCATTTACCATTTTGACCTCTACCGGCTGGAAACAGAAGAAGAACTGGAAGATATCGGCTTTTATGAGTACACGGAGGAGCCGGAGGGAATCGTGGTCATCGAATGGCCCGACAAGTTCCCGGAGTCACTGCCAGAGGATTATATCGAGGTGCGCATTCGTAAATTAGGCGAAAACACCGATGAACGGCAGATTGATTTTTCCAGTATCGGCGAGAAGAATCAGGAGTTTATAAAGGAGTTGGAAGACTTTGTCCATACTGGCCATTGATACCGCTACGCAGGTTTCAAGCGTAGCCGTGGCTGATGAGGGGCGGCTTTTGGCCGAGCTTACCATGCAAGGGAAGCTCACGCATTCGGAAACCCTGCTGCCTCATATTGAACAGGTGCTGAAAATGGCAGCTGCAGCAAAAGAAGATTTGACCGGCATTGCCATAAGCAATGGCCCCGGTTCGTTTACAGGCTTGCGCATAGGTCTTGCGGCGGCAAAGGCCATGAGCTATGTGCTGAATATTCCCCTGGTCGGCGTTTCGACCCTGCAGGCGCTGGCCTATCAGCTGCCTGTGCCGGGCGTGCGGCTTATGTGCCTCTTGGATGCCCAGAAGGGCAATGCCTATGTGGAAAGCTACCGTTGGGAAAATTCTTCCCTGCAGGTAGTAGAACCGGTCAAGGTAGCTAAAATCAGTGAGATTGTGGCCGATTGTGCGCATATCGGCGGACAGGTAATTTTGCTTGGCGATGCCGTACAGAAGAAAATCGTCGGCAAAATGGAACTGCCGGCAAATGTCAGCACGGCTATGCCGCATATCGTTATGCCGCGGGCGGCCTGCGTGGCTATGCTCGGACAGGCAAAACTTTTGGCCGGCGAGACGGATAACGTGATGGATTTGGAACCGGTGTACATCCGCCGCAGTGAAGCGGAAGTGCTCTGGGAAAAACGCCATCCGGAGGCGGCTAAAGTTACGAAGCCGACTGAGGAAATGTAATTGCAAGAAAGAGGAGAGGCAATGGACACTGTTCCTTTAGATAGTATAGATGTGAATAAACTGGAATTTCGGGAGATGGCTCCCGAAGATGCGGACGCGGTAGAAATCGTGGAAAAGGCCTGCTTTGCCATTCCCTGGTCGCGGGAGTCCTTCTGGAAGGAAGCGCAGAACGAAAACACCTTGTATCTGCTGGCTCTCGATAATGAGCGCGTGATTGGCTATGTGGGCTGCTGGATTTCCTATGAGGAAGCGCAGATTACCAATGTGGCGATTTTGCCTGAATATCGGGGCAAGCGCATTGGCACGCGGATGTTTGGTGAGATTATCGACCGGGTGAAGGAAAAGGGTGTAACGGCCATGACCCTGGAGGTACGGCCCACCAATGCTCCGGCGCTGGCGCTTTACAAGGGTTATGGCTTCAAGGAAGCCGGCCGCCGTCCGAAATACTATCAGGATAACGGTGAAGATGCCATTATCATGTGGAATACGAAACTCTGATTGTATAGATAAGGTGACGGAAGTTTTTATGGAAAAGAAAAAGGAAGAACTGCTGACACTGGCGATTGAGTCCAGCTGTGATGAAACTTCGGCGGCAGTTTTGCGGGGTGGACGGGAGATTCTTGCCAATATCATCTCCACGCAGATTCCCATTCATCAGAAATTTGGCGGGGTGGTGCCGGAAATCGCCTCCCGCAAACATATCGTAAATATCATGCCGGTAATTGATGAGTGCCTGCGCACGGCCGGCGTGGAATTAAAAGATATCGACCAGGTGGCGGTAACGTATGGCCCGGGGCTCGTCGGTGCGCTTTTGGTTGGTGTGTCGGCGGCAAAGTCGTTGGCGTTTTCGCTGGGCAAGCCTTTAATCGGTGTCAATCATCTGGAAGGGCATATCTTTGCCAATTTCCTCGCGGCACCGGATTTGGAACCGCCGTTTATGGCGCTCGTGGTGTCCGGTGGTCATACGGCACTTGTTGACGTGCAGGGCTATAACCGCTTCCGCATGATGGGACAGACCCGTGATGATGCGGCCGGCGAAGCCTTTGACAAGATTGCCCGCGTGATGGGCTTGCCTTATCCCGGCGGCCCGCGCATTGATGCGCTGGCTAAAGAGGGCGACCCCATGGCCATTGATTTTCCGCAGGCGCTTACGGAAAAGGGTAATTACGAGTTCAGCTTCAGCGGTCTGAAGTCGGCGGTGCTCAACTACATCAACAGTGAGAAGATGAAGGGGCACGAGCTCAACAAGGCCGATATTGCGGCGTCCTTCCAGCGTTCGGTTATCGAGGTGCTGGTGGGCAAGGCGTTCCAAGCGGTCAAAGAAGCCGGGCGCGATACGCTGGTATTGGCCGGCGGTGTGGCAGCCAACAGCGGCTTGGAAGCCCGCTTGCGCGAAGAAGCGGAGAAGCGGGGCGTAAGGTTCCTCTATCCGAGCAAGATTTTGTGTACCGATAATGCGGCTATGATTGGGTGCAGAGGGTACTATCAGGCGCTCGATGGCGGGTATAGTGACTTGTACCTGAATGCGGTGCCGGGGCTTAGTCTCACAGATAAATAAGTTTATAAGATACGTTCCAATGGCGGAACAGAGATATTTTTCACGCACCGCTTAGAAAAACATCTCTGTTCCGCCAAGTTACGTTTTTAGGCATTTTTTTCAAAGTAAATGAGGTGGAAAAATGCGCAATACCAACAATAATTTAACAACCAAACAATTAAATATCTTGGACCGTCTAAAACAAATTCTCCCCTTTGTGGCTGACCTCGCTCATGGTCATGCCGCTATCTATATTCAGGCGGAAACAGCGGACAAACTGCGCATAACCGCCACGGCTACGCCGCATACAGTTTATATGCAGGATGATGCGGAAATGGCGGAAGGGATTGTGGATTCTCTTTCCGAACCGCTGGTCACGGAGGTTTTTCAATCCGCGCAGTTTGTGCATGGTAAGCGGGAGCAGGATTATGGGCATTTTGTGGATATGTATGTGTTTCCCATTGTCGATAATGTGCATGTGATTGCGGTTATCAGCATTGAGGTGGACAAGGAGCACTTAAATATTGATGATTTCTCCTATCTCATCAAGACCACGCAGGATGTGTTGAATTTTGCGGCGCGTGATGTGGATTTGGCGCCGTTTATGCCGCTTTCGGCCAGTGACGGGCTGTTGATTACCGACCAGTTCAGCCGGATTGTGTTTGCCAATGCGGCGGCACAGCGGATTTACCGAGTTTTGGGCGTCGGGAGTCTCAAGGGCTGTCATTTGTTTGACCGGCAGTTGACGCGCCATGTCACGCGGGAATCTTTTGAGCGGGAGCGGCCCTGGCAGAAGGAACTTTTGGCGGGCGGCTTGCAGCTTATCCGCCGGCAGATTGATTTGCAGGCAGGGGGCACGCTCCTGCGGCGGATTGTCGTGCTCTCGGATGTGACGGAAATCCGGGCCAAGGAGCAGGAAATCCGCATTAAGTCGGCGGTGATTCAGGAGATTCATCATCGGGTCAAGAACAACTTGCAGACGGTGGCAAGTCTTTTGCGGCTGCAGGCGCGGCGCAGTGGTTCGGAAGAAGTTAAGTCAGCGCTTTCCGAAAGCGTCAACCGCGTGCTGTCCATTGCGGCGGTGCATGATTTTCTCTCGCGGCAGGGGCGGGAGAGCATGGAGCTTGGGCAGATTATGGCGGAGATTTTTGCCCAGGTCAAGGCCAGCATGGTCGCGGCAGATTTTGACCTGCGGCAGGAGTATGAGGGCAAGGCCGTAAGTCTGCCGCCGAAATACGCCAGCTCACTGGCACTGGTGCTCAACGAACTGATTATCAATGCCGTGGAACATGCCTTTGCCGGACGGCAGGCGGGGCTTGTAGGCTTAAAGGTGGAACTCAATGAAGAATTAAGGCTGGATTTCTATGATGATGGCTGCGGTCTGCCCACAGATTTTCAGCCGGACAAATCACGGTCGCTGGGGTTATCCATTATCCGTACCTTGATTGAGGGCGATTTGGAGGGCAGTTTCCGGCTGGAAAATGACAACAGCGGCCGGGGAACGCATGCGTATATTGTCTTGCCCAAGCCACAGGCGCAGGGGCAGGTTGTGGCGAGTTTGGAGGAATGAATATGCAGGAAAACAAGAAATCACTACGGATTGTCATTGCCGATAACGAATCCCTTATCCGTCTGGATATCCGGGAAATGCTCGAAGATGCGGGTCACGAAGTTGTGGGCGAGGCGGTAAATGGCCGGCGGGCCGTGGAACTGACCCGTCAGCACCGCCCGGATTTGGTGCTGATGGATATTAAGATGCCGGAAATGGACGGCATTACCGCGGCGGGAAAAATCTATGCGGATAAAATTGCGCCCGTAATCCTGCTGACGGCCTTCAGCCAGCCCGATATTGTGGACAAGGCCAAGGACTCCGGCGTGCTGGGGTATCTCGTAAAACCGGTGCAGGAAAGCCAGCTTTTTCCTGCGATTGAAATCGCGCTCTCCCGCTGGCAGGAAATGCAGGGGTTGGAGGACGAACTGGAAAAGCTCAAGGATTCGCTGGAGACGCGCAAAATGGTCGATAGGGCCAAGGGCATTATCATGGCGGCGCATAAACTGGGGGAACAGGAAGCGTATCGCCGGATGCAGCAGTATGCTATGCAGAAGCGCGTGCCGCTTAAAGATGTGGCACAGAGTATTATTCGGGCAGCTGGGGGCAAGGCTTAATTCTTGTGTTACATTGTGGCAATAAGGCGCCCGGTGGCTGATAATTCTTTTCCTCTGCTTAGACAAGCTTGTCAAACGCGACGGAAAAGAATCATCAGCCACCGGGCTTAGTGCGTACATTACAATGAGGTGCTAAGACGCTCGCCCTGTGGGGAATAACTTTCTTTCGCTTAGACAAGCTTGTCAAACGCTACAGAAAGTCATCCCCCACAGGACGGGCTTGACTTTTGTATTAATTTTCCTAAATTTCATTGTGAAACATATGATTTTTGGCAGGATTTTTTTACTGTATGACGAAAAGAGGAGGTAGATGGATAACTAAGGAAAGGTGAAAGGTGGGGGAACTATGAGTCTCAAACACAAGTTTATGGCATTGTCCGGCATAATGGGGCTGTTAATGGCCATTGTGGCCATCATCGGCTATGTTATGGCCAGCCGTGAACTGAATCAGAGCGTGGATAGTGAGCTGCGGGCGACGATTTCCCGCGAGGCAATGGAACTGGACGGTTGGCTGCGGGAGAAACGGGCATTTGGCGAGGCAACGACCAACTACATGACCAGTCTGAATGGCAATTTTGACATTATGCATAGCAAGGCCACTTTGGGCACCACCATGTCGGATAAGGAAATTCTGGAAATGACGGGGGCGACGGAGGACGGCTGGTGGATGGGGTATTACACCGGCGATAAGACGGGAAAACGCGACCCGCGTCAGCGTCCCTGGTATAAGGATGCCAAGGCCAAGGCCAAGGTGTTCTTTACCGATGCCTATGTAGCTGCCAGCACGGGCAAACTGGTCGTATCCGTGGCCGCACCGGTTAAAGCCGATGGCCAGTTCATCGGGGCTACCTGTGTGGATATCGCGCTGGATGCTATCACGGAGCAGGTAAACAAATTGAAATACCACGGCGAAGGTGCGGGCATTGTCATGGAAAAAGTGGCAATATTCTCGCGACTTCCGGCGCCGGTGAGCAGATGAAGAATTTTAAGGAAATAGATGGCCTGGGCAGTCATTTTGAGGAAATGGTCAAAAATGGCGAGGGCTATTTTGAAGCGAGCATCAATGGCGAAGATAAGGTTTTTGCATATCAGACCGTGCCTTCAACAGGCTGGATTATGGGCATTTCTGTGCCCAGCTCCTTTGTGTTTGCTGCACTTACCCATTTGAAGATGGTGTTCGGCGTGCTCATTGTTATCGGGCTGCTCTTTTCGGGTGGCATCTGCCGGAGCTTTGCCGGCCGCATTATTAAGCCGGTAGAACTGCTGGAAGCGCATGCAACACAAATGGCAAATGGGAATCTTTCCGTGAACAATTTGCCGGTGGAATCCAATGATGAAATCGGTATGCTGACCAATGCCTTTAACACGATGTGTGCCAATTTGCGCAATCTGATTGGCAAGATGGCGGCTACCAGCGAGCAGGTGGCGGCATCTTCCGAAGAACTTACCGCCAGCGCGCATCAGTCCGCAGATGCCTCCGTGCATGTAGCGGAAACCGTGGGTAATGTGTCCTTCAGTATGGAAAAACAGCTCGAAGATATCAATGGGGCCAAGAAGAATGTGGATGAGGTTTATGCGGATGTAACGGCGATGGCGGACAAGGCCCGTACCGTTACGGAAACCTCCAACCGCACAGCTGAGGCTGCGCAGAAAGGCTCACAGCTTATGGAAAATGCCGTCAAGCGTATGGGCAATATCGAGCAGAGTGTTATCTCGTCGGCCAATGTCGTGGAAAAACTTGGGGAAAACAGCAATCAGATTGGGCAGATTGTGGATGCGATTTCCTCCATTGCCGAGCAGACGAATCTCCTGTCCCTGAATGCGGCCATTGAAGCGGCCAGAGCAGGTGAACATGGACGCGGCTTTGCAGTGGTCGCCGAGGAAGTGCGCAAGCTGGCCTCGGAATCGCAGGAGTCGGCTGAGCAGATTAAGTCGCGCATTGATTCCATCCAGCGCGATACCTTTGAGGCGGTCAAAGCCATGCAGGCAGGGACGGATGAAGTGAAATCCGGTACGGCGGCCATTCGTGAGGTCGGCGAACAGTTTGAGGGCATTCTCACGATGGTCAATGGCATCAAACAGCAGATGGACGAAATCAATACTTCGGTAAATACGGTGGCTGCAGGGGCCAATAATATCGTAACAGCGGTGGATTCCATTGATGGAATAAGTCGCAAGACCGCCGAGGATACGCAGACGATTTCGGCAGCTACGCAGGAGCAGTCCGCTTCCAATGAAGAAATCGCGGCAGCTTCGCAGGCCTTGGCCAACCTGGCAGCGGATATGCAAACCGCCATTAAACAATTTAAGGTGTAAACTGCAACAAAGGAGTTCGCTTGAAAAAGAGAGCTCCTTTTTGCTGCACAGGTGACGAAGGGGAATAATCTGTCTGGCTGTATTGCTTAGAAAAAATAATTATGATAAAATAAATATAAGTAATAAAAACAGAGAGGAGGGGTTCTCATGGCAGCGATTGGCGAAACATTGGGGATTATGAGCCGGGCTGTGGATTTTTCTGTGAAGATGCCACGGATACGTTCAACCTTTGACCCGCATCCCGGCATGCATACAGCCACTCCTGTTCGTGAGCAGCAGGACATCAATCGTTCGGTGTATAATGCCCTGCAAAATGGCATCAGTGTGGAAAAATCGCTCAAAGAGCGGGCAGATACTTCGGTAAAGGACTATCAGACGGGCAAAAAGTCCTTCCAGGAAATGCTGCGTAAGGTTACAGATAACGCAGAAGACGACCAGAAGATTACGACAGCATATCTCAAGAAAAAAAGCAATGCCGTAACGGATGGCTATACCGCAAACTCCACCAGCAAGGCAACGGGAACGGCAGGTAAAATCGTTGATGTGCAGTCATGAACAGGCTGCAGGAAAATTACAGAGCGAATGAAGGATTGACTGGTTTGTACGACTAGTTCGTACGCTTGACCAGTCAATTCTTTATTTTTGTCCTATTCTGTCCGGGACAAGATTGAATGTCTTTAACTTGTATAAAATCGGAATAACCCGTATAATAAAACCATCGAAACACGAATTACTTTAATCGGTTTTGATACGCTTCTGAGTGATCATAGGAGGCAAAGGGAAATGAATCTGCGTGAGCGAACCACGGCAATCTTAAAAATTTTGACGGAGGGAGAAAATCCCTTCCAGAGTGCAGGCGAACTAGCGGAAAAGCTGGGGGTCAGCACGAAAACGGTATCCAGGGAACTGCCGGCAGTGGCAGAGGCGCTTAAACCTTATGGCCTTGACCTGTCCCGCAAAAAGGGAGCGGGCTTCGCCATAGACGGCGGCGCGGAGGCTATGGCAACGCTCAGAAAATTTTTGGGGCAGGTGAATGACAAGACTTTTTCTCCTGAGGAGAGGCGCTCGATTATCGTCAGCAAGCTGCTGCCGTACAGCGAGCCGATAAAGCTCTTTACCCTCGCATCGCTCTTAGGCGTAACCGATGGCACCATCAGCAAGGATTTGGACAGGCTGGAAAGCTGGTTTAAGGGACATGGGCTGAAACTTGTCCGAAAACCCGGTCTGGGTGTCTATATCGAAGGTAAGGAAGCAAGTATCCGGCAGGCAATCGTAGCGTATATTTATGAAAATGTAGGTGAGCAGGAGCTTTTGTCGCTTGTGCAGGCCAATCTGGCCGAGGATGGACAGGCGGTGAGCATGGCTTCCTCCCACCTGCTGGATTTAGTCGATAAAGAAATCATTCAGCGTTTGGAACGCTTAATCCGGCAAACGGAAAAATCTTTAGATGGGCGGCTGTCCGACCAGGCCTTTGTGGGGCTGTTGGTGCATCTGGCACTGGCGGTACAGAGGATTCGGCGCCACGAACCCATCAAACTGGCACCTGAGGTGCTGGCGGATTTACAGTCGAAACCTGAGTTTAAGTTAGCGGCAGATTTGGGCGCGAAAATCGCTAACGAATTTGCCATCACGATAAACGAGGCGGAGACCGGCTATATCGCCATGCATATCTTAGGCGCCCGCAGCCGCTACCAGCCACAGGGCATGCCCGCGTCACTGGATAACTTCCATCTGGTGCGCATGGCCAAGAGCCTGATGGGGGCGGCGGAAAAAATCAGTGGTCAGAAATTATATCGCAATTCGGCACTGCTGACGGGGCTGGTCAATCATTTGGGGCCGTCCATCAGTAGGTTAAAAATGGGGATGCCGATACGCAATCCGCTGCTCGGTGAGATGAACAGCAATTATCCGGAGCTTATGCAGCTGGCGGCAGCTAGTGTCAAGAATATCGAAGGGGAGCTAGGGCTAGTCTTTCCGGAGGAGGAAATCGCCTATATTGCCATGCATTTGGGCGCGGCACTTAACGACAATCAGACGCTCAAGAAATTGCAGCGCCGTGTGATTGTGGCGTGTCCCACGGGGATGGGCACGAGCCGCTTGCTTGCAAGCCGCCTGCGCCAGCAGTATGACAATCTCATCGTTCACGATATGGTTTCCACCATGCAGCTTACCCCCGCTTACTTCCGTGAGCACGAGGCCGATTTTATCATCGCGACGGTGCCGATACCGCATGTACCGCTGCCAGTGGTGGTCGTAAGCGCCCTGCTCACACCTGCCGACCAGGAAAAGATTGACGGTCTGCTCGACAAGCAGCTGCCCGCCGAACGGGCAGAGGTTCCGGCAGCTGCCGCCAAGCCGGATTTTGTCAGCGCACTTAAAATCATGGGCGCTTACGAACAGGCAATCCTGACACTTATCGAGGGCTTTTTCTTCGCGGAGGATGCAAAGTCCATGACGGTGCAGGAGATTTCCCGGCTGGCTGGCAGGCTCATAAGTGAGGACAAGCAAACAGCGGAGAACGTGGCCAAGGAACTTTTGGCCCGGGAAGACAAGGGCAGCACCGCGGTCAGCGGCAATCATATGATTCTGCTGCACTGCCGCAGCAGCTATGTACAGGAAATTCATTTTGGCATTGTCCATGTCGGTGACTTTTTCTTCTATCCCGCCGAACCCACGGAGAAAATCCGTACGGCGGCGGTGATGGTGGCACCGAAGGAATGCAGTCAGTATGAACTGGAAACAATAGGTTATATATCCGCCATTCTACTCGAACGGTGGGGCTTTATCGAAGTGTTGCATGAAGGGGATAAGCGGCTTATCCACGATGAGTTAATCCGCATTTTCCGCCAGTTTCATGCCAAGAAATACAAGGAATTGATGGAGGGATAATCCATGAGTACAGCGACGAGTTCTGCACAGGGCTTGGGTTTTCAGGAAGCAATGCAGAAATTTGGCCGGTTTTTGTCCGGTATGGTTTTGCCGAACATTGGTGCATTTATCGCCTGGGGTTTTTTGACGGCGCTCTTTATTCCCACGGGCTGGCTGCCCAATGAATATTTGGCGCAGGTGGGCGGCCCCATGAGCAAATGGCTCATTCCCCTGCTCTTAGGTTATAGCGGCGGTGCGGCTGTTTACAAACATCGCGGCGGCGTGGTCGGTACCATTGCCACGGCGGGCGTTATCGCCGGTGCCGACATTCCCATGTTCCTGGGGGCCATGATTATGGGCCCGCTGGCAGGCTATCTGATGAAGAAATTCGATGCCGCCATTGAGGACAAGATTCCCACGGGCTTTGAGATGCTTGTCAATAACTTCTCGGCAGGTATCTTAGGCGGTGTTTTGGCGGTGCTCGCTTTCGTCGGTGTCGGCCCCGTGGTGCTGGCTGCTAATGGCGTGCTGCGCTCTGGCGTGGAAGGCATTGTGGCAGCAGGTCTTTTACCGCTGGCATCCGTTATCATTGAACCGGCGAAGATTTTGTTCCTTAACAACGCCATCAACCATGGCGTGCTCTCGCCGCTGGGCATTCAGCAGGCCGAAGAATTTGGTAAGTCCATGTTCTTCCTGCTCGAAGCAAATCCCGGCCCCGGCCTTGGCGTACTGCTGGCTTACTGGTTCTTCGGCAAAGGCATGGCGAAAGATTCCACTCCCGGTGCGATGATTATTCACCTCCTGGGCGGTATCCATGAAATTTACTTCCCCTATGTTCTCATGAAGCCGGTACTCCTGATTGCCGTTATCGCCGGTGGCATGGCCGGTGTAGCAACGCTGCAGCTCTTAGGCGGCGGTCTTATCGCACCGTCCTCTCCGGGTTCCATTATCGCCGTGCTCGCCATGACGCCGAAAGGTGCTTTTATCGCGAACATGGCAGACTTCCTCGTAGCCACGGTGGTTTCCTGTGCCGTAGCGTCGGTATTCATTAAAGTTTCCGCCACGGAAGAAAGCGGCGAATCCCTCGAAGAAGCAAAAGCCGCTATGCAGGAACGTAAACAGCGTGGACAGGTCGCTGTAAGTGCTGTACGCATCAGCGGCAGTGAACTTACGACCATCGTTTATGCCTGCGATGCCGGCATGGGCTCCAGCGCTCTCGGTGCCGCCAGCCTGCGCAAGAAACTGCGCAATGCAGGTTACACGCATATCTCCGTAACCAACGCCGCCATCGGCAATATCCCCAAGGATGCGCAGATTGTCGTCACCCATGAAAAACTGGCACAGCGTGCTATGGAAGATTCCCCGCAGGCTGAACATATCCTCGTGCGCAACTTCACGCAGAATGATGTATTTGAGCAGATTATCGCCCGCCTTTCCGAAAACAAGATGGACGGCGTAATGGCTGCCGGTCAGTCCGGTTCCCGCGAAAAACACGTTTTGGACCTTACGAATATCCAGCTCGGCCTTAAAAGTGTGAGTAAGGAAGAAGCCATCACCGCCGCCGGCAAGGCTTTGGTCAAGGCAGGCTTTGTGGACGAAGGTTACATCGAAGGCATGCTTAAACGCGAAGCCGATATCAGCACCTATGTGGGCAAAGGCATTGCTATTCCCCATGGCGAGGCCGCGGTCAAAGATACCATCCGTCAGTCCGGCATCGTGGTGCTCCAGTATCCCGAAGGCATTAAGTTCGGCAACGACACCGCCCATATCCTCGTGGGCATTGCCGGCAAGGACAATGACCATCTGTCCATTCTCGCCAATATCGCGGCTACGATGGACGAATGCAGTGACGAGGAATTGGAAAAACTTTACAAGACCAAAGATGCCAATGTTCTCTATGAACGCTTTGCTTTGGCAAACTAATAAAATCTGAATAGAACATGTCCCTTTTCCGCGCAGGAGTCTGTCCTGTGGAAAAGGGACTATTTTTGTACTAGGAAATCTTGGCAAGTCAAGCCGATAGGCGCAGAATTGCTTAGATTTCGTGTAAGGGCGTAGTGCGAAAAACTTTTCGCACGAAGTTTTGACAAATTTTGGAGGTAATCAAGATGAAAAAAGCAATCCATTTCGGTGCAGGCAATATCGGCAGAGGTTTTATCGGAGAACTCTTGGTGCGTTCCGGCTATGAGGTGACGTTTGTGGACGTCAATGCAGAACTTGTCGATTTAATCAATGAGCGCCGCGCTTACGATATCAAGATTGTAGGGGATAAGCCTGAAATCATCCATGTGGAACATGTGCGTGCCATCAACAGTGCCGCCCATCCCGAAGAACTCATCAAGGCCATCTGTGAAGCCGATATCATCACGACGGCTATCGGCCCGAATATCCTGAAATTCATTGCGCCGAATCTGGCGGCAGGTCTTGCGGAGCGCGTAAAGACAAATCAGCAGCCATTAAATGTAATCGCCTGCGAAAATATGGTGGGTGGTTCCACGATGCTCAAAGGTTTTGTCGAAGAAAACCTGCCGGAAGAAGCCAAAGCAGCCGTGGCTAAATATATTGGCTTCCCTGATGCCGCAGTGGACAGAATCGTCCCCCTGCAGAAAAATGATGACCCCCTGCTCGTGCAGGTCGAACCTTATGCCGAATGGGATGCCAACGTGACCCAGGCCAAAGGCGAACCGCCGCAGATTGAGGGCCTGACCTGGGTGGAAAACCTCGAAGCCTATATCGAGCGCAAACTCTTTACCGTAAATACCGGACATGCCTCCATTGCTTACCTTGCCTATCGCAAAGGCATCAAGGACATCTACAGCGCCATGCAGGATAAAAACATCGTGGACATGGCACGGAAAGTATGGCAGGAAACCGGCGACTTGCTCGTGCGTAAGTTTGGTTTTGACCCCAAAAAGCATGAAGAGTACGTTAAGACCACCGAAAACCGCTTTAGAAATCCGCACCTCAGCGACGAAGTGACAAGAGTAGCCCGAGGCCCCAAACGCAAACTCGGCGCCAAAGACCGCCTTGTAAGCCCCGCTACCCAGCTTTTGGCACAGGGCCAGAAACCCTCGGCGCTTGCGACTGTAATCGGTGCCGCCTTCCACTTCGATTACGATGGCGATAAAGAAGCCCAGGAAGTACAGGGCGCCATTCAGGAAAAAGGCCTGCATAAGGCAATCCTGAACTATACCCAAATCCCCGAAGAATCCGAACTGTTCCGTATGGTGGAGAATAAGACAGCAGGATTCTGATTCATAAAGGCGTGCAGCCTGACAAGTCAAGTTGACAAGTCAGATTGCACGCCTTTAGTCTTTATGATGAATATGGCAATTTTTTAGCAGGTATGTTATAGTTGCGTATAGAATAGTATAAGAAAATATGAGTAGTGGGGTGACATAAATGCAGTTTACGCTAAAAAGAATAATTGCTACATTTATTTGTATGCTGGTCATGTTATGCAACGCACAAGTCAGCAGGGCAGAAATCAGAACCTACGAAGGTGTTGGTGAGTACATTATGAGTGACTTTGAGACGCCGGATATTGCCAAGCAAAGGGCGAAAGCCAGAGCCGAGCAGAGCGCGGCGGAACAGGCAGGGGTATATGTGAAAAGTTACACACGCACAGTCAACAACACCTTGGTTGAAGATGAAATTGTTGCCATTGCCAACATGATTATTAAAATAACTGACGTGCAGTATACTACTACTCCCACGAGCGAAAGTGGTGGCAGTTTTCAAATCGTAGCTAAAATTCATGCCACCGTTGATAGTGACCGAATTGATGAATGGCTAAAGCGTGACCAACAAAAAAATCGAGAATTGGTGGAGCAGAATAAGCAGTTGCAAGCGGACAAGGCAAAACTGGATGCAGAATTGGTTGATTTAAGAAATAAATTATCCCAAGTAGCCAATGCACAAGAAAAGCAGACATTGGAGAAGAAAGTGGTGAGTACTGATAGTAAGTTTTTGGCGAATCAGAAGATAGAAGAAGGATGGCGGCTATATAGTGATGAACAATATGCCGAAGCACTTGCTATGTTTACTCAATCGATAAGTCTGAATGGAAACAATTCAATAGCCTATTATGGAAGGGGAACTGCCTATTATGCCCAAGGCAAGTATACGCAAGCTATAGTCGATTTCAATATGGCAATTGCTCTTAATCCGAATATTGCAGAATCATATTGCAATCGTGGGCTTGCATATGATTCACAAGGTAGATATAGCCAAGCTATAGCCGATTACAATAAGGCTATTGCCATCAATCCGAATTTTGCAAAAGCATACAATAATCGTGGTGTTTCTTATGCAAAACAAGATAACTATACGCAAGCGATAGTGGATTTTACAAAGGCTATCGTTATTAATTCGACTGATGCAGAATTATATTATAATCGCGGATTATCTTATGCCAAACAAGGTAATTATCCGCAAGCCATAAACGATTACAATAAGGCTATTGACCTTAATCAGAATTATGCAGATGCATATAAACATCGTGGCATGACCTATAGCTATCAAGGTAACCACAGTCAAGCTATAGCTGATTTGACAAAAGCTATTGCGCTTAATCCGAACAATGCAGATGCATATTACAATCGTGGAACTGTCTATGCTCATCAGGGCAAACACCGTCAAGCCATAGCTGATTACAATAAGACTATAGTTCTTAATCCGAATTATTATGTAGCATATTGTAATCGTGGCTGTGTATATGGCATGCTAGGCAATCACGATCAAGCCATAGCTGATTTGACAAAGTCTATCGCTCTTAATCCAAATTATGCAACAGCATATATCAATCGAGGTCTGGTCTATGAGCAGTTAGGCAACATCCGGCAGGCCAATGCAGATTTTGCCAAGGCTAAGGAATTGAGTGGAAGATGACAAACAGTTTTCAAGAGGCCGATTAAATTATGTAGAACAGAAGTTTGGGGCATCCGTTGAAAGTATTAAAATAAAAGTTAGTTATATAATGATTATACTTATCGTTTAGGAGTTGGAATATGTACATAAATTGGATTGAATATGAAAGTAAGACGAGTGGGCAGAAGATAAAGCATGTAGAGTTTAATCAACTTAATTTATTAGTTGGAGCATCGGCGGCAGGTAAGACAAGTATATTGAGGGCAATTTCAAAATTTATTTTAGTAATGTCTTTAGGTCATAGCATTACGGAACAATGTAAATTCAAAATTAGTTTTAGTATCGGTAAAGGACGACTATCTGAGACTGCACAGAAAGATTATTTATGGGAAATAGAAACAGGTAAGGAGGATGTATTATCGGCTGAGAATACGTCTGCTTGTCCTATTATATATGAAAAATTAAAAGACTTATCAGATGGAACGGATATAATAGATCGTCAAGACAATAAGCTGAATATAAAGGGATATGATAATATTCCTCTGGTATCTAAATTGCAAAGTGCGATTTATATTTTTTGTGAAAATAATCCCTACGATATCATTGTAGATGATATGATGTCATCTTTCACGTTATATAATCAAAATATTGCTTTTAATTCTGTTTCACATAAAATGCTAGAACAAATAAAAGAAATAATTCAGGATGTAAAAGATAAGAGTCAGCCGATTAGATGGCATTATGTTGTGCGAAATAAATTCCCTGTATCGTTATTCATTTATATTGTCAAAAACACGAATAAAAATAAATTTAGTCTGTTTTTAGAAGACTTACAAGAAATATTCCCCGAGATAGAAGATGTGCATATACACCAATCTTCCCTTGATAACGGTAACTACTATTTGAGCGTAAGACAAAATGGACACTGGCTGTTACAGCCTGATGTGTCCAGCGGTATTATGCGAACAATTTACTTTTTATCGTGTCTGCACTTTTGTGAATCAAATTCTGTAATGTTTTTTGATGAGTTGGAAAATAGTTTGGGAGTAAATTGTCTGGATGAGATTGTAGAACGCATCATACAGAAGTCTATGGAGAAAGATATACAGTTTTTACTGACAAGTCATCATCCTTATATAATCAATCAAATACCAACTAATAGCTGGCTGGTAATCTCACAGAAGGATGGCGTCATTGAAAGCAATAGAGCTATTGAATTGGGGATTGGCAGGATGAAACAGGATAATTTTTTTGATTTGATTAACTATATAAAGAGGCAATTTGCATGAAAATATATTTTTTGTTGGAGGATCAAAAATCATTTCTTAAAGTTTTGCCTAGCTGGCTGAAAGTGTGTCTTCCAGAATATGAGCAAGTTTTTTCTGTTGATGATTATGATACCAATTCGTATATAGCAGAAAGTGGTTTTGGATATCCAAGTATAAGGAATGTTTTGGTTAGTAAGTTGGAACTGTTTTCTGAGTCGGACATACGGCCAGATTATATAGTGATTATGTATGATGTAGATGATTGGTCAGAAAATTATCAAGCAACAGTTCGTGCAAGATTTGATAATATTTTCATTGCTAGTGGTTTGGACGTTGATTATAAAATTTTACCCATAAAGAGATGCTTTGAGTCATGGCTCTTAGGGAATAAAGATGTTTATCCTGAAAATGCTGATGATAAATTTAAGACATATGAAGATTTTTATGATGTTAGTAAAAACGACCCTGAAATGATGGATTGTCCTGATGAATATCGTAACTCTATATCGATTTATCACTACAATTACTTGCAGTGTATGTTGAAAGTGTCCATAGGAAAGAAATATACTAAAGGTAATCCTTCTATTGTGGGAAATAGTAACTATTTAGGTGGGATGAATCATCGGATAAACAGCACTTCTGATATGAGTAGTTTTCGTGAATTTATAAACTTTTTGTACAAGTTAAAAATGAGTTGATTATAAAATCGAGGATACTAAACGGACAGCATGTCAGTTGAACTGTTGACTGACATGCTGTCCGTTTAGCATTTCCGGTATTTTTGATTTCTACTGTTCGGCTTATCGGGAATGGTGCGTTCTATCAATTTTTTCTCTAGAGCCGGAGTCAAATAATTCTTGCGGAATGTGGGGCGGTGGGAGAGTCCAAGCCGTTCCATGATTTCGGTAGCTGAAAGTTCCTTATCGCCAAGAACGGAGAGTAGTCTTTGGATAGGGGCTTTAGATAGCACTTTTGATTAGCGGATGGAACTTCGCTTGCTGATACCAGGTGAACAGATTGTGGATATGTTCGGGAACAAACCGGGCAGGCGGTGCCATGTGGATAAGTACTTCGCCGTCAAATATGCCTACGCCGCCGGAGCGGAAGCGTCCGCTTTCTTTTACCAGCCCATTCATCATCGCTTTATGGGCTTTTAGCAAATCTTCGATAGAAGATGGATTCAGCGTTAGCATGAGTTCGTAAGCATCGTAGGCGTTCTGCACTTCCTTTATCTCATTTGGCTTGCCGAGAACCCGCTTGCCGTTCAGGATTGCCGTTACCTGCTCTAATGACAGGGAATTGTGTTCAATCGCAAGGGAGGAATGAATGGTTCGGATGCGATTTTCCCGCCGTAGATGAGGATTGACATTTCCTTCCTGCAAGACGGTTATGCGTCCGATCTGCTCACTGATTTCGGCAAGCAGAGTGATTGCTTTATCGGTTATATGAAAAGGCGGTTGGTAGTCGCTCATGTATGACCATCTCCATTTTACTGATAATAGATAATATCCACAAAGCTCACCGGTTCAGTGCTAGTATTGCAAAATTTATGCGGGTGGGTGCAGTCAAAGCACATGGCATCGCCTTTATTCAGGACATAGGCTTCGCTTGCGATGTAGGCTTCCAGCGTGCCCTGCTGGACAAGTACATATTCCTGCGTGTTGGGGGAATGGCTTTCGGACAGGTGTTCTTCGCCGGGCAGTATGGTTACGGTGAATACGTCAAAACGTCGTTGGGCTGTGGCCGGGAAGTAACATCTTGCCGAAAATAAGCCGTCATCATCTGCTTGTATGGGGATATCGGCTTCACGGACAATTTGCACCGAGGCGGCCGGTGGCGCAATGAGCTGGGAATAATCCACGCCCAAGCCGTTGGCTACCTTCCATATCGTATTGATGGTGGGGTTGCCCTCGCCTTTTTCAATTTGTGACAGCATGACCTTGCTCACACCTGACCGGTCAGCCAACTGTCCAAAGCTCAAATTCTGTTCTTCGCGCAGTCGTTTGAGGTTGTTCGCTATAATTGCATTTATCGTCATTATTAGCGCCTCCTTTTACAATATAGTTTACCATTCGTAAAATATATTGTAAATATTTCTTGACAATAAAGGAAAAGCACCGTATACTCTATTTAACATTTCGTTAGATATATTATCAATTAATGGGTTAGGAGTAAATGATATGGTGACTATGGCGATAAATTCCCTGCGCAATCTTTCGCCGGAATCTGCCAGATGGCAAATGCTCTTTTCTATGGCGATTTTTGGGACACTGGGCTTTTTCAGCCGGTATACTTCGGCAATTACTTCTGCGGAACTGTCTTTTTACCGTTCGGTCTCAGCGTTTGTCATCATTGGCATATATTTTCTCTGCCGTGGCCGTCAGCTTTCTTGGCATAAGCTGCGGAAGGATGTCGGGATTATGTTTCTGTCTGGGATAGCGCTCGCAGTTAATTGGTTGTTTATGTTCGAGGCGTTTCGCTATACCAGTATTTCCCTAGCGACCATCAGTTACTATTTTGCGCCTGTGCTTGTCACCGTGGTTTGTCCGTTTCTGTTCCACGAAAAAATGACGGGGCGGCAGCTTATTTGTTTTGTCATGTCCACGCTGGGGCTGGCTTTGATTGTGAACGTATTTGAGGCTTCGCCTGAGGCCGCAGATTCGCTGGGGATATTTTATGGTTTGCTGGCGGCGGTCTTCTATGCGCTGTTCATCATTATCAATAAATACATCAAGAGCGTGGGCAGCATGGAGCGTTCCTTTTACCAGTTTGGCATTGCCGCAGTGGTTATCCTGCCATATACGGCTTTGGGCGATGGTTTTCATCTGCTGGCACTGGATACCAGCGGCTGGGCGGCGCTTATGATTATCTGTCTTGTTCATACGGTTATCATGCATTATGCGTATTTTCAGTCTTTGGGTCAGCTGACTGGTCAGGAAGTGGCTGTTTTAGGCTATATTGACCCGCTGGTGGCGATTATTATTTCGTACTTCCTGTTACAGGAAACGATGACTGTAACGCAGGCGGTGGGCGGTGCCATGATATTGGGCTTTGCCTTGTGGAACGAATGGAAAAGCAGTTAAACAGGGGAAAAAATTAGGCTGCGACAAGATATGCGGATGCGCATACGCTGTCACAGCCTTGGTTTATAGTTTTAAATAGGCTTCTTCAATTTTCATTTCCTCAGGCAGTTCTGGTATTTGTCCGAGGATTCTGCGGGTGAATAACTCAAAGGTGCGCTGTTTTTCATCATGGGCGATGTTCCAGCGGTCAATTAGAGGTTTGTACTGGGGATTAATGGACAGGGTATCCCGGTAACTGCGGCCGAAGGTGCAGTATTTGAACAGGATTTCCCGTGAGACCTTGTTGAGCCGGGGCAGCCCTTCGGATTCATTCTTGACGAACTGTTCATATTCGGCGGCAAATACCTTGCTGTAACTGTTGCCGTGGCGTTTTAAGGCCGATTTGACTCGTTCCTTCATATCTGCCGACAGGGTGGAATTTTTCTTGTAGAACTGCAGGTAGTTGCAGTATTCTGCCGTGAGGGATGGCTCAGTCACATCGCTGTAGTGTACGCCCTGAATGCGCTTGCACATTTCCCAACGGAACTGGGCGCACATGCGGATAAGGGTGGTTTCCAAATCAGCTGAGTGGAAGATGGACAGTACCATATGGGCCGGCGTGGTTCGCTTGCGCCCTTCGATTTCCTGCCACATCAGACCGCGGCTGCCGTAGTTGGGCATGAGGATGATGTAGGGGAGCACTTCCCGGTTATAGTCATAGCGGTTGATTTTTAGCTCAGGATAGGTGGCGAAAGCGGGGCGGTAGAAACAGCCAAAGTCGATTTCGCGAATGTGATTAAGCGCTGTTCTGACCCGTTCTACCGTGGACAGGCAGATATCTAGCGGGCGGGACACAGCCTGGGCATAGAAAGCGGGAATGTAGGAGAAAATACTGCCGTAGGTCATTTTATTGGCGTTGGCAATCATATTATGGAGTTCAAAGCGGGCCATAGCCTTGGGGTCATTTAACATGGCATCGGCCTCCGGCTGTTTTAAGTTCCCCTGCCGGACTTCCTCTTTCAAATGGTCCGGCCAGTCGTTATCGAATTCGTCCTTAGATGGCGGGGCCTGCCCCAGGGAAATTTTTTTGAGCCAGTTGTAGGCCGGCATAATGAGGTCGTTGGGGTCTTCTTCCCATAAAAGCGCAGCTTTGTAAATTTCGGCGGTATTTTCCTCGCCGGCCAGTTCCTCGTCGATAAAGCCAAAGAGGAAAAACATCTTGACCTCAGCGGGAATGATGTCCGCTTCCAGACTCTTGAAGAAGGCAGCTTCGTAGATAGTGAAGAAGTTCTTGGTGATATCGCCGCGCAGCCGGCGCATTTCTGCAGATTTTTCGGCCTTGTCTGGCGCCTGCATAAACAGGCGGATATCCTTGGCCAGAGGGTCGCCGATATCTCGGCCAATGCCGGCAAAGGCCAGAATGGTTTGCAGGGCGTTGGTGATTTTGGGAATGTTGCCGCTGCCAGCTTCCAGCGCTTCCTGCCGATGGGCTTCGTCCAGTTTAGCCTTTTGGGCGCGGTACTCAGCGGTGAATTCATCGGTGGCGGCATGGGTGTTCTGGATAAAGGCGGTGATGAAGTCAATCTGGGGATGGACCTCTTGAGCGAGGCGGGCGGCCAGCATGATGGTGCCTATGCAGAAATTGATATCGGCAGGATAACATTCCTTTCGCAGCAGTTCATTTTTTTCCTGGCAGGTACGGCAAAGGGCTGCCTGCCAACCGGTGAGAATGGTGGGCTTATCCGGGGCCGTCAGGGCGTTTACATAGTCAAATTTTTGCGGCTGAATCATTAACGTGGCACAAATGTTTTTATAGTCGTTGTAATCGCTTTTCATGCTGTCGCAGAGATTTTGGGCCTGGTTATAGAAATCGTCGAGGGTGTTGATTAAATCCGTGGCTAAATTGATACTGGCAGAAACCATGACTGGGGCAATGGAGGGAGTAGCGGCAATGGCGGCAGCCAGGTCATCCTCGTCATTGTAATCGTAGGTGAAGAGGGTGCAGTCCTCGGCGGCTTTGTAATCGTATTCGTATTTTCCGCCACTGGGATGAAAAGCGCCGATAATGGCTCCGTTGCCCGCAGTGAGCTGGACTTCATCCCCGTAGCAAAGGGTAAAACTTCCCTTGAGGATAATGGCAATATCCTTCACTGTATCGCCCTTGCGATGCAAAAACTGACCTTTGCTTATTTCAAGCTTTCCCATGTTTGCCGACCTCCTTGTTTTGCTAATACTGCTACCTCGTATATTCGCGTTTTGGAACGGATTTCCTTCATAAGATAAAGGTTTGGTTGCGGGAATTTATTTTTTCATCATGAGAATAGGGAAACGCTTTGGAAATAGATTCTATTAGGGGCTCTAGCGGTTGACATGGCGGGTTTAGTTTGCTAAAATTGACCTCAGCGATGAAAAAGAGGAGTAGCGCGCACTTAGCGAGGCCGGGAGGGTGCAAGCCGGTCAGAGCGTGAAGGGCACTTTGGAGCAAAAGACAAGAGAAAACTTTGAGGTGGGCTTCTATTATATAGAAACCAATCAGGGTGGAACCGCGGGATTTTGAGTCTCGTCCCTGTAACGATGGCGTTACGGGGGCGGGGCTTTTGTAGTATAAGCACTGTCAACCGTAACAGGAGAAAAAGGAGTTGTACCTATGAAATTTCAGGAAATCATCCTGGCTCTGCAGAAATTCTGGTCAGAGCAGGGCTGTATCTTAGCACAGCCTTATGATGTCGAAAAAGGTGCGGGCACGATGAACCCCTCGACCTTTTTGCGTGTACTTGGCCCGGAGCCGTGGAACGTGGCTTATGTAGAGCCGTCCCGCCGTCCTGCTGATGGCCGCTATGGCGATAACCCGAACCGTCTGTATCAGCATCATCAGTTCCAGGTTATCATGAAGCCGTCCCCGGACAACATTCAGGAACTGTACCTCGAAAGCTTGGAGCGTCTCGGCATTGACCCGAAACAGCACGATATCCGCTTCGTAGAGGATAACTGGGAATCCCCGACGCTGGGCGCCTGGGGCCTGGGCTGGGAAGTATGGCTTGACGGCATGGAAATCACGCAGTTCACCTACTTCCAGCAGGTGGGCAGTCAGGACGTTAAGCCTGTCGCTTCGGAAATCACCTATGGTCTGGAGAGACTAGCCATGTACATTCAGGGTGTCGAAAATGTTTACGACATTCAGTGGACGGACGATTACACCTATGGCGATGTGTTCCATCAGAATGAGTATGAGCAGTCCGCTTATGCTTTTGACCTTTCGGATGAAAAGCTGCTGTTTGAACTGTTTGACAAGTACGAAGCCGAAGCTGTCCGCGTAATCGCCGAAGGCTATGTACATCCGGCTTACGACTATGTTTTGAAGTGCTCCCATACCTTCAACCTGCTGGATGCGCGCGGTGCTATCTCCGTGTCCCAGCGTACGGCATTTATCGGCCGCGTGCGCAAGCTGGCACGTCTTTGCGCCGAATGTTATCTGAAACAGCGTGAGGAATTAGGCTATCCAATGCTGCACAGGGGGGAGAAATAATGAGCAAGGATTTACTGTTAGAAATCGGCACGGAAGAAGTACCGGCACATGTCATGCCGGGCATCCTTGCCCAGTTGAAGGAAAATGCGGCTAAGGC
Source organism: Pseudoselenomonas ruminantium (assembly GCA_002373045.1). GTDB lineage: Bacteria > Bacillota > Negativicutes > Selenomonadales > Selenomonadaceae > Selenomonas_A > Selenomonas_A ruminantium_J. Next base: position 19,705 of record DFHU01000064.1, on the reverse strand, counting down.
CTTTGCAGACAACCGCATTGCCTGCGGGGAAATCCGCACCATTGGTACGCCGCGCCGCACGGCTCTCCTGGTCAAAGACCTCGCGGAAAAGCAGGAAGATGTGGAGAGTGAAAACCGCGGCCCGTCTGAGGCGATTGCCTTTGATGCGGATGGCAACCCCACCAAGGCTGCACAGGGCTTTGCCCGCGGTCAGGGCATTGACCCCAAAGACCTCGTGCGCAAGGATGGTTATGTTTATGCCATGGTGCATGAAAAGGGCAAGGAAACACAGGAGCTTTTGCAGACCATTCTGCCGGAACTCATCTGCGGCCTGAACTTCCCGAACAATATGCGCTGGCGCGACCTGGACTTCAAGTTCATCCGTCCACTGCGCTGGATTGTGGCCCTCTATGATGCAGAAGTTGTGCCCTTTGAGGTTGCCGAGGTTAAATCCGGCAAGGTTTCCCGTGGACATCGCTTCCTGTCCCAGGGCGATTTCACCATCAACAGTGCTGCAGAATACGAAAAAGCCTGCGAAGAAAACTTCGTCATTGTCGACCAGGAAAAGCGCAAGGCCATGATTCGCGAGCAGATAGAAGAGGTGGCCAAGAAGAACGGCGGCAAGGCCGAAATCACCGAAGACCTGCTCGAAGAAGTGCTCTATCTCGTGGAATACCCCACGGCCCTGTGCGGCAAATTCGAGGAAAAATATCTGGAGCTTCCGCCGGAAACGGTTATCACGCCGATGCGTGACCATCAGCGTTATTTCCCGGTGAAGGATGCAAACGGCAAACTGCTGCCGCTCTTTATCACGGTGCGCAATGGCGGCAGTGAATATCTCGAAACGGTACAGCACGGCAATGAGCGCGTACTGCGTGCCCGCCTTGCCGATGCCCAGTTCTTCTTTGACGAAGACCGCAAAAAGAGCCTTGCAGAACACCGCGAAAAGCTCAAGACCGTCGTGTTCCAGCAGGGGCTTGGCACCATGTATGAAAAATCCGAGCGTTTGGTGGAACTGGCTGGCTTTATCGCGGACGAAATCGGCGCTGATGAAAAGGCGCACAAACACGCACAGCGTGCAGCGCTCTTGTCCAAGGCTGACCTCGTTACCGGCATGGTAACGGAATTCACGGAACTGCAGGGCATTATGGGCCGTGAATACGCTAAGCTTGATGGCGAATGCGAAAACGTGGCCATTGCCATTGACGAGCACTATATGCCGCGTTTTGCCGGTGACAACCAGCCGCAGACGGACGCTGGCCGTATCGTCAGCATGGCGGATAAAATTGACACCATTGTAGGTACGTTCTCGCGCGGCAAGATTCCGACGGGCTCTCAGGACCCGTTTGCTCTGCGTCGTCAGGCTCTCGGCCTTGTGAATATGCTGATTGAAGCTAAGTGGGATGTAAGCCTGTCCAAGGTTGTGGCGAAAGCCATGGACCTCTATGGTCTGACGGATGAAGCTGTCCGCACGAAGATGCAGTCTGATGTGGCTGACTTCATGCGCCTGCGTCTCAAGAACGTGCTCGAAGCTGTCCGCTATGATGTGGTGGATGCCGTACTCGAAAATGTTGACGATATCTACGCGGTCAGCCTGCGCGCCGAAGCTGTAGCGAAGTTCGTGGAAACGGCTGATGCTGCCGCTAACATTCAGGCCTTTGTCCGTGCTTCTAATCTGGCGAAAAAAGCCGAAGCAACGGAAATCAAAGAAAACGTCTTTGCAGCGGATGAAGAAAAAGCCCTCTATGATGTGTATAAATCCACGAACAGCGCTGTGGCCAGCCTCGTAGATGGCGAGGATTATGTGGGGGCCATTGATGCCTTGAAGGAACTGGCAAAACCCATCGATGCCTTCTTTGATGCTGTAATGGTAATGGACAAGGATGAAGCGGTTAAGAATAACCGTCTGGCCCTGCTCAAAGCCATTGATGCACTCGTGAATCGTGTAGCTGATTTTAGCAAAATCGTACTGTAATTTCATAGCGTGTCTTTTCACCGCGTACACATTAAAGAAATGTGTACGCGGTGATTTTTTATTATCGGTAATCGTTCACTGTATACAAACATTTTTACATTTTACTCTTGCAAAAGTGTAAAGTATAGTATATACTAACAGATGTATCATAAGGGTGAACGTACTTATCGTAATACAAGATTTTTAATGAAGGAGGATGATTAGCATGTTTAGGAAAGTCGGCAAAAAGTATATGGAAACTGCTCTGATCAAGCTAATCGCAGTAGGTTTAGTTATTGGTATTATCATTGCTCTGGCAGCACCAGGGATGGTGCCTTTGGTGGCAATTTTTGGTGATTTGTTTGTGCGGGCGTTGAAAGGCGTGGCACCGGTATTGGTGTTCGTGCTCGTGATGAATGCCATGGCACAGAAAAATGCGGATGCCAGTGCGTCTATGCGGCCGATTGTCAAGCTCTATGTGTTTGCTACGTTTTTGGCATCGCTTGTGGCGGTGGCTTATTCCTTTGCCTTCCCGACCACGCTGCATTTGCAGTTAGCAGATGCGAAACTCACGCCGCCGAGCGGGATTTTGGAAGTTTTGCATAACCTCGTGCTCAATGTGGTAGACAATCCGATTCATGCCATTGCCAGTGCCAATTACATCGGTATTCTGGCCTGGGGGGTGCTGACGGGGCTGGCTCTCCATCATGCTTCGGATGGCACGAAGGAAACGCTCAATGATTTTGCCAAGGCGGTAACGAGGCTTGTGCAATGGGTTATCCGTCTGGCTCCCTTCGGCATTATGGGCTTGGTGGCTGACGCCATCGGTACCAATGGTGCTGAGGCCATTATGGGGTACTTCCATTTGTTGGCGGTGCTTTTGGGGGCGTTCTTCTCCGTAGCGCTGATCATGAACCCGCTGATTGTCTATCTGCACATTCATCGCAATCCTTATCCGCTGGTGCTCACGACGCTGCGGGAAAGCGGCATCTATGCGTTCTTCACGCGCAGTTCAGCGGCCAATATCCCGGTAAATATGGATTTGTGTGCGCGTCTGGGACTCAATAAGGATACTTATTCCATCTCCATTCCTTTGGGGGCTACGATTAACATGAGTGGTGCGGCCATCACCATTGCGGTGTTGTCCTTGGCTTGTGCGCATACGCTGGGCATTGACGTTGACCTGCCCACGGCACTGCTCTTGTGCATTATCGCCACGGTCGGGGCCTGCGGTGCTTCCGGTGTGGCGGGCGGCTCTCTGCTGCTTATCCCGGTGGCTTGTTCCTCGTTCGGTATCAGCAACGATATCGCCATGCAGGTTGTTGGTGTCGGTTTCATCATCGGCGTATTGCAGGATTCCTGCGAAACGGCGCTCAACAGCTCCAGTGATGTGCTGTTTACGGCTACGGCGGAGCTGGCACAGAAAGCTAAAGATGGGACGCTTACGGAAGCGGATTTAGTGGCTAAGAATTAAACAGCTGTTGGCTTTGTTTACATCCATACAATAAGACGCCCGCAGGGGTTGGCAATATTTTTTCTTCGCTTAGACAGGCTT
>DFHU01000064.1:0-16044 GCA_002373045.1 Pseudoselenomonas ruminantium | reverse complement strand
GCTTGTCAAAAGCTACGGAAAACATCACCAGTCCCACCAGGCTTACTGCGTATATACATGACCGCTGCTTGCTAAGACACGCATCGTTGTATGGGTTACATTGGAAGTGTTAAGTGGGAAGTGAGGCGTGAGGGGGAGGCAATGACTTTCGGCAGCGTTTGACAAGCTTGTCTAAGCAGACGAAAGTTATTGCCTCCCACTCCCGCCGCCTGTTACATCGAATTATAAAAAATTCTTAAAATCAAAGCTGACAAATACTACCTGTAGGATGTATAATAAAAGAAAATTCCATCATATGTGGACAAAGAAGGCGAAATTATGGAGTTTCGACTTAAACAATGGCACAGACCATTGGCTGGTTGTGGTTTAGTTCTTTTGTTGGCGGTTTTAGCAGGGGCTTGGTATGCTGATGAGGCAGAAAAGCCCCCGCTTGTGTTGCAGGCAGGTGAAGCGGAGAAAGTGGTGCAGGAGGATTCTTTGGCCATTCGTGGTTTGCAGGAGGCCAATGAACATAAGGAGTTGCGCAATCCATTTTCTTTGCTCCATGAAACGGAACAGGAAAGTGAGCATATGGCTTTGCCTGCTAAACAGCCAACGGAAAATGGAAAGGTAAAAACGGACAAGCCGCCGGCAGTTTCGCCTGCTGCGGGGAATGGTTCGCAAAAGCCGGCCGGCAATGAACAGGTGATAAGTTTATGCGGCATTGTGGAAGGCGGTGGTCAGCGGCTGGCTTTGCTGAAAGTCGGCAATAATACGGTAACTGCCGGCCCAGGGGAAATGGTTTCGGATTGGCAGGTGACCGGCATAAGCGCTGCTGCGGTTACGGTGGAGCGTTCCGGGCAGGTGCAGGTTTTGCCGCTGGTGATGAATGGGGAAGCGGGGGCGAAATGAGATGGGAAAGAGAATTCTTTGTCTGTTGATGATGGTCGTTCTGATTTTGTGGGGAGAACTGCAGGTCAGTGCTTCTCCTGTGCGGCTGCAGGTGCAGAATGCACCGACAAGTGCGGTGCTTATGTCGGTTGCCCGTTTGGGCGGTTTTAATCTGTTATTGTCCGATGGCATCGGGGGAACGGTGACGGTCAATGTGCAGGAGGAGCCGCAGAAAATTCTGGAATTATTGTCGGCATCTCAAGGGCTGCTGTTGGAGCGATATGGAAATGTCTACTTGGTGACTGCACCAGACAAAAGCAGTGCTCTGCGGCGGGTACATAGTTATCAGGCAAAGTATGCCCGGCCGGCTGATTTGGCGAAAATTGCAAATTTATCTTTGGGAGAAGCAGGAAAAAAGTCCCAGTTGACGAAAGATAGTAATAATGTGGAACCAACTGCAAAAAAACAATTGCTGGCAAAATCGGAGTCTGTGAATCTGCCATCCCGGGTGCTGGTGGATGAATCTGCCGGTAAAGTGATTTTTTATGGTACAGATGCTGAGGCGCAGCGGGTGCAGGAGGCTTTGCAGCAGGTGGATATTCCCTCTAAGCAGGTCAGCATAGAAGCCAAGGTGGTGGCCTTATCCAAGAACGCCGCCAAAAACTTAGGCGTGGAGTGGGAATGGTCAAAAATACCCCAGTATCCCGAACGACGCAAGACGTACCGCCACGAAGGCAGGGAAAATGAGCGGGTGGATTATGAGGTGCGCCGTTCTTATGGCGGTAAGTCAGAGGCCATACCGGGGATTATTCAATTTGGCCACGGCCCTGAGGGGCAGCCTTTTGAATTTTATTTCAGCGCAAAATTGAATGCCCTGGTATCGGATGGCAAGGCCAAGATTTTGGCCCGGCCGAACATTACCACCATTCAGGGGCATGAAGCCGTTATCAATATTGGTGGTGATGTGCCGGTGCCCACGCAGACGGTGACGGAAACTTCTACGACCAATACGGTGACGTATCGGCAGGCGGGCATTATTTTGCGGTGCACGCCCAGAGTAAACGCCGAAGGGCAGATTACCGCAGAGGTGCATACGGAGGTCAGTACGCCGGAATTTGTGACGGATTTGAAGGCGTATCGTTTCCAGCGGCGCAGTGCCGATACGATGGTGCGGCTACAGGATGGGGAAACCATGGTGATTGGCGGGCTGATTGGCAGTGAAGAATCCCATAGTTTAAGCAAGGTGCCATTTTTAGGCGATTTGCCCATCTTAGGGGCATTTTTCAAAAGTGTACGGCATAGCCATACGGAGTCGGAGGTGATGATTTTTCTCAAGGCTCATGTGCTATGATGTTATAAATTAGACAAAGGGGAAATGGTTATGGCGATAAAAATTTTGATAGCAGACGACCATGCGCTTCTACGACAGGGGATAAAGAGAGTTCTTAACTTTGAAGATGGTTTCGAGGTTATCGGTGAGGCCGAGGATGGGCAGGAGGCTGTGGCCCGGACACTTATGCTGCAGCCAGATGTACTGCTTTTGGATATCAATATGCCGGGGCTTAGCGGTTTAGAAGTGGTCAAACAGCTCAAGCAGGCGGATTGTGAAACGCGGGTTATTGCGCTGACGATTCACGACAGCGATAACTACGTTTTGGAAATGCTGAAAAACGGAGCATTGGGTTATCTTTTAAAAGATGTGGAACCGGCGGTGCTCATCAAGGCGATTCATGTGGTCAATGGCGGTGATGCCTTTGTTTATCCGGAACTGGCGGAGCGGCTCTTTGGCAGCGCTACGGTGACGGATGATGTGGAGAGCAGGGCAAAGGAAATGCTCGATGAAAGCCGTGGCGAGCGCCTGACTTCGCGAGAGATGGACGTGCTTGAATGCGTAGCCAAGGGATTTTCCAATCAGGATATCGCCAAGGCGCTGGGGCTTAGTGAAAAGACCGTCAAGAACCATATGACCCGCGTCCTGCGCAAGTTAAAAGTTGAAGATAGGACGCAGGCTTTGGTCTATGTGCTCAAAAACAAAATCATATCTCTGGAATAAATTTTTATTGTGAAAAACTCCAAAGGCAGAAGTCTAAATTTTATGGATTTCTGCTTTTTTTTCGTGATTAGATAAGGTATAATAGGAATAGTAGAAAAATATGAATCCGATTCGTAATTGAGAGGTATTCACAAAAAACAAGTGGAAGGTGATTCGGTGCTTTATCCGCTGAATTTGGAACTGGCGGGCAAAAGCTGTGTGGTCGTGGGCGGCGGGCAGGTCGCCTATCGGAAAGTCCGGGGACTTTTAGCCGCGGAAGCGCAGGTGACCGTGATTGCGCCAATGGTGACGGATGATTTGCGGGCTTTGGCAGAAGCTGGCAGACTGAAGTGGTTAGAGCAGGCGTTTAAGGCCGGGCTGCTGAAAGAGCTGTGCCCGTTGTTGGTGTTTGTCGCAGCGGATAATCCGGTGGCTAATGCAGCGGCTATTGCTGAGGCTAAGGAGATTGGAGCTCTGGTCAATGCGGCAACCGACCCGGAGCAGACGGATTTTTCCGTGCCTTCCAAGGTGCAGCGGGGCGATTTTTTGCTGACGGTTTCCACTGGCGGCGGCAGTCCTGCCTTTTCTCGGCTCCTGCGTGAGCGGCTGGAGCGTGAATACCCGGATAGTTTCGGGCAGTTTTTGGAACGGTTAATGGTATTACGGGATGAAATCAAGGCTATGTCGGGCGGCAGCCGGGAACATGAACGGCTGTGGCGGCAGAGTCTTAACCAGGGGATTATTGATTTAGTGAGAGTGGGTCATTTAGACCAGGCGGAGGAAGAAGTAAGAAATGGAATTACTAATGCTGGGATTAAATCACAAGACAGCACCTGTTGATGTGCGGGAAAGGTTTTCCATCCCAAAGGCGGCGGTGAAAAACGGTCTTGCGAATCTGGGAACCTATGAGGGCATTTTGGAGGCGGTTGTCCTCTCCACCTGCAACCGCAGTGAAATGTATGCGGTGGTGGATGATGCAGAGCGGGATTTAGCCACCTTGAAACAGTTCCTCTTTGACCTGACGGGGAATGAGGAGGATATTGACGAATATCTTTATCATTATGCGGATGAAGCATGTATTGACCATCTGTTCCGCGTGGCATCGAGCCTTGACTCGCTGGTACTCGGCGAAGGGCAGATTCTTTCGCAGGTCAAGGAAGCCTATGCTATGGGACGGGAAGCTGGCACCACGAGTACGGTCTTAAATACCCTTTTCCATCGGGCGATTGCCACGGGCAAGCGGGTGCGTACGGAAACCCGCATTCAGTTTAATTCCGTGTCGGTAAGTTATGCCGCTGTGGAACTGGCGCGTGAAGCTTTGGGAGAACTGCATGAAGCCGGTGCCCTGATTTTTGGTGCCGGAAAGATGGCCGAACTTACGGCGCAGCATTTAATCTCACGCGGCGTCAAGAAAATCTATGTGGCCAACCGCCATATTGAGCGGGCGCAGCTTTTGGCCGAGCAGTTTGGCGGTGAGGCGGTTCCCTTTGCTGAAGCCATGAAGCGGGCGGTGGATGTGGATGTAATCGTGACCTCCACGGGCGCGCCGCATTATGTGATCAAGCCCTGGGAAACCCGCCAGCTTATGAGCAAGCGAAAGGGCAGACCGTTATTCCTGATTGATATTGCCGTTCCCCGCGATGTTGACCCCGAAGTGGGCGATATCAAGGGCGTAACGCTCTACAACATCGACGCTTTGGAAGAAGTGGTGGATGAACATATCGAGGAACGCCGTCAGGAAGCCAAGCAGGCCGAAAAGATTGTGGCGGAAGAAGTGGCCTCCATAGAAGAAAAGTTCCAATATCTTTCCTTCCGTCCATTGATGGCGCTTTTATCTGACCGCTGTGAGCGCATTCGTCAGCGGGAAGTCAAGCGTGCCAGTTCCAAGCTGCCGGAACTTACGGAGGAAGAATGGCGGCAGGTAGAACATATGAGCCGCATGATTGTGCGCAAAATATTGCGCATGCCCATGATGAAGCTGAATTCTGCTGCCGGTACGGAAAACGAGCAGTTCTATATTGACGCCATGCGGGCGCTTTTCAAACTTGATACGATAGGAGAGACAGCAACCAGTGAAGAAAGACACAATCGTTATCGGTACGCGCAGCAGTAAGCTTGCTCTCTGGCAGGCAGAATATGTAAAAGGCCGTCTGGAGGAAGAATATCCCGGCCTGAACGTTGAACTCAAACTCATGACCACCAAGGGGGATAAGATTCTCGATGCCCCCTTGGCAAAAATCGGCGGCAAGGGCCTTTTTACCAAAGAACTTGAAATGGATATGCTCTCCGGTGGCATTGACCTGGCGGTGCACAGCCTCAAGGATATGCCGACAGATCTGCCCGAAGGGCTGACGCTTGCTGCGATTACCAAACGCTTTGACCCCGGTGATGCCGTGGTCAGCCCCAAATTTAAGACATTTGCAGCGTTGCCTTGTGGCGCAAAAGTAGGTACTTCGAGCCTGCGCCGCAAGGCACAGCTTTTGCATGCCCGCCCGGATCTCAATATCTGCGATTTGCGGGGCAATGTAAATACGCGCCTTAGTAAACTCGAAAGCGAAAACTATGACGCCATCATTCTCGCCGTAGCCGGGCTGAAACGCCTGGGCTTTGGTGAGTGCATCACAGAGGTCCTGCCCCGCGATATGGTACTGCCCGCCGTTGGACAGGGGGCGCTGGCTATCGAAACCCGCGAGGATGATGCGGATATGCGCGAAATGCTGGCTTTCCTCAATGATGAAGCCACCGTATATTGTGCTAAGGCAGAACGCGCCTTCTTGGGCCGCGTAGAAGGCGGCTGTCAGGTGCCGGTGGGGGTTTACGCCGTGCCTGCTGATAACGGTGAAATTCAGGTAGAAGCCGTAATCGCTTCCTTGGACGGTCAGCGCCTCTACCGTGATAAACTCAGTGGCAGGGCTGCCGAGGCAGAAAAGCTTGGTGTTGAACTGGCTGAAAAACTCCTCGCCGCAGGCGGCAAAGAAATTCTACAAGAATTAGGCTTATTGCAGAATAAATAAGACAGAAAAGGGATGACGATATGGCAGGAATGGTTTATTTAGTAGGTGCAGGCCCCGGAGATTACCGGCTTATCAGCATAAAGGCAGTGGATTGCCTCAAGATGGCCGATGTTGTGGTCTATGACCGTCTGGCCGATGACCGAATTTTGCGCTGGGCGCCGGAGGATGCCGAATATATCTATGTGGGCAAGGCATCGAGTAACCATACCATGAAGCAGGAGGACATCAACCAGCTCTTGGTGGACAAGGCCAAAGAAGGCAAATGCGTCGTGCGCCTGAAAGGCGGTGACCCCTTTGTTTTCGGACGGGGCGGCGAGGAAGGTCTGCTCCTGCGGGAAAACAACCTGCCCTTTGAAATCGTGCCGGGCATCACTTCGGCGATTTCCGTGCCGGCCTATGCGGGGATCCCCGTGACCCATCGGGCGGTAGCCACTTCCTTTGCCGTGGTGACGGGGCACGAAGACCCCACCAAGGGCAAGAGCAATATGCGCTGGGAACATCTGGCTACGGGCGTGGATACGCTCGTGTTCCTGATGGGTGTAGCGAATCTTCCCCATATCACGGGCAAATTAATCGAAAATGGCCGCAGTGCCGATACGCCGGCTGCCGTTATCCGCTGGGGCACCAAGCCGGAACAGCGCACGCTGATTACCACCGTGGGCAAGGCCGCTGAAGACGTGGCGAAAAACGGCATCAAGCCGCCGGCTATCTTTATCGTGGGCGAAGTGGTGAACCTGCGGGACAGCCTGCAATGGTTTGATAACCTTTCCCAGCGTCCTCTGTTTGGCAAGCGGATTCTCGTAACGCGGGCACGCAGTCAGGCATCCAAGCTGACAGCAAAACTAGAAAATTTAGGGGCAGAAGTTATTGAGGCACCGGCAATTTCCATGGCCGACCCCGCTGATAATTATGCGGCTCTCGATAAGGCCATTGACCATGTGGCGGATTATCACTGGTTGATTTTCACGAGCGCTAATGGTGTAGGCCGTTTCTTTGCCCGCCTGTTCAAAGCAGGCAAGGATGCCCGCGCATTAGGTTATGCCAAGATTGCCGCTATCGGTTCGGCAACGGCAGAGAAACTCAAGCAGTATGGCCTTGTGGCTGACGTAATCCCGCAGGAATATCGCGCCGAAGGCGTGGTAGAAGCGCTGAAGGGAAAATTGCCGCCGCATGCCAAAATCCTGATTCCGCGTGCCGAAGAAGCACGGGAAGTCCTGCCGGATACCTTGCGTGAAATGGGCGCGGAAGTTGAAGTCGCACCTGCATATCGTACGGTTTGCGGTCAGGTGGATGGCGAGGCTTTGGTTGCAGAACTCAAAGAAGGCCGCATTGATATGGTGACCTTCACCAGCTCGTCCACGGTTAAAAATCTCGTCAACATCATCGGCTCGGCAGATGTGCTGAAAGAGGTAAAGACAGCCTGCATCGGCCCCGTTACGGCGGATACCGCCAAATCCTTAGGCATTGAGCCGGATATTATAGCCAAAGAATATACCATTGATGGTCTTGTAGAGGCCATTTGCAAATAATAGGAGATGTTATATCATGTATGAACAGAAACTCCGTCCGCGCCGTATGCGCATCAGCCCCGCTATGCGGGCAATGGTTCGCGAAACCAGCCTGTCGGTGAAGGACTTTGTCTATCCGCTGTTTGTCGTGCCGGGCGAAAACGTCCGCGAGGAAATTCCCTCCATGCCGGGCTGCTACCATCTGTCTGTGGATGAAGCGGTCAAGACGGCGAAAGAATGCTGGGAACTGGGCATTCCGTCCGTGGAAGTCTTCGGCATTCCCGAATACAAGGATGCAGACGGCTCCAGCGCCTGGGATATGACAAGCCCTGTCCAGCGGGCCATCAAGGCGATTAAGGCAGAAATTCCCGAACTCATGATTGTCGGTGATGTCTGCATGTGCGAATACACCGACCACGGCCACTGCGGCCACCTCGAAGGTCATTATGTGGATAATGACAAGACCTTGAAACTCCTGCAGAAAGTTGCTGTTTCGCAGGCACAGTGCGGTGTGGATATCATCGCGCCCTCCGATATGATGGACGGCCGTGTGGCGGCTATCCGCGAAGCTTTGGACGAAAACGGCTTCCAGAATGTCTCCATCATGAGCTATGCGGTCAAATATGCTTCGGGCTACTACGGCCCCTTCCGTGATGCTGCCGACAGTGCGCCGGCTTTTGGTGACCGCCGTCAGTATCAGATGGACCCGGCCAATGCCCATGAAGCCATCAAGGAAGTTGACCTCGATATTGCCGAAGGCGCTGACATCATCATGGTAAAACCGGCGCTGGCTTACCTCGATATCGTGCGTCAGGTGCGCGACCATATCCATCATCCGGTGGCTGTTTATAACGTCAGCGGCGAATATGCCATGGTCAAGGCTGCGGCCAAGAATGGCTGGATTGACGAAAAGCGCATTGTCATGGAAACCTTGCTTTCCATGAAACGTGCCGGTGCCGATATCATCATCACCTACCATGCTATGGACGTGGCCCGCTGGCTGAAGGAGGATGCAAATGCTTAATCTCACCAAATCTGCTGCTGCTTTTGCTGAAGCCAAAGAACTCATGCCCGGCGGCGTCAACAGCCCCGTGCGTTCCTATAAGAGTGTGGACTGCAATCCGCCGTTTATCGACCATGCGTTAGGCGATAAGATTTACGATATCGACGGCAATGAATACATCGACTATGTTGGCTCCTGGGGGCCAATGGTCGTGGGCCATGCCCATCCGAAAGTCGTAAAAGCCCTGCAGGAAGCTGCCACTCGTGGCACAAGCTATGGCGCACCGACCTGCATAGAGTCGGAACTGGCCAAACTCGTGATGGAGGTTTATCCGTCCATCGAAACCATCCGCATGGTCAACTCTGGCACAGAAGCAACTATGAGCGCTCTGCGCCTGGCACGCGGCTATACGGGCCGGGAAAAGATTGTCAAATTCATTGGCTGTTACCATGGCCATAGCGACAGCCTGCTCGTCAACGCCGGTTCCGGCATGGCGACCTTCGGCGTGCCGAGCTCTCCGGGCGTAACGAAAGGCACGGCACAGGATACGATTTCTGTACCCTATAATGATGAAGAAGCCATTACGAAAGTGATGGACGAAGTCGGTGACGAAGTAGCCGCCGTTATCGTGGAGCCGGTAGCAGGCAATATGGGCCTTGTTCTGCCGCAGCAGGGATATTTGCGCAAACTCCGCGACCTCACGGAAAAACATGATGCTCTGCTGATTTTTGATGAAGTTATGTGCGGTTTCCGTGCCTCCTTGGGCGGCGCACAGGCGGCCTATGGCATCACGCCGGATTTGACCTGCCTGGGCAAAATCATCGGCGGCGGCCTGCCCGTAGCGGCTTACGGCGGACGTAAGGACATTATGGCGAAGGTTTCACCTGCCGGCCCTGTGTATCAGGCAGGCACGCTCTCCGGCAATCCGCTGGCCATGACCGCAGGTCTGGCAACGCTTAGGATTATCACCGCCGAACCGGAAGACGGCAAGGCCGATTACAGCCGGGAACTGACCTTAAAGACCAAGAAACTCCTCCTCGGCTGGCAGGAAAAAGCCGAAGCCGCAGGCGTTGCCATTCAGGCGCATCAGGCCGGATCCATGTTCGGCATCTTCTTCAGCGAAAAGGATGTACTGAACTACGAGGACTCCTGCAATGCCGACCAGGAAAAATTCAAGGTCTGGTTCAAGGCCATGCTCGAACAGGGCATCTACCTTGCCCCGTCCCAGTTTGAAACCCTTTTTATGAGCGGCGCCCATACGGACGAGGATATCGATAGAACCATTGCGGCGGCAGAAGTTGCCTTTGCTAAAGTGGCAGCAATGTAATTGTTTTTGGGATTAGGATTAAATTATTGACACTAAGCCGGACAAATGTTACTATAATTGTAAGATAGCGTTCGGCTTATCTTCACCGTTGATTCTGGAGGCTTGGTCAGGGAAGTGTCCAGTGGAGGTCTTTGTGTATGGTTTGCATTGAGCCAAAGCCTGTCTAGGCGAAAGCCGAAAGAAAAATGCCGGATTTCCATCGCCTGAGGCGCTGATGCCTTGGGCGATTTTTGCGTGTAAGGTGATAAATGTGGATGTATTGAGGGAAGCGCTTGATGCCTATCAATCGTTGTGCCATAAGGACTATCATTTGAAAATAGGCAGTGTCCATCAAGAGTTGCTGGATATTTCCTTTTTCTTTCTGCCGGAGCATTTTCTGCACTTGGCAGGTATCGGAAAATTGGCGGATTTAGCAGATATTCACAATGCAAAATCAAAGAGCAATTTATATAGGCGATTGCTTATGGGGGAGATTGACTACAACTACCTGCAATCAAGTGTGTTTTTCCCTGAGATAGACCATCGGTTACATGACTTGGCCTATCTACCACAACTATTGGCGGCATTAAAAGGCGGCAAGGTAATCATCAAGTTCAATTCTCAGTTAGCAGGCACGAGGATAATCGCCGATTTTCTGCTCTATCAAAGGGAACAGGAGATCATCTATCACCTGTTCTTGAAGGGGAGGCAAGAAGGAAAGTATGTTCCTGTGTCATTCTTTTCTCGAAATACGCCGAAATTTTTAATCCGACAGACCAAGTTGAAAATATTGGATATGTATGTAGTGGATAAAAGAATAAATATGCATTAAGGAAATTTAGCGGGCGTTGACATGTCAAATTTGACTTGCCGGCTCCTGCTTGGACTGTAGCAAGGCTTGACCGGTCAAATTTTGATTGGTCAAGCCTTTTATAAATGGGAAAATATAAATTTGAAATTGACAAATATAACGATGAAACGTAAAATAAAACATGAAATATAAAGAAAATGTTAAAATATAAAGAAAAACGTAAAGAGAAAACATAAAATATAAAGAGGAATTATAAAATGACAAGAGAAGAACTGCAAGAAATGGTGAAGTCTGTTCAAAAATTGCGTTATGAATCGCAATCTTTGGAACTGAAAGCTGCCCATATGGGGTGTCCCAAGCGGTTATATGATACATTGTCGAGTTTTTCCAATCAGGATGGAGGGGGTATCATCCTTTTTGGTATTGATGAAAGCAAGGGATATGAGCCGGTAGGTGTATATGATGCGCAGGATATCCAAAAACAAATCAACGCGCAGTGCTTGCAGATGGAACCGGTGGTTCGTCCGGTGTTGACCGTAGTGGAGATAGATGGTAAATCTTTTGTAGCGGCGGAGATACCGGCTTTGGATATTGCGGAGCGTCCCTGCTATTATCGTGGCATGGGGCGGATAAAGGGTTCCTATGTGCGGGTAGGGGATAGTGATGAACCTATGACGGAGTATGAAATATACAGTTATGAAGCCTTCCGCCGGAAGTATCAGGATGAGGTGCGAGTAGCTAATCGTATGTCGTTAGAGTCACTGGACAAGAATAAGCTGGCTGATTATATGCACCGACTGCGTTTGGGCAAGCCTAATCTCTCGCAGTTAACAGATGAGCAAATTCAGGATTTAATGAGCATCACCGTAGAGGATAAAATTACCCTGTGTGCAGCGCTGCTGTTTGGCCTTTACCCACAGGCTTATTATCCGCAGCTTTGCGTAATCGCGACTGTGGTTCCCGGTTTGCGTATCAGCGAGTTGGGAGCGGAAGGTGAACGCTTTTTGGATAATGAGCGTATTGAGGGAGATATTCCGCAGATTTTGGAACGCTCTTTGCAATTCGTGCGCCGTAATATCAAAAGCAAGACGATTATCAATGAGGAAACTGGTAAGCGTGAGGATAAAACGGAATATCCCATGACGGCAGTTCGGGAAGCTATCCTCAATGCCTTGGTTCATCGGGATTACAGCATTCATACAGAAGGTATGCCAATCCAAATTCAGCTCTTTGCTGACCGAATGGAGATCAGAAGTCCTGGCGGCATATATGGGCGTATAACCGTTGACCAACTGGGGAAGGTACAACCGGATACCCGCAATCCTATGCTGGCCTCTGCGTTGGAAACCTTGCAGATAACAGAAAACCGCTATTCGGGAATTCCTATTATAGAGAAAGAATTATCAAGATTTGGTCTACCGCCAGCAAGGCTGGAAGATAAACGCGGTACTTTTGTGGTGACTTTCTATAGGAAAGCACATGAAGAAGTACAAAAGAAAAACGTAGAGGATAAGCGCCAACAGGAATTATTGAACTTCTGCAGTGAGCCCCGCAGCCGGGCAGAAATTGCGAAATTCCTAGGGGTAAAGACCGTAGGTTACGTTATGCAGCACTATGTAAAGCCGATGCTGGAGGCAGGGCTGCTATCCATGACTATACCGGACCAGCCTCAAAGTCATAAGCAAAAATACAAGCGAAATATCTAAATGTAAATTCCGTATATGAAGAATAATTAAGGGGAAGATTGTACATGGCGAAAGTTAACACACTTTTGGTGATAGGTAATGGATTTGACCTTGCTCACGGTATGAAAACTAGTTATCGAGATATACTTAATGCAATCATGTCAGATATGGCTGTTGGTAATCAAAATATAGATTTCACATCTGAAGAGGAATTCAAGGCTTATGCTCATAAATTTGATGTGAATATGATAAATAAAGTATTCAAGGCCTATAATAATCAGTGGCAAAAGAATCATTCCGGAAAATATGAAGCGTATAAAGTTATGCAGTTAAATGGTGATTTGGTAAATTCTTATCAATATGCAAGAAGTTATTTAATAAAATATGGCAACTGGTGGTTTCAGTATTTCATGAGTGTACTTACGAATCGTGATCGACGGATGGGAGAAGGTTGGGTAGATTTCGAAGCGGAAATTCATCATGTCGTAGCAAATATAGAAAATATACTTTTAAATAAGACGTATGATGATGATTTAGCGGTGGTGTTTGGCGGATATGCCACTGATTTGATTGCCATGAGAGAGCAACTTATTCCAGAGTTAAAGAGCGACCTTAATATTTTGAATGTAATAATAGAATTTTATTTAAATCAAGAGGAGGTTCATGGCGAAGAGAAAAAAATAAAACTTATTGATTCGATAGAAAACGTAAGGGCGATTTTGTCTTATAATTATACACATACATATCAAAATGTTTATGATGAATCATTTAAAAATATTTATTACCTTCACGGAGAGGTTAAAGAACATAATTTAGTTTTAGGTACAGATGAAACTTTATCTAATGACTTAAAAAACACATTATTGGAGTGTGCTGATTTTAAGAAAATATATCAGCTTGTATATTATAGGTTGGGAAATAGATATAAACATATTTTTTCTATGCCTGGTTGCGGTGGAGCGGAATGGAATGCGGTAATATATGGACATTCGTTGACAGCAGCTGATAGTTATTCGTTGGGATGGTTATTCAAAAAATCAAATAACGATTTATTTGCAGGTAGGATAAAACATATTACAATTTATTATTACAATGAAAAGGCATATAATGAGCAGTTGGCTAATTTATTTCAAATAATAGGTCAAGAGCGTGTGTTAGAATATATTTCTGATGGTGATATTGAGTTTGAAAAAATTCCACATTGATTATGGTGAGTAAAGCACTAAGAAGCAAATGACGGATTTAGAAATGTAAAAAATTAAGGCATCCTATCAGAAAGTTTGGAGGCCGTAATCTTTTTATCCCTGATAAATATTGAAAAAGCATACAACTATTGATGACGTGAAAATTTGCCGAGTGGAGTCATTGCCATCAATATTCATCCCACTAAAGGCGAGCAATGTCGTTGCGGTATGTGTGAACGAAAGGTTGTTTGCTATGTAAATGGCCGTGGCACCGTTCTGGGCGAGCTTCCGACTGGAATACAAATAAGGTCTATTTTTTGCAGGTATGTTGTAGTGGTGTAGCGAATAGTATAGGAAAATATGAAAGTGGGGGATGTATATGCAGCGTATGTTCAAAAAGGTAATTGTTGCATCTGTTTGTATGCTGGCGATGTTTGGCAATGCGCAGGTCAGTCAGGCGGAAGTCAAAACTTACGAGGGTGTTGGCGAGTACATCATGAGTGACTTTGAGACGCCGGATATTGCTAAACAGCGGGCGAAGGCCAGAGCCGAGCAGCATGCGGCGGAACAGGCGGGGGTATATGTAAAAAGTTACACCCGCACGGTTAATCACACCTTGATGGAGGATGAAATCGTTGCTATTGCCAACACGATTATCAAAATCGTGGATGTGCAATATATCACCAATCCTGTGAGTGAAGCTGGTGGCAGTTTCCAAATCGTAGCTAGAATTCGCGCCACGGTTGATAGCGTTCAGGTTGATGAATGGCTAAAGCGGGATCAGTTAAAGAATATGGAACTGGTGGAGCAGAATAAGCAGTTGCAGGCCGATAAGGCCAAACTGGATGCGGAGTTGACCACGCTACGAAAAAAATTAGTCAATGTAACCAATGCACAAGAGAAGCATGTATTAGAAAAGGAAATGGTGAGCTCCGACAATAAGTTTTTGGCGAATCAAAAGATAGAAGAAGGTTGGCGGCTATACAATGACGGAAAATATACCGAAGCGATAGACGTGTTTACTCAAGCGATAGGGCTGGATGATAATAATCCAAAGGCGTATTGCGCAAGGGGGGCTGTCTATGATGCCCAAGACAATCATACGAACGCCATGGCAGATTACAATAAAGCTATCGCCATTGATCCGAACTATGCATATGCATACAACAATCGTGGTAATGCCTATAGCATACAAGGTAAGCAAGCGCAAGCAATAGCCGATTACAATAAGGCTGTCGCTCTTAAGCCTAATGATGCCAAAATATACTACAATCGTGGTTCAGCCTATGCCAAACAAGGCTCCTACATGCAAGCTATAGCCGATTTGACAAAGGCGATAACACTTAATCTGAACGATGCAAAAGTATATATCGGTCGAGGTATTGTCTATGGTGTTCAAGGCAAGCATATGCAAGCGATTGCTGATTTTACAAAGGCTATCGCCCTTGCTCCGAACGATGCAGAAGCATACAGCAAGCGTGGTATAGCCTATGCCCAACAAGGCTCCTACATGCAAGCTATAGCCGATTTGACAAAGGCGATAACACTTAATCTGAACGATGCAAAAGTATATATCGGTCGAGGTATTGTCTATGGTGTTCAAGGCAAGCATATGCAAGCGATTGCTGATTTTACAAAGGCTATCGCCCTTGCTCCGAACGATGCAGAAGCATACAGCAAGCGTGGTATAGCCTATGCTAAACAAGGCAATTACATGCAAGCTATAGACGATTTAAATAAGGCAATAGCCTTTAATCCGAATGATGCAGAAGCATACTTCGTACGCGGTCTCGCCAATACAGAACAAGGCAACTATACGCAAGCGATAGCCGATTTAACAAATGCAATCGCCCTTAAACCAAACAATGCAGATGCATACTATATTCGCGGTCTTGTTTATAAGCAGTTGGGCAATATCAAACAAGCCAATGCAGATTTAGCCAAGGCAAAGGAATTAAGAGGAAAGTGAACGGTGTGTTCCATCCTTATTATGCCAAAAAGGTTAAAGTTGCAACTTGTTTATGGTGAAAATTGCATATCAGTGATAAAAAGGAATCATCTTTTTGTTTGACGAATAAGAATGCTAGAAAGGTGATTCCATGCATAAATTGGTATTATCCTGTCTCCTAACGGCAGTTCTGACTATGGCTGTGGTCGTTATGGCATTCGTCGTGGGGACAGGATATTTTGTTGGCAATTATGCGGTGCACTTCGGTTTGAGACGTGGCATGATGGAAAAAACAGGAACCGTCACGGGCTTTGGCACTACTTATGTCGCCAGATGCTCGGTATTATGATAAAATGGAGCGTGGACGTTGACATTCTGGGACAAACTGATTTTGACTTTCCGCTGATGTGGATATGCTCGTCCTTCTGATGAGCGTAACCAATCTGCCGTATATCACCAGTAAATTAATCGAAAACGACTGCGGCTCCCATACGGACGAAGACATCGAGCGCATCATCGCGGTGGCAGAAAAAGCATTTGCAGCTGTGGCGGCTATGGAAAAATAAAATAACAACAAAAGTAAGGCTTGACTGGTTGAAATTTAACCGGTCAAGCCTGTTTTTGATTTATGCAAAAAAATAAACAAAATAGTTTGAAAGTCCCGTTTTCGACAGTTAAATAGC
>DFHU01000044.1 GCA_002373045.1 Pseudoselenomonas ruminantium | reverse complement strand
ATTGCCGTCTTTGTGGCTATTTTGATTTTTGGCCCTTGGATGCTGCGGATTATGACGGAATACCTGACCAATATTTTGGTTAATTTGCCCGGCTATATCGGCTGAAGGAGCAGATTATGGATTTTTTTGAGCTTCTGCAAGGTCATGCGGCAGTATTTCTGCTCCTTCTGACCCGGGTGAGTGGCATATTTATCATTTCGCCTTTTTTCGGTAGCCTGAATATTCCTGTTTATTTTCGCGCAGCGGCGTCCTTTGCCTTTGCATTGGTACTATTTCCTGTAGTGGATAATTTTCAGGGAATAACGGCGCCGGCTTCCGTTTTAGGTTATACAGGAGCAGTGCTTTCCGAGCTCTTTGTGGGCTGGCTTATCGGGTTTGTTGCTTATATTGCTTTTGCTGCAATTACCATGGCCGGCAAGGTTATGGATATGCAGGCAGGTTTTGCCGTAGTAAACGTAATGGATCCGACTTCCGGTCAGCAAATGCCGCTTATCGGAAGTTTTCTTTATAATTTGGCGATTATCGTCTTTGTGGTGACCAATGGGCATCACATGATTATATCAGCCCTCTTTGAAAGTTTTAAACTGGTTCCGTTGCTGGGGGCAAGCCCTGATCTGTCTTTGCCGCTGATTATTGCGCGCTTTACGACAGGAATTTTTTTTACGGGCATGAAAATTGCTATGCCGGTGACGTTTGCTATTTTGCTGACCAATGTGGGGTTAGGAATATTGGCGCGAACAATGCCCCAGATGAATATTTTTGTTGTGGGCATTCCGATGCAGCTTACCGTGGGGATTCTGATTCTGGCCATGGTGCTGCCATTCTATGTCTTGTTTCTGGATGTGTTGTTCAATGAAATGTATGGAAATATCACCATTGCTTTGGAAGCCCTGCAATAGGAATAGTTTTGTTTTTGATCTTCAGCTTTTTGCCGGTGATGATAAGACAGAGGAACCGACGCAAAAGAAGCGGGATGACGCACGGAAGAAGGGGCAGGTCGGTCGTAGTACCGATATGAGTGCTGCTTTTGTGCTGCTCATGGGTTTCTTTATTATAAAGATGTTGTGGGAATTTATCTATCATAGAATAGCGGACTACACAACGTATGTTTTTTCTCATCTTAATCAAACCGTGGACACGGAAAGCGTGGTGCGGATTTTTATCGGCATTATGGAATTGCTGGCCCAGACAGCATTTCCCATTATGATTGCGATTATGCTGGTGGGTTTAGCGATAAATATGTTTCAGGTGGGGCTTAATTTCAATACTGAGGCCATTGAATTCAAGTTGGATAAGCTTAATCCCATCAATGGGTTTGGACGTATCTTTTCCAAGCGTTCATTGATGGAACTGGCAAAGTCCCTGATGAAAATTGCAATTATCGGTTTTTTTCTGTATGATTTTCTATCGGATCATCTGATGGAAATGCCGCAATTTATCTATTTCGATTTAACGACCAGCTTAGCTCAAATTTCGGATATCATTTTTAAGATGGCCTTTGAGGTAATCGGGGTTATTATGATCGTTGGTTTTCTGGATTATGCCTATCAGAAATGGCAGACCACTCAGGATCTCAAAATGTCCAAGCAGGAAGTGAAGGACGAAATGAAACAGTCCGAAGGTGATCCGCAGATTAAAGGCAAAATCAAGCAGAAACAGCGGCAGATGGCCATGTCCCGCATGATGCAGGAAGTGCCGAAAGCGGATGTTATCGTTACCAACCCGACCCACTTTGCTGTGGCGCTTAAATATGATAAGGGGATGGTAGCACCACAGATTGTGGCTAAAGGGCAGGATATGGTGGCTCAGCGCATAAAGGATATCGCACGAGAAAACCGGGTGCCCATTGTGGAGAATAAGCCATTGGCGCGTGCGCTTTATGCTGCCGCAGATGTTGGGGATATTGTTCCTGCAGAACTCTATCAGGCGGTGGCTGAAGTCTTGGCTTATGTATATCGTCTGAAAAACAATCGCCGTCGGGCGTAAGTAAATAAGTAATTAAAAGGAGAGGCACTATGGCTGCACAACAGGCAGCTGCCCCAAATGCCGTGTTTGGCAAGGGCAGTTTTATTCAAAAATACAGCGATGTTATGATAGCGGTCGCTATCGTGACCATCGTTGTCATGATGATTATTCCGCTGCCGACGTTGCTGCTGGATATGCTGATCTGTTTGAATATTACCATTGCATTACTGCTTGTAATGTCGGTAATCTATAATAAGGAGGCTTTGGATTTATCCATTTTCCCGTCATTGCTGCTCATTACCACCTTGTTCCGGTTGGCGTTGAATATTTCGTCAACGCGACTTATTTTGCTTGATGGTTATGCAGGGGAAGTTATCACGGCATTTGGTAACTTCGTTGTCGGTGGTAATCCGGTTGTCGGCTTTATCATGTTCGTTATCCTGGTAGCCATCAACTTTATCGTTATTACCAAAGGTTCAGAGCGTGTGGCTGAAGTATCGGCACGTTTTACCTTGGATGCAATGCCTGGTAAGCAGATGTCCATTGATGCTGACCTCAATCAGGGGGCAATAACGGATGCGGAAGCAAAAATCCGCCGTGAGAAAATCCAGCATGAAGCGGATTTCTTCGGCGCTATGGATGGTGCTTCTAAGTTTGTAAAAGGTGATGCCATCGCTGCCATCATCATTATGATGATTAACATCGCCGGCGGTTTTGTCATCGGCATGATGCAGCGGAACATGGAGGCCGTGCAGGCGTTGCAGACCTATACACTCCTCACTGTAGGTGAAGGTCTGGTAAGTCAGATTCCAGCTCTGCTCATTTCGACGGCAACCGGTCTTATCGTTACCCGTGCCGGAGCGGAAGGGAATTTGGGCAGCGACATTGTTGCCCAGCTTTTCCATAATGACCGCATCTTCTTTATTTTAGGTGGCGTTCTGATCTTTTTCTCCGTAGTACCGGGGCTTCCTGGTATTCCCTTCTTTGCATTGGCGCTGTTCTGTTTTTTGATTGGTCGTCTGTTGAAGCAGCAGACGGAAGTCAAGACGGAGGTTCAGCAGGAGGAAAAGAAGGTACAGGAGAAGCGAAAGGCCACGACGCCGGAAAATATTGTGTCGCTGTTGCAGGTTGACCCCATGGAACTGGAAATCGGCTATTCGCTGATTCCCCTGGTTGATACCGGTCAGGGCGGTGACCTGTTGGACCGTATTGTCATGATTCGCCGTCAGTGTGCTTTGGAACTGGGGTTGGTAGTTCCCACCATCCGCATTCGTGATAATATACAGATAAAACCCAATGCTTATATCATCAAATTAAAGGGCATTGAAATAGCCAAGGGCGAGTTGATGCTTGACCATTATCTGGCCATGAATTCCGGTACGGTCTTTGAAGAGGTGCCAGGTATTGAAACGACGGAACCAGCCTTCGGCCTGCCTGCTTTATGGATTCCGGAAAATGAGCGTGAACAGGCAGAATTAAATGGTTATACTGTTGTTGATGCGGTATCTGTACTGGCTACGCATCTGACGGAGGTAATCAAGCAGCATGCGGATGAAATTTTGGGCCGTCAGGAAACGCAGAACCTTATCGACAATCTCAAGAAATCCAATCAGGCTTTGGTGGACGAGGTCGTTCCGGAACTGCTCAATGTGGGCGAAATCCAGAAGGTCCTGGCCAATCTTCTGCGGGAACGCATTTCCATTCGCGATATGAGCACTATTTTGGAAGTGCTGGCCGATTATGGCCGCGCTACCAAGGATACGGAAATACTCACCGAGTATGTCCGTCATGCGATGGCGCGGCATATTACCCAGCAGAATGTACAGAATGGAACCCTTCCCTGCATAACGCTGGACCCGGCCTTGGAAAATCGCATTGCCGGAGGAGTGCAGCGTACAGAGCATGGCTCGTACGTCAGTCTCGACCCGGATTCCATGCAAAGATTGGTTACGGCACTCAATGCAGAATTGCCGAAACTTACCAATATGGGCTATCAGCCAATCGTGCTGACCAGTCCGGCTGTACGCTTATATTTCCGCAAATTGGTAGAACGCTCTGTCCCCGGACTTATCGTTCTCTCTCATGCGGAGATTGATCAGAGTGTAGAGATTCAAATTCTTGGGGTGGTGAAGATTTAAGTTGCAAATAAAAGTAGTAAAAGCTCCTACCATGAAAGAAGCTATGGAGCAGGTAAAAGAAGAACTGGGCCGTGATGCGGTTATATTGCATACAAAAAAATACCGTGAAGGTGGTTTTATGGGCTATAATGGCAAGGAAGTGGTGGAAGTAACTGCAGCCATTGAGGAAAACGCCCCGGACGATTCGTTAAAGGGACGCAGCAAGCGCACAGTTGCTGCAGCAGAACCGCATCCGCCGATGGGCAGCAATTTGGATATTGTGTCTAAGGCTGCACCGATGCCGAATACCATTTTGTCCCAGTATAAGACAAATGGCACGGAGACAGGTGTGCGTATGGCAGAAGCCCCGATTGCAGCACCGGTTTTCCAGCCTTTGGTGCCGGAACAGCCGTTGAATAAGCCGCAGACAGGCAGAGTGCTGACCACAGAAACCATAGAAGAAGCAACCCAAGCAAACGTAGCAAAGGAAGATGAAAAAGTGACCCCCGCAAATCCAGTAAATGAAACACAGCCTGTAGTACAGCCCGTAATGATTGCTTCTAATCCTGAAGATGCTGAAAAGATTCAAAAACTGGAAGCTGAACTTGCCCAGATGAAAACGCTTTTGACGCAGGTGATGAGTAAAGATCAGCCGCAGGATGAGGTTTCTCTACAGGAAGCCTTGCGCCGTCAGGAAGTAGATGAAGAGATATTAAAGGATATGGCAGCTAAGACCGCAGCTGGGGACATGTTGATGGATTCGTTGGATAAACGTGCTCCTGAGGTAGTTGCAGGCTATTTGGAAGGCAAACTGAACTTTGCCGAGGGAATTAAGCTCAATAAGCATGGTGTGCGTATTGTAGCATTGATTGGCGCCACGGGAGTTGGCAAAACGACGACACTGGCTAAGATTGCTGCCCGTTTCGTATTGGAAAAAAATATTCGGGCAGCACTGATTACTGCAGATACCTATCGTATTTCTGCTGTAGAACAGTTAAAGACATATTCCGATATTATCGGTCTGCCATTGGAGATTGTTTATTCTCCGGAAGAACTGAAGGTTGCCATTCACAAGCATCGGGATAAGGATTTGATTCTTATCGATACCGCTGGCCGCAGTCAGCATAATGAATATCAGATGCGGGAGCTGCAGGACTTTTTGGCGGTGGATTCCCGCATTGAAAAGCATTTGGTTATGAGTGCCACAACCAAAAATCGTGATGTGGCCGATATCCTGCAGAAGTTTTCTGTTTGTGAGCCCGGACGGGTTATCTTTACCAAAACGGATGAAACAAGTACTTTAGGTATGATTGTAAATCTTTTAGCAGATAAGGACATTTCCCTGTCCTTCCTGACTAATGGACAGAGTGTTCCCGATGATATCATACCTGCTTCTGCCGATAAATTAGCTGCATTACTGTTGAGGGAATGACATGGGAGATCAGGCAGCAAGACTGCGTCAATTAGTCGACAAAAGTGAATATGAAGTTCAGGCGCCGCAAGTATCCCAAAATCGTACTCTTTCCGCATTAGGGCCGCGAGTGATTGCCGTGACCAGCGGCAAGGGCGGCGTAGGCAAGACCAATATCACGGTAAACCTGGCTATCGCGTTGAAACAGGCGGGGCAGCGAGTACTGGTAATTGATGCTGACCTGGGCATGGCCAACGTGGATGTGGTACTGGGCAGTATGTCGAAAAAGCATCTGCTGAATCTTTTGGAAAAAGATACGGAACTGCGGGATGTGCTGATTGATGGACCCTATGGAGTGCGCTACATATCTGGTGGTTCAGGTATTGAAAAGGCTGCAGACTTCACTTATGAGGAACGTCAGCGTCTTATGCAGAAACTCACTGCCTGTGGGCAGATGGCCGATATTATCCTGATTGATACTGGTGCAGGGCTGGGGAAGAATGTGATGGATTTTATTCTGGCAGCCGATGAAGTTCTGCTGGTGACTACGCCGGAGCCGACGGCTCTGACCGATGCTTATGCAGTGCTCAAAGCTTACAGCATGTATGCTTCCAATAAAAATATTAAACTGTTGGTTAATCGTGTGTATGATGAGGCGGAAAGCCGTGAGGTGGTGGCAAAACTGCAACAGACATCTACCCGTTTTTTGAATATGTCTCTTGATTGTGTAGGCTACGTTTTTGAGGATACTGCCGTGATGAAATCGGTGCGGCAGCAGCAGCCATTTTTGGCTGCACAGCCGGGCAGTGTGGCTGCCAGATGCATACATGGGCTGGCAAATAGTCTTTTGTTTGGCAGTAAAATGACGGTTAAACGTGGTTGGAAAGGATTTTTGCGACAAATATTTAATTTTGCGCATTAAACATGGAGGAACTTGATTATGACAGGCGAATTAGTAAAAACAAAAGAAATATTAAAAATTGGCCAGCGGGTCGAGTTCTATGTAGAAGGTGACGATAACCGTTATGCTAGCCGCATCGAAGACATCAATGAAGACATGCTGGAAGTAGCTATGCCGATGAGTCGGACTGGCGTTCCGATCATCCCCAGGGAAGATGAAAAAATTTACGGCGTGGCTGTTGGTAACCAGTGCCGGTATCGTTTTTTTACCACTTACAAGGGGAAGGGGCGTAAAGACGATCGTATTCCCATTTGGTATATCACTAAGCCGGACTCTTTGGAACGTTTCCAAAATCGGGAGTATGTAAGAGTCAAGGTCAATCTGAAAGCTAATGTAAGTGTAGTGGATGAAGATGGTACGATTCATGATAGCGAAATTGTACCGGTAGTCGATTTAAGCGGTGGCGGTATTTGCCTGGCATTTGACCACGAAGTAGCTGAAAATACTAAGGTAGGGCTGGAACTCACCGGGATTCCGGGTGCTAGTACGATTGATGTCATGTGCCGCGTCGTACGCTGCTCGCCAATAGAGCGGGCTGATGGGATAGTCATATACCATGTAGGGGCTGCTTTCCAGCATTTGCCGAGGGCAACCGCTAATAAGATCGTCCGTTATCTATTTGCTGTACAGCGGGCCAATATAGTAAAAGGTATCAAACAATAATCAACATACAGTAGATGTAAGGGAAAGTTTTGCCGGATAAAAAGAGGTGAGCGGGATGTATCGAGTCTTGATCGCTGACGACTCTGCTTTTATGCGCAAGGTGCTGACGGATTTTTTCAATAAGCAGCCGGATTTTGAAGTGGCAGGGACAGCGATAAATGGCAAGGAAGCTATCAATAAAGTAATGGAGTATAGTCCGGACTTGGTGACGATGGATGTAAACATGCCCGTTATGGACGGACTCAATGCTCTGGCTGTTATCATGGAGCAAAAACCCACACCGGTGTTGATGTTAAGCAGTCTAACCCAGCATGGAACAGAAGCCACAGTGAGGGCTTTGAGCCTGGGGGCCATAGATTTTATCAGCAAAGCCGGGGGCAGTATTTCGAAGCTGGATACCATCGAGGATGAGCTTTTGGAAAAATGTCGCAATGCGGTAAAAGCCAAGGTTCATAAAATCCCCTATGTTCCCCAGAAAAAAATAGAGGACAAGCCGATAAGCAAAAGTCCGGCACCTCCCGTAATGAAACGGGTGGAACTGCCGGTAAGGCAGGGCTTAAAACTGGGGGGGACGGCTCAAACTCCACCGTCGAAAAATTCAGGCAATGTCTTTGCGGTAAAACGTCCCAATGTGATCTTGCAGGCACGAGGAAAACCACAACCGGCTGCGGCCAGCAACGCTGCTCCCGTAGCCATGACCAGCATGGGCAATGGCTCGAAAAAGCTGGTGGCAATCGGTACATCTACCGGCGGGCCACAGGCTTTGCAGCAAGTCATAACCCGCCTGCCGGGAAATCTTCCCTGCGGTGTGGTGGTCGTGCAGCATATGCCGGCAGGTTTTACAAAGGCCTTAGCTGACCGGTTGGATACCATATCGCAGGTTTCGGTAAAGGAAGCTGAAGACGGCGATATCATTCAGCCCGGTCATGTATATATAGCTCCCGGCAGTTATCATCTGCGCGTCAGAGAGGATGGCAGCATACGTAAAATCGTGTTAGGTCAGGATCCGCCGGTAGGCAATCACAGGCCGGCTGTAAATGTCATGTACGATTCGGTAGCCTCTATTGGCAAGAATCTGGTGGCTGTCATTATGACGGGCATGGGATGTGATGGCTGCGAGGGCATGAAGAAAATCAAGGCGGCGGGAGGCTACAGTATCGCTCAGGATGAACCTACCTGTGTGGTTTATGGCATGCCCAAAGCCGTGGTCGATGCAGGGCTGGCCGATGAAATAAAGCCCGTACAAAACATAGCCCAGGCTATCGTCGAGGCTGTAAAGAGATAGGATATAGGGGGAATACAAATGGATACCAATCAGTATATGGACATGTTTTTGGATGAATCTCACGAGCATTTACAGTCCTTGAATGAAGGCCTTTTAAGCTTAGAAGAAAATTCCGAAGACGTTTCAGTGGTAAACGATATTTTCCGTAATGCACATACACTAAAGGGCATGTCGGCAACCATGGGATATAATAAGATCGCCGAACTGACCCATGAAATGGAAGACGTGCTGGACCTTATCCGTAAGGAACAGCTGAAATTAGATGAAGATATCATTGATACCCTGTTCAAATGTCTGGATTCGTTGGAACAGATGATTGACAGCGTAGCTAATGGTGACTCGGAAGATGTGGTGGATGTCAGCGATTTGGTGGCAAAATTAAGCTCCATATCCAAAGGCGAGCCGGCACCGGCGGCTGCTGCGCCCGCTGCTGCAGCTCCAGCTGAGGCTGCACCTGCTGCACCAGCCGCAGCACCGGCAATTGCAGGCATGGACCTTTCGGATACCGATAAGGACATGCTTCGGCAGGCCAAGGAAGGTGGCATGATTGGTGTTCACATTCAGGTAACCTTGTCCGAAACTTGCCTCTTGAAATCCGCACGTTCTTACATGGTCATGAACGCACTGGATGAACTGGGTGATGTCATTAAATCCGTTCCGCCGGCAGAGGACTTGGAACAGGAAAAATTTGAGCATAGCTTTGATATCCTGATGGTGACGGGCTCCGACAAGAAAGCGGTGGAAGATGCGCTGTCAACCATCTCGGAAATTGAAAAGATTGTAGTAGAGGTTGTAGATCCGGATCAGCCGGCAGCCGCACCGGCACCTGCTGCAGCTCCGGCTGCACCTGCACCTGCTGCAGCGGCACCTGCGCCAGCAGCACCAGCACCGAAACCGGCGGCACCGAAGCCAGCAGCAAAAAACGCAGCAAAACCCGCAGCCGCTTCGGCGAAGAAGGGCCATCAGAGCCAGTCGGTTCGTGTGGATATCGACAAACTCGATACCTTGATGAACCTCATGGGCGAGCTCGTTATCAACAAAGTTCGCCTTGAACAGATTGGCCAGGCACATCGCCTTGGCGAACTCACCGAAACGCTGGAGCAAATGGACCGTGTTACCACTGACCTGCAGAACATCGTCATGAAGGTCCGCATGGTTCCGGTAAGCGCGGTATTCAACCGCTTCCCGCGTATGGTGCGTGACGTATCCAAGGAATTGAATAAAGAAATCAACCTAACCATCGAGGGTGAGGAAACAGAACTTGACCGTACCGTTATTGATGAAATTGGCGATCCGATCATGCACCTGCTGCGTAACTCCCTTGACCATGGTGTTGAACATCCGGATGAACGTGAAGCCAAAGGCAAGCCGCGTACCGGTGAAGTAGGGCTTATCGCCCGTCATGAAGGCAATAACGTGGTCATCATGGTTACTGATGATGGTAAAGGTATTGATGCTAATAAGATTCGTGCCAAAGCCGTGGAAAAAGGCATGATTTCGCAGGAAGATGCAGACAAGCTCGATGATGCCGATGCAGTTCGCTTGATTTTCCTGCCCGGTTTCTCCACGGCTGAAAAGATTACCGATATCTCCGGCCGTGGCGTAGGCATGGACGTGGTACGCAGCAAGATTGAATCACTGTCCGGTCATGTTGACGTAGAAACCAAGATTGATGAAGGTTCCGTCTTTAAGATTAAACTGCCGCTGACGCTGGCGATTATTCAGGCCATGCTGGTCAAGGTTCAGGAAGAAATCTATGCAATTCCGCTGGGCTCCATCGACAGTACTATCAATATCCAGCCCACGGATATCAAGACGGTTCGCAATCGTGAGGTCATCGTTCTGCGCGGTGAAATCATTCCGATTATCCGCATGGAAGAGACCTTGCAGATTCCCCATGTGAAAGACCCCAATGAAATTTTTGTGGTAGTTGTACATGCCGGCGAAGCCAAAGCTGGTATCGTAGTTGACAACCTGATTGGCCAGCAGGAAATCGTAATCAAGACCCTGGGCAACCTCTTTACGGGGCTCAAGATGTTCTCTGGCGCAACGGTTCTCGGCGATGGCCGTGTAGCCCTGATTCTCGATGTGGCTACGATGATGCAGCAGTAAGGAGGCAGTAACCATGGCAAATGAAGAAAACAAACAGAATGATGAAGTGCAGGTCGTGGCGTTTAAGCTGCGGGATGAAGAATATGGCGTCAGCATCCTGAATGTGCAGGAAATCCGCAATATGACGGATATTACCCGCGTTCCCTTTGCCGCTGACTTCATCAAAGGCGTTATCAATCTGCGCGGCTCGGTGCTCCCCGTTATTGATTTGAAAAAACGGCTGGGCCTGGCGGAAACTCCTTATACGGAAAATACCCGTATCGTTACCGTGACCATTGATGAACTCCATGTAGGGATGCTCGTTGATGCAGTTACCGAGGTCCTAACCATTGGCAGCAAGACGGTGGATACCAAGAAGGCCACCAATGACCGCAGTGGTTCCCGTTTCCTCAATGGTATAGGTAATGTAGATGGACGTCTTATCATTATGTTGAACCTGGAAGAAATCATTGGCGCAACTGGCGATGGGAAGTAAATAAAAATGAGGTGTCTGATATGACCGATGAATTAAATCTTTCCGCCAATCAGCTGGATGCTTTGCGTGAGATTGGTAATGTTGGTGCTGGGAATTCGGCGACAGCCCTTTCCCAGGTCATCAACCGGAGAATTGATATGAATGTGCCCAAAGTGGCACTGGTACCGCTGGAAGTGGTACCGGATTTGGTAGGCGGCCCGGATGCGGTGGTAGTTGGCATATTCCTTCGCGTTTATGGCAAGGCTCCCAGCAATATCCTGTTCCTCCTTCCGCAGAAATCCGCTTTCTATCTGGTGGATACCTTGATGGGCAAACCGCATGGTGAAACCAATAGTCTGGACTTCATGGATGAATCCGCTTTGATGGAAATCGGCAATATTTTGTCTGGTGCATACTTGAATGCATTCTTTACCTTCACGAAGATTACGATGCTGCCTTCCATTCCGGCACTGGCAATGGATATGGCAGGCGCATTGTTAAATGTCGTGTTGGCACAGTTGGGACAGATGGGCGACCAGGCTTTGGTGATTGAAACCGAATTCCTTTCCGAAGATGATGGCATTAATGGCCAATTCTTCCTGGTACCTGACCCAGGTTCGTTGGAGACGATTATAAAAGCTGTAGGAGTTGAGTGATATGGCAGATCTTATCAGAGTCGGGATGGCCGACTATAAAGTTGGTTCTGCTCCGTCAACCATCATCAGCTATGGTCTTGGATCCTGTATCGGGATTTCTCTGTATGACCCGCAGAACAAAGTCGGCGGGCTCCTGCATATCATGCTTCCCGATAGCACGCAGGCTCGTCCAACGGACAATCCGGCTAAATTTGCGGATACAGGATTACCGCTGATGCTCAGAGACGTATTGGCACAGGGCGCAGTAAAGACGCGTCTTGTGGCTAAAATCGCTGGTGGAGCGCAAATGTTTGCTTTCCAGAATGCTACCGATATCATGCGTGTTGGCAGCCGCAATGCGGAAGCAGCAAAGAAAATTTTGAAGGAACTGGGAATTAAACTGATTGCCGAAGATACTGGCGGTACTTATGGCCGCACGGTGTCCATTGACCTCAATGATGGGGTTTATAAGGTTAAGACTATCGATAAAGGCGAGAAAACGATTTAAATTTCAGACAAATTGTGCAGGTGAAAAGATTTTGGCTAAGTTATATGCAGCAATGGTTTTCGCTTTTATTGCCGCCACGGTGATAGTGATTACAGGCCTATCAAGCGATGCGCGGGCTATAACGGTTTTTTTCCGCAGTATAGTTGGTTTTATCAGCGCAGGCTTGATTGTCTACATCCTGTTGAGAATACTTGCTGCCCAGGACGTCTTTGACTTTGATGCCTTTATTGAGGCTAAAGATGAGGAAACTCTGGTCATGGGAGAAGAAGGAGAGACGTCTTCGGCGGTGGATGAATATACCGCCGAAGATGAATCCCCGGCAACAGGAGAAGCGGAACCAGCAGAAACGGGCGGACAGGCGCAGTTTGAGCCGCTAAGCAGCGATGACCTGACGCGCATGGAAACGCCAAAGTAACAGGTGCTCAAATGTTGATGGGAGGAGGGCGCTCAAGTGGATTCTATTGAACTGACAAATGAAGCGCCGGCGATAGATGTCGCTTCCCTGTGGCAGGACTATTTGAAGAGTAAAAGTGTGGAGCTGCGCAACCAGCTGGCAGAGTATTATCTGCCACTGATCAAGCTGGTTGCGGGGCGGCTCGCAATCAGCCTTCCAGCTCATGTGGATCGGGATGATTTGCTTTCCAGTGGTTTTTTCGGTCTTTTGGATGCCATTGACCGTTATGATATTGAGCGCAAGAATAAGTTTGAGACTTACGCTGGTATCCGAATTCGCGGAGCGATGCTTGATTATCTTCGCGCAAAGGATTGGCTTCCTGTGGCCATACGGCAAAGAATCCGTCGTTATGAACAGGCCGTATACGATTTGGAAAATCGTTTAGGCAGACCGGCGACTGATGAGGAATTGGCTGCTGAACTGGAAATCTCAGTGAAGGATTTGCAGGCATTGGAGGGGCAGATCAGCGTAGCAACCGTCATTCCTCTTGATGACTACCTGCGGGCAGATTCTCCGCTGGCAGGAGAACCAGGTCCTTCGGAACGCATGGAAAAAGAAGAACTCAGGCAGACTTTAGCAGCCGCTATTGAGCGATTGCCGGAAAAAGAGAAGAAAGTAGTAGCGTTGTACTATTATGAAGAACTGACTTTGAAAGAAATCAGCTTAATCCTTAATTTATCCGAAGCCAGGATTTCGCAGCTGCATACAAAAGCAATATTCCGTATGCGCGGTCATTTGGCAAGGATGAAGGCAAGCTTGGTATAAATTAAGCCTAAGGGGGACGCAACATGGATGACCAGGTATTACGCCCGGCAGTTGGCGGAGAGGACGCAGGTTATCTGCTCGAAT
Organism: Pseudoselenomonas ruminantium; assembly: GCA_002373045.1. Taxonomy (GTDB): domain Bacteria; phylum Bacillota; class Negativicutes; order Selenomonadales; family Selenomonadaceae; genus Selenomonas_A; species Selenomonas_A ruminantium_J. The sequence continues at coordinate 12,550 of DFHU01000044.1, read as the reverse complement.
TCCTCAAGGATGGTGTTTTTGTAACGGTATATCCCAGTGATGGCGCAGAGATGCTCTTTGAACTGTCTGACGTGCGGCAGACCTTGCATGATAACGGAGTTAATGATTATGATATCATTGAGCTGTCAAAAATTATCCGTGAAGCAGCGGGAGAACGCCGTAAAATTGCTGATGAAGTCGAAGAAACAGTGCCAGAGGATGAAGAGAAAAACACACAGGAGGATGACGAGCCGCAGGATGAAGTGGATGATGATGGCGAAAAGGCTGGCATTATAATTGATATCAGCCGTGACCAGATGATTGCTACAGTTCGTTATGATACCAGCAAAGGAAAGAAACTGCCCACAGTCGATGAAGTCAAAGCCGCTTTAGCGGAAAAAGATGTGATTTTTGGCATTAAAGAAGAGGCTATAGAAAAAGGTGTGCAGAGTCTTACGCCTTTTGTCGTTGCCGAGGGCAAACAGGTACAGCATGGCGAAAATGCGAAAATCGATCGTAAATTTGATTTGTCCAAGAAAAATAGGCCGAAAATCGATGAATACGACAGAGCTGATTACAAGGATATGGGGCTTTTCGTTCTGGCTAAGAAAGGTGAACTATTAGCTGTACGTATACCGCAGACCGAAGGTACGCCCGGAAAGAATATATTTGGTATTGATGTGATGCCTCGACCGGGGCGTCCGATTCCCATACCGCAGGGAAAGAATACGGAAGTCCGCAATGATAATGAACTATATGCCTGCATTGATGGACAGATTGTCGATTCCACCCGCAAGATAGACATAGACCCGCATCTGAATATTAATTCCAGCGTAGGAGCAGCTACAGGCAATATTAATTTCGTTGGTGGTGTATCCATCAGGGGAAATGTCGAGGCCGGTTTTGTGGTTAAAGCGACTGGTGATATTGAGATTGGCGGCATGGTCAATGGCGCCATAGTGGAAGGCCGCAATGTCACGATAAAGGGTGGCATCAATGGGCAGAACAAGGGACAAATCAAAGCGGCGGAAAATGTGCAGGCTATGTTTGCTGAAAATGCCGTAATAGAAGCAGGGCGGGATATCATCATCACGGATGCTGTACTGCATTCTCAGCTAAGGGCAGGCAATATGGTCATTGTCGAGGAAAAACGGGGAATGATTACGGGAGGCAGCATTGCTGCCAGTGAGGAGATTCGCTGTAAGTTGGCAGGCAATGCTGCTGCTGTGGTGACCAAAATGTCTGTAGGCATTGACCCCACTATACAACAGCGCTATCAGGAAATCTGCCGGGAGTGTAAGGAAGATCGGGGGAGACTAAAACAAATCACCCAGATGCTCAACACCTTAGGCAAGATTGATGTAAGCCGTCTGCCGCAACAGCGCATTGACCAGATAAATGCGTTGACGCGTTCGCAATTTCCTTTAGCGGGAAAAATTAAGCGGGCAGAAAAAGAGATACAGGCTTTGGAAGAAGCTATGGGGCGTATGAAGGAAGGCAAGATTCGCGTGATGGATACGGTCTATCCGGGGGTACGCATAACCATTAATTCGGTGATTATGAATGTGCAAAGCAGCATTCGCCGTTGTTTGTTGAGCGTCAAGGATGAACGCATCAATATTGGTACTTATTGAATTTGTTTTTGTGAGGGCATCGTAAAAGATGCCCTTCGTTTGTATTAGCAAAGCAGGAAAGAAGGGAAAGATATGGAAATCAACTCCATGAGTATGCAGATGATTGTTCCCCGGGCTGCTGATGCTGGACAGGTACAGCACAACCTCAATCAAGCGAATGCTCTGCAAGCGGATTATCAGGCTTTGGAACAGAAAAATGATGATAAATTAAAGCAGAAACAGGTGCGAGGCAAGGAAAATCCTGAGGATGGGCGTATCAAAGATGAACCCGAACGGCAGAAAAATCGGGGAGGCGGATATCATAACAAGCGCAAAATGGCTGGAACGCCAACAGAAGAAACAGAGGAACAGCCGACGATGAAGATGGCTAGTGACCCGTCACGAGGACAGCTATTAGACATCAGCCTGTAAATATCGTATAATCTATATGATTATATCTTGAGGAGGATTTTTGTTAAGCTTATGTTTCCAGAATTATTTGGTTTTCTAATTATAGCTGGCGCCTTACTGGTGATGGTGGTGCGTGTGATTTCCAAACGTCAGCAGGGAGTAGATACGGAAGAATTGCGGGCTTCTACGGAACAATTGAAAGCAGAGTTGACGCGTTCTGCTGATGCCGTGATTGCCCGTATGGGCAATCATATACAGCATTTGGAGAATCTGCTCAGACAGGCTGATGAACGCAATGTAAGATTGGAAGCCGGAATTAACGAGTACAAGCGTTTAGCCGGAGAGATGGAGGATCGTTCTGCGGCTTTGAATCGGGAACTTACCGAAGCCCGCAAAATGGTGGCTGAACTTGCAGCCTATCAATCCGTTCCATTAGTACCACCGCAGCCGGTTACGCCGATGCCAGCAGTGGCCCCCATGCAGCGGGTGGATGCGCAGGATTTTGCTGAGGTGCTGCAAAATTCTATGAATCGGGAAGAACCAGCCATTAATGCGCAGCAGGCAACAGGGTTGGCTGTGGCGATGACCAAGCGGCCGGAGGAACTGGCGGAAGTTCACGATTCAGCTTCACAGGAAATTCCGGAAGATGAAGAAGAAAAAGTCGAGCCGCCGCAAAAGAGTGAGCCGGAGAAAGCGATTTCACCTAATGCGGCAAAGGCCAAGGCATTGTTGCGCAGTGGTTATTCCATAGAAGATACGGCCCGGGAAACTGGCATGGGACGTGGTGCTATTGAATTATTAAGAGAAATGAATAAGCGTGACTTGCAATAAAAGAAGTCGTGAAGATATGAATAGAATATCTTCACGACTTCTTTTGTTTATTTGCTGCTTAGCGGATAAACATGAATCCTCTGTTCATGCAATTTGCTCAATGTGCTGCTATTGGCCAAATCATCGGTATACAGGGCGCTGACCTGATTATAGGACAAGAGTTTTACCGTGCCATGCAGGCTGAATTTAGCGGATTCTGTCAGGACAATGGTCTGCTCGGCACGTTCAGCCATGCAGCGGGCGGCTTCGGCCCGCATGAGATCATTGGACATAAAACCGAGCTCGTTGAGTCCGTCTGTCCCCACAAAGAATTTGCCTACATAAAAATCCTGTACACAGTTTCTGACCATGGGGCCAACCATTACCTGCGATTCTTTCTGATATTCCCCGCCTAATAGTATTACATGAACATTGGGGTATTTACGAATGTAATCCGCGATAAAGGCTGAGTTGGTGATGATGGTGACATCCCGACGGTTGGCGGCGATTTCCTCTGCGAGCAGGGCACAGCAACTGCCGGATTCAATCATAACGGTTTCCCCATTGTGTACGCTCTCGGCCGCCCGACGGGCAATGCGCAGTTTTGCCTCGTAATTAAAGGAAAGATGGTTCCCCACATCATCACTAGTGGTCAGGCGGGCAAAGCCATGCTCCCGACGCAAAAGTCCCTTTTTGGCCAAAATATTTAAATCCTTGCGGATAGTAACTTCCGAAACGTCCAAAGCTTTGGCCAAATCAGCTACGGCAATACGATTGTGCTGATTCACCAGGCTCAAAAGCTTGCTATGACGAATGTGCATAAAATCATCCCCTGACTAGTAGTCTATAGGATAATTATAGCAAAAAAAACAGAATAATACATTACAAAAGTGAAAAATATTACGAATGAAATTGGTACAGGCAAACAAAAAAACCTGCTCGTAAGAGCAGGTTTTTTTCTATCTCATTCTGAGAACTAAAAACTTTCCGTGAAAGTTTTTTACTTAGCGAGTGCGTTCACTTTGCGAGCCAGACGGGACTTTTTGCGAGCTGCGCAGTTCTTGTGGAACACGTGGTTAGCAGCAGCCATGTCAATGGTCTTGCAAGCAGCTGTGAGGAGGGATTTCGCTTCATCAACGTTTCCAGCCTCAACAGCGTCGAGAACACGACGGGAAGCAGTGCGTACACGGGACTTCTCAGCAGCGTTCTTCGCACGGCGCTTAGCGTCAGATTTTACACTAAGAATAGATGCTTTAATATTCGGCAAGTAGTTCACCCCCCTCAATTGATTCGTTACCTAGCTATTTTAGCATGACATTTTCCAAAAAGCAATAGGTTTTATTTTTTTCTATGGCAAAATCTGCATAACTACGTTATAATAACCATTATATGGATAGAAAGTGAAAGGAAAATGACAATGCAGAACAAGCATATTCGCAATTTCTCGATTATCGCGCATATCGACCATGGCAAATCGACCATTGCGGACCGGTTGATTGAATATACGGGCACGCTGACGCAGCGGGAAATGGAAGCGCAGGTCCTTGACAGCATGGACCTGGAGCGTGAGCGGGGCATTACGATTAAGGCCCAGACGGTGCGCCTTGACTACAAGGGCAAAGACGGGCAGATGTATCAGTTAAATCTCATCGACACACCGGGTCATGTGGATTTTACCTATGAGGTTTCCCGCAGTCTGGCTGCCTGTGAAGGGGCGCTGCTGGTCGTGGATGCGGCGCAGGGCGTTGAAGCGCAGACGCTGGCGAACGTCTATATGGCGCTTGAAAACGATTTGGAAATCGTGCCGGTCATCAATAAGATTGACCTGCCTAGTGCTGACCCCGACCGCGTGAAGGAAGAAATCGAAAACACCATTGGTCTGGATGCCACGGATGCGGTGCTGGCTTCGGCCAAGACCGGTATTGGCATTGAAGAAATCCTCGATGCCATCGTCGAGCGCATTCCTGCCCCGGAAGGGGACGAGGATGCGCCATTGCAGGCACTTATCTTTGACTCCTTCTTTGATTCCTACAAGGGCGTTATCGCCCATGTGCGCGTCAAGCAGGGCAAAATCAAAAAGGGCATGCGCCTTAAAATGATGGCTACGGGCAAGGAATTTGAGGTCACGGATGTGGGTTGCTTCAAGCCGCAGCCGGTGGATGTCGGTGAGCTCAATATGGGCGAAGTTGGCTTTGTGGCCGGTTCCTTAAAGGACGTCCGCGATGTGCGGGTCGGCGATACCATCACCTTTGCCGATAGGCCTGCGGCAGAGCCGCTGCCGGGCTACCGCGGCGTTACGCCGATGGTGTACTGCGGTCTGTATCCGGTGGAAAGCGCCGATTACGACAACCTGAAGGACGCGCTGGAAAAGATGCAGATTAATGATGCGGCATTGGTCTTTGAACCGGAAACTTCCGTGGCTCTGGGCTTTGGTTTCCGTTGCGGCTTCTTGGGCCTGTTGCATATGGACGTTATTCAGGAGCGTCTGGAAAGAGAGTACCATCTGAAACTTATCACGACGGCACCTTCGGTTATCTATCATGTGTTTAAGACGGATGGCACGGTCTTAAATGTCAGCAATCCGGCAGAACTGCCGCCGCAGACGGAGATTGAGCATATTGAGGAACCGTTTGTTAAGGCGACGGTGATTGTGCCCAATGATTTTGTCGGCGCAGTCATGGAGATTTCGCAGGACAAGCGGGGCGTGTTCAAGAATATGGACTACCTCGATACCAACCGCGTCATGATTACCTACCATATCCCGCTCAATGAAATCATCTTTGACTACTTTGACCGCCTGAAATCGGCGACCAAGGGTTATGCTTCGCTGGATTATGAACTGGCGGATTATCAGGAGTCGAAGCTTGTGAAGGTGGATATCCTATTGAACGGCGACCCGGTGGATGCGCTGTCGACGATTGTGCATAAAGATAGAGCGCAGGGGCGTGGCCGTCAGCTGGCGGCCAAGCTCAAGGAAATCATTCCGCAGCAGATGTTTGAGATTCCCATTCAGGCGGCGATTGGTTCCAAGGTTATCGCGCGTGAGAACGTGCGGGCACGGCGCAAGGACGTTCTGGCCAAGTGCTATGGCGGCGATATTTCCCGTAAGCGCAAACTGCTCGAAAAGCAGAAGGAAGGCAAGAAGCGCATGAAGGCTGTCGGCTCGGTGGAAGTGCCGCAGGAAGCCTTTATGGCGATACTCAAGATAGACTAAAGGAAGATTTTATGCAATGGGGAGTTTATATCCATATTCCCTTTTGCCGGCAGAAATGCTTTTATTGTGATTTTCCCTCCTATGCGGGGAAGGAAAAGCTCATGGAAGGCTATACTGAGGCCCTGTGTCAGCAGATTGAGATACAGGGCCTTTCTTTTCGGCAAAAATGGGGAAAGCCTGCCACGGTTTATATGGGCGGCGGGACGCCTACGGCCTTGCCGCCGCAATACATGGAGCAGGTCTTGCAGGCCGTAAACGATTATATTGGGCAGGAGATTGCTGAATTTACGGTGGAGTGCAATCCCGGAACGGTGGATGCCGCATATTTACAGCTGCTTTGCGCAGGGGGCGTCAGCCGGTTGAGTTTTGGCGTGCAGAGTTTTCAGGATGAGCTTTTGCGCCGTATCGGCAGGATTCATTCCGGTGCGGAGGCCGTACAGGCGGTGAAGACGGCCCGGCAGGCAGGCTTTTCAAATATCAGTGTGGATTTGATGTACGGCCTGCCGGGGCAGATCTTAGCGGATTTGCAGGCAAGTGTCCGGCAGGCAGAGGAATTAGCGGTCGAGCATATTTCCATCTATGGCTTGCAGGTGGAAGATGGTACAGCCTTTGCCCGTATGGAGGAAATGGGCAAATTAAAGCTGCCGACAGAGGAACAGGCAGAGGCCATGTACGATTATATGACCACGGCCCTGCCGGAGCTGGGCTATCGGCGTTATGAGGTGTCCAATTTTGCCAAGGAGGGCTTTGAGAGCCGCCATAATCGCAGCTATTGGCATGATGTGCCCTATCTGGGGCTGGGTGCGGCGGCGCATTCGTACTTGGAGGGAAAGCGCTATGCGGCAACGGCTGATATCGCAGAATATATCGCGGGGATAAAGGCTGGACGGGATGTCAGCGAGCTCGAAGAAGAACCGACCCGTGCGCACGCCATGGAGGAATTTGCCTTTTTGGCTCTGCGGACAGCAGAGGGACTTTCGCGGCAGGCGTTTGCGGATAAGTTTCATGTGGAGCTGGACAGCGTCTATGGCGAGGTGATGGCAAAACTTAGCGGGCAAGGGCTGCTCCTGGTGGATAAAGCAGGCTGTCGTTTGAGCGAGCAAGGCTTTAAATATGGCAATGTGGCTTTTGCAGAATTTATTTTGGACTAAAGGGCTAGTTGTAGTATAATGTAAGATAATTGTTTTACGGGTAAGAAATGAATGGTGGAGGCGCGGTCAAGGTGAAAAGGGAAGGTTTTACCAAGGTTATGGGTGTCCTGGCGGTTTTGTTTGTGTTGGGCGGCGCAGCTGGCGCATTCTGGCTGGCAAAGGTGAGGGCTACGAAGCCAGTGGCAGTGGAGCAGGAACCCGGCGTGGAATCTGCGGCCTATACGCTGGCAAAGGGAGATTACAGCAATCTGACCTATGACAACATCAGCCTTGACCGCCCCGTTTATGACCGTTATACCTTGAAACAGCGGCTCGCAAAGGGGCTGCCGACAATGCTTCCTGCCCTGCCCCATTATACGGCCGAGAAGGTCGCTTATCTGACCTTTGATGATGGCCCGGATGATGTCAACACGCCTGCCATCTTGGATGTGCTCAAGGCCAAAGGCGTTCATGCGACGTTCTACGTGTTAGGCGGCATGGTGGAAAAGAATCCGGAGGTGTTGAAGCGCATCTTTGCCGAAGGCCACGCCATTGGCAATCACAGCTATGACCACGATTACGACCGTCTCTATGCGAGCAAGGAAAGTTTCGTAGAGGAAATGGAGCAGACCGATGAGGCCATTTTCAAGGTCATCGGCATGCGTCCGTTTATCATCCGTGCGCCCGGCGGCACGGTGGGGATGTTTACTGCCGATTTTTATGAGCATTTGAACCTTTTGGGCTATGTGGAGCATGATTGGAACGTGCTCACCGAGGATGCAACGCCGGAGCACCCCTCGGCAGAGCGCCAGATTTGCTATATCGACAGGCGAACGGCAGGCCATCTGAAGGATAATATGGCCCTTATCCTCATGCACTGCAATGGCGGCAAGGAGGAGACCGTGCGGGCCCTGCCGGGAATCATCGATAATCTGCGGGCCAAGGGCTATCGCTTTGGTGTGGTGACGCCGATTACGCCCCAGCCGTGGTAACTTCGTATGGGCTTAGGTACTCATGATGAAAAGGAGCAGGCTTTTCGTGAACGTTAAGCGGATGATTACATTTTTTTCTGTGCTGGTCGTTTTGGAAGCCGGGGGCATGGCCTCGGCGGCGCTATGGCAGCAGCAGGAAGGCGGCATCGCGGCGCAGGCTGCGGAAAATCGGGTAGCGAAAAACGTGCAGCATGCACCCAAAGCGGTGGATGAGGAAGAACTTACGGCGCAGACTGCCCGGATTATCGGCGATACGAAGAATCAGCTGGCCGTATATTTTCTGCGTCCGGACAGGGAAATCGAGCCGTTTGTTTATCGTTCACAGCAGATGGCTCCAGCCAGCATGATTAAGCTGTTTGTGATGGCCAAGACCATGCAGGATGTCCATGATGGGAAGCTGTCCCTGGATGAGAAGATTACCATTAAGAAAAAGGATGCGGTGGGCGGTGCCGGCGTGACCACCTGGTACAATGCCGGTGAGCAGCGCACCATCGAGCAGCTCATGACGGTGATGATAACCGACAGCGATAACACCGCCACCAATATCCTCATTGACCGTCTGGGCATGCAGAATATCAACCAATATTTGCAGCAGCAGGGCTTTAGCGATACGGTGCTGGTCTATAAGATGATGATGGGCCGGAAGGGCAAGAAAAAGAACCTGTCTTCCGTGCGTGATATCGGCAGTCTCTTTTCCCGCCTGTACTATCATCAGCTGGTGGGTGAACAGGAGGATAAACTCATGCTGGCAATCCTTCGCCAGCAGCACGATAAGGAATGTTTCCCGGCGGCACTGCCCGATTATGAGATTGCCCATAAGACCGGCGAAGTCAACGACGTCTATGTTGACGGCGGTATATTCTTTGGGCAGCAGGAAGATTTTGTCCTGGTAGTTTTGAGCAATGGCAAAGCCGGCCGCAGCGATGCGATTGAAAAGATGCAGAATTTGGCAAGGTATTATGCCGGTACTTTGCAGGAATAACGTAAGGTTTTTGGATAAAAGGAGAGATGTATAGTGCAGTGGGCGGAAGTCAGCATTCAGACAACCCATGAAGCCACCGATGTTGTGGCAGAGATTTACCATGATTTAGGCGCATCCGGAGTCGTGATTGAAGACCCGGAAATGCTCAATAATTACATTGATGCCGGTCAGTGGGATTTTTCCGGCATTGAGCGGGCTGAAGATACCAGCGTGGTCACGGTCAAGGCCTATCTGCCGGTGGACGAGGATTTGGACGACAAACTGCGTGCTTTTGAACTGCGCATTCAGGAATTCAAGGCGCTTAAAGATGATGAAATCGAAAAAGGCCCCTGCACGATTTCCTGGAATACCGTTCGTGATGAGGATTGGGCGGATAACTGGAAAGCCTACTTCCACCCGGAAAAGGTGGGCGGCATGATTGTCATTAAACCGACTTGGGAAGATTACGAAGCCAGTCCCGATGACATCGTGATTGAACTCGACCCCGGCTCGGCTTTTGGTACGGGTACCCATCCTACCACGGCGATGTGTATTCGGGAACTCGAAACGCTCGTCAAGGGCGGTATGCGGGTCTTTGATGTGGGCACCGGCTCCGGCGTGCTGTCCGTTGCGGCGGCAAAGCTGGGGGCTACGGATGTTACGGCTATGGACTACGACAAGGTAGCCGTAGAAGTGGCGGCAGAAAATATCCGTCAGAACGGCGTGGAAGATGTGGTCAGGACCGGTGTCAGCGATATTTTGAAATCCTTTGATGGCAAGGCGGACTTAATCGTAGCCAATATTATCGCCGATATCATCATCATGCTCTTTGACGAGCTCGATGAGCATTTGGCCGAGGGCGGTCATCTGCTGGCATCGGGCATTATCTCCGAGCGTCTGGCGGATGTGACGGAAGCCTGCCTGTCCCATGGCTTTGTCGTGGACAAGGTGACGGAAGAAAAAGGCTGGGTGGCGATGACCATCAGCCGGGGAGAAAATAAATGAGAAGGCTGTTTTATAAAGGGCTGCTGGCCGACACCATCGAGATAACCGGCAGTGATGCCCATCACCTCATGCATGTGATGCGGGCCAAGGCTGGGCAGGAAGTCACGGTGGTGGATGATGAAGGCAGTGTGGCCTGCATGGAAATGACCGCCTTTCGGGAAGATGCGGTGACGCTGGTTTTGAAAGAACGGCTCGCGGCCAATACCGAATCCCCGTTGGAACTCGTGCTCGCCCAGTGTCTCTTGAAAGCCGACAAGATGGACTATGTGGTGCAGAAGGCGGTAGAACTCGGCGTAACGGAAATCGTTCCTGTAAAGAGCCATAACTGCGTGGTGCGCTATGATGCGAAAAAGGCAGCGGCAAGACAGGCGCGCTGGCAGAAAATCGCCGAAGAAGCCGCCAAGCAGTGTGGGCGTACCGCATTGACAGAAGTAACGCCTATTACGGATTTGTCCAATCTGATAAGGGAAAATAGTGATACAGAAGATACGGAAATTGTCTTTTGTTACGAAAATGAAGACGAAACTACGGTAAAATCATGTCTGCAGACGGCGAAGGGCAAGCGGCTCATTCTGCTTATCGGCCCCGAGGGCGGCTTTACGCTCGACGAGGCGCAAGCAGTGCAGGAAGCAGGCGGCAAGGCCGTAACCCTTGGTCCACGGATTTTGCGAGCAGAGACGGCGGCAGTAGCGGCTGTGACGGTTGCCCAGTATGAAAATGGCGACTTAGGAACTGGCAATAAATAAATTTTAAGATAGGACGCAGGATAAATCTTCATAGGCTAGGCAGAGGAAGGAGGCATAGCAATGGCTATGTCGACTGACGATAACGACGCATATGGAGATTTAGACAAGTCAAATCTAAAATTTATTTATGAACAGTTCCTTAGGTTAAGAAAGGAAGAAGTATATTGCCAAAGGTGGCACTTACGACCTTGGGCTGCAAGGTCAATCAGTTTGAAACGGAAACCATGGAAGGCCTGTTCAAGAAAAGCGGTTACGATATCGTGCCCTTTGAGGAAAAGGCGGACTTTTATGTAATCAATACCTGCTCGGTGACGAGCTTAGGAGACAGGAAATCCCGGCAGATTATCCGCCGGGCACAGCGTACCAACGATAAGGCGATTATCGCCGTATGCGGCTGTTATTCGCAGGTTCACCCGGAAGAAATCAAGGCCATTGAAGGCGTGCGGGTGGTTCTGGGCACGAAGGAACGCAGCAAGATTGTGGAATATGTGGAACAGGCGGCGCGCGAAGACGGTATATTGGACGAAGTGGGCAATATCATGGACGCCCATGAGTTTGAGGATATCCCCATCTACGATATGCCCCAGCGCACTCGTGCTTTTCTCAAAATAGAGGACGGGTGTCAGAATTTCTGCTCCTACTGCATCATTCCCTATGCTCGTGGCCCGGTGAAGTCGCGGCATTTGGATAAGATTCACAGCGAAGCCAAGAAACTCGTGGATGCCGGCTTTAAGGAAATCGTGCTGACGGGCATTCATTTGGGCGCTTATGGCAAGGATTTGGGCGGCAAAGTGACGCTGGCCGATGCCTGCCGGGAAGTGCTCAAGGTGGAGGGCTTAAAGCGCCTGCGTCTGGGGTCTTTGGAGTCCATTGAACTTTCGCCGGATTTATTTGCCCTTATCCGTGAGGATGAGCGCTTCTGTGCGCATCTGCATCTGCCTTTGCAGGCCGGTTCCGATGAAGTGCTCAAGGATATGAACCGCCATTACGACACGGCAGAGTTTGGCCGCCTGATTGAGCAGGTGGAACGGGAAGTGCCAGGCGTAGCGGTGTCCACGGATATTATCGTGGGTTTCCCGGGGGAAACGGAAGAACAGTTTGCCCGCGGACTGGAATTTGTGGAGAAGATGAACTTCTCTCGTATGCATGTGTTCCCCTATTCTAAGCGCAGCGGAACACCGGCGGCAGCACGCAAGGATCAGATTCCCGAAACGGTGAAGAAGGAACGTGCTCACCGTATGCAGAAACTGGCGGCCCGCAAGACCGAGGAGTTCCATAAGACCTTTTTGGGCAAATCCATGCGGGTGCTGTTTGAAACCAATACTGAGGGCATAACTGATGGACTCACGGATAATTACATCCGCGTTTATACGGACGATGAAGTGGTTTGCGGGGAGATTTATACCGTTGAGCTGCAGAAATTGTATAAAGACGGTGTTTGGGGGAAGCTGACATCGCAGTGATAAGGCGCGCGGTGACTGGCAATACCTTTCCTTCGCCATAGACAGGCTTGTCAAAAGCTGCGGAAAGGCATTACCAGTCACCGCGCTTAGTACGTACCTTACAATGAGATGCTAAGGCGCCCGTGGGAGCTGATAATATTTTCCTTCGCCATAGACAAGCTTGTCAAAAGCTGCGGAAGAATATCACCAGCCCCACGGGCTTAGTGCGTGTATTGCAAGCAATCGA
>DFHU01000029.1 GCA_002373045.1 Pseudoselenomonas ruminantium | reverse complement strand
ATTTTCTGTGTTACCGAAGACGGCACGCAGATTGATGTGGAAATCCAGATTGTGGACAAAAAGAACATGGAGCGCCGCACGCTCTACTATTGGTCGCAGATGTACCTGATGAACCTTGCCAAGGGTGGGAAGTATCAAAATCTGAAACCATCCATCACCATCAACATTCTGCGTTACACCATTTTCCCCGGTGAGCCGGCACACTCCATGTACAGCATCTACAACAAAGAAACCGGCCGCCGCTTGAACGAGGACATGGAACTGCATTTCCTCGAAGTCCCCAAATTTCAAAAAAAGCCCGTCAGCGAAATGACCAGTGTTGAACGCTGGCTGGCTTACTTCTCCAACAAATTAGACACAAAAGAAACGGAGGAACTGGCTATGAATGAAGCTGCTATTCAGACTGCGCTGGACGCAGCCGCTGTATTTATGCAGAATAAAAAAGAGCGCCTTGACTATCTGAATCGTGAAATGGCCATCCTTGACTACGAATCCGATAAGGATGCCTGGATTGCCGAGGGACGTGTTGAAAGTCTTTTAGACAGTGTACGTTCTCTCATGCATAAGAAAGGCTGGTCTAGCGATGAGGCTATGGATGTCCTTAGTATTACGCCCGAAGAACGTGCCATCATTTCAGCCAGATTGTAAGCAACAAAAAACTGCTGTAACACGACTTACATCGTTTACAGCAGTTTTTTTGTTAAGCCTGAATATCCACCATCGTGCCCAGATTGGGGTCAACAGAGAGTTCTGCGAGCATTTCCTCTGCAGCAACTTCCGTGGTATCCATGGCCATTTTCAGAACCGCCATGCCCATATCCTGCATGGCCTGCCCCTGATGCATGTTCACCGACATAGCGGCGATGCTCATATCCATAACCGGCACCTCCTCAGTTAACTGAAGCCGCACATCCTTGTGCTATTATCTATATCGGTTATTTTGAACAAAAACTTAAATTTTAGGAACGCATAAACAGATTAATCATAAAGGCAGCGCTTACCATCCACATGATGGGGCTGACTCCCTTGGGCTGGCCGGACAAGCTCTTCATCAGCGCGTAGCTGATAAAGCCAAAGGCAAAACCATTAGCAATGGAGGAAGTCAGCGGCATCATGATGATGGTCAAAAATGCAGGCAGACCTTCGGTAAAATCGGTAAAATCTATATTTTCCACTTCCGACATCATGAGGGCGCCGACCAGAATCAGCGAAGGAGCCGTAGCAAAGCCGGGTACCAGGCCAATCAGCGGTGCAAAGAGCAGGGATACGAGGAACAACAGAGATACCGTCACGGCAGTAAGCCCCGTTTTGCCGCCTGCAGCAATACCGGCAGCGCTCTCAATATAGGAAGTTACCGTGGACGTACCAAACACCGCGGAGAAAATCGTACCGACAGCATCGGTATTGAGCGCTTTGTCGAGATTTTCAATCTCACCGTCTTTCTTCACCAGCTTTGCTTTGTTTGTAAGACCGATAAGCGTCCCCATGTTATCAAAAAGTTCCACTACCGTAAAGGTGAAGATGATGGAAAAAATACCATAGTTCCAAGCCCCCACAATATCCAGTTTGCCAAAGGTTTCGCCCATATGCGGCAGGCTGGTACTGATTACATCCGAAAAACTCTGGGGAACAGGGGAATAACCGAGTATCATGGACAAAACCGTGGTAGCAATTATGCCGATAAGGATAGAGCCCTGCACATCACGAGCCATAAGTACTCCCGTGAGCACAAGACCGAACATTGCCAGAGCGGTTTCCGGGCGAGCCACACTGCCCAGTGTGATGAACGTTGCCGGGTCACTGACGATAAGCCCTGTGCCTTTAAGGCCGACAAAGGCGATGAAAAGACCAATGCCCACGCTGATAGCTACACGCAGATTTTGCGGAACAGCGTTGATAATCGCCTGCCGTACATGGCTGACCGTCAGAATTAAAAACAGCAGGCCAGAGAAAAACACCGCACCGAGTGCCACCGTCCAGTGAAGTCCCAATACGCCGCAGACATAATAAGCAAAGAACGCATTTAACCCCATCCCCGGCGCCAATGCCACGGGATAGTTGGCAAAGACCCCCATCATCATTGTGGATAGTGCCGCAATCCAGATGGTTGAAGCAATCGCGGCCTCCTTCGGGACTCCGGCAGCCGCCAGAATGTTCGGATTAACGAACATGATGTAACCCAGGGCAATAAACGTAGTGAATCCCGCGATAACCTCCGTGCGTACCGTGGTTCCCTTTTCCGATAGCTTGAAGAAACGCTCCAGAAACGACTGACTTGCTTGTGCTTGCATAAAAAATAAAAGCCTCCTCTTTCCCGGCAGGAAATCATCTGCAGCACCAAGAAAAAAGAAGCCTTCTTTATCCGTAAAATAAAATAATGAAGCATACTCCATCTTTCTTGTAGCCTGTGACAATTTACGGTTGCCTGTAGAAACGCCCACACCATATCTGCGGGCTTATACAAGAATTGAACGATAAAAGAATAACAGAGATTGGGACATCTGTCAATTTATTAGAAAATTAGCAATCCACCCGCAACGAAAAGCGAAAATGATTCTTTTCAGTTAAAAAAGCAGGATTTTATAGCACAAAGGTCTAATTATAAGGGTATACATTGGTAAAGCAGCCGATGGGGGGGAGCTTATGCAGGATTTGAGAGTTTTCGTCATCGACAACTCCATAACGTTCCAGAATACCATGGTGCAGGAGCTTAATAAGCGGCTGCCTGCGGGCAGTCTTATCGAGCATGCAGGTCTGCCCGCCGAAGCCCTGGAAAAAATTTCTGTCTTTAAGCCCAGCATCATTATTCTGAACTTCGCCCTAAGTTCTCTTTTGGTACGGCAGGAGAAGTTTTTGCCTCTGCTGGTGAAAAATTATCCCCAGATTCCCATTGTCACCTATGGCATTTTGGACAGCGGGCAAAAAACCGCTCTGCTTTTAGGTGCCGCTCATTATTTGAAAAAACCGTCCATCGGGCAGCCCATGCAGCCGTTCTTTGAAAAAATGGTCAGCACCGTGCTGGTTTCGCAGGGAAAAACCAGCCCTGCCGCTCCTCCGGCTTCTCCGAACAGCGATAGAGGGACAGGTGTCACCAGAGAAGTCTGGAAAGCTTCTCAGCCTGTGGTCAAAGCGCCCAAGCCTGTCCCCACGGTAATGACTTCCTTTGTCACGCCGCCCGCCAATGCAGCGCAAATCGACCTCATTGCCATGGGAGCCTCCACCGGGGGAACCGAAGCCCTGTCGGCGATAATCACCCGTTTGGCACCGCCGCTTCCCGGCATTGTCGTTGTCCAGCACATCCCGCCCATGTTCTCCAAGCTCTTTGCCGAACGGCTGAACACGGAATGCAAACTGACCATCAAAGAAGCCGTCAGCGGTGATGTAGTTCTGCCCAATCATGTCTATATTGCTCCGGGTGCCAAGCACATGACCATCTCCCGCATGGGAACCCGTTATATGCTGGAATGCAAGCCCGGGCCGCCGGTGCACAGCGTCTGCCCCTCGGTGGATGTGCTCTTTGACAGTGTAGCTGATGTGGCAGGCCGTCATGCGCTGGGAATTATCCTCACGGGCATTGGCAAGGACGGAGCCGCAGGTCTTCTCAAGATGCGTCAGAAAGGTGCGCCCACCATTGGGCAGGATGCAGCGACTTCTACCGTCTACGGTATGCCCAAGTCTGCCTTCGAGATGGGAGCCGTCGAGCAGCAGCTGCCGCTTCTCAGCATTCCCGATGCCATTCATAAAATCGCGAAATAAAGCCTTTCCCCGTCTGTGATGGAAGGGCTTTTTCCCTATTGATAGGAAGGGAATTTGCCTGTCAAGAGAGAATTTATGAAGTAATTGAATTTATCATTATCCAATTCATATAAAGGAGCATAGCATTATGAATATGTCTGTACAAAATGGCAGCTCCGGCGGCAGAGCTGCGGCAAACATGCTTTCCCCGCTGAATGTATGGGGGCTTTCGCTGGGCTGTGCCGTGGGCTGGGGTGCCTTTATGGTGCCGGCCAATATCTTTATTCCCACCGCAGGCCCATTGGGCACCATGCTGGCCATGGCACTCAGTACGGGATTACTGCTGGTCATTGCCTATAATTTCTGTCAGCTGGCGGAAAAATATCACGATGACGGCGGCATTGTGGCCTATACCCGCAATATTTTAGGCAGCGACCATGCTTTTTTGGCGGCGTGGATTCTGCTCATCGCCTATATGTCGATTCTCTGGGCCAACGCCACCGCCAATGTGCTTTTGGCCCGCTACCTTCTGGGCGATATTTTTGAATGGGGCTATCTTTATACCATCGCCGATTTTGATATTTACTTTGGTGAGGTTTCCGCCACCTGGGCAGTATTCATCTTCTTTGGTCTGCTCTCCTGCTACGGCGGCAGCCTGAATAAACATCTGAACACCATTCTGGCCGTAGTTTTCCTGCTCACGGTGGTGATTCTGTTTACCGCGCTCTTTAAGCAGACCGGTACAGAAGTTTTTTATCCCCTGTTCCAATCCTATACCTCCCCCACCGCACAGATTCTGTCCATGTGCATGCTGGCTCCCTGGATGTTTTTCGGTTTTGAGGCCGTTACCCATGCCTGCAATGATTTTAATTTTCCTTCCCGGAAGCTGTTCCCCATCGTTATTGCCGCCGTGCTCGCGGGCGGGCTTATCTACATTCTGCTGGCGGCCATGAGCATTATGGCGATTCCTGCCGAATATTCCTCGTGGACGGAATACATGGCTAACAAGCGAGGACTTGACGGACTGGCCGGACTGCCCGTATTCCACAGCGTCTACAGTGTATTCGGCATGAAAGGACTGGCCGTTTTGTGCCTGTCCATCGCCTCTGCCATCATTACCAGCTTGTTGGGACTGTACCGCACCACCGGTTTTTTGCTGCAGTACATGGGCAGGCATGAAATCCTGCCGACCTGGTTCAGCCGCGTTGCTGCCGATGAAACGCCCCGCAATGCCATCATCTTTGTCATGCTCGTTTCCCTGTTGATTCCTTTTTTGGG
>DFHU01000013.1 GCA_002373045.1 Pseudoselenomonas ruminantium | reverse complement strand
TTCAACCTGGTTGCTCTGGGCGTTATCGGCCTCGTTTGCGCTGTGGTTTACGTCCAGCTTAACCCGAAATATCAGGAAGTTGCTGCTGCTCCGGCTGCTGCCGCTGCAAGCTCCAGCGATCTTGATGACGAACTGGACTAATCTCGTGTTAATCAGCAACTAGAGGAGGATAATATAATGGAAAAGAAGATTACTTCTAGCGACTTTTTCTGGACTTTCGTCCGTTCTAATTTCCTGCAGGCTTCCTGGAACATGGAACGTATGCAGGGCCTGGGCTACTGCTTCGGCATGGTTCCCATTCTGCGCCGTCTTTATGAAGGTGAAGAACTCAAAAAGGCAATCAAACGTCACTTGGAATTCTATAACACGCAGCCGTTCGTAACTGCGCCGATTATCGGTATCACGGCCGCTCTCGAGGAAAAGAAGGCTAACGGTGCTGACATCCCCGATGGTGTAATCAACGGTATCAAAGTTGGTATGATGGGCCCTCTGGCTGGTGTTGGTGACCCGATTTTCTGGGGCACGCTCCGTCCGATCACCGCTGCTCTCGGTGCTTCCTTCGCTCTGACCGGCAGCATCATCGGTCCTATCCTGTTCTTCGTTCTCTTCAACCTCATCCGCATTGGTGTTCGTTGGTACGGCATTAAATACGGCTATGCTAAAGGTACGGACATCGTACAGGATATTGCCGGCAACAAGCTCCAGAAGATTACGGAAGGTGCTTCCATTCTCGGTCTGTTCGTCATGGGTGCACTCGTTAACAAATGGACTTCGGTCAACATCCCTGTGGTGGTTTCGGAAATTACCAACGCTAAGGGCGAACATGTGGTAACGACGGTTCAGGGCATCCTCGACCAGCTGATGCCGGGTCTTGTACCTCTGCTCATGACCTTTGCCTGCATGGCTCTGCTGCGCCGCAAGGTCAACGCAATCTGGATTATCTTCGGCCTCTTTGCTCTCGGTATCGTTTGCTATGCTTTGGGCATCATGAGTGTGAAATAATTTCCTGAAATACGAAGCCTTCCCCGCTTGGGGAAGGCTTTAATATTTTCCGAACAAATTGCGCGTAAATACTTTACATTTACAGGCTGCTTGCGTAAAATAATAGATAGGTATGCTATGGATTGATAGTGTTAGTTATGGATTTTTATATAGGAGAGATGTTTGCATGATTAAAAAAGCAATTGCCGTAATGACCTCTGGCGGCGACAGCCCCGGAATGAATGCGGCTGCCCGCGCTGTAGTCCGCACTGCCCTGCATGAAGGGGTAAAGGTCTATGGTATCTACGATGGTTACGCCGGCATGATTGACGACAATATCGTAGAACTCACCAGCCGCAGCGTAGCGGATATGATTCAGCGCGGCGGCACGTTCTTGGGGACGGCCCGCAGCATGGAGTTCAAGACGCCCGAAGGCCGTAAGAAGGGCTTTGACAATCTGGTGAAGCGGGGCATTGAGGGCCTGGTCATCATCGGTGGTGACGGATCGCTTACCGGTGGCTCTCTCCTGTCCAAGGAAACGGGTATGCCTATCGTAGGCCTGCCGGGGACGATTGATAATGATGTATGGGGCATGGATTACACCATCGGCTGTGATACGGCTGCCAACACCATTGTGGACGCCATCAACAAGCTGCGCGATACGGCTTCTGCCCATCGCCGCATCATGCTCGTAGAAGTTATGGGCCGCAACTCCGGCTGGCTCGCGATGATGGCTGGTATCGCCGGCGGTGCAGAATACGTGCTCGTACCGGAAGTAAAATATGACCTCGATGAAATCTGCCATGAACTCAAGGCTATGTATGATGCCGGCAAACGTTACAGCATCATCGTAGTTGCTGAAGGTGCAGGTTCTGCTGTAGGCCTGGGCAAAGTAGTAGAGGACAAGACGGGCATTGATACCCGTGTATCCGTACTCGGTCATATTCAGCGTGGCGGTTCGCCGACCATTGAAGACCGTATCAAGGCATCCATGCTGGGTGAAAAGGCAGCTCTTGCTATTATATCCGGCGCTACTAATGTGGTCTTCGGCTTCAATGAAGGCAAGGTTGTTGGCGTAAATCTCTTTGACGCAGTAAACAACACCAAAACGTTGAATCCGGAATTGGTGAGACTTGCCCGCGTACTGGCTTAAATCCATATAAAAGAAAAATAAAGCTCTATCGGTTTCTCCGGTGGAGCTTTTTGACGAAGAGGGGGGATATGCTTGCAAGCTAAGTCGGCAGAATGGTATACGGCTGTTGCTTTGCGGAACATGTTCGCCCTCTTTTTCTTCATGGCCTTATGGCTGCTGCCGGTTTCGGGAATGGCTGCAGAACTCGAGGGACAATGGTATTGGCAGGCAGAAGCGGGCACGGAGTGGCAGCCATTTGATTTTCCCCACACACCGCCTTTGGACAATCATGATGACAAAGTCTGGCTGAAGACGACTTTGCCGGATATGCTGCCAAAGGATGCCTCCTTGCTGATGCAGAGCCGGGATCAGGCCTTCGAGGTATGGGTGGGCGATGAATGCATTTATCGGTATGGTGAGCTGCGGCCTGCATTTATGGCCTATGGACAGCGTTGGCATATTGTCAATCTTCCAAAAGGGAGTGCAGGCCAGGATTTGCGGATTCATGCCTATTCTCCCTCGGATCATAATCTGGGCTATTTTGGCAAGATATGGTTAGACAGTGATGTGGATCAGGTGCTGCGCATTTTCCGGCAGGACATTCCTTATCTGATGAATATTCCTTTGGCGGCGTTTTTGCTGGTATTGATGCTGATTTATGCCGGCAGTCCTGCGGCGCCGAAACGACTTTATAAATCCTTTATAGCCTTTATGTCAGCCTTTTTGGTTTGGATGGTCTGTGCGACTAATTCCAAGCAGTACCTGTTTGATGCCCCGCTTTTTTGGCGGTTCTTTATGCAATTATCGGAATATCTTTTACCGCTTTTGGCAAATATCGTCATTTTTCAGGTGGTGGACCGCAAAGGCAAGTGGCTCATGCGCTGGACGGTACTGGCTTATGCGCTGCTGCTGGTTGGTGTATTGGCGGCAGAATTTATGGGCTTTAATGGCATGAGCCGGGGGCTGGCGCTGTTCTATGTCCTGCTGCCTTTGTTGGAGCTGGTGGCGTTGTATGCGATTGTTCGTTCTGTACATTATGGCAATATGTATGCCAAAGCAGTGTCTGTGCCTTTGGTGTTTATGGCCGGGGCAGGGACGATTGACGGCCTTTCGATGTATCGCCACTGGTATGTGATGGAAGGGCATATACTTCCTTATACGACCTTGTCCCTGTGCGTTTTCGCAGCCTTTATCGTACGCAATCAGATAAAGCGGGAGCGCATGCTGATGACACGGGAGAAAGGCCTCAAGCAGGAAGTTACGCAGGCCATCGAAAAGGCGACAACGGATAATCTCACGAAATGCTATAACCGCAATAAATTGGAAGTGGTGCTGGCAACGGAAATCCTGCAGCACAAAAATGAGGAAGAACCTTTTACCCTCGTCATGATGGACATTGATTTCTTTAAACGGATTAATGATAATTACGGGCATGAGGTCGGTGATGTGGTGCTGGCCGGGTTTGCCCAGACCATCCGTCAGAATATCAAGAGGAAGGATTTATTCGTGCGCTGGGGCGGTGAGGAATTCCTGATTCTTTTCCGTCATTGTACCGGTGAGGAGGCAATGATGATTGCGGAACGCCTGCGTTCCAAAGTGGAAGAAACGCCTTTGCATGACGGTCGTATTCACATTACGAGCAGTTTGGGTGTAGCCTCCTGGCATGGGGCTGAAGATTCGGAAGCCAAGCTGTTAAAGCGCGTGGATGAAGCGCTCTATATGGCCAAGCGGACGGGGCGCAACCGGGTTTGCCGGGAACCTAAGAATAATATGCATTGGTTTAAGAATCTTTATAGTGATGATAAAACGGAATAAAGATATGCAATACCCTTGCTCAGCTGGCAGGAAAAAAGCATTCATATGCCTAATATACTTATTATGAAGTAAACTGGCTATAGCAAGGAAGGAGGCATAGACTATGAAACGGATATTCGCGGTAATAGTACTATGCCTTTTTAGTGTGTTTTTGCCAGAACTGCGCTGTGAGGCCGTGGTTATCGGCAATGACTGGCAGTATCTCACGGCAGATAGCCAGGGAAAGTGGAAGTATTTTGACTTTGGCAAGTTCCAGTCGCCTATTCCGGGAAATAATCACGAAGCCTGGCTGGAAGTTTCCATGATGCCTACGGAGCCTTGGGAAAATACGCTGCTCTTTTCCATAGACGGGCAGGCGGTAGAGGTTTTTGTGGACGGCAGCAAGATTTATGCCGATGGTGAATTCGGCCCCCAATTTTTAGGGCATGGGAAAAAATGGCATATGGTGGAAATTCCTTATGTGTCTCATGAAACGATGCTGTTATTTCATCTATATGCTGACCATCCGCATCAGTTGGGCGTGTTTAAGAATTTTATCGTAGATACGCAGCAGGAGCAGGCAAGACGCATTTTTGCCGTGGATTTTCCGTATATCGTGGCTTTGCCCGTGGCGGTGTTGTTGAGCATGGTTACGTTGATGTATCTATTTAACCGGCCGGAACATCGGCGGATGAACATCAGATTGTTGCTCCTTATGCTGCTTATGACGTTGTGGACGGTCAGCTTGTCCAATGTCAAACAGTTCCTGTGGAATGCGCCGGTAGTATGGCGTTTTTTGGAAAATTTTCTTTGTTATATCATGCCGGTGATTGCCAATTCCGTCATCGTAGAAATTCTGGAAGAAGATTTGCAGCTGACGGTAAAACGTGCAGTGAAGGCTTATGGCTTTTTGGCAGCTTTTGCGCTATTGCTGGAACTAGCCGGCTATGATGGATTGGTGGTATGCCGCCAGATTCTTTATGCAACGGTGCTTTGTCTGCAGGTGTTTGTCTTTCGCAATATGTGGGAGTCGATTAAACGGGGAAATATCTATGCCCGTTTTGCGCTGATTCCCATGATTGTCATGGGGGGATTGGGCATAGCTGACGGTGTGCTGTTATATCTGCATTTTTGGCAATGGCATGTTTATCTGCTGCCGTTAGGCATTTATGCCTGCATCAGTTTTGTGGT
Source organism: Pseudoselenomonas ruminantium (assembly GCA_002373045.1). GTDB lineage: Bacteria > Bacillota > Negativicutes > Selenomonadales > Selenomonadaceae > Selenomonas_A > Selenomonas_A ruminantium_J. The sequence goes on along the minus strand of DFHU01000013.1, from coordinate 493 downwards.
CTGCATGGTGCGTGAACAGGTTATCCGTGAACGTGATTTGGAGGCACATGCAGAGGAACTTACGGCTGAGATTGCTACGGCTATGGCCAAGGCTGAGATGGATGAATTGACAGGCTGCCGCAATCGCGGTGCGTTTGAAGAGTTTATTCGACAGAAAATCCTTAAGGGGAAGGCTTTTGCGCTTATCATGCTGGATATTGATTATTTCAAGAATATCAATGATACGTATGGGCATGAAGCAGGCGACCGGGTATTGTACCATTTTAGTGAACTGGTGCGCTCGCAGTTGGAACAGCCGCAGGAGTTTTTCCGTTGGGGCGGTGAGGAATTTGTTATCTATTGTCCGGGCTATAGTCAGGAACAGGCCTGTGCGTTGGCTGAGAAAATTCGTCATCAGGTAGAAATACATCAATTTTTCCGCAATCAGCAGATTACGGTCAGCGCCGGGGTGGCCAAATGGTATGAAGGCAATGACAGTCAGGTCGGTATTTTC
>DFHU01000024.1:4566-50482 GCA_002373045.1 Pseudoselenomonas ruminantium | reverse complement strand
CATTACGTGCAACAGCCCCTTTTATAAATTGCAGTTTGACTATACGATATTAAATATAATTTGTTACAGCTCAGTTGGGCGGAGGTGGTAATACTTTTCGCCGTTGCACTGAATGACCAACAGGCAAATGTATGGGCTTTTTAGTTACCTGCGCCGGGCAAGACCGGCGGCGCGTATGATCAGCCCAGTATTTAGTCTGTGCCGTTTGTGGGCCAGTCCTCACTGCGTTCGGACAGTCGTTCCACGGCGAAAAGCATCACCACCTCCGCCCTAAGTGATGTTTGTATTAAACGTCATTTTCTCGGTGACAAGCAGCAAGAACATCGATGTTCTTGTAACGGGAGCAACGCGTTCGTAGCAATTGTACAGAGCGTAGCTTGGGGCGAACGGGGAGTGCTTTTTCTGTTCGGAGCGACTGCCTGAACGAAGTGAAGGCCGGCCCCATGTAGAACAAGGCTAGATAATACGCTGAAAGAAGCGCCGTTGGCCTGCCCGGCGCGAGTAGCCGGACAACTCTATTTTACGAAGGGGTCGTTTAGCGGGAAACAGAAAAAGTACTCCCCGTTCACCCCTGACAACGTATGAACAGGATACCTTTACCACGAACCGACTCCCCGACAAACTGCAATTTGTCAAAAGAGGATTTCACATTCAAACAGTCTGTTCCAGGGATGGGTGATTTGTAATTTTTCCAAGGAAACCCCTGCGGGCAGACTGATGTTCTGCCGGGCAAAATCCTTTAAGAGTATCGTGCCCTGCGTTGCGGCAAAGTCGCGGGCGCCGTCCAGGTTGCCGGTGGCTTGATTGTAGCCGGGCTGGCTCCATACGGCACTGCCAAGGTTTTGGCGCACATTGGCCTGATAGCCCCAGTCCTCCAAATAGCGAGTAAGCATCAGTTCTTCCTGTGCCTGTCTGTCCATCCATTTAGCAAGCATTCCTGTGCCGAGCAGGAAGCCTGTGGTGTTGGTCGCGGTGTTCCAGCCGCCGTAAGCCAAGAGTTTGAACTGCAAATCGGCTTTGTGCAGCTCATTCATCAGGGCGTTGTCCGCACCGTTGCCATAGGCGATATCCGCTACAGCTGTGGGATAGCCTTTGCTGACAAAATCTTTGACCATATGGACAAAGGGCATGGTGCCTTTGCGGGGGACAATGGTGTTGTCCGGGTTATTGGCACTGCCGGTTTTGCCATCTGGATTCGTGTTGATGGCCAGAATCAGTTCTGCGCGTTCCGGTGCTGGAATCTGCATGCCGCCGGCGGCGATAATGGTGTTATCCATATCGTCGCCGATTTTTTCATTGCAATAAGCGGGGATGGTGTCGCGGCCTTTGCCGATATTGTAAGCCGTGTAGACAAAGGGGATATCCCGCTTGTCGTCAAGGATAGCCCGGCAGAGCATGACCATGCCGAGTTCATCGGCACCGGACGTTATCTGCAGTTTCGTCTTGCCAATGTTTTGGCCGTACTCCTGCAGGTGGCGGATTTCGTAATGGGTTTGGGAATAAAAGGCGCCGTCATCGCCGCCTAAAAACAGGAAGGATAAATTATTTGCGCGGGTGAGGTCCAGCAGGGCCTTATTGGCGTTGAAGTTGAGGTTGTGGCGGTGTGTCCAGTCCTCCATTACCGCCGGAGCGATTTCCTGTTCGAGTTTTTGCATTTCCCGCTGTTCTTTTTTGGATGCCTTGCCCATTTCGGCTTTATCGCGGAGTGCACTGTAGTCGCGGATTTTTACTGCGTTCTGCTGATAAATTGCCGGCTCCATGCCCGCACCAGAATGGTTGGCGGTTAAAAGCGTCCGCAAAATGGTGCCGAAGCCATAAACGGGCAGGCGGGGGAAATCTTCATGGAGTTGTTGAAAACGGCTTACGCGGTCGGTGATTTGTTCCTGTGTTAATTCGTGATTGCGGGAGCCGACGAGACTGCCGTAGAGCATGGCATCGGTGGAAACAACCGCGGCCTTTGCGCCGGGAACATTTTCCCGCAGCCACTGCCAAAGCCCGTCCGGGTCGCCGTGCTGCTCACGGGTACCGAGCAAGGTTTCGGGCGGGACGACGATGTTATAGCCGGCCTTTTCGGCCACTTCGCGGGTTTCCTTGTCCGTGATGGGGCGGTTGTCGAGTGGGATAAAGATGATTTTCTTGCCATGCGTTGCCGGTGTGGCTGCTGCGGTGCTGAAATTGCTGGGCAGCAGGGTCAGGCAGAGGACGATGGAAAGTAGCGTAAGTATTTTTTTCAATTCGAGAGACCTCCTTTGTTGCATATATAAAATACCATATTTTTATTCGCGGTGAAAGGTTTGTATTCCTGCTTTTTGAGTAAGTTTGTACTGGGGGAGGGGGCATATTTTGCGGGTTCCACTAAATGTCTGGCATGAACAAAATATGCCCCCTCCCCCAAGTCTCTGCTTGTTTTTTCCGTACGAAGTTTTATGCGCAAAACGGTCTTTTATGTTATAATGCTTTCATAATCTATAGAGCGTGTTTGAAGTGCTTTTGGAAAGGAAAGCACATTCCAAAACAATAGCAGCTGTTGAATGCGAAAAAATAAGCCTCGTATTAACAATTACCAAGAACAGGAGAAAAGTAATCAAAAAATGAGCAATTTTATAGAATTAGGCATCAGCGACGCGTTAGTCGCTGTTTTAACGAAACAGAATATCGAATCCCCTATGCAGGTACAGGAAGCGGTCATTCCCAAAGTAATGGGCGGCGGCAATCTGGTAGCCCAGGCCCCCACGGGCACAGGCAAAACACTGGCTTATCTGCTGCCAGTTTTGCAGAAAATCGATGCGGAATCCCGCGATGTACAGGCGGTTATTCTGGCGCCGACCTATGAGCTGGCCATGCAGATTACAAATGTGGCCCGCGACCTCGCGCAGGGGGCAAATCTTGGCATCAAGGTGCAGGGGCTTATCGGCGGGGCCAATATCGCCCGCCAAATGGATAAGCTGAAAGATAAACCACAGCTGATTGTGGGGTCTGCCGGCCGTATTATCGAGCTGGCGCAAAAGAATAAATTGAAACTGCACAAGGTTAAAATGCTGGTACTCGATGAATTTGACCGCCTCTTTGATGACCAGAATATGGAAAACACCGCGGATGTTGTGCGTCTGCTGCCCGAAGACCGGCAGGTGGTGATGGTTTCGGCAACCGCCCCGAAAAAGGCGTTGGAACGGGCGGATTTCCTGCAGCATCCGGAAGTGATTAAGGTCGAAGCGGACCCAGCGGTGCAGGCTCTGCGCGAAGACCTCTACCGTATGACGCCGTTCCGCAATAAGGTGGAAACGGTGCGCCATCTGGCCCGCCGTCTGGCCGTGAAGCGTGGGCTGGTCTTTATCAATAAGGTCTTTGATGCCGAGCGTATTTTGGCGCAGCTGCGTTATGAAGGCTTTATGGTGGGCACGCTTTTGGGACACAATAACAAACAGGCTCGCCAGAAGGCGATTGCCGATTTTAAGGCCGGGCGCATTAAGCTCCTGCTGTCCACGGATTTAGCGGCTCGCGGCCTCGATATTCCGGATGTGGACTATGTATTCAACCTCGACCTGCCGGAAAGCAGTGAAATCTATCTGCATCGGGCAGGGCGTACGGCCCGTGCCGGTGCCAAGGGAACGGTTATCACTTTGGCTGACAACAAGGAAGCCTACAAGCTGGAACAGCTTGAAAAGAAACTGGGCATAGCGTTTAAGCCCGTAAAGGGCGGCGACAAGCCTGCACTGTCGAAAAAGAAACCTTCGGTAAAACAGGGCACCGGAAGCGGGCAAAAAAAGACGGCAAATAAAAGCAAGAAACACACTAACCGGCAGGGAAAACGCAAGGCAACGGCGAAGTAAATCAGGTAAATAAAGCAAGTAAACGAAAAAATTTGGAGGGAATAACTTTTGGACATTGTACCGATACTATTGCAGTTAGTACTGGTCGCGTTTTTAATCTTTATGAACGGCTTTTTTGTGGCGGCAGAGTTTGCCTGCGTGAAAATCCGTTCCTCCCGGCTGGAAACCCTGATTGCGGAGGGCAGCCGGCGGGCGGTTTATGCCAAGCGGCTCACCGACCATCTGGATGCGTCCTTATCGGTTACGCAGTTGGGCATAACACTGGCGTCGCTGGGACTTGGCTGGGTCGGCGAACCCGTGGTGGCGCAGCTCATTCTGCCTTTGACCCACTTGGTTGGTCTTGATGATATGGTGGGGCATACTCTGTCTTTAGTGGTGGCTTTTTCCATCATCACGGCGGGGCATATCGTGCTGGGCGAGCTTACGCCGAAGACCATGGCTATTCAGAATGTGGAAAAAATCATGCTTTCGGTGGCACTGCCCATGCTGATTTTTCATAGAATCATGTATCCCTTTGTCTGGCTCTTAAATCATGTGGCCAACTGGGTGACGGCGCGCATGGGCTTTAAGGCCGCCAGTGAAAGCGAGTCGGCCCATACCGAAGAAGAAATCCGCCTGCTTATGGAGGAAAGCCATCGGCAGGGGCTGATTGACGATACCGAAGCAGACTTTGTGGACAATGTCTTTGACTTCACGGAACTCAACGTGCGGGAAATCATGACGCCCCGCACGGATATGGTGGTCATTTATCTCGAAGACAGTTGGCAGGACAATATGGATGTCATTCTCTCGGAGCAAATGACCCGTTATCCCATCTGCAAGGAGGATAAAGACCATATTATCGGTTTCCTACATGTAAAAGACCTCATGAAGGCTATGGCCAGCGGCAAGCGGCCCAATTTCCGCAAGCTGGCACGCAAGGCACTGGTGGTGCCGGAGAGTATGGATGTCAACGTCCTTTTGAAGACCATGCAGGGCAGTCACAGTCAGATGGCGATTGTGGTGGACGAGTACGGTGGCACGGCGGGTATGGTCACGATTGAGGACATCATGGAAGAAATCGTCGGTGATATTCAGGACGAATTTGACGAGGAACGGCCTACGGCAGAAGCGCGGGGAAACAATGTTTACTCGGTGGATGCCAAGATGCTGTTGGAAGAACTCGAAGATATATTGGAAATCACCATTGAAGATGAAGATGTGGACAGCGTCGGCGGCTGGCTTTATGACCAGATTGGCAGCGAACCGAAGGTCGGTCAGCTGGCGGCGTCACAGGGCAATTTGTTCTACGTGGAAGAAGTGGATGGAGCGCGGATTACCCGCGTTTTGATAAAACTTTCGCATGCTCTTACCGAGGAACATGAGGAAATTGTGTAAAGGGAAATAGGAGTGGGTATTATGAAGAAATTTCGGACATTTATAGGGTGTTTGCTGGTTTTGCTGACCATGCTGTGTTTTAGCGGCTGTGGCGGCGGTGGTTCGGCCTCCAATACGGTATTTTACCTGAACCACAAGGACGGCGATTCCTTTACGGATTTAATCAAGAAATCCTTTGAGGAAAAGGCCAAAGCCGGCGGTATGCAGGTGGAATTCCGGGATGCCAAGGGCGATGTCAATATGCAGATGGACCAGATGAAGGAAGCCATTGCCGCCAAGCCCGCGGCCATTGTGCTGCTGGCCGTGGATGGCACGGCGATTGTCCCTATGGTGGAAAAGGCCAATGAGGCGGGAATTCCCATCATCATTACGAACCGTGGCTTAAATGGCGGCAAATTCCTCTCTTGCATGCCGAATGAAAAGCAGGCCGGGGTAATGCAGGGCGAATACATGGCCAAGACCCTGCCGCCTAATGCCAAAGTGGTCTATCTCGAAGGCGAAAAAGGCTTTGCCGGCAGTGAAGCACGGTGGGCAGGGTTCAAGGAAGCCTGCCTGGACAAGCGCTCGGATATCCAGCTTTTGGCCAGCACCGTAGGGAACTGGAGTACGGCAGACGCGCTCAAGAATGTCACCCTTTGGACAAAGCTGTTCCCCCAGATTGATGCGGTAATCGCCGCCAATGACGGCATGGCCATCGGCGCTGTGCAGGCCTTGAAGGATGCGGGCCGTCTGGAAGGCTGCAAGGTATCCGGCGTAGATGCGGTGGATGCTGCCCTGAAGCTGATTGATGCCGGTGAAATGAGTCAGACGGTCAAGCAGGATGCAGGAGATTTAGCGGCAGGGACCTATACTTTGGCGGAATCCTGCATGAAGGGGAATATTCCCACGGAAAATATCACCGTGGACTTTACCTCAATCACCAAGGAAAATATTGATAAGTTCCGCAAATAAGGGGGATATTTGCCATGGAGAATTTAAGTGTCAGAACCAAGATACTGTTCTTGTCGGCGATTATGCTGCTCATCACCTGCGTGGTGGCCGCAGTGGGGATTTTTTCCAATCAGAAGGCCAAACAATCTTTGGATGATATGTACAATTATAACCTGATGACCACACAGTACCTCAACGATGCCAATAACCATCTGCGGGGCATTGATGTGGATGTGGCCTATATGCTGCAACAGGATTTTTCCGCAGACAGCCGCAAGGTCGTGCTCGCCGATATCAGCGGGCGGCTCGAATCCATCAAGGCCGATATTGAGAAGGTCAAGGAAATTGACCGCAGTTCCCGTGCGCAGGAAAGCATAGCCAGCCTGGAAAAAAATCTGGTGGATGTGAGTGCCAAGGTCAAAGCTTGTGAAACCTTGGGCAATACGCCGGAAGATAAGATAAAGCTCTTTGAAAATCTTTCCTCGGCCAATGTCATTGCGACGGATCTGGCGGTGCTGACGCCGGATAATGTCCTGCAGGGCAAAGTGCTCTTTGAGGAGAATAACGCCAACTACGATTTGACCATCAAGATTTTCCTGGGAATTATACTGGCGGGCCTTATCGTCGGCATTGCCATAGCTTTCCTGATTGCCCAGAATATCGCAACACCGCTGGCTGCTTCCATCGGTGCGCTCAATGCCGTGGCAGATGGCGATCTCACACAGGAAATTCCCGCAAGCCTTGCCCGTCGGCAGGATGAAGTGGGCATGATGGTGCAGGCGCTCGATAAAATGCAGAAATCCCTGCGCACCGTGCTGAAAAATGTCCATGACGAGGCGGAAAACAGCGCCAACATGGTGACGGATGTTCAGGCTTTGGTCGGCAACCTCAATGAAAGCACACAGGATATGTCGGCTGTAACCGAGGAAATGGCCGCCGGCATGGAAGAAACCGCTGCCTCCACCGCGAGCATGCAGAATCTTTCCGACCATCTGCGGGAAAAAATCCATGCTACGGCTAAGGACGCTGCTGACAGTGAGGGCTATACCGTGGAAATTGCCCAGCGGGCAGGCTCTCTCAAGGCCACCATGGAAAAATCCAGCAAAGAGGCAGAACAGATGTATGAGGGCACGAAGAAATCCCTCGAAGAAGCCATTGAATCCGTTAAGGTTGTCGATAACATCAATAACCTCACGCAGGACATTACGGAAATTGCCGAACAGACCAATCTGCTGGCCCTCAATGCCGCCATCGAAGCAGCCAGAGCCGGCGATGCAGGCCGTGGCTTTGCCGTAGTGGCTGATGAGGTTAGAAAACTGGCCGAACAGTCCCATGATACCGCGGAAAAGATTAAGGGGCTTACCGGTAAAGTGACCGGTTCGGTACAGAATCTTTCCGATGGTGCCTTTGACCTCTTGAAGTTCATGGACGAAAAGGTCGGCAAGGATTACGAGCTCATCAACGAAACGGCTATCCGCTATCAGGAAGATGCCGATTACGTCAATGAATTCGCCAAGAAGAGCAACACGGCGTCGCAGGACCTTATCCGTGCCGTAGAAACCATGAACCAGTCCATGGAAGAAATTGCCAAGGCCACCCATGAAGGGGCTGTGGGCAATACCACCGTGGCCGAAAAAGTCACCGATGTGGCCCAGAAAGCCAACGACATACTGGAAATGATGAACGCATCTATGGAAGGTGCGGAAAACCTTAAAAAACAGGTAGCGAAATTTAAGGTATAGCAGGAAATTCAATACCGGCTGACGAATAAGTTAGCCGGTATTTTTTTGCAGAATAAATACTTATAGTGTTCTCGTATTGTAATATTGTATACAAATAGTGTATAATAATCCTATGACTTCAACTTGAAATGTAAACTTATAGACTGTGAAGTTGTGTTTTGTCATGGCTCCGCAGACGATGGGGAGGGCTTGATTTGATGATGAATGGAGCTCAGGCGGTATTGGAAAGCCTGAAAAAGGAAGGCGTAGATGTGGTGTTCGGCTATCCTGGGGGAGCGGTGCTGACACTGTATGATGCGGTTTACAAGATGAAATTTCCGCATATATTGACCCGGCATGAGCAGGGGGCCATTCATGCGGCGGACGGTTATGCGCGGGCTACAGGGAAAGTCGGAGTTGTCTTTGCCACTTCCGGGCCGGGGGCAACGAACCTCATTACAGGCATTGCCACGGCGTGCACGGATTCGGTGCCGCTGGTCTGCATCACAGGGCAGGTGGCCAATCCTTATATCGGCAAGGATTCTTTCCAGGAGGCCGACATTTTCGGCATCACGACGCCGATTACCAAGCATAACTATTTGGTCAAGGATGTAAAAGAACTGCCGCGTGTGCTCAAAGAGGCGTTCTTTATTGCCCGTACGGGACGCAAGGGGCCGGTGGTCATTGATGTGGCCAAGGATGTCTTTGATGCCAAAATCGACTATAAATATCCCGAAACGGTAAACTTGCGCGGCTATTCCGGTGTCTATGATGGCAATGCGGATGAAATTGCGGCAGCGGTAGAGGCTGTACGCAAGGCTGAACGCCCGCTGATTTTCGCTGGCGGCGGTATCATCAGCTCCGATACGGCGGCCGAGGTGCAGAAGCTGGCGCAGGTTTTAGGTGTGCCGGTGACTTCAACGCTTTTGGGGCTTGGATCCGTGCCTGCTGACACCGAGGGATTTTTGGGCTTTGCGGGGATGCATGGCAGTTATGCATCCAATATGGCCATTCAGAAATGCGACCTGCTGCTGTGTATCGGCATGCGCTTCAGCGACCGCGTGACCGGCAGAGTGGATGGCTTTGCGCCTAAGGCGAAAATCGTTCACTTTGAGCTGGACCGGGCGGAAATCAACAAGAATGTTACGGCTGACTTGAAGGTATTGGGGGATTTGCGTTGGACTTTGCCCCGCTTTAATGAGCAGCTGGCGGCGACGGGGGAATCCTTTGCCGAGAAATTCAAAGGGTGGAAGGATGAAGTGGTGCAAATGCACAAAGAACATCCGTTCAGCTATGTGGAACAGGGGGACGTCATTAAGCCGGGGGCACTTATTCGGAAAGTCAGCGAGCTTTCCGATAAGGATACCATTGCCGTTACGGATGTGGGCCAGCATCAGATGTGGGCGGCGCAGTTCTTTGATGTATTCAAGCCCCGCCATTTCCTGACTTCCGGCGGTCAGGGCACCATGGGCTACGGTCTGCCTGCAGCTATGGGGGCTAAGATAGGTGCACCAAAGAGCAAAGTCGTACTCTTTACCGGTGATGGCAGTATTATGATGAACTGTCAGGAATTTGCCACCATTGCAGACAACAATATCGACGTGAAGGTGGTCATTGTCCATAACTGCATCTTAGGCATGGTGGGCCAGTGGCAGCGTCTGTTCTACAATCATCATTATTCCCAGTCCGAACTCAAGGGCAAGACGGATTTTGTGAAACTGGCGGAAGCCATGGGGCTTAAAGGCTACCGTCTGACCAAGAAGGAAGAACTCGATACGGTATTGCCGCAAATCATGGCTGAAGAAGGTCCGGCACTTATCGATGTGCTGATTCCGGAGGAAGAAGATGTCCTGCCGATGGTTCCGGGCGGCAAGCGGCTTGACCAGATGGTACTGGGAGGTAAAAAATGATGAAAAAATATTTACTCGCGGTTCTCGTAGACAATAAACCTGGTGTTCTGACCCATGTATCGGGGCTGATCAGCCGCCGGGCCTTCAATATCGAAAGCATTTCTGCCGGTTACACCGAGGAGCCGGATGTGACGCGCATCAATATCGTGGTGTCGGTGGAGTCGAAAAATGAGCTGGACCAGGTGGTTACGCAGCTGGGCAAGCTCATTGACGTCATCAAAATCGTCAACCTGTCCGAGGTGGATTCCATTGAGCGGGAACTCGTGATGATTAAAGTTCGGGCGGATAAGAGCAACCGTGCCGAGCTTATCGATATCGTCAATATCTTCCGCGCCAGCATTGTAGATGTGAGTCAGGAAAATGTCGTCATTGAACTTACGGGCCAACAGAGCAAGATTGACGGCATTATCGAAGTCCTTTCCGAATACGAAATCATCGAAATTGCCCGCACGGGTGCCATCGCCCTTTCCCGTGGTCCGGTGCCGGTTAAGCAGATGTAAATAGCATTTAATAATAAAACATAAAAAATTCCTGTAAATATTTATAAAAATATTTACAGGAATTTTTTGGTTTTCTATTACTTTGACGAACAAAAAACGATTTTTATGCTATTTATAGCGAAAATAATATAAAAAAATAAGAAAAACTATTGACTTGTTTTAGATATGTAATTATAATGAGATTTGTAAATATAAAAATTATATAAATAAATGGCCAAATATTTATATAGTCCGCTTGACGTTTATCGGGGAGGTAATGGATAATGAAGAAGTCAGGAATATTACACGCCCAGTTATCCGGCTGTGTAGCTGCCCTCGGCCACAAGGATTTATTTATGGTCGGGGATGCGGGAATGCCCATCCCTCCGGGAGTCACGGTGATTGATTTAGCTGTGACCAAAGGGGTGCCCACATTTCGTCAGGTTATGGATGCGCTGCTTTCAGAAGCCGCTGTGGAAGGCTGCTATCTGGCAGAGGAAATCCACGAACATAACCCGGAGCTGCACAAGTACATCAAGGAAAAGCTGGGGAATATCGAATATGAATATATGCCCCATGATGACTTGAAGAAGCTGTCGCAAAAGGTTCGCTTCGCTATTCGTACCGGCGAGTTCACGCCATATCCCAATGTCATCCTGCGGGCAGGAGTTGTCTTTTAATAGGAGTTGACAAAGCGTGAAGGTTAATATCAAGAAGATTAGCGAACTGTCCGGTTTTTCCCCCGCAACCGTGTCCAATGCCCTCAATAACAAGAAAGGCGTAAATCACGATACGGCCATGCAGATTTTGGCCATTGCCAAAGAGTGCGGCTATATCACGGAGAACAAAATCAAAAGCATCAAGCTGGTGATTTATCACGATTCGGGGAAGATTTTGTCGGACGCCCCGTTCTTTAATAATCTTCTGGAAAGCGTCACGGCTGCCTGCCGCGAAAATGGCATGGAGGCGAAACTGGTAAACCTCTATCGCCATGATGATGATTACGAGCAGCAGGTGGAACGGCTTTTGGAAGACCCTTCGGCAGCTATCCTGCTGGTGGGGACCGAGCTTAATGAAAATGACGCGAAGACCTTTGCGCAGACGGATATTCCGTTGGTGCTTCTGGATTGCAATTTTGCCGACCTGCCCTTCCACGCGGTATTGATGGAAAATCGTCATTCCGTGTCGCGGGCGGTGTCCTATCTGGCTTCTTTGGGCCATGAGAAAATCGGCTATCTGCAGGGGGAGGTAAGCTCTCCCAATGGCGATGAACGCTATGAAGGCTATGAACAGGGGATGGCCAAGCATAATCTCTCTGTGGAGAAAAAGTATTTATTCAGCCTGCCGGTATCCATTACCGGGGCCTATGAATATTTTGACGGGCTTATCACTAAAGGCGTGGAACTGCCTACAGCCTTTGTGGCTTACAACGACATGGTGGCATTAGGGGTAATGCAGGCCTTGCAGAAGCATCATATCCGGGTACCGGAGGATGTGTCGGTAATCGGTTTTGATGATATTGAGTTCAGTGCGGTATTTGCGCCGGGGCTTACCACCATCAAGGTGCATACGAAAGAACTCGGGGAATTGGCGGTACAGAAACTTTTGCAGCTGGCCAAAAATCCCGGCAGCATCCATACGAAAACGCAGATGTACACGGACTTTGTGGTTCGTGGCAGTACGGCGGCGCCTGCCGCTGGCTAATGAAAATTTTAGGAGGTATACCAATGCTCTTTGGTAATCGCAACGATATTGTACAGTATGACAATGGTTATATCAGCAAGATTCCGGTATTTCAGTTTATTCTCCTTTCCTGTCTGGTGCCTCTGTGGGCGGCGGCAGCCAGCTTAAATGATGTGCTCATCACGCAGTTTAAGAGCGTGTTTGCCTTGAGCGACTTTGCCAGTGCTTTGGTGCAGAGTGCGTTTTACAGCGGTTATTTTCTGATTTCGATTCCGGCCTCTATGGTCATTCGCAATACTACTTATAAGACGGCGATTCTCTGCGGCCTGGGCTTCTACATTGCCGGTTGCAGCCTGTTTTTCCCCGCTTCGCATATGGCGACGTACACGATGTTCCTCGTGGCCATCTTTGCCATTGCTATCGGCTTGGGCTTCTTGGAAACCTCGGTCAATACGTATAGCACAATGCTTGGCCCGCAGGAAACGGCTACGCTGCGCTTGAACATCAGTCAGACCTTCCAGCCGATTGGTTCCATTGCCGGCATTCTTTTGGGGAAATACCTCATCTTCCAGGAGGGCGAATCCATGGCCGCACAGCTGGCCAGCATGGATGCCGTGCAGGCCGCTGCCTACAAAATGGAAATGCTGCAGCATACGTTGGAACCCTATCATATCATGATTTACATTCTCCTCGGTATCTTTGCGTTGTTTGCGGTTACGGCTTATCCGAAATGCAAGGTTAAGAGCGCTTCGACAGAAGGTGTGCCCAGCATTGGCAAGACGCTTTCTTATCTGGCAGGCAATGGCCGCTTCAAACGTGGCATTGTGGCACAGTTCCTCTATGTGGGCATGCAGGTGGCCGTTTGGTCCTTTACGATTCGTCTGGCGCTGCATCTGGACCCGTCCATCAATGAACGTGCGGCAGCCAATTACATGGTCGTAAGCTTTATCTTCTTCTTTATCGGTAAATTTGTGGCTAACTTCCTGATGACGAAATTCTCGGCTAACAAGGTACTGGCTCTCTATGCCGCTATCGGTGTGCTGGATATCTTCGTGGTGGCCTTTGCGCCGGGCATGGCAGCTCTCTATGGTGCAGTTTTTGCCAGCTTCCTCTTTGGCCCCTGCTGGGCAACGATTTATGCTCGCACGCTGGATGCTGTGGAAAAGAAATACACGGAAACGGCTGGTGCCATCATCGTGATGTCCATTATCGGCGGCGCTTTCGTGCCGGCTCTGCAGGGATATGTATCCGATATCACGGGTTCCATGCAGCTGTCCTTCATCGTTAATGTCGTATGCTTTGCCTTTATCGCTTGGTACTTCCATAAGGAAGCCCGCTTAGAAGAAGGGGAGGAAATGGAACTTGCAGACTGTAATGGCTGATGCCTTTCGTAAATATGGCCGTGTGCTTCCCTTGGATTTGCAGGATTTTAGCAATTGCATAGGGGCGCGGAAACCCGTGGCACAAGGTCAGGTGGAATATGAACCATCGGTACCGGAGTTTGAGCAGCTGCCTGTATTTTCCCGTTTGCGGGATGAGGTCTTTGGCGGAATGCCGGTGGAACTGGGGCATTGCAGCGGCTGGAATAACAAGCTCAACGGCTTGGAATATCATCGTTCTTCGGAAGTGGATATGGCCGCTACGGATTTGATTTTGCTGCTGGGCTGTCAGCAGGATATTGACTGGAAAAATTTTACCTATGATACCGCTAAGGTTGAGGCCTTTCTCGTGCCAGCAGGTACAGCGGTGGAGCTTTATGCAACCACCCTGCACTTTGCGCCCTGCAGCGTTTCCGGCAAGGAGTTCCGCATGGGCGTGGCGCTGCCCTGTGGCACGAATGAACCGTTGGATGTTGTGCCGGAGAAAAACGGGGAGAATCAACTTCTCCTGCAGCGGAATAAATGGCTGCTGGCGCATAAGGACAGCGGTCTTGATCAGGACGGCGCCTGGATAGGCCTCGTGGGAGAAAACATAGAAATAAGGTAATTGTGAGGGATTTTCATGGATAAGGTATTGGTTGTCGGCAGTTTGAATATGGATTTTGCGGTTTATATGGACAGAAGACCGCAGGCTGGGGAAACCGTGATGGCACGCAGCATGAAGCTTGTACCCGGCGGCAAGGGGGCTAATCAGGCTTATGCGCTGGGCAAACTCGGTGCCAATACCGCCATGATTGGTGCTGTCGGCACGGATACCTTTGGAGAGCAGATGCTTAGAAATCTGGAACATGTTTCCGTAAACACAGAGGGCATCCGAAAAATTGCCGGTGTGGAAACCGGCAAGGCCTTCATTGAAATCGAAAACAGCGGGCAGAACAGCATCAGCGTAATTGCCGGTGCCAATGCGGCTGTGGACGAAAAAATGGTGCTGGAGCAGGAAGAACGCTTTTCGCAGACAGATGCGGTAGTCATGCAGCTTGAAATTCCTGTGCCTGCGGTGATTGCTGCCGCTAAACTGGCGAAGGCGCATGGCAAAACCGTCGTGCTTGACCCGGCGCCGGCACGCAAGGATTTGCCGGATGAACTTTGGGCACAGGTGGACATCACCAAGCCAAATGAAACGGAACTGGCACTGCTCACGGGCCTGCCAACGGGAACGGAAGAAGAAGTGCTTACGGCTGCGCGTGCGCTGATTGCCAAGGGCGTAAAACATGTGCTGGTCACTTTGGGCGGTGATGGAACACTGCTCGTAAGTGCAGAGCAGGTTGAAAAATTCCCCGCATACAAGGTCAAGGCTGTGGATACCACGGCGGCCGGCGACTGCTTTCTGGCAGCCTTTATGAGCCGGTTTACCGGTGAGAACTTTGCCGAAGCCATCGACTTTGGTGCCAAAGCCTCCGCGATTGCCGTAACCCGTCAGGGGGCACAGACTTCGATTCCCACGGTGGAAGAAGTACAGAATTTCCAATAAGGATAAGATTTACAGGCTGGAAAAGCTAAACTGCAAGCAGGCAGTGAGCTTTTTCAGCCTTTTTTTTGCAATTTTTTTCAGGGGAGTTGCCATGGCAACATCGAATTATTCTGAATAATGATATAATGGGGGCAAAGTTGAGAGGAGGGGAGCGGCAGTGGATTGGAAAGCATTTTTTACCAAACATACCCTGGGCTGTCTGGCGGGCGGATTCGCGATTGGCTTGGTGGTTTGTGCCATCGGAGCGGGCATGATGTCTTTCTCGGGTTCGGTGGCGTTTTGTGGTTCCTGCCATGCAATGAAAGGCGAAGCAGCGTCCTTTGCCAAGTCAACGCATAGCAAACAGGATTGTGTGGAATGTCATCTTCCCCATGACAATATGGCCATCTACATGATTGAGAAGGGCCGTACGGGCATGGTGGATACCTATCATGCGGTGCTCAGGGATTATCCGGCGCGGATTGATTTGTCTGCGGGCGGAGAAAAGACCGTGAATGGCAACTGCCTGCGCTGCCATGAACAGACCATGAGCGGCGTGCATATGGCCGTGGGCGTGGACAAGGACACCGGAGCGGACTGTTTGAAATGTCACAGCCGCATAGCTCATGGAAGCAACCATCTCGAAGGGGGGATAAAAGTTGAGTAAGCTGCAAAAGATTCTAGCAGGGATTGTGGCCGTCTGTGCGCTGTTCTTCGGCTTCGTGGTGGTGCGTCTGGGTGCAGCGCCCAATGATGACAGCGTCAAGCTGGCCAAGATATCCCATGAAAATTATGCCCATGTGGGCAAAGAAGCCTATAAAGAGGCTTATCCGTTGGAATACAATTCCTATATGAAAAACAATCAGGGCGGGGAAAGCCCCACCGGTTACGGCGGCAGCGACCCAGGGAAATCCTATATCGAAATGCAGCCGGAAATCAAGGAGAATTTCAAAGGTTATAAATTCTCGGTGCAGTATGATGTGGCCCGCGGGCATACCTGGGCCGGTGTGGACCAGCTGAATTCTCAGCGCATCCCACCGCAGAAGGGCAACTGCATTGTCTGCAAGGGTTCCTGGATGTACGACAAGTGGTATAAGGAAAGCGGCTGGGATTTTGCCAGCCTGCCCTTTGCCGAGGCAACGCCGCCTTACACCGATAAAGATACAGTCGAGGGTACGGATTTGTATTTTGGCTGTTCTTCCTGTCATGACCCGGATACCATGGAACTGCGCGTTTACCAGCAGGGATTTGTTGAATCCATGGCCCTGAAAGGAATTGACATCAGCAAGGCTTCCCATAATGAAATGCGTGGCTATGTCTGCGGTCAGTGCCATAACGAGTATTACTTTATGGCCGAAGATGGCCGGGTGCGTCATCCCTTTATTGGCGGCTGGGAACCGGAAGAACAGTTCAAGTTCTATCAGACCCAGAGCGAGCAGCTGGGTGCTTTCAAGCAGGATTGGCTCCATCCCGATTCCAAGACGCCGATGCTCAAGGCACAGCATCCGGACTTTGAAATCTGGACGACCAGTGTCCATGCCGATGCCGGTGTGACCTGTGTGGATTGTCATATGCCCTATATGCGGGAAAACGGTCAGAAATACACCTCGCATTGGATGACCAGCCCACTTAAGACGGTCGAAGCATCCTGCCTCAAGTGCCATGATGAGAGCAAGGAAACGCTTATCTCCCGTGTGAAGACCATCCATGACAATAACTTCAAACTGCAGCGTGTTGCCGGCCAGACGGTGGCCAAGGCGCACTTGGCGGTAAAGGCTGCCATGGATGCCGGTGCCACGGATGAACAGCTGGCACCTGTACGGCTGAAACTGCGCGAAGCACAGTGGTATTGGGACTGGGTAGCTGCCGAAAACGGCAACGGGTTCCATAATCCGGACAAGTGCATGCGCATCAGCGGTGAAGCGATTGATTTGGCGCATCAAGTAATTCAGGATGCCAATGCTTTGGTAAAAGGAAGCTTGTAAAAACATAATGCTGACGAATGAACAGAACCGCCTCGTTAAGGGGCGGTTTTGTTATGAAAAAATCCTTACAAAACAGCGATTCATTTCTTGTAGGATACTCCAATGCAGGAGTTTATTTCGTCTGATAGAATAATTACTATATACAGTTGCCAAAGCAACATGATGATCGCGTTATTATTGCTATAATGAAGAAAAAATGTGTACTTAGGAGTGACGGCAATGCAGGTTTATCATCTTGATTTGCATGAACTGCCCCTGTTCCGAGGCGTGCCGGCAGCAGAGGTGGAGCAGTTTATTGCGGCTACTGATGCTAAGATAAAGCGGGTCGGCCGTGGCAAGCGGATTTTGGACGCTTATGAGGAAAATCATAATATCGGCGTCATCGTTGAAGGGGAGGCACAGGTGCTGGCTGAAGACCGTTTCGGCAATGAAAATGTCAGCCATAATCTGGAACGGGGCGCCCTGCTGGGGAGCACTTCGGCCATTATGCCGCAGGTTCCGTACGATATGGCTATTGAAGCTTTGACGGATGTACTGGTGCTTTGGATTCCTTATCAGGCTTTGCTGACGGCAGGGCCGAAGCTGGGGCGCACACATGGTCTGGTCATGAAGAACCTTTTGGAGGCCTTTTGCCGCAAAAATGTGCTGATGATGCAGAAAATCAAGATTCTCTCCCAAAAGACTTTGCGGGAACGGCTGATTCTCTATCTGCTTTATAAGGAGCAGCGTCAGGGCAAAGCCCGCGTGCCGGTGCCGGGCCGGGTGCAGCTGGCCAAGGAGCTGGAATGCAACCGCAGTGCGCTGACCCGCGAAATCAGTACCATGCAGGCGGAAGGGCTTCTGCGTACAGGTGAGGATTGGATGGAATTGGATGCCACCAAGATTGCGGCGATGGACTAAGTTATGATTACGATAGAATTTAGTGAGGTCAGCCAGTCCTTTCATGGACGGCAGATTTTTGGCCCGTTGACGGTTAAACTGCATAGCGGCCGGATTACAGCCGTTACCGGTTTTAATGGCAGCGGCAAATCCACCTTTTTGAAGCTGGCCGGGCATCTGCTGCTGCCGACCAAGGGCGAGGTTACGGTTAGTGCGGATGATGGCGTACTAAGACAGGCGGCGTTGCGTGAGCGTTTGGCGATGGTCACGCCGGAACTACGTTTTTATGACCGTTTGACCGCGCGGGAAAATATGGATTTTTTTCTGGGACTCAGAGGGATTTCGCTTACCGATGCGGCTTATCGGCAGCTTTTGGAGCGGGTTGAACTTTCGGCTAAGGCTGCTCATGCGGCCTATACCGGGGAGTTTTCCACGGGGATGCGGCAACGGTTGAAGATGGCGGTGCTGCTGGCTGCGCAGGCGGATATTTGGCTGCTCGATGAGCCGGGGGCCAACCTGGATGAAGCCGGCCGGGCGATGGTTGCCCGTGAGGTGCGGGCGGCCGCCCGGCAGAATGTACTGGTGGCGCTTGCCACAAATGACCCCGGAGAGGAGGCGCTGGCAGATGAAATCATCGCTTTGGCCGGGGATTAAGCTGGTCTTTGTCAAAGAAGTTACCTTAGGGCTGCGTTTTAAGGCCGCCTGGGCGGCGATGCTGATGTTTGCCTTGACCACGCTGGCCTGCGTCAGCATGGCCTTGCAGGGAGCGCCGTTAGAGCCGAAACTGGCGGCGGCGCTTCTCTGGATTATTTTGTTCTTTGCTTCCATGGCCGGAGCTGACCGGAGCTTTGTCGATGAGGATATGGCAGGCACTTTGTCTACGCTGAAGCTTTATGGGGCGGCGCAGATGGTACTATGGGGCAAGCTGCTCTATACGGGCTTTCTCTTGCTTTGCCTGACAGTTTTTATTACGCCCTTGTTTTTATTACTGACGGGCGCCGAGGTCGTGTTGGGTGGCGTATTTATGGGGACGCTGCTGTTCGGAACGATTGGTATTTCTGCAGCGGGGACACTTATTGCGGCACTTACCTGCGGGGCACAGGTCAAAAGTGGCCTGTTTTCCATCCTGATGCTGCCGGTCATCCTGCCGGTGTTTTTGCCGGCCATCTTTCTGACGGCAGGAGCGCTGGGCGGTGGTTCAGCACCTCTAAGTTATCTTGTTGGGATGGCGCTTTACGATGGCGTTTTGCTTATGGGGGCATCGGTGCTCTTTGATTATCTTTGGTATGAGGATTAGTTTGGGGGAATTTTTATGAGGGCGATACTCGGCCTGTTGACCCTGTTGGTTTTGGGCTTGGTGTTTTTTGTGGTGCCGCCGGCAGAAGGGCTGGGCTACTATGTGCGGCTGGCCTTTTTTCATATTCCCGTGGCCTGGGTCGCGGTACTGGCCTTTTTCATCAGCGCCTTTGAAGGCGGGCGTTTTCTGCAAAAGGGAGAAATGCTGGCCGATGCCAAAAGCGCGGCGGCGGCACAGCTGGGCTTTTTCTTTGTGATTTTGGCCACGGTGAGCGGCGCGGTTTTCTCCAAGCTCACCTGGGGCGCGTATTGGAACTGGGACCCGCGGCAGACGACGATTTTTGTCCTGCTGCTGATTTATGGGGCCTATCTGACCTTGCGGGGCGCGATGCCGGCTGGACGCAGGCGGGCGAAAGCGGCAGCAGTCTATGCGCTGTTTTCCTTTTTGACGGTGCCGTTTTTGGTGTTTATTATCCCGCGGCTTTATTTTTCCCTGCATCCGTCGCCGGTCATTAATGGTTCCGGGCTGGCCATGGATACGGTGATGCTGGCTGTGCTCATGGCGGCGCTAGTGGATGTGACGGGAATCTTTTATGGGCTGTATAAGTGGCAGACCAAAAGGCTTTTGGCAGAGGGGGAAAACGTATGAATCGCAAAATCATTCTGGCAGTACTGCTGCTGGCCTTTGTGGGGTATGCCGGCTGGAGCTTTATGGATGCGGTCACACCCTATGTGGGCATTGCCGAGGCGCAAAAGAGCACGGGCAGCGTGCAGGTAAAGGGGCTGCTCGCGAAAAATGCGCCGGCTCCGCATATGGAGGGGGATTTGTTCGTCTTTACCCTGCAGGATGAGGACACGGGCGAAACCATGCTCGTGCATTATCATGGGACGAAACCCGACCAATTTGACGAAGCCCACCATATTGTAGCTATCGGCAAATATCAGGGCACGGCGTTTGAGTCGCAAAAGCTGCTAATCAAATGTCCGTCCAAATACGAACAGCAGAAGCAAAAGTGAGGGGGCATGAAGGTTGGTTGGTGTTATTTCGTTAGCGTTGACCCTGTTATTATCACTGGGCGCAGTGCTTTGCTTTGCCGGGGGGAGTGAGGCTTGGCAAAGACGCGGGCGCGTCTTGATGGGCTTATCCTCTGCTTTTGCGGCCGTGGCCAGCATTTATCTGCTCATCTTGATTCTGAATAATCGTTTCGATATTGCCTATGTGGCCAATTATTCGGCGATAGAACTGCCGCTAATGTATAAAATTTCCGCCTTTTGGGCAGGCCAGCAGGGCTCGTTTCTGCTCTGGCTGCTGATTCATGCGATGGCAGGTCTTTATCTGCTGAGGAAGCATGCTTTGCCTGCGGCAGGGCTGGCCGTCTATATGGCCTTGCAGGCACTCCTTACGGTGCTGGTCATGGCCAAAAGTCCCTTTGTGCCCAATCCGAATGTGGTGGAAAATGGCATTGGCCTCAATCCGCTCTTGCAGGACCCGTGGATGGCGGTTCATCCGCCCATCATCTTTTTGGGCTATGCCCTGTTGGCAGTGCCCTTTGTCTATGGTATGGCAGCTCTTATTACGGGACAGCAGGCAAAAGACTGGCTGCCGGCGGCTCGGCGTTGGGCGCTTATCGCCTGGAGCTTTTTGGGCGCAGGCATTTTTATCGGCGGCTATTGGGCTTATAAGGTTTTAGGCTGGGGTGGCTTCTGGGGCTGGGACCCCGTGGAAAATTCCTCGCTGGTGCCCTGGCTGGTGGCGGGCATCTATCTGCATGTGTTGAAGGCCGCGCAGATTCGTCCAGCAGTCATTACCATGGTGCATTTGGCCGGTATCTTTGCCTATGGATTGGTCATTTATGGTACCTTCCTGACCCGCAGCGGCATATTAGGCGATTTTTCCGTGCATTCCTTTGCCGGAGACAGCATTGGCATGAGCATTGCGGTGGTCAATGCCATTGTACTGCTGGCGGGGCTGTTGCTGCTTATGGCTAAGGCGGGCAGTTTGCCCAAGGGGGAATATTATCCAGCTTATGACAGTCGGGAGTTTCTCCTGCTTTTGGGCGCTTTGCTCATGGTCTTTGTCAGCGTCATTGTCTTTTTGGGCATGTCCATGCCGCTTTTCACGCAGCTTATGGGAAAACCTGCGGCCGTGGATACGGATTTTTATGTGCGGACGACTATGCCACTCGCGATTGCCATGCTTTTAGTCATCAGCTGTGCGCTATTGCGTGGCTATGGTCAGGGAAAAGTTCTGGCCTCCGGCATGCCGCTGCTTATTTTGGGGCTGCTCGGTGCAGGGGCGGCTTATCTTGCCGGTGTGCGGCAGGTCTTGCCCTGCCTGCTGGCCGCAGCTTCGTTGCTGGCGGCAGGCGCGGCTGTCCTTGCCTGGCGTAAGTCTGGGCTGCAGACAGGTGGAGCTGTGGCACATATTGGTTTAGGCCTTGCCTGTCTGGCCTTTGTGCTGGCCGGTTCGGGCAGTCAGTCGCATAGTCAGGAATTGCAGGTGGGCGAAAGCTACACGGTTTTTGGCCACGAAATCCGCTATCAGGGACAGGAATTTGCGGATGGCAATAAGGAAAAATATTACGTTTATCAGGTGGACGGGCAGGAAGTCCGTGCCCTGACCAAACTCCATGCCAATGGGGAAGACGCGGCCCGGGAGCCGGCCATCGCCAAAGGGCTGGGCGGTGATGTTTATCTTGCACCCACGCCGCCTAAGGACATGGACCGCATGGAAATGATTTTGAAGCAGGGCCATATGGGCATGGATGATGTGCTGGCGTACCGCTTTGAAGAAGCGGCGCTGGAACAGCAGGCCGATGGCACCATGCTGGTGACGGCCAAGGTCGGGGTGACGGATGGCAATACGATTGAAGAAGCAGAGCTGCAGCTGACCGCGACCAAAGACGGCGGCACATCAAAGCCGGTTGAGGTCTTTAACGGCCAAAGGCGTCTGCGTCTGACGGGGATTACCCAAAGCGGCAGACAGATTCGTTTGGAAAGCATGCCTGCCCTTACGGCAGAACTCAGCCAGCCGGTGACGACGAGCATCAGCGTAAAGCCCTGTATTTGGCTTTTGTGGCTAGGGGCGGTGCTGGTCTGCGTGGGAACCATGTGGGCGGCAAAACGAAAATAAGAAATTTAGTGAACCATTCCGTTTTCGGAGTGGTTCATTTTTTCGGATATTTATCCTTTATTTCGGATTGTTTATTATTTTTATTGGCGATAAAATGAAAACAAGCTAGTGAATGATAAAAAGTGCGAATGGAGGAGAGGGCAATGAGTGTTGCCATTACGGCGGATAAGGTGGTTAAGCGGTACGGGGATTTGACGATTATCCCGCAGCTGACACAGAACATCAGGAATGGAGAATTCTTCACGCTTTTGGGGCCGTCAGGCTGTGGCAAGACCACGCTCCTGCGCATGATTGCCGGGTTTAACAGCATTGAGGGCGGGCAGATTCGCTTCAATGACCAGGTGATTAACGATATTCCGGCGCACAAGCGCAATATCGGCATGGTGTTTCAAAGTTATGCGATTTTCCCCCATCTGACGGTGCGGGAAAATGTTGAGTATGGTCTGAAGCTGCGCAATATGCCGAAAGACGAGATGAAGGCCAAAGTCGATAAGATTCTCGATGTAGTGCAGATTACGGAGTATCAGGACAGGCTCCCCGAACGGCTGTCGGGTGGTCAGCAGCAGCGTGTGGCGTTGGCGCGTGCCATCGTCATTCATCCGAGTGTGCTGTTGATGGATGAACCGCTTTCCAACCTCGATGCCAAGCTGCGTGTGGAGATGCGCTCGGCTATCCGTGAGGTGCAGAAGCAGGTGGGTATCACGACCGTTTATGTTACCCACGACCAGGAAGAAGCGTTGGCGATTTCTGACCGCATTGCGGTGATGAAAAAGGGCGTGATTCAGCAGACGGCTTCACCCCATACGATTTACACCCGTCCGTATAATGTGTTTGTGGCAACCTTTATCGGCCACTCCAATCTCTTTAAGGGCCGCATTGAGGAAAGCGGCGGCAGCAAGGCCGTGGTCTTTGCCGATGGTTTTGTGCTTCCCATGAATAATCTCAATGAGGCGGCTAAGGTTGGCGATGATGTGACCATCGCCGTACGGCCCGAAGAATTTTCCATCTGCGGCGAAGGACAGGGCGTAAAATGCACCATCAAGACCAAGGTTTTCCTGGGCAAGTACATCACCTATGGGCTGGATTTCCCAGATGATATGCTGATACCCGACCAGCCTGCCATTGAGTTCAGTCAGGATTTGGGCCATGCGGAACGCGTGCTCGATATCGGCGATACGGTTTATCTGAAACCCAATGCCGCCAAGGTCAATGTCTTCATGGCTGATGGTTCTAAGAGCCTGATGGAAGGTGTGGTGGAAAATGAATAAGCGATTTCAATGGGATTTTTGGGCGTGGATAACCCTGCTTTCCATTGTGGTATTCGGCCTGTTTTTGATGTACCCGCTGTTCTCCCTGTTTGCCAGCGCCTTTCAGGATGCGGTAACTGGGGAGTTCACGATGGAGAACTTCACGCATTTCTTCGACCGGAAATATTATTATCAGTCCATGATTAACAGCTTCAGCGTTACGACCTGTGTGACGGTGCTCGCGGTGATTATCGGTACGGCTCTGGCCTACTTTATGACGCTGTTCAAGGTGCGGGGCAAGAATATCGTGGAAATCTGCATCATCATTTCCCTGCTCTCGCCACCCTTTATCGGCGCGTACTCATGGATTCTGATTGGCGGCCGCAGTGGTATCCTGACCCAATGGCTGGCGGGCATGGGCATTGATTTTCCATCCATCTACGGCTTTGCGGGGATTTTGCTCGTTTTGACCTTGAAGCTTTATCCCTTTATCTATCTCTATGTAGCCGGGGCAATGAAAAATATCGACTCGGCACTGATTGAGGCGGCGGAAAGTCTGGGCTGCAGCGGTATCAAGAAGGTTGTCACGATTATGCTGCCGCTGATTACGCCGACGATTCTCGCCGGTGCCCTGATGGTCTTTATGAATGCCATGGCAGATTTTGGTACGCCGATGCTGATTGGCGAGGGCTTTAACGTCATGCCGGTCATGATTTACTCGGAGTTTATCAACGAGGTGGGCGACCAGGCCAACTTTGCGGCGGCCATGGCGGCGATTATGGTGCTCATAACCTCGACCATCTTCATGCTGCAGAAGTATGTGGTCAATAAGAAGTCCTTTACCATGAGTTCCCTGCGGCCGCTGCCGGTGGGCGAAATGACGGGGATTAAGAACGTCATCATGCATCTGTGCATTTATGTGCTCGTGGCGCTCTCGATGATTCCGCAGCTCGTGGTTATTTATACGTCCTTCCTCAAGACCAATGGTTCCATCTTTGTGGATGGTTATTCGTTGGACAGCTACCGCACGATTTTTGAATCCTTGGGCACGGCCATTACTAATACGTACCTTTACAGCACGGCGGCCATGGCGATGATTGTGTTCCTAGGCATGACGGTGGCGTACCTGACCACCCGCAAAAAGAGCTGGCTTACGGATGTCATTGATACCTTGACCATGTTCCCCTATATCATTCCGGGTTCGGTACTCGGTATCACGCTGCTGTTGGCGTTTAATGAAGAACCGATGCTGCTGTCGGGGACGGCGATTATCATCATCATTTCCTTGGTTATCCGTCGTCTGCCTTATACGCTGCGTTCCAGCTCGGCGATTCTCTATCAGCTGAGTCCGAGTCTGGAGGAAGCGTCGATAAGCCTTGGTGCTTCGCCGGTCAAGACTTTCTTCAAGGTCACGGCAGTGATGATGCTGCCCGGTGTCATGAGCGGGGCGATTATCTCCTGGATTACGGCCATCAATGAACTGAGTTCTTCGGTAATCCTCTTTACAGGTGCCACGAAAACCATGTCGGTAGCCATCTATACCGAGGTTATCCGCGCCAGCTATGGCACGGCGGCGGCCCTGTCCACGATTCTTACGTTAACGACCATCACGGCCATGGTTATCTTCTTCAAGGTGTCCGGCCGCCGCGATGTTACGTTATAATATGACGTCATATTATTCAAAGGAGGTTTCGTTATGAAGCTGAAAAAATGGATTGCCGGCCTTTTAGGCGCGGCGATGCTCACCACCTGTTTTGCCAGTTGTGGCGGCGGCGGGGAACAGAAGGATGCGGCAAAGAGTGCTGGCAGTGACGAGAACAAGGTCGTCATCTACTGCCCGCATCCGTTGGCCTTTATCAACCCGCTGGTGGAGGAATTTGAAAAACAGAGCGGTGTCAAGGTTGAGGTCGTGGCCGCTGGTACGGGCGAACTCTTAAAACGTGTGGAATCGGAAAAGAGCAATCCGCTGGCCGATATCTTCTGGGGCGGTTCCTTAGGCACGATGAAACCAAAGGCCGCGCTGTTTGAGGAATATCGTTCCGTCAATGAAGACCATGTGCAGGAGGCTTTCAAGAATAAGGAAGGTTCGATTACCCGCTTTACGGATATTCCCAGCGTAATCATGATAAATACGAACCTGATTGGGGATGTGAAGGTGGAAGGCTACGAAGACCTGCTGAATCCGGCACTCAAGGGCAAGATTGCCTTTGCAGACCCGTCCAAATCGTCGTCTTCCTATGAGCACCTGATTAATATGCTCTATGCTATGGGCAAAGGCGACCCCGACAAGGGCTGGGATTATGTGGAAAAACTGGCCAAGAATCTCGATGGCAAACTGCTGTCCGGTTCTTCGGCTGTGTATAAAGGTGTAGCCGATGGTGAATACGCTGTGGGCCTGACCTTTGAAGAAGGTGGCGCCAAATACGTAGCCGATGGTGCGCCGGTGAAGCTGGTTTACATGAAGGAAGGCGTAATTTCCAAGCCGGATGGCATTTACATCATCAAGAATGCGAAGCATATGGAAAATGCCAAGAAGTTCATCGACTTCATCACGAGCAAGGAAGCACAGACCCTCATCACGCAGAAACTCCATCGCCGCAGCGTTCGCGATGACGTAGCCGCACCGGTAGGGCTGCTGCCGAAAGCGGAGATTAACTCCATCAATGATGAAGAGGAAGTAGTGAACAAGAACAAGAAAGCATGGCTGGATAAGTTCAAAGATATCTTTACCAGCGTGCAGTAAAATGAGAGTTACGCGACAGGGCATGGATGGTGGTAACGACTCCGCTACGCCCTGTGACTAAAATAATTTTTTCCCTTTTATATAGCTTGAAAAGCCAAAACTCGCTACGCTCAGACAGTTGGCTTTTCAAGCTATTTTTAGCGGTAGGAAAAAAATTATTTCTTCACGTCACCGGGCTAACGCTCCGCTGTCACCACCATCCATGCCCTGTCGTGAAGTTACTGCAGTGGTATCTGGCAGTAGGCAAAGTAATTTCTTCACGACCATGGCCAAACGCGCCGCTTATGGCAAATCGTCCCAGCCAGACCAAGTTAATGCGAAGCGGTCAGGCTCCCAGCCCAGCCGCGAAGCTACTATTGCTTGTTTGAAGAGGGGGGAATGAGTGCTTAATAAGATTTGCTTTTCTTGGAGGAGGGGCGTGGGACTGCTGATTGGAGCGTTGGGCTTGCTGCGTTAAGAAATGCTTTTTTGTCTACCGCTGTTGTGGTTGGAAAAATCTATTGTTTGAGCGAATGCGAGTTTTGATTTTTTTAGCCACATAAAAGACAAAAAAGCATTTTAGCAGCAAGGACAAGCGGAAAGCAGCTGTCCCACGCTCCTCCTCCAGTAGGCAATATCTTGAAAATGCAACTGTTTTTTCGCTATAATGGAGTAGTAACTTAGAACGTAAATGAAAGGAGCCCTCCCCATGCACCGTTATTTTGAATCTCGTTTGCAGCGCGCCCTGGCCATGTATGCCCTGGTGCCTTTATTTGTGTTGACGCTTTTGGGCACGATTTTGCTCGTGGCAAGCTGGCGGTATTCGGTGGTGGGTGTAAATGATGAGATTAGGGAGCAGGCGGCAGAGCGCTTGGCGACGGTCAGTGATGATTTTTCCCGCAATGCGGCAGCCACGGCACTTTTTCTGGGGAAAGTGCGGGATTTATCGCAGTGGGAGGACAGCGACGAGCGGGCGGAGGCTTTTGGCCGGCTTTATGCCGATATTGGGCACACCGGGGCCGATTTCTATGTGCTCGATGAAGATGGCGAAGTGCTTTTGGGCAGCCGCAAGGAGCTGCCGGAATATATGCCCGTCGTGAATAAAAAATGGGGCATCTGGAATCGTTTGGCCCGTGAACCCTATCAGGTTTGCTCGGAATTTTTGCCCGTGGCGATGGGACAGGATTTGCTGTGCGGGCGGGCGATTGTCATGGATGGGGAAGCTGTGGGCTACCTGCTTTACGATGTGCATGCCGCTTATCTGAACAGCCTGGCTGAGGGCAAAGGTGTAGCGCTCGTCCTTGCTGATTCCTTGGGCAATGCCCGCTTGGAAAAGTATGGGGAAAAGGTCTTGGATGGTCGCAAGATACAGGCAGATTTTGCAGAAGCTGACCACGAAATCATCCACGAGGGCAAGGATTTTTTCTATGTGACACGCACGGCAATTCCCTTTGGCGGGGAAGAATATCAGCTGTATGCAGTGTCGCCGGTTACGGACTTATTGGTGCGCTACATTATCGCCGCCGGGGCAGTGCTTTTGGCGGTGCTGCTAATGATTCCACTTATCCTGCGCAGTGTGCGGCGGGAGAGCCGGCTTACGGTACAGGCTTTGGACAATTTGACGACCATTGCCGAACTGCGGGAACTGGAATCCCAGTTTAATCCGCATTTTCTCTTCAATACGCTGGAAAACATCAAATTTATGGTGCGTCTTGACCCAGGTGCGGCCACGGAAATGATTATGGCGCTTTCGGCGCTTTTGCGTTACAGCATTGCTGGCGACGGGCGGCAGGTGGCCTTGCAGGAGGATTTGAAATATCTGGAAAGCTATATGAAAATCCAAAAGTATCGCTTTGGCAGCCGGTTGGATTTTCAGGCGGATGTGGATACTGCGGCGCGGCAGGTTCCTGTGCCCAAGCTGATGTTCCAACCGCTTTTGGAAAATGCCATCAAATACGGCGAGACTGCAGAGGGAAATCTGCGAATCATGTTTCAGGTCAAGCGGCAGGACAATACGCTTCAGATATTGGTTAAAGACGCCGGTGGAGGCATTGAAAAAGACCGGTTGGCACAGTTGAATGAATTGTTAAAGAGCAGCGAAAACAACAGCAGCCATAAGGGGCTGTTTAACGTACAGCGGCGCTTGCAGCTCTTGTATGGTGAGAATTGCGGTCTTAGTATAAATTGTCCGGCGGAGGGCGGTACGGAAATTCGTCTGCACCTGCCGATACTAAAAAAGGAGTCCCGGGATGCTTGATTTGGTCATTGTAGAAGATGAAGACATTATTCGCCGGGGGCTGGTGTACACCATTGACTGGCTGAAGATGGGCGCGCGGGTCGTAGGCGAAGCCGCTAACGGCAAAGAGGCGCTGCAGGTTATTCAAAGGACACGACCGCAGGTGGTTTTGACGGATATCAGGATGCCGGTTATGGATGGCATTGCGCTGACCGAGGCCTTGCGGGCAGAGAAAAATCCGCCGCAGGTCATCTATCTGACCAGTTATGCTGATTTTTCCTATGCACAGACCGCCTTGCACTTAGGCGTCTGCGACTATCTGCTAAAACCGGTCAATGAAGAAGATTTAGCCAAGGCTTTGGCCAAAATTGACCGACAGGAACAGCCCGTGCCGCAGGAGAGCATTTCCTGGGATGAGGGCTTAAAAGCGGCCTATCATACGGGCAATCCCTATGTGCAGGCGGTACTGCAGCGCATTGAGGCAGGCTTTGCTGGCAAGCTCAGCAGCGAGGCTATTGCGGCTGAACTCGGCGTTTCTACGAGTTATCTGTCGCGCAAGCTCAAGGAGGAAACGGGGCAGACCTTTGGCAATCTCCTGACGCAGTACCGCCTGCAAAAGGCGATTGAAATGCTGCAAGCAGGAACTTGGCGGGTTTATGAAGTTGCAGAGCAGACGGGCTTTGGCGAGTACAAGAATTTCAGTCAGGTGTTCAAGAAATACCTGCATACCACACCAAAGGCTTTTATGCAGGAAATCACTGTGGGGATAAAGTTATAATTTGGGAGGATTCACGATGGGCAAATATACAGGCAAGATGATTATTTCCGATTTGGATGGTACGTTGATTCCACGCGGCGGCGTGATTTCGGCAGAGAACCGGCAGGCGATTGCCGATTTTGTAGCGGAGGGCGGGTTGTTTGCCATTGCTACGGGCCGCACGCCAGAAGCGGCGGCAGGTTATGTGGAAGGATTGCCCATCAATGCGCCATCCGTGTTCTTTAACGGGGCCATGCTCTACGATTGGGCGGCGAAAAAGGTGCTCAAAACCATGCCGCTTACGGCGGGGGATACGGATAATCTTTGGCCTGCATTCGCCCAGCGTGCTTTGGCAGAATTTCCCGAAGCCTGTATCGAGGTCTATACGGCGGATAACTGCCATATCATCACGCCGGCAGCCAATGACGACCCGCGCCTGCCGCATGAGTATTACCGCTATGTCCATACGGAGCTTGGCAACCTTACGGATACGGTAAAAACGCCGTGGCTTAAATTCTTTGCCTGTGACAAGCATGAGCATTTGGAAAAATATGTGGCTTTGGCGGAAGAAATGGGCACAGCGCCTTTGGCAAATGGCTTTTACTCCGAGGATAACTACTATGAATTCGTGGCAAAGCATGTGTCCAAGGGCGCGATGGTCGCAGCTATCCGCGAGCAGCTGCCGGGCGTGGAGATTATTGCCTGCGGGGATTACCTCAACGATAATGAAATGCTGGCGGAGGCTGATATCGGTGTGGCACCGGCCAATGCGCATGAAGAAACCAAATTAATTGCGGACCATGTGGGCTGTGCTGTGGAAGACCATTTGCTGGCCTGGATTGTAGATGCTATATTATAAGATAAATTAGAACGCAGGGGATAATAATGGTGAATTTACGTGCGTATTATTCTGCCTCTATAGAAAATTTTTTGTCCCAGTCAACACAAGAAATTTTGGGGATTATCTATGGAAATGTAGTTTCTGCTGAAACGACTATTCAACAAAATAGAGCGTGGGAAGCGGAAGTAGATATATTAAAGCAATCTCTAAGAAATATGACGGAAGGTCGTATTATATTTGAATATACTATTCCGCGGATGGGAAAACGTATTGATGCAGTATGGCTGTATAAAAACATTGTGTTCCTGTTGGAATTTAAGGTCGGAGACAATGAATATAAAAGTAGCGCTTATGATCAGGTATATGACTATGCTTTAGATATGCGTAATTTCCATAAGGAAAGTCATGATAAATTATTAATCCCCATGGTAATTGCTACTCGAGCGCAGTCTTATCCCATTGAAATCAAAGAGTGTGCGCGTATTGTAGAACCTATTCGTTGTAATGCGCATAATATTGGAGAAGCTATAGAAAATATTGCGAACAATTTTACTGAGAGAGCTTTTGATTATCAGCAATGGGAGAATTCAGAGTACTTGCCAACACCAACTATTGTGGAGGCGGCTCAGGCGTTATATCGGGGACATAACGTACATGATATTACTCGCAGTGATGCCGGCGCTGAAAATCTTACCATTACTACTGATGCTATAAATGATATTATCGAGTATAGTAAGAAAAATCATAGAAAATCTATTTGTTTTGTTACAGGAGTTCCTGGTGCTGGTAAGACATTGGTGGGGCTTAACTTAGCTATTCAACGTTCAGATGCTTCGCAAGGGGAGCATGCAGTTTTTTTATCTGGGAACTATCCATTGGTGAATGTGTTACAGGAAGCATTGGCTCGCGATAAAGTACTACAGGAAAAAGAATTGGGGCGTAATCTAGCATTAAAGGATGCTAGACGAAGTGCAACTGCATTTATTCAAATTATTCACAAGTATAGAGATTCGTTTGTTGGCAATAACCATGTACCTCCAGAGCGCGTTGCTATTTTTGATGAAGCACAGCGGGCTTGGACGAAGGACATGATTTCTAAATTTATGCAGATGAAGAAGGGAGTGGTGGATTTTTCTTATAGTGAGCCGGAATTCCTTGTGGGAACGATGGACAGGCATAAAGATTGGGCTGTTATTTTATGTTTGGTAGGCGGTGGACAGGAAATAAATACTGGCGAAGCAGGCTTGCCGGAATGGTTTGATTCTTTGCGACGTTCTTTTCCTCATTGGGATGTGTATATTACACCTCAGCTTAACGATGTGGAATATCGGCATGAATATGCATGGCAAGATATGATTGCAGGCTTACGCATTCGTAATTGTGAAAGTCTTCATTTAGCTAATTCTGTACGCTCTTTTCGTACCCCAGATTTGGCGGCATGGGTAAAGGCTGTATTAGATGCTGATATTGACAACGCTAAATTTCTATATGCTCGCATTAAGGATAAATATCCATTGGTACTTACGCGGAATATAGAAAGAGCAAAAGAATGGGTACGTAATCAAAGTCGCGGGACAACACGGTATGGATTGCTTGCTAGTAGTGGTGCGATACGCTTAAAACCAGAAGGAATTTTTGTAAAAAATAACATTGATGTTGCAAATTGGTTCCTAAATGGAAAAGATGATGTACGTTCTAGTTACTATCTGGAAGATGTTGTTACAGAGTTTGATGTACAAGGTTTGGAGCTTGATTATGCTATAGTGGCATGGGATGCAGATTTTCGTTTCGAAGGGAATCAATGGTCTTGTCATAGCTTTAGAGGGAACCGTTGGCAGAATATCAATACTGATGATAGAAAACTTTACCTAAAGAATGCTTATCGTGTTCTTTTGACCCGGGCGCGTCAAGGGATGGTCATATTTGTTCCTTGGGGAAATGATACAGATTTGACGAGGAAACATCAGTATTATGACAATACCTATAATTATTTTAGGACAATTGGCGTTACGGAAATATAAAGGTCATATTGCACTGGTTATGGGAAAAGTCTCTTTTGGGAACTAAGGTGACTTTTTTATTTGCTAAGGAGCGGTAGTAGTTTTGGACTTTGCAGATATTGGTGTAATGATTATTGCTGGAGGTAAAAGCTCCCGCATGGGGCAGGATAAGCGGTTTTTGACCGTGGATAACTGCTCACTGCTGGAAATGATGCTGCAGAAGACCGTAAAGCAGCACTTTGCTGAAAGCTATTTGTGTGCGGAAAGCAGGCAAGTGGATGGTCTGGCAGAATTGGCGAAGCGATACGGGCTGGATGTGGTGACGGATTCCCGGCAGGGGGCAGGACCTTTGGAGGGGGTGCGCTCGGGGCTGGCGCAGTTAAAGGCGGATTATGTGCTGGCCTTGTCCTGTGATATGCCATTATTCCGCTATGCGGTTATCCGGCCATTGCTTGCAGAAGCGCAGGGGGAATGGGCCGTTATTCCGGTGGTGAAGGGCAGGCGGCAGCCTTTAGTGGGACTTTATCATCGAAAAATACTCCCTGTTGTGGAGGCGGCGCTGCAGCGTGGCGATTATAAAATCAGCCAGGTGATTGACCGTGTGCCCCATAAGCTGGTGGAGTGGCCGGACAGTGATGTTTTTTTCAATGTTAACCGGCCCGCGGATTTTCGTCTGGTGCAGGGCCGATTGGCTAATGCGCATCGTCCGGTGCCTTTGGTTACCGTATCGGCCCCACAGTCCAATACTGGCAAGACCACCTTCATTGAAAGAATGATTCCCCTCTTGAAAGCCAAAGGCCTGCGGGTAGGCGTGGTGAAGGGCGATTGCCATGGTTATGATGTGGACGAAGAAGGCAAAGACAGCTATCGGTTCAAGCAGGCTGGGGCTGATGGAGTGGCGGTGGTATCGCCCGCCGGGTACTTTATTCAACAGCGAACGGAGCAGAGAGCCAGCCTTTTGGCTATTGCAGAGCGGCTTACGGATGTGGATGTGGTTTTGCTTGAAAGCCGCAGTCATGGTACGGCGCCCAAAATCTCGTTGTGGCGCGGGCTGGGACAGCTGGTGGTAGATGACGATACGGTAGCGGTCTTTAGCTCTGGTGAGCATGGGGATTTGTCTGTGCGTCAGTATGACTTGGACGATATTGCGGCAGCTGTGCGATTGGTGCAATTTTTATGTACCCGCTGAGTAAAATATTATTGAAGGAAACGGCGCTTTTCAGTAGAATATTAATAGTAAAGTATAAGGAAAGCGCAGGGATATCGAATGAAGTATGTTGTTATAGATTTGGAAATGAATCCTGTAGACCGGGATTTTCGCGAAGTCAAGAAACACATGAAGGAAGAGGTTATCGAATTTGGCGCGGTGCGTCTGGATGAGAATTTCCAGCAGGAGGCCGAATTCCAGTGTTATGTAGAGCCGGAGTATGGCAAGATTAAGAAGCATATCACGAACCTTACCGGCATCAAGCAGGAAATGGTGGATGGGCATGGCCATTATGCCGAGGCCTTTCAGCGCTTTGTGGACTGGATTGGCGAAGAAGAAACGCAGATTTACTCCTGGAGCATGTCGGATATCAAACAGCTCAAAAAGGAATGCCGCTTCAAGCTGCCGGACTTTGATGTAAATTGGCTGGACAGCCGTTGGGTGGACTTGCAGCAGGTATTTGATGACCGTTTGGGCCTCCATAACAGTCTGGCGCTCAAGCACGCATTGGGGGCGATGGACCATAAGTTCGAAGGCACGCAGCATACGGCGCTGGCGGATGCCATCAATACCAGTGCGATATTGGTGCTTATGCAGGATGATGAAAAATTCCGCAAGACCATGCAGCCGGTGCTCGATATTTTGCAGCCGAAGGATGATTTGGCTAGTTCCATTGGGGATTTGTGCCCGGATTTACTAAAGTTAAAGAACGATTTGGAAGAATAATTGGGTTCGAGGTGCTTGACGGAGGCTGGCGGCTGTTGCGCCACTGCTTCGCTCTGCGGCTGAAATCATTTTTTCCCTTGATACAGCTAAAAAGACCAAAACTCGCTGTGCTCAGACAGTTGGTCTTTTTAGCTGTTTTTATGTGGGAAAAAATGATTTCTTTACGCCGCGCCGCTAACGCATTGGCGCAACAGCCGCCAGCCTCCTCAGGTTATCCTGCTTATCATCTATGTTGTTATTATATTTTAGCATATGTGTTTATTTGCAATGAACTCATTGTAACTTTTGTTGGAAATGCTTGTTAATTGAGTGGCTTTGTGTTATGATATTGACAATCATTGAGATTTCGGGGGAGTATATATGACGAAGACTTTGGGGGTGCTGGGGCCGGCGGGAACGCATAGTGAGGCGGCTGCTGTTTATTTGAAGCGCCAGACAGGCGAAGATTATAAATTGGTGCTGTTTGCCGATATTTTTGACTGCTTGCAGGCGGTGGAAAATGGTGAGGTGGATTCGGCATTGGTGCCGGTGGAAAACTCGCTGGAGGGGGCCATCAATATCACCTTGGACACACTAGCTCGCAGTGAGGGGCTGACGGTCTGGCGGGAGCTTATCTGGCCTGTCCATAATCAGCTTTTAGCACGGCGTAAGGGTGAGATTAAGCGGATTTATTCTCATGCACAGCCGATTTCCCAGTGCCGGGCGTTTTTGCAGGCGCATTATCCGCAGGCAGAACTCATCAAGGTGGCTAGTACCGCGCGGGCGGCGGAGATTGTGGCCGAAGCGCCGGCCGATTCCGGCAGTGCGGCCATTGCTACGGCCAGAGCGGGAGAGCTTTTGGGGCTTGTGCCGATTGCCACAGAGATTCAGGACAGTGCCGCCAACTGCACGCGCTTTTTCCAGGTGGGACGACAGGCCTTGGAATTTTTGCCCAAGGATAAATTATTGGTCATCTGTCAGATTGACGGGCAGAAGGCCGGTGCACTCTTTGAAGTATTGAAGGAGTTTGCCCAGCGGGGCATCAACATGACGCGTATTGAATCACGTCCTGCGCGGACAGAGCTCGGAGCGTATATCTTCTTTTTTGATTTGGAGTACAGTGATTCACCGCAGCTGGTGGAGGCATTGGCTGCTGTGGAGAGGAAAAGTATCTGGCTGCGGAATCTGGGGACGTTCCCCGTACTTACGGTTAATTAAGCATTTATATAGAAGGGGATGGAATTATGGTTATTATCATGAATGTGGATGCTACGGAAGAAAACATCAAGGAAGTCATTGCCGTTATTGAGGGCGCAGGCCTGCAGGCCAAGGTGATGGAAGGCAGTCAGCAGAAGATTGTCGGCGTTATCGGTGATAAGACGCGGTTGGCTTCGGTGCCGATTGATGCTTTGGATGGCGTGGAAAAGAGCGTGGAGATTTCCAAGAGCTACAAGCTGGCCAGCCGGGAATTTCATCCCGCAAACAGCGTAATTGATGTAGCCGGAGTAAAAATCGGTGATGGTACGCCAGTTGTTATGGCAGGGCCTTGTGCGGTAGAGTCAAAAGAACAGCTGTTTGAAGCGGCAGAAATCGTGAAAAAGGCCGGTGCGCAATTCCTGCGCGGCGGTGCTTATAAGCCGCGCACTTCCCCCTATGCGTTCCAAGGGCTGGAAGTCGAAGGCTTGAAATACTTAGCTGAAGCCCGTGAGCGTACGGGTCTGCGCGTGGTGACGGAAGTTACCACGGTTGAAGCCATTGAACGGGTGGTAGAATATGCGGATATGCTGCAGATTGGCGCCCGCAATATGCAGAACTTTGGCCTTTTGAAAGAAGTGGGCAAATGCGGCAAGCCGGTGCTCTTGAAACGTGGTCTGGCTGCAACCATTGACGAATGGCTCAATGCTGCTGAATACATTATGAATGCAGGCAATCCCAATGTGGTGCTCTGTGAGCGTGGTATTCGCACCTACGAAACCTATACGCGCAATACGCTCGATTTAAGTGCGGTGGCGGCTGTAAAGCACCTGTCCCACCTGCCGATTATCGTTGACCCGAGCCATGGAACGGGTAAGTGGAGAATGGTGAAACCCATGGCTTTTGCCGCTATTGCCGCCGGTGCTGACGGCTTGATGATGGAAGTTCATCCAAACCCGGCCAAGGCCCTTTCCGATGGCCCCCAGTCGCTGACTCCGGAGAACTATAACGAGGTTATGCGGGGGGTACAAAAAATCTCTGCCTTTATGAAAGCGGAGAAAATCAGTTCTATGGATATTTGATGGAAATGTGGTTTAAAAGTCACATTAGCGTCACAATTGACTGGTAAAATAAAACTGTTAATCGACTGTTAACAGGAAGATGTACATGTACAGGAGGTTTTACCATGAAGAAAATTTTTACAGCCTTCGCTGCCGGCTTGATGCTGGCCAGCGCAGTTCCGGCATTGGCAGCGGATACGAAAGTAGATGCTCGTCCGGGGTATTGTTGGCAGGATACAGCTAATCAGGCCGATGATGGCTGGTACTGCGGCGGTCGTGGCCGTGGTTATGGGCATGGCCATGGCCACAGAGGCTATTGCTGGGATGATGGTAACGCGAACAATCGTTGATTGACGTAAAAAGCAGGCAGCTGGTCACTTTTGACCGGCTGGCCTGTTTTTTTCTTTGGTGATATTCAATTGCAAGGCAAATTGCTCGTGATGGAAAAATTTGTTACAATAGGAATAAATTTTTTAAGGAGCTTGACGTGATGAATAAAAAGTATCTCTATATGCTTTCGGCAGGGCATTTAAGTGTGGATATCAACAGTGGTTCCCTGCCCGCATTGCTGCCGTTTTTCGTCAGTGAATATGGCATGGATTATACCTCGATTGCGGGGCTGATGTTTGCCTCGTCTTTTTTGTCCTCGATTATTCAGCCGCTGTTTGGCTGGCTGGCGGATAAAGGTTCCCGCCAGTGGTTTATGGTGCTCGGCGTGCTTATGGCGGGGCTGTCACTTTCGGCAACCGGTTTTGTGACCAATTATTGGGGCATTTTTGTCGCCGTAACGCTGATGGGGATTGGCAGTTCCATCTTTCACCCGGAAGCGGCTCGCAATGTTAATGCGATTGCCGGGGCAAAAAAAGGTCAGGGCATGAGCATTTTCAGCGTGGGCGGCAATGGCGGCTTTGGTCTGGGCCCACTGCTGGCGGTCTTTCTCGTTACGACATTTGGCATGCAGGGGACAGCCTTTTACGGGATTGCGTCCCTGTTCACGGCCGGTATGATTTTCCTGGCGGCACCGGCCATTGCACGGGAAAGCAAAAAGCAGCTGCAACAGGCTCAACATAA
This sequence comes from Pseudoselenomonas ruminantium, assembly GCA_002373045.1. GTDB lineage: Bacteria > Bacillota > Negativicutes > Selenomonadales > Selenomonadaceae > Selenomonas_A > Selenomonas_A ruminantium_J. The sequence goes on along the minus strand of DFHU01000024.1, from coordinate 13,329 downwards.
GTCTGCGGCAGCTGCTGTAATGCGGGAAAATGATTGGCGTGCCTTTTCCCGGCTGTTTTTGGTGATTGTCTTTCGTTCCACGCTCTTTACGGCTATCAGCAGCTTTCTGCCGCTGTTCTGCATTCAGGCGTTGGGGGCAACGCCTGCTGTAGGCAGTGCCACACTGTCGATTATTTCGATAACCGGCGTATTGGCGACCCTGGTGGGCGGCAGATTAGCTGACCGCAAGGGCTATGTCAAAACCCTGCGCTATGGCTGCTGCCTGTTGGTGCCGTGTCTGGCTGTGGTGATTTTTACCCAGAGCATTTGGGCGGTCTATGCCATGCTGATTCCCATGAGCTTTGCCATGCAGGGGCCGTATGCGGCGTTTGTGGTGCTTGGACAAAGCTATCTGGCCAAGAGTCTGGGCTTTGCCTCCGGCGTAACGCTGGGGCTGTCCTTTAGCATAGGTGGAATTATCGTGCCATCGTTAGGTGGGTACGCAGACAGCTTTGGCATTGCCGCTGTGATGGTGGTGATTTTTGTCATTTCCATCTGTTGTGCGGCGGCAACTTTCCTGCTGCCGGAACCAAAGAAGTAAGCTTGTGTTACTTCTTCACCACTTCAGGCTGAGCACCGTCTTCGATGCAGGCCTTGGTAATGATGACTTTGCGTGGTTCGTTGGATTTGGGGATATCGAACATGACGTCGAGCATCAAATCTTCGATAATGCCCTTTAAGGAGCGGGCGCCGGTCTTGCGCTCGATGGCCTTGCGAGCGACAGCACGCAGGGCTTCTTCCTGGAATTCCAGTTCGACGTTATCCATGGCCAAAAGTTTTTCATACTGTTTGACCGGAGCATTCTTGGGCTCGGTGAGGATGCGCAGGAGGGCATCTTCGTCGAGGGTTTCGAGCGTGCAGATAACGGGCAGACGGCCGATGATTTCGGGGATAATGCCGTACTGCATGAGGTCTTCGGGGCGAACCTGGTGGATGAGTTCGTCAAACTTGGGTTTATCTTCCTTGCCCTGCACTTCTGCACCAAAGCCGATGGAGCTGGCTTTATTGAGGCGTTTGGCGATTACCTCGTCAATGCCGACAAAGGCACCGCCTACGATAAAGAGGATGTTTTTCGTGTCCACTTTGATGGTGGGCGCTTCAGGATGCTTGCGCTGGCCGCGGGAGGTGAATTCCACGACGCTGCCTTCGAGCATTTTGAGGAGTGCCTGCTGTACGCCTTCGTGGCCCGGGTCGGCGGTGATGGAGTTGTTGGCACCGGATTTGCGGGCAATTTTATCGAATTCATCCAGATAGATGATGCCGTGTTCGGCTTTTTCCACATCCTTGTCAGCGGCGTAGTAGAGGTTGCGGACGGCGACTTCTACGTCAGCGCCGACGAAACCGGCTTCGGTGAGGCTGGAGGCATCTGTTACGGCAAAGGGAATGTCCAAGAGTTTCGAGAGGTGGGATAAAAGCGCCGTCTTGCCGCAGCCGGAGGGGCCGAGCATGATGACGTTGGATTTTTCAATCTCGGTGCCGTCATCGTGCTGATAGCCGTATTTCATGCGTTTGTAGTGATTGTAGACCGCAACCGAGAGAATTTTCTTGGCTCTGTCCTGATTGATAATGTATTCATCCAAATACTTTTTGATGATATGGGGCTTGTTCTTGGCGAGAATATCGTCAAGCTGGCCGGCAAAGACCTGCTTTTCGTCCTGCTGCTGGGCGGCATCATGTTCCTCTAAGAAGTGGTTGACTTCCTTGATGCAGTTGCGGCAGATGGCAAAGCCGGTGTTGGGGTCGTAGATGGGCAGGTCGTACTGGTCGCGGACGTTGATAATCCGCTTGCAGAAGCTGCACTGATGTTGCATGGTTTGTTTAGCCATAATAATTTCCTTTCTGTATGTGAAGTTCGCGTAATATCTTGATATACACTACCATTATCATATAGGTAGGAAAAATTTTCAAGCAAATTTTCAAGGATTCCTTGCATAGTGACTTTGCTCGTGCTATAATATTCGGGTACTGGACGTACTGACGTCTGGTTCCAAGTCAAAACTTGACTGGCTTTGCCCCAAAAGGTAGGCTAGGTCTAAACCAAGCTCGCGCATAGCTTGCTTGTATCAATTCCCAGTTTCGTTGGGGTGAAAGCGAGGTGTAAATAATGAAACAGGGTATTCATCCGGAATATTTCGAAGCTACGGTAACTTGCGGTTGCGGTAACACGTTCACCACGGGTTCCACGCAGAAAGAACTGCGCGTCGATGTTTGCTCCAAATGCCATCCGTTCTTCACGGGTCGTCAGCGTGACGTACAGGCAGGCGGTCGTATCGAAAAGTTCAACAAGCGTTACGCCAAGAAGTAAGATACGTTATGGTAAAGCAGAGCAAATTGCTCTGCTTTATTTAGTATGAAGATAAATCAAGAATATTCGGTGTTTCCAAGTGTACGTTAGGAGGAAAGACCATGAGTGATAAGAAATTAATGGTAGGCGGTCAGGCTGTTATTGAAGGCGTGATGATGCGGGGACCGAAACTTACGGCGACAGCTGTGCGCGACCCGCAAGGCCAAATTCAGGTCGAGACCAAGCCGGTAAATTCCATTGGTGATAGATTTCCCATTTTGAAAAAGCCCTTTTTGCGGGGCACGGTGTCGCTGATTGAGTCGCTCGTTATCGGCATGAAGTCGCTGTCCTATTCGGCCAAGATGGCCGGCGAGGAGGACGAGCAGCTGTCCGATAAGGAAATGGCGGGAACGATTGTCTTTGCCCTGGCTTTAGCCAGCGTTCTCTTTATTGCCATTCCCACAGGGGCGGCGAAACTGATTCATGGAGCCACGGAAGACCCGGTGGTATTGAATCTTTTGGAAGGCTGTTTGCGGTTGGTGATTTTCCTCCTGTATATCTGGGGGATTTCCCGCATGAAGGACATTCGCCGCGTGTTTCAATATCATGGAGCGGAGCATAAGACGATTTTCTGCTATGAGGCAGGGCTGCCATTGACGGTGGAAAATGTGCAGAAGTTCCCGCGCCTGCATCCGCGCTGTGGCACGAACTTTTTGCTGATTGTCATGCTCGTGTCCATCTTTGTGTTTGCGTTTTTAGGCTGGCCCTCTCTCTGGGAGCGCATTTTAAGCCGTATCCTGCTGTTGCCGGTGGTGGCAGGGATTTCCTATGAGATTATAAGACTTGCCGGGCGCAGTCAGAACAGCCTGATTCAGACCGCTATCCGTCCAGGGCTCTGGCTGCAATATCTGACCACCCGCCCGCCTGATGATGAAATGGTGGAAGTGGCGATTGAATCGCTGAAGGCGGTTCTGCCCGAGAAAGAAATTTTAGAAGGTACGCCGGATTATATCCATAAGGCAGAGGTCGAAAATGAAGTGGAGGATAACGCTCCTGTTGCCGCTGCTGTTACAGAATGAGTTTGAGGTGAAATAAGTGCTGGAAAAACTCCAAGCCGTTGAAGATAAATTTTTGGAACTGGAATCGCTGATTAGCGACCCGGATGTTATTGCCGATATGAGCCGCTGGCAGAAGTACAGCAAGGAACATGCCAGCCTGGCGCCTATCGTGGAAAAATTCCGCGAGTATAAGGAAGTAGTCAAGGGCATTGACGAAGCCAAGGCGATGTTTGCAGAATCCTTGGACGATGAAATGCGCAAGTTTGTCGAAGAAGAACTGGCTGAACTAAAGGCGCAGAAGGAAGTCCTCGATAATGAGCTGCCCATTTTGCTGCTGCCCAAAGACCCCAATGACGATAAGAATGTCATCGTGGAAATCCGCGGTGGTGTCGGTGGCGAAGAAGCAGCGCTCTTTGCCGGTGACCTCTTTCGTATGTATGGCCGCTATGTGGAAAAGCAGGGCTGGAAAATGGAAATCATTGACGCGAACCCTACAGAACTGGGCGGCTATAAGGAAATTTCCTTTATGGTCACGGGCTTTGGTGCCTATAGCAAGCTCAAATACGAAAGCGGCACCCATCGCGTACAGCGCGTGCCGGCAACCGAATCTGGCGGGCGCATTCATACCTCGGCGGTGACGGTGGCGGTACTGCCCGAAGCCGAAGATGTGGACGTGGATATCAATCCCAACGATTTGCATATCGACCTGTACTGTGCGTCTGGTGCGGGCGGTCAGCACGTCAACCGTACGGAAAGTGCCATCCGCATCACGCATATTCCCACGGGTATCGTGGTGCAGTGTCAGGACGAGCGCTCACAGCTCAAGAACAAGGACAAGGCCATGAAGGTACTGCGGGCAAGGCTGCTCGACAAGGCACAGCAGGAACAGATGGACAGCATTTCGGCTGACCGCAAAAATCAGGTGGGCAGCGGCGATAGAAGTGAGCGCATCCGCACCTACAATTTCCCGCAGGGGCGTGTTACCGACCATCGCATCGGCCTGACTTTGCACCGCATTGACGCTGTGCTTGCCGGTGACCTCGACGAAATCTTAAATGCCCTGATTACTGCCGACCAGGCAGAACGGCTGAAACAGGTGAAATAATGGCAGGAAATGAAATATGGACAATCGGCCGTATCCTCAAATGGACGGAGGATTACTTTGCCCAAAAGGGCATTGAAAATCCCCGCTTGGACGCAGAAGTTTTGCTCGGCCATGTCCTGCACAAACAGCGGATTTACCTCTATGTGCATTTTGACGAACCCTTGCAGGCGGCAGAACTGGCGGCTTTTCGCGAGATGATTAAGCAGCGCATCAATCATGTGCCGGTTGCTTATATCTTAGGCGAAAAAGAATTTATGGGCCTGACCTTTAAGGTCACGGAAGCGACATTGGTGCCACGCCCCGATACGGAAATCCTCGTGCAGGGTGCCGTGGAAAGGCTGCGCCAGTTAGGGCAGGAAAAGCCGCAGATTGCCGATATCGGTACCGGTACAGGAGCGGTGGGTCTAAGTGTCCTGCATTTTGTAAAAGATGCCCAGCTCGATACCGTGGATATTTCGCCCAAGGCAAGAGAAGTGGCTGAGGAAAATGCAGCTAATTTGGAACTTGCGGACAGGGCGCATTTCTTTACCGGGGATTTGCTGGCTCCCCTGCAGGGAAAGTGCTATACGGCAATCCTATCCAATCCGCCCTATATCCCGGCGAAAGATATTGCGGGCTTGGCGGCAGATGTGCGGGTAAGTGAGCCGCATACGGCCTTAGATGGCGGCGAGGACGGGTTGGATTTTTACCGCAGGCTTTGCGCTGAAGCTCCTGCTATGCTGAATGATGGCGGTTTTATGGCCTTTGAAGTGGGCATTGAGCAGGCACAGGCCGTAGCGACACTGGCCAAGGAAAATCCGCTGATTGACCGGACGGAAATCTTAAAGGACTATGCGGGCATTGACCGGGTAGTTGTGGCATGGAAAAAAGAGGCATGACAAGATAAATGGAAACCAAGCTGATTCAGATAGATAATGTTAAAGCACAAAAAGAAGCGCTCCATGCAGCCGGAGAGCTTATCCGTCAAGGAGAGGTTGTGGCCTTTCCAACGGAAACGGTGTATGGGCTGGGCGCCAATGGTCTTGATGCCGACGCCTGTGCCAAGATTTATCAGGCCAAGGGGCGTCCTTCGGACAATCCCTTGATTCTCCATGTGGCCAACCGCTCCATGATTGACCAGATTGCAGCAACGATTCCTGAAAAGGCCGAAAAGCTCATTGCTGCCTTTTGCCCCGGCCCCATCACTTTGATTCTGCCCCGCAAGAGCATCGTGCCCGATAGGATTACCGGTGGGCTGGCGACTGTCGGCGTGCGCATGCCGGAACACGACGTGGCCCGCGCCCTGATTGCCGCAGCCGGCGTGCCTATTGCTGCGCCTTCGGCCAATATCTCCGGCCGCCCAAGTCCCACCACGGCTGAGTCGGTTCGGGTAGATATGGAGGGAAAAATCCCCATGATACTCGATGGCGGCGCCTGCGACTTTGGTGTGGAATCCACCATTGTGGATGCGTCAGGGGATAAGGCCGTTATCCTGCGCCCGGGCGCGATTACGAAAGAAATGCTCGAAGAAGTGCTGGGCGCGGGCAGCGTCATTATCGACCCTGCTTTGGTGGGCGCTGATTCCGTGCCTAAGGCACCGGGCATGAAATACACCCACTATGCGCCCAAGGCACCCCTGACCATGATTGAGGGCATGCCGACCCGCATGACACGCGCTTTTCGGCGGGAAATTGAGCGTTTGCAGAATGAAGGCCATAAGGTCGGTGTGATTGCGAGCCATGAAGTACTGCAGGAACTCCGTGATATTGTTCCGGCAGAGCTGATGGCAGATTATGGTCATCAAGGGCAGCTGCCCGCCATAGCGGCCAATATCTATGAGGCCTTGCGCAGCTTTGATGAAAAAGAAGCCGATATTCTGTTGGGGGAGGGAACGACCTCTGAAGGATTGGGGCTGGCGATTATGAATAGGCTGCATAAGGCTAGTGGGTTTCGGACGATACAGGCTTAAAGGTAGTGCGTATTGGCGCAGGTACTTGCTTTTTGGTCTTCGCCCTAAATGGCTCCCTCGGTTGATGCCGTTGGTTTAGGGACTTGCTCCGGTTACCACGTCGCGGCTTTCAGCGTTGTGTTTAGATTTTTTCGTTTAGGAGCCAGCCTGCGGCAGCGGGCTGTGACCAAAAAGCAAGCACCTGCGCCAAGTTTACTTGGCTGCTGCTTTTCAGCGCTCGTTACTATGATTTAATATGAAATGTGAAGTTCCTTGCAGGATGATGCAGGGTACTTTTTCGTATATGGAGAGAAAAAAACTGACGAAAGGCAATGCGACAGCGAGCGGCGGGCGGGGGACTGTCTGACAGGAGCGTAGGTGCGGAACGTTAAGAAAATATTTTTTATCATACCGCTATGTAGACTGGAAAAGTCTACTGTTTGAGCGGAGCGAGTTTTGACTTTTCCAGTCAGTTCGTTAAGGATAAAAAATATTTTTAGTTCCGTACCTTTGCGGATGGCAGATAGTCCCCCGCCCGCCGCGTCTTATGCCTCGAACTCGAACTTGACCTCGAACGGAAAGAAAACTTTGCTCGCAGGCAGGAAAATGCCTGTTAAAATAGAATTATTCCTATAAAACGCAATATTCGAAAAGATTCTAAGGAGGGAGAACTTATGTTTTTTATGAAGTCAGTACGAGGCAAATTGACAGCCCTGTTCGTGGCAGTCAGTGTCTTTGCTACGATGGCGGTGGGGGGGTATTTTCTGTACGTCACCATCACAGATAATGATAAGTTAGTGGAAGAATATCGCAAGGAATTGGCTGACCATTACGATAGGGAATTGCGCTTGCAGACAGAGGGCGTGGTTTCCTCGCTGAACGGCATTTATGCGCGTCAGCAGTCTGGGGAATTAACCGAAGCGCAGGCAAAGGCAATGTGCTTGGATGTCCTGCGTGCCGTGCGCTATGACGAGGGCAAGGGCTATTTCTTTGCCGATGAAAAGAACACGGGTATCTGCGTGGCTCATGCCGGCAACCGCAGTGCTGAAGGCAAAATGCGCCGGGGGGAAAAAGACCCCAATGGCGTTCCTTACATGGAAAATATGTTAAAAGAAGGCCAGAAGGATGGCGGCGGTTTTGTTGACTTTTCCTACCCAAAACCGGGCGAAAGCCAGCCTCTGCCCAAGCGCAACTATGTGATGGAGTTTAAGCCCTATGGCTGGATTGTCGGTACCGGCTCCTGGATTGACTACATCGATGCCGAAGCTGCCAAATACATGGAGGCCAATCAGAAGGCGCTCTATCAGAAAATCATGATTTCTGCCATCATCATTTTGGTGGTAGCGGTTATTATGGCGCTGTTGGGCGTGAAAATTGCCCAAAGTTTTGGCGACCCCATCAGCTTTGTGACGGGGCGTTTGCAGAAATTTGCGCATGGGGATTATCGGGCAGAACCCGTTAAGCCGGAATATACGGCGCGCGAAGATGAAATCGGCGAGATGGTGGAAATCCTCAAGGTCCTGGGCGGCAATATGCGTCAGCTCATGGGCTCCATCAAAGAATCTGCTGACCAGGTAGCCAATGATGCAGCCCAGCTCAATGAAATGACTACCCAGTCGGCAGCAGCCAGCCAGCAGGTGGCTGAGTCCATTACCGATGTAGCAGGAGCAACGAATAAGCAGCTCAGTGCCATCGATGAAGCTTCCCAGTCCATGGATACCCTGCTCGAACGCATTGGCGGCATGGCACATAATGCCCGCCGGGCAGCCGTGGAAACCCAGCAGGCTACCGAAAAAGCCCAGAACGGCAATCAGGTGGTTACCCGTACCGTCAAGGATATGGCACGGCTTTCCGAAGTCGTGGGCGAATCTGCCCGCGTGGTCAACAGCCTGGGTGAGCGTTCCGATGAAATCGGGCGCATAACCGATACCATCTCCGGCATTGCCGAACAGACCAATTTGCTCGCTCTCAATGCCGCTATTGAAGCAGCCCGTGCAGGAGATGCCGGCCGCGGCTTTGCCGTAGTCGCAGACGAAATCCGCAAGCTGGCTGCCCAGTCTGAAGAAGCCGCCAGCCAGATTGCCGGTCTTATCGGCCAGATTCAGCATGAAACCCAGCAGGCCGTCAACAGCATGAACGAAGGTACGGAAAATCTGTCCACAGCCAAAGACAGCGTGGAAGAAACCGGACGAGAGTTCTCCGCTATCGTGGAATTGGTGGAAAAGATTTCCAATCGTTCCCAGCAGATTGCCAGTGCTTCCAAGGAAGCTACAGACAGTGCCGACAGCTGCCAGTCAGCAATCAAGGATATTGAGGAAATGAGCCGCAGTGTCGTGGCCAATTCCGAAAC
>DFHU01000024.1:0-4441 GCA_002373045.1 Pseudoselenomonas ruminantium | reverse complement strand
CAGCTGGCGAAGATGGCCGGTATGCTGCAGGATGAAGTGCAGAAGTTCAAAGTGTAATTAAGTTCATAAATCGGAATAGCCGCCCCGTTTACGAGGGCGGTTATTCTATGGTAAGATATTCATGTGTAAACAATTCGATTTTAGGAGGTAGTAACGTATGAGCAAATATGCTGGAACTCAGACCGAGAAGAATCTGGAAGCCGCCTTTGCTGGGGAAAGCCAGGCGCGCAACAAGTACACTTATTATGCTTCAAGAGCCAAGAAAGATGGCTTTGAGCAGATTGCTGCCCTGTTTTTGAAAACTGCCGACAACGAAAAAGAACATGCCAAGATGTGGTTCAAGGAACTCCATGATGGTGCTGTACCCGATACGGCAGCAAATCTGAAGGATGCTGCCGATGGGGAAAACTACGAATGGACGGATATGTACGCTGGCTTTGCCAAGACTGCCGAAGAAGAAGGCTTTAAGGAACTGGCGGCGAAATTCCGTCTGGTGGCCGAAATTGAAAAACACCATGAGGAACGCTATCGTGCCCTGCTGAAAAATGTGGAGGCGCAGGAAGTGTTCCAGAAGAGTGAAGTAAAAGTTTGGGAATGCCGTAACTGCGGACATATTGTGGTGGGGACGAAGGCCCCGCAGATTTGCCCGGCCTGTGCACATCCGCAGAGTTACTTCGAGGTTCATGCAGAGAATTACTAAGTTCTCTGACAGGTAAGTGTGCCCGGCGTGGCCGCGATGCTTTGCCAGTCTGCGCTTAGACCGTAAGCTAAAACAAATTTTGACTTTTTAATAGAATAGCTCTAAAAGCCATAAACTCGCTGTGCTCAGACAAATGGCTTTTAGAGCTATTTTGGGTATAAAATTTCTTTCTTAACGCTTACGGTCAAACGCTCCGCTTTGGCAAAGCATCACGGCCACGCCGGGAAGGTCAGGTGGGGGGAATTGTGTATATGTTACATAGATATGATAAGGCGCCCGCGGGGCAGATAATATTTTTCCTTCGCCATAGACAGGCTTGTCAAAAGCTACGGAAAAACATCACCAGCCCCGCGGGCTTAGGGCGTGTTGATTAATTCAATCCACCCATCTTCACAGATATTGACTGTCCCTGCTGCGTTGACAAATCCTCGACATAGCACCGCTATGCCTGCGGTTTGTCGCCTTGCAGAGGACAGCCACTATCTGCAAATTTGGGCGAATCTCATTTAATCAACACGCCCTAGTCTTGCTTGATTATGTTTTTATCGGCGAAGGATGGCAATAATTGCTTCGCCAATTTCGTCAGTTTTGGCACTGCCGCCCAAGTCGGGCGTAAGCGTCTTTTTTTCTTGCAATAGCGTTTCGATGGCGTTGATGACCTTCTTGCCCCATGCTTCCTGACCGAAGAAGTCGAGCATCTGGCTGACGCTCCAGATGGCGGCCAGCGGATTAGCCAATCCTTTGCCTGCAATATCCGGTGCGCTGCCATGGATGGGCTCAAACATACTGGGGAATTTGCGCTCCGGGTTGAGGTTGGCACCGGCGGCAAGTCCCATGCCGCCGGCGATGGCGGCGCCTAAATCCGTCAGGATATCGCCAAAGAGATTGCTGGTTACGACAATCTGGAAGCGGGCGGGATTTTTGACGAAGAACATACTGGCGGCATCCACCATGAGACTGGAAGTTTTGACTTCGGGATAGTCCTTGCCCACTTCGGCAAAGATTTCGTTCCAGAACACCATGGAGTAGCCAAGGGCATTGGCCTTGCTGACATTAGTCAGGGTCTTGCCCTCTTTTTTTGCCAGTTCATAGGCGTAACGGATAACGCGCTCACAGCCTTTGCGGGAGAAGACGCCGGTCTGCAGGGCAATTTCCTGCTCGGTGCCGGGATAAAGGCGGCTGCCGACATTAGCGTATTCGCCTTCGCTGTTCTCGCGTACCACGACCATATCAATGTCTTCTTCTTTGACATCTTTGAGGGGGCAGGGCGCACCTTTGAGGAGTTTTACTGGGCGCAGGTTGATGTACTCATCAAAGCCCTTGCGGATTTTTAAGAGCAGGCCTTGCAGGGAAACATCATCGGGCACGCCGGGATAGCCGACCGCACCTAAATAGATAGCATCAAAATCTTTGAGAATTTCCAACCCGTTTTCGGGCATCATTTTACCTTCTTTGAGGTAATATTCACAGCCCCAGGGGAAATCGGTAAATTCTACCTGGAAACTGCCGTCCATTTTGGCAATGCCGGTGAGGACTTTTTTGCCCTCATTGATGACGTCCGGACCAATGCCGTCGCCGGCAATTACGGCGATTTTATACGTTTGCATCGTAAAACCTTCTTTCTGCATAGAACAACACATTTTTACATATTCGTCATCAGGGAGAGAAAAACCTTGTGAGGATTAGTTTTGTGTAAAAAATCGTCAATAAGACGCCCGCGGATGCTGGCAATATTTTCCTTCGCTCAGGCTTGTCAAAAACTGCGGAAAACATTACCAGCATCCGCGGGCTTAGTTTGTTGTGATTGCTTTACTTAGGCGGGCTTATTTAGCAGTTGGTTATTTATGGAGCAAAATTGCTGAATGGTATTTTTTCAAGGAGAGGAGTATAATTTGAGCAGAAGAAAGAATAGGTGAGGTGCTTTATGAGTCAGGAACTTACGGAACTACAGCAGCAGATTGTGCGCTTTTATCATCATAATCCCTTTGTGGAATATCTTCATATTCAGGTACAGCCATTGCCCACGGGGGAAGTGCGGCTGGAACTGCCCATTGACGAGGTACATACCAATTTGTACGGCATTGCGCATGGCGGAGTGCTGATGACGATGGCCGATACAGCTATGGGAGCGGCGTGTCTGGCCTGTAATAAGAAGGTGGTAACAATCAGTCTGACTACGGATTTTTTGCATGCGGTGCCGCTGACGGCCAAGGTCGTAACCACGGCGAAGGTTTTGCATGACGGACGGCATACCATGACCTGTGAAAGTGAACTCAAAAGCGAGGATGGCAAGATTTTTGCCAAGGCGCATGGGAATTTCTATGTGCTGGGCAAGTTTGTTGAGGAAGGGAACGAGGACGCATGAAGAAGGATATCAAGGAGCTGCTGAATTTTATCCAGGAGGCGCCTACGCCTTATCATACCGTGGCGGCGTCGGCTAAACGGCTGGCAAAAGCTGGTTTTACAGAATTAAGCCTCAGTGAACAGTGGCAATTGCAGCCCGGCGGGCGGTACTTTGTAAAGGCTTTTGATTCCACCTTGTTGGCTTTTGCCTTGGGTACGGAAGGTGGCCCGCTGCGAATCGCGGCAGCGCATACGGATTTTCCGTGTTTTCGTCTGAAACCGCAGCCGGAAATCACGCGGGAAGGCTATGGCGTGCTCAATGTGGAAAAATACGGCGGCATGATGCTGCGCACTTGGCTGGACCGGCCTTTAGCATTAGCGGGTAAGGTGGCTTTGCGCAGTGCTGACCCCTTTGTGCCGCAGGTAAAATTGGTGGATTTTGCCCGTCCTTTGTTTACGATTCCTTCATTGGCTATTCATATGGATAGGGAAGTCAATGACGAGGGGAAGCTTAACGCACAGAAAGATATGCTGCCGCTGGCAGCCGTTGGTGGGGAAGAACTTACGGCAGAGTTTTTCCATACATGGCTGGTTGAGCAGCTGAAGGTGGAGCAGGTAGATATTCTATCCTATGAATTGTCGGCTTATCCCTATGAGGAAGGGAGCCTTTGCGGCTTAAATGAGGAATTTGTTTCCTCCCCAAGACTTGACAATTTGACTTCGGTACTGGCCTGCCTGCAGGGGATTATGGCTGTAGATACGGCGAAAATGACCGGCCTGCGGCTGGCGGCGCTCTTTGACAATGAGGAAGTGGGGAGCCAGACCAAGCAGGGCGCAGGTTCGGCGGTATTGCTGCAGGTGTTGGAGCGGATTTATCTCGCTTTGGGCAAGTCCCGTGAAGAAATGCTGGCCGCTATTGCCGCAGGCTTTATGCTCTCTGTGGATGTGGCCCATGCCCTGCATCCGAATTTTATGGACAAGTGCGACCCCAGCCATAAACCGGTGCTGGGCGGCGGTGTCGTGTTAAAGCAGGCCGCAAGTCAGTCTTATGCCGGCGATACGGAGGCTGTGGCCATTGTGCGGGGCGTATGTGAGGCCTGCGATATTCCCTGGCAGCATTTTGTCAATCGCAGTGACAGCCGGGGCGGCTCGACCTTAGGCTCCATTGCTTCAGCCCTCGTTCCTTTGCGCACTATGGATATCGGTGTACCCCTGCTGGCCATGCATTCCGCGCGGGAACTCATGCATGGCAATGACCAGCGTGCACTGGCGAAACTGGTTAAACAGATTCTCGCCTGAGTGTACAGAAAATATAATCCAAAAACAATCAAAATCGTCAAAAAATTACTTGCTTTTTATAGAGGTTTAGCCGATAATCCCGTTTTCGACAGTTAAATA
>DFHU01000052.1 GCA_002373045.1 Pseudoselenomonas ruminantium | reverse complement strand
AATGACAGTCAGGTCGGTATTTTCCGGCGGATGGATGATGCCCTGTATGCGGCGAAATGCAATGGCCGTAATCAGGTGGTTATGGAGTAGAACGAGGAGGCAGAGTGCATGGGAAAAATCATATATAGCCTGTTGCTCTGCCTGACTTTGTGCCTGGGTTGGGCAGCAGGCGGTGAAGCCGCGCAGCTGGGCGCTCCCTGGCGATATTATGAGCTTAGCCAGCCTTTGCCGCATGGGCAGAGAGTGCCTGAGTTTGTCCAGCAGAATATCCAGGATTGGCCGGTTTTTGATAAGGATAACCGCCCTGTGTTCAAGCAGGGAACGGAACGGTTGCTGCTGGCGATGCCCATACGGGATTTGGACCCGCAAAAAAGAGTTCTGCTCATGATGACGGCTAAGCAGTCAATGCGCATGTGGTTGGGAGATGAGTTCTTTTTTGCTGTGGGGCATTTTCAGGCGCAGCGTTTTGATGAAGGCTCGCAGCCATATATGCTTTCGTTGCCGGAGTTTCAGGGAGAACAGCTGCTGATATTGGAGTTGTTTGCCAATTCGCCGCAGGATTTGGGCTGGTTCAGTATGTTTTCTGTGGATACGGAACAGGCGCAGATGGCACGACTCTTTTTTTCGGATGTTCCGTTGGTGCTGGCATTTCCTGTGGGGATGGCCATTATCCTTATCATGTTTCTCTATTATTACTTTAATCATCAGGGATGGAAAAGGCTTTATGGCTATATCATCCTCTTTATGCTGGTGTTTGAACTTTGGGTGGTGTGTGCATCCAATGTGAAATGCCTGTTTTTGGACTGGCCTGTTTTCTGGTGGTACGGCCTGAGCATACTGGCTTATATGCTGCCAATATCGTCTAATCTGATTTTGGCGAATCTTTTACGGGATAAGCCCTACGCACGAATGAATTATGTGTTAGCGCTGAATATTGGCCTGTTTGTAATCGCCATGGGAGGCGAACTGCTGGGGTTCCATACCATGAACCGGTTGATGGGAATTTTCTATTTGCTGCTGCCTATAGGCGAAGGGTTGGCAATTTATTGGTGTATAACGGCTGCTCATGAGGGTGATGTATTGTGCCGGGCGGTCATGCTGCCGACAGGCGCATTTACCGTTTTAGGTGTTTTTGATGGCATAGCAGGACATTACCATCTGTTGCCCTGGCATACGTATTTGACTCCGTTGGGCGTATATGCTTTTTTGTATTTTGTCATTATCATTTTGCGGGAGCAGGTGCGGCATGAGGAACATCTTTTACAGCATACAGCAGGGTTGGAGAAAAAAGCGGCGTTCATTCAGCGCAAATCGGAAACCGATGCGCTTACCGGCTGTTGGAACCGCAATAAATTGAAAGCGCTGCTGGCCTCTTCGGTGGCCAAAGCGCGCAAGACGGGGCAGCCTTTCGGGATGCTGATGATGGATATTGATTTTTTCAAAAAAATCAATGACAATTATGGGCATGATACCGGGGACGCGGTGCTGCGGGGCTTTGCCATGGTCGTGCGGCAGCTGCTTGACCGGGATACATACTGTATACGTTGGGGCGGCGAGGAATTTATGGTGCTGACCAGTATACAGACTTTGCCGGAACTCAAAGAATTTGCGGAAAAAATCCGCTTGCAGGTGGAAAAGACGCCGATGGCTGGACATAAGATAACCTGCAGTCTGGGGATTACCCTTTGGCAGACGGAAACAGATACGACGGTTAAGCTGTTTAAGCGGGTGGATGATGCGCTTTATCAGGCGAAAAAGAACGGTCGGAATTGTGTAATGGTACAACTGCAATAAAACAGGCTCCCTGCCTCTTTCGGGCAGGGAGCCTGTTTTATCTGCTTTTTGGTCAGAGCAGGGAGCCGGGATATTTTAAGGTGGCGAAGTAATCGTCAATGGTCTGGGCGCGGCGGATGAGTTCGATGGAGCCGTCTTCCCGCAACAGGAGTTCAGCGCACCAGAGCTTGCCATTGTAGTTAAAGCCCATTGCACTGCCATGGGCGCCTGTGTCATGGATAATCACGATATCGCCAATGTTGATTTCCGGTAGCTTACGGTCGATAGCAAACTTGTCGTTATTCTCGCAGAGGGAGCCAGTTACGTCGTATACGTGGTCAAGCGGGGCAGCTTCCTTGCCGGCTACCGTGATATGATGGTAAGCACCGTACAGGGCGGGGCGCATGAGATTAGCCATGCAGGAATCCAGACCGATGTAGTCCTTGTAGGTATGTTTTTCGTGGATGGCGGTGGATACCAGCCATCCGGCAGGGCCGGTCATGGCACGGCCGCTTTCCGTCATAATAGCTACGTTATCAAGGCCGTGAGGGACCATCATTTTTTGGTAGAGCTTATGGATGCCTTCACCGATTTCCTGCAGGTTCAGCGGTTCTTCTTCCGGGCGATAGGGAATGCCAAAGCCGCCGCCGAGATTGACAAATTCAACCGTGATGTCCAGTTTTTCCTTGAGTTCAATGGCCAGTTCAAACATCAGGCGGGCCGTGAGCAGGAAGGCTTCGGTACGGCGTTCATTGGACGCGACCATCGTGTGCAGACCGAAGCGTTTGACGCCCTTTTCCTTGGCGCGGCGGTAGCCTTCGAGCATCTGTTCGTGGGTCAGGCCGTATTTTGCTTCCGTGGGCTGACCGATAATATCGTTGCCCTCCACTTCATCACCGGGATTATAGCGGAAGCAGAGAACCTTGGGCAGTCCTGCATGTTTTTCCAGATAATCCAGATGGGTGATATCATCAAGGTTGATGATGGCTCCTAACTCCACGGCCTTTTGGAATTCATCGGCAGGTGTATCGTTGGAGGTCAGGAGAATTTCCTCGCCTTTTAGCCCTGCGGCTTCGGAAATCAACAGTTCCGCCAGACTGCTGCAGTCGGTGCCGGCCCCTTCCTCGTGCAGAATCTGCACTATGCGGGGATTGGGGAGGGCTTTTACCGCGAACTGCTCGTGAAAGGCCGGTGCCCAGCTAAAGGCTGCCTTTAAGGCGCGGATGTTTTCGCGGATGGCTTTTTCTTCATATATGTGAAAGGGAGTAGGGAATTTCTGAATGACCTCGTGTAGCTTGTCGGTGGACAAAGGGAAATATTTTCTGCTCATTGCTTTCCTCCTTGTGGTAGAGAGAATGATTATTGACTGTAAATTTGTAACTTATTATAACAGGAGGGTATACTATTGTCAATTATTATATACGCTCTGTTATAAGAAAATATGGGCTGGATTAGGAGAATCCGGTCTGGTTATGTTATACTAGGGCAATGGAGGTTTTACGATGGATAAAGCAATACTTATCGGAATACAGGAATATATACGCAACGATTATCTGACACCGGTCATGCTGTTTGTCAGCGCTATCGGCAGTTTTGGCGCCGTATGGTTGTTTATGGCGATGCTGCTGGCCTTTCGACGGAGCAGCCGGGGGCAGGGAATTCTGTTGCTTATCGCGATACTGTTCAGTGGTGGTGTGGGCGAGTGCATAAAGCATGTGGTCATGCGTCCCCGCCCTTTTTTGCAAATTCCTGACCTCATGTTGTTAGGGCCTTTGCCCCGTTCGTTTTCCTTTCCTTCCGGGCATACAATCTGTGCCTTTGCGCTTGTCTTTATCATTTGGCGCCTGCATTGCGGTTGGGTTCGTATTTTGGTCATGGCCTTGGCGGTCGTTATGGCTTTTTCCCGCCTTTATCTGGGCGCACATTACCCTACGGATGTGCTGGCTGGCGTGGTGGTCGCCTATTTGGGCAGTGCTTTTGTCTGGCGCATGGGAAAGAAAATCGGTCAAGTGATTAACATTGGTTGAATATGGCGTCAAAAAAGTGAGCAGAGGTGAAGAATATGGCGCAGACAAAGCCGCCCAAAAGTGCGTTGAAGCGGCTGGCAGAGTTGGAAGGTAAATGCCTGGACTTAGAAAATCAGCTGGCTGTTGTGCAGGCTGAACGCAACAATTATAAGGAAAAGTACGAAGATATTTTGGTGGAAAATATTCGCCTGCAGGACAGCTTAAAAGAAATTCGGGAGCGTCTGCGGCGGCATGAGCCGATAGAGCCGCAGGTAGTTGAAGAAATTGCCGAAGAAGCAGCAGAGGAAGAATTCGAGGAAGTTCTCGCGGACTGCTTTGCTGACCTGCCTTTGAAGGTGGCAGTCATTGGGGGCACAGATGCCTGGCAGGCAAAAGTGGCAGAACGCCATCCCGGCTTCAAGATTATTGGCAGTAGCAAGAATTTTGACCGGGATAAACTCTCTGGCACGGATATTCTCGTCATCAACACCAATGCCGTGTCCCACGCCTGCACGCAAAAGGCAAAGGGTGAAGTGGACAAGGGCACGGAAGTGCTCATAATCTCCAGTAACAATTTGGATATTTTGGACAGGAAAATTCGTGACCTTCTGGCGTAAAAAACTTTTTGAAAAAAAATCTCAATCATCTATTGATTTTCATTCTCAATAGTGCTATATTATATACAGGCTTTCGTTAAGGAGTCAGCAAGAAATAAAATGCGCAGAAGGCGCAGATGAAATTCGTATAGCCAAGGCGGAGGAAGGAGGCATAGCAATTGCTATGTCGACTGACGACAACGCAGGATAGGCGGATTTCAGCAAGCATGCTGTGTAGTTTATTTCTGAATGACTCCGCAAGCTCTCCTAAAATCTGCTAACA
>DFHU01000050.1:14244-15439 GCA_002373045.1 Pseudoselenomonas ruminantium | reverse complement strand
TACATTATGTCGGTTTTACGGGGCCTGTACTTCGGGGAAGTGGTACTGATTGCCCAAAATGGTGTTCTGATTCAGGTGGAGCGTACCGAAAAGATGCGTGTGCATCCATGGCAGGGCATTCCCAAGCCTGCGGAATGGTCGGAGGATACCGAGCGGAATTTGCGCCGCACCATTGAGCGGGAGCTTGCCAGCCTTTATTATGGCCGCTTGAGCATCATTGTAAAACAGGGTACAGTTACCCATTTTGACCGTTTGGAAAAACAGCGGTTTATGGATGGCGATGGTATTTGACAAGTCAAAGGTAAATAGCGGGTAAACTCCAGACGGGAAATGTCTGGAGTTTTTCTTAAGAGGGGAAGGGGATGATGAAATGGTAAAAGAACATATCAGTTGGTATAGTAAGCGCTTGCAGCGGGATATGAGCATCCGCATCTATGGGGAAAAGGGCACGCCTGTTCTGGTGTTTCCCACGCAGGATGCCATGAGCGATAATTTCGAGAACTTTGGCATGATTGATACGCTGGCTGGTTATCTAAA
Organism: Pseudoselenomonas ruminantium; assembly: GCA_002373045.1. GTDB lineage: Bacteria > Bacillota > Negativicutes > Selenomonadales > Selenomonadaceae > Selenomonas_A > Selenomonas_A ruminantium_J. Next base: position 14,902 of record DFHU01000050.1, on the reverse strand, counting down.
TGAAGGCAGGATACAGCTCTTTTGCGTGGATACGGTGGATATTGAAACCTGGTCAAATGTCTGGGGAGATAAGGGCTGGCGTGCCAACCGTCAGGAAGCGTACTATACCTATATCGTGGCGGAGGTCTTGCCCTTTATCGCGGACAGGAATGGCACGGGCAGACTGCCCATCGTGACCGGCTGCAGTTTGGGCGGCCTGCATGCAGCAATCTTATTCCTGCGACGTCCGGAACTTTTTGCGGGGATATTGTCCCTGTCGGGCGTTTACGATGCCAAGTTTTTCTTTGATGGCTGGCTGAATGAAACGCTCTATGAAAACTCGCCGATGGATTTTTTGGCGCAGATGCCGCCTGACCATCCGTATATCCGGCAGTACAACGAAAAGCCCATCATTCTCTGTGTCGGTCAGGGCGCCTGGGAAGACGAAGGCCGCCGTACGACCGCCATTATGGGCGATATTTTCCACGTCAAGGGGATTCACGGCTGGACGGATTTTTGGGGTTATGATGTGAACCACGACTGGTGTTGGTGGCAGAAGCAGATTTTGTACTTCCTGCCCTATATGCTGGGTGAAACAAGAATTGGAGGCTAATGGCAAATGAATTTTGTATTTATTTCCCCGCATTTTCCCAAGCATTATTGGAATTTCTGTGACCGC
>DFHU01000050.1:0-14134 GCA_002373045.1 Pseudoselenomonas ruminantium | reverse complement strand
TTGGACAAGCGGCTGAAGGATTCCCTGACGGAATACTATTTCGTGCCGGACTTGTCGGACTATGACCAGATGTACCGTGCGGTGGCGTATTTTGCCTTTAAGCACGGGAAGATTGACTGGATTGAGTCCAATAACGAATTCTGGCTGGAGCAGGATGCCCGTTTGCGCACGGATTTTCATGTGACCACGGGTTACCAGTATGAAAATATTGCCAGCATCAAGAATAAGTCCGCCATGAAGGAGTTTTATGCCAAGGCGGGTGTGCCGACGGCGCGTCTGCATAAAATCACGGACATTGAAGCGGCGCGGAAGTTTATCGCGGTAGTGGATTACCCGGTAATCGTCAAGCCGGATGTGGGCGTTGGTGCCTGCGATACCTTTAAGCTCGAAAATGATAGGGATTTGCAGGAATTCTTTGCCAAAAATCTGCCTGTGCCCTATGTGATGGAGGAGTTTATCACTGGGGATATCTGTTCTTATGATGCCATTATCGATGCGGATTCCAAGCCGCTGTTGGAGTCCATGACGGTATGGCCGCCTTCGGTTATGGATATCGTGCTCAAACAGCTGGACTTATCCTATTATACGGCTGCGCATGCCCCGGCAGAGTTAAAAGGCGTAGGCCGGGCTACGGTCAAGGCGTTTGGCGTCAAGAGCCGCTTTGTTCATCTGGAATTTTTCCGCCTGACCAAGGCAAAGGCGGGCTTGGGTGATGTCGGGGATTTTGTAGGACTCGAAGTCAATATGCGCCCTGCGGGCGGCTATACGCCGGATATGATTGACTTTGCCCACTCCACCGATGTGTATCAGGTTTGGGCAGATATGGTGACGGACAACTATCGGAAACTGCCGGACAGCGGTGAGCATTGTTACTGTGTCTATGCCAGCCGCCGTGACTGCCATCAGTATGTGCATACCCATGCCGAAATCATGGAGCGCTATGGCGCACAGCTTGTCATGTGTGAGCGCATGCCGGAAATGATGGTACCGCAGATGGGCAATCAGATGTACACTGCCAAGGTGCCAAGTCAGGACGCTGTAGATGAATTCATTCATTTTGTGCTCGATCAGGCAGTGGTAGAGGATACGGCTGCTGAGGAAACGGAGGTAAAATTTTGCCTTGCCTATTGACATGATAGGTGTAATAGTGTAACATAAGGTCATCGCAAATGAACATAAGTGTTAAATGCTTGTGTGAAGTAAATACGGTTCAGTGAACTGACCAAAAAAATTGGAGGTTCCACAAATTCCTTGTGGGGAATTTTGTGGAGCCTCTTATTTTATATAGGAAATTATTTATATTTATGTTGGGGAGGTAATCATAATGAAGTGGTGGAAAACGGCAAGTGTGGCATTAGGAATACTGACGGCAATCGGTTTTGCCGGCTGCGGCAGTGAACAGGCGGCAAATGGTGCCGACGGCAAAGGGGCAGGGGAATTTTTGAATGTATCCTATGACCCGACCCGCGAACTCTACGCTGAATTTAATCAGGTCTTTACGGGGGAATGGCAGAAGGAAAGCGGTCAGGATGTGGAATTCCGTCAGTCCAATGGCGGTTCCGGCAAGCAGGCCCGCTCGGTTATTGAAGGTTTGGAGGCCGATGTCGTGACGCTCGCCCTGGCGTATGACGTGGACGAAATCGCGCAGGCGGGACTTATCGACAAGGATTGGCTGAAGAAATTTCCCGATAACTCCGCGCCCTATACTTCGACCATTGTCTTCCTTGTGCGCAAGGGTAACCCAAAGAACATCCATGACTGGGACGATTTGGTACGGGATGATGTGAAAATCGTCACGCCGAATCCCAAGACTTCCGGCGGTGCTCGTTGGAATTATTTGGCGGCTTGGGAATATGCCCGCCAGAAATTTAACGGTGACGAAACGCAGGTCAAGGGCTTTATCAAAAAGTTGTTCCAGAATGTGGTGGCGCTTGATTCCGGCGCCCGTGGCGCAACGACCAGCTTTGTGCAGCGCGGTCAGGGGGATGTGCTGATTGCCTGGGAAAATGAAGCGTTGATTACGCTCAAGGATTCGCCGGATTACGAGATTGTCGCGCCGTCCCTGTCCATTTTGGCAGAGCCGTCCGTGGCGGTGGTGGATAAGGTCGTGGACAAGAAGGGAACCCGCAAGGTGGCTGAGGCTTACATTAATTATCTCTATTCTGAAAATGGGCAGGAAATTGCCGCCAAGAATTTCTATCGTCCGCGCAATAAGGCCATCTTTGAAAAGTACAAGGGCCAGTTCCCGGAACTCAAGCTCTTTACCATTGATGATGCCTTTGGCGGCTGGACGAAAGCGCAGAAGGAGCATTTTGCCGATGGCGGCACCTTTGACCAGATTTATCAGAAGTAAGCGTAAGGGGGCGGTATTATGAGGCTGGGGCAGGTTATTCCGGGCGGCGGGTTCGCCTTGGGGATTGTGTTTTTCTATCTGTCGTTGTTGATTTTCTTGCCGTTGGGCGCATTTGTGCTCTATGCCAGCGGCATGAGCGGGGAAAGCTTTATCCGGCAGGTGACGGATTACCGCATGGTGCATGGCTATATGTTAAGTTTTGCTTGTGCGCTGGCGGCGGCGGTGATTAATGCCGTGTTCGGCCTGCTCTTGGCCTGGGTGCTGGTGCGCTATAATTTCCCCGGCAAGCGGCTGATGGACGGGCTTATCGACCTGCCATTTGCCCTGCCAACGGCGGTGGCAGGCATCGCGCTGACCACGCTCTATGTGGAAAATGGCTGGCTGGGCCAGTTCTTCTATGCCGCAGGCATTCCGTCAGCATTCTCGGCGGTGGGTATTACGATAGCGCTGATCTTTGTGGGCATACCCTTTGTGGTGCGCAGCGTTCAGCCGGTGCTCAGAGATTTGGACGGTTCTCTGGAGGAAGCGGCGGCCATTATGGGGGCGGGAAAATTTCTGACCTTCCGCAAGGTGATTTTCCCGGAACTCATTACGCCGCTCGTCAGCGGCTTTGCATTGGCCTTTGCCCGGGGGATTGGCGAATATGGCAGCGTGGTTTTTATTGCGGGGAATATGCCCTATGAAACGGAGATTGCACCATTGCTCATTATGACGAAACTGGAGCAGTTTGATTATCAGGCGGCTGCGGCGGTGGCGATTGTGATGCTGGGGATGTCATTATTGGTGCTGCTTATCTTGAATGGGTATCAGCATTATCGGGTGAGACGCTGGGGCGTTTGATGGAGTGCGCTGTAGGGAACGGCGGCAGCTCGGCGCAGGTGCTTACTTTTTGACCTGCGCGCAAATGGCTCCCTCGCTAATGCCGTTAACTTAGGGGGATGCTCCGGTTACCACGTCGCGGCTTTCAGCCGTTGGTTTAGATTTTTTCTTATTGGAGCCAGCCTGCGGCGGTGCGCTCCGGTCAAAAAGCAAGCACCTGCGCCAAGTTACGTTTGGGAGAGACGTTTCTTGGGCAGGTGCTTTTTTGTGTTTGCTGGGTGGCAGGAATTGTTTGGGCGAGGCGCGAATTTTGAGAAATATAAAAAGATATTGGTGGAGAGTGAATTTTGGTAAGGAGGTTTGGTGATGAACAGGCGGGAGTTTTTGTGTGTTGGTGCGGCCTGTTTGCTGGGAATGTTGGACGGGCAGAAAATCGTTGAGGCTTCTTATTATGAACCCATGATTTATAAACGCTTTTTTCAGTTTACGGAATACGAGGAGCGGCCGGTTACGGATGCTTTGGTCATTCATCATACGGGCTTTCTAAATGTGGATAAGGATTCCACGGCAGCAGCTGTTCATAAATTTCATCAGGAGGACAGAAAGTGGGCAGGGATTGGCTATCATTATCTGATTCGCAAGGATGGCATGATCGAGCAGGGGCGGCGTCCGCAGATGATTGGTGCGCATGCTTTTGGACATAATAAGCATTCTATCGGTGTGTGTCTGGCGGGAAATTTTGATATTGGCAAGCCTACGAATGCACAGATGAAAGCGGTTAAGGAACTTTGCCGCTGGCTGTGCAGGAAATATGGGCTTGACCCCATGAAAAAAGGCGTGATTGTGGGGCATCGGGATGTGAATGATACCGCCTGTCCGGGCAAGCATCTTTATAAACGATTGGGGGAGATTCGGAGGTTTTGCAGTTGAAAGGGGATACTTAGTGGCGCAGGGATTTTTTTATATGGTTTGGATAACATTTAGTTCCTTTATTAAGGCTTGTTGCAATAATTTTGAGACGTTTACTTTCTTGGCAATTGCGCGGTTATTTAACCACTGGGGAATGGAGACTGTTCGCTTCACGGCTTTGTTGAAATGCAGGGCGGCGTAGGCTTCAACATCGACTGAAACCATGTTGACGAAGCGCTCTGTTTTTCTATCTTCTTCATCTGTGTCTTCACAATATGGGTCAACTTGTTCCAAAGGAGTAGGGGCGGGAAGTTTATTGCCTTCCAATTTCTCGGTGAAAAGATAACCTGCCAGACAATCAATGGCCATTTCCATTGTTTCCTGCATGGTGTCTCCGCAGGTGGCAAGGTGGTTAAGGTCGGGGAAAATCACAGAGTAACCGCCGTTTTCTTCTTTATAAAAAATGGCAGGGTAAATACTGAGCATATAAATCAGTCCTCCTTATGCTAATCCAGCCTGTCGCAGGATGGATTTTACTACACGCACAGACAAGTCTTTTGGTTTCGTGTGAAACGGAATTGTGACCTTGCCCGGTTTGGTCGGATGCTTGTAATGGTGGTGTGAGCTTTCTATGCTGTCAAGGTACCAACCGTCCTTTTTTATCTTCTTTTCCATTTCTTTAGGTGTCATGGTGAATCTCCTTACTATATGAATATGCTATCATATAGTAAATAAAAACTCAATATGTAAAAGTAAAATATGTATAAGACGTAGGGTGCAGGTACTTGCTTTTTGACCCGCGCGCAAATGACTCCTTCGGAAATGCCGTTGACTTAGGTGGACTGCGCCGGTCACCACGGCGCGGCTTTCAGGTTTGTATTTAGATTCTTTCACATTGGAGCCAGCCTGCGGCAGTGCGCTCCGGTCAAAAAGCAAGCACCTGCGCCAAGTTACGTATGTCTCTGGGTGCAGGTGCTTGCTTTATTGCAGCAGGCTTAATACTCCGCTGCTGTTTTGGTTTGCTTGAGCCAACATGGCTTGGGATGATTGGGACAGAATGTTGTACTTAGCATGTTCCATCATGGCTTTTGCCATATCAGCGTCACGGATAACGGACTCAGAACTTTGCGTGTTCTCGCTGGCGGTGGTGAGGTTGGCGATGGTATAGGACAGCTCAGTCTGATACGCGCCCATGCGGGTGTTCTCGTTGAGGCTGTAGGTGATGGCAGTGTCAATCGCGGAGATGGCGGTTACCGCTGCGTCCCGGGGATTTACTGGCAGAGGCTCGATTCCCAGCGTGCCTGTGTCCATGCTGTTGATGATAACCCGCAGGTTTTGATTGGCCTTGGTGCCGGTGTGGATGACCAGGCCGTGGAGTTCAACCTTTCCAGTTTCACTTGTATTTGCTCCGGATGGGCCGTTGTATTCAAAAACCTGGGAATTTACATATTGGCTTGGATTGGCAATATAACTGTTTCCATTTGGATTAAAAGGAGTGCCATTCACAGTTGCGGGGGAGGTAATTGTAAGTCCGCTGGTATTGTTGCCGGTTGTGTAATTTCCCAGAGAGGCTGTAGCTGGTTTGCAGGCAAGAAAAATGTATTCAGCGTTAATATTGATAGAACCGTTGGCTCCTTGGTAATTGCCTATGACAGTCCCAGGGCCATCGTAATTTCCTGTATGACCATATAGACGATTAGCGTTAATGTTAATATTTCCGGTTTGTCCACTGGGGGCGGCGCCAATGCCAGCTCCGCCTCTGGTGCCGACACGGATTTCATCAACATTGTTTATGGTTATATTGCCGACACGTCCATTCCTGCCTGCGCCAATGCCGGGCCCCCATTCAGAATTTGCTTCTAGATAAGAAAGTCCGTTGATTGTAATATCGCCGGATAGTTGTTGCCCACGGTCAGAACCGATGGCAGCTGCTTCGCAGTTATAACCACCGCCATTATCGTCAAGGTAAGATATTAAAGAGCTGTTGTTGCCAACGCCGTTGATGGCAAGTCCGCCTGCTGTGTTAATGGCAGCATAGTATCTGCAAACGTTGTTTTCGCTATCGTTGCCTTGTGGTGTATTGCCGCCAATTAGCTGCACATCGTTGCGAATGTTCAAGGTGTTGCCGCTTCCGTTGAACTTTATGACATTGTTGTTGAGCTGCCCGCTCAAATCGTAGAATCCAGCAGCATATAAGCCATTATGAATTTTTACATCGTCAAGCCAAAGGTTTTGCCCCCCTGAGGATGAACATTCAATGGCAGTAGCATAATGCACATCGCTGGGATTTTGCTGGACAATTTTTACATTGGTGGCTGTGATGGTTATACGGCCTTGATAACCTGTGGGCAACATATAGACGCCATCATTGGATATAGTATAGTCACCATTGGGTAAAATTATTGCCGTACCTGTTGGTTCAGAGGGGAGCGTTGTGTTGGTGATAGAATTTTCCGGCATACCATAATCACCATTCAGAAGCAGTCTGCCGTTGTAATTGGTGGTTGCGGCAATATCGTCAATGGTTTCCAGCCGGCTGTTGACTTCCTTCTGTATGGTTTCCCTGTCCAAGTCCGTATTATGGTCATTGGCGGCATTGAGGGCCAGTTCCTTGAGGCTTCTGAGGTTGTCGATGATGTCCTGGATGCCGCCTTCGGCGGTCTTGATGAGGCTGGTGCCGGTCTGGGCGTTGGCGATATCCTGTTCGAGACCGCGGATCTGCACGCGCATTTTTTCGGAAATGGAGTATTCCGAAGCGCCGTCGCCTGCGCCGCCAATCTTCACGCCGTTGGCAGCCTGACGGGAGGCTTTGTCCAGTTTGCTGTTATTCTTGCGCATTTCTCCCAGCGCCATCTGGGCGGAAGAATTGTTGTTGATTACCATGGCCATGATGATTCCTCCTTGAACACAAATATCTCTGTCCTCTATATCGTTGAAAATAGCGGGAAAGTTAAGAGAAAATTTTTGGGGCAAACATGCATTAAACCTATTGACATACTGGGTGTAATAATGTAACATAATATCATCGCCAAAGAACGGCGATGGTAAAAAGTGTAAATAAGGTTGAACTGACCAAAGAAATTGGAGGTTCTGCAGATTGCCTGCGAGGGTGATTTGTGGAGCCTCTTTTTGTCGTACAAACTGTGGGGAGCGTTATGAGCATGTGGAACATATGGGGAGCTGTTGGCAAGGCAGGAGGTGTGGCTGATGGAACTGGTCAGAAAATTAGCAAGTGTTAAGGCAAGAGAAAAACTTGCGGATGGGGCTTGGCAGGAAACGGTGGTCAAGTGGTCGCTGATTTTTACGGGTGCCGCCTTTCTGGTCAGCATGATGGTTTTGCCGCTGGTGCTGATTGGTGTGGAGGCAATGGCCAAGGGCTGGGCGGCTTATGTGCGGGCGGTCAGCGAGCCTTTTGCGCAGAAGGCGTTATGGCTGACGGCGGAAGCTACGATATTGGCGGTGCTGTCCAATACCGTGTTTGGGCTGGCGGCGGCGTGGCTGCTCACGAAGTTTGACTTCAAGGGCAAGAGTCTTTTAGGTGCCATCATTGACTTGCCCTTTGCGGTATCGCCGGTAGTGGCAGGCTTGTTCTTTATCATGCTGTTCGGCAGGTTAAGTCCGTTCTATGATACGCTGCAAGCCTATCAGGTGGCGGTGGTGTTTGCGGTGCCGGGGATTGTGCTGGCGACCATCTTTGTGACTTTGCCCTTTATCGCCCGCAGCATTGTGCCGGTGATGGAAGCGCAGGGGCGGCAGGAGGAAGAAGCGGCGGCGCTTATGGGGGCCAGCGGCTGGCGGATTTTTTGGCAGATTACTTTGCCCAATATCAAATGGGGCCTGCTCTATGGCATTATCCTCTGCAGTGCCCGTGCAATGGGCGAGTTTGGGGCTGTGTCGGTGGTGTCTGGTCATATCCGGGGCAAGACCAACACCCTGCCGCTGCATATTGAAATTCTCTACAATGAATATAATTTTACGGCGGCTTTTGCCGTGGCGTCGATTCTGGTGATTCTGGCTGTGGTGGTGCTTATCCTGCGCAATCTGGTGGAATGGAATCTGACAAGGGCGGAAAGGACTGGTGAACATGAGTTATGAAGTAGAACTGAAACATATCGAAAAATATTTTGGCAGCTTTAAGGCGGCTGATGATGCAAGCTTTGGCGTGGAAAAAGGACAGCTCGCGGGACTCCTGGGGCCGTCCGGCAGTGGCAAGACCACGCTCCTGCGGATGCTGGCGGGGTTAGAACAGCCGGATAAGGGAGAGATTCGGATTGCCGGGCGGCTGGTCAATGATGTTCCGGCACGGGAGCGGGGGATTGGCTTTGTGTTCCAGAATTATGCGCTGTTCCGGCATATGACGGTGCGGGATAATCTCGCCTTTGGCCTGCGGGTACAGAATGTGGACGACCATACCATTAAGGTGCGCACGGATGAACTGTTGGAGCTTACGGGGCTTACGGCGGTGGCCAAGCGTTATCCGCAGCAGCTTTCCGGTGGTCAGCGTCAGCGGGTGGCCTTTGCCCGGGCTCTGGCACCGAATCCTAAAGTTTTGCTTTTGGACGAGCCGTTTGCCGCCATTGATGCCAAGGTGCGCAAGGAACTCAGAAGCTGGCTGCGGGAGGCGATTCACAACTTAGGCATTACGAGCCTGTTTGTGACCCATGACCAGGATGAAGCCGTGGAAGTGGCGGATAAAATCATCATCGTCAACAAGGGACGCATTGAGCAGGCGGGCAGTCCTGTGGAAATCTATCAGTCGCCGCAGACGCCGTTTGTGGCGGATTTTATCGGTGAATCCGTGAAGGTGGAGGATTATACGCAGTTCAAAGGTTTTGGGGATGAGCAGGCACAGGCCGGGACATATCAGGGGGCTCACGCCCGTATGGGGATTATTCGTCCGGAGTTTATCGAGCTGGCCAAGGACGAGCGGGAGATTTCCCTGCCGCTGGGTGCCGAGCAGGGCGTGGTGAAGGCCACCTATTTCCGGGGCAGCAGTATGGCGGTGGATATTGAGGTTCGCGGCCAGATTCTGCGGGCGGCCCGCAGTCTCGAAAAGGAACCCTTGCAGGTCGGGGATAAGGCGCTGGCCTTTATCCATCGCATTTACAGTCTGGATGCAGGACAGACGCGGATTATCGAAAACCGCGCCAAGCGGCAGGAGTCCGTAGTGATTTGATAAGGCAGATGAGGATATGAATGTACGAGAAGAACAGGCGGATATTTTGCTTATCGGCGGCGGGGCGGCAGGCTGCTATGCGGCACTTACCCTGGGGGAAAAACATCCGGAATTAAATGTCCTGCTGGTGGATAAGGCCAATATCAAGCGCAGCGGGTGCCTTGCGGCAGGAGTCAATGCGCTGAACGCCTATATCACGCCGGGACATACGCCGCAGGATTATGTGGATTATGCCAAAGAAGATGCGGCAGGCATTGTGCGGGAAGATTTGCTCCTGTCCATGAGTGAAGGGCTCAATGATGTAACCGCCAAGCTCGAAAAACTGGGGCTGGTGATTCAGAAAAATCCCGATGGCTCTTATGCTGCGCGGGGCTGGCGCAATATCAAGATAAATGGGGAAAATATCAAGCCGATACTCGCCAAGGCTGTACTTGACCAGTCAAATGTCAACGTCAGAAATCATGTCAATATCGTGGATTATCTCGTGGTTGACGGCAAGGTTTGCGGGGCATGGGGCCTTGACTTAAAGCAGGAAGAAATCGTGCTCTTTATTGCCAAAGCGGTTATCTGTGCCACGGGCGGCGCGGCAGGTCTTTATCAGCCCAATCATCCCGGCACTTCCCGCCATAAGATGTGGTATAGTCCCTTCAATACCGGCGCAGGCTATGCTATGGGGCTGCGGGCGGGAGCCGAGATGACCACTTTCGAGATGCGTTTTATCGCTCTGCGCTGTAAGGGGACAATCGCGCCCACCGGCACGATTGCGCAGGGTGTGGGCGTGCCGCAGGTCAACTCCCGCGGGGAAAAGTATCAGGGAAAATACGGCAATACCACTGCCCAGCGTTTATGGGCAGTGGTCAGGGAAAATCTGTCCGGCAATGGTCCCTGCTATTTGGCCACGCGTGGCATCAGTCCGGAGCAGGCGGCGGCTTTGGAACGGGCCTATCTCAATATGGCGCCGGCGCAAACGCTCTTTTGGCGGGAAAGCGGCCTAAGTCCGCAGGAGTTCGATGTGGAAATCGAAGGTTCCGAGCCTTATGTGGTCGGTGGTCATACTGCCAGCGGCTATTGGATTGGCGCTGACCGGTCAACGACCCTTGCGGGACTCTTTGCGGCGGGGGATGTGGCAGGCGGCTGTCCGCAAAAATATGTGACGGGTGCCTTTGTCGAAGGGGAGATTGCCGCTGAATCTGCGGCAAAATTTGCGGCTGAGGCTGCACCGAAAATGGATTTAACCGTTATAAAAGATACGATTAGCAAGCAGGTGCAGCATTTTAGCGGCGCAGATACAGAGACTCCCTATACGGCGGAACGTCTGGAAGAAGCCATGCAGCAGGCCATGGATGAATATGCCGGGGGCATCAAAAGCCATTATGGTTATAGTGAGAGTTCCTTAAAGATTGCCCGCAGGCATATCGAACGCCTGCAAGGTCTCAGCGATAATTTGCGGGCGGCAGATGCCTATGGAATGCTGAAGATTTTTGAGCTGCGGGAACGGCTGCTCGTCTGTCAGGCACTTTTAGCACATCTGGCGGCGCGAAAGGAAACCCGCTGGCCGGGCTTTGCCGAACATCTGGATTATCCGGAGATGCGCGACGAGTTCAAGGTATTTATCAATTCGCGGTTGGAGCAGGGAGAGATTAAGATTATTCGCCGCCCGCTGGCAGCAGCGCTAGAGGAGGCGGTCTCATGAGTATCGCCATCGAGAAACATAAATGTGTGGGCTGCGGCCGGTGCACGGAGGTATGTCCGGGAAATCTATTGCAGATGCGCAACAGAAAAGCCGCCATTCGTGATGTGCGAGACTGCTGGGGCTGCACCGCCTGCGTCAAGGAATGTCCGCGAAAGGCCATTTACTATTATCTGGCGGCGGACTTGGGCGGCCGCGGCGGGCGGCTCTATGCAGAGAACAATGAAAAAGAAATCAAATGGCAGATGCAGTGGCCGGATGGCAGCAAAGAGGAAATTGTCACGGCCAAGCAGGAAGCCAATCAATATTAGCTAAACGGGGGAGCGTTATGGTACAAGCAAGCGAAACAGCCGATAAATTAGACAAGCTGGAAGCAGAAAGCATTTATATTTTACGGGAAGCCTATAAGAAATTGGGCAAGTTGGGGATGTTATGGTCCATTGGCAAGGATTCGACGGTGCTGTTATGGCTGGCGAAAAAGGCTTTTTATGGTCATTGCCCCTTTCCGTTTATCCATGTGGATACCAAGCACAAGATTCCGGAAATGATTGCCTATCGTGACCGGGTGGCGAAGGAACTCAATTTGGATTTGATTGTTCATACCAATCAGGCGGCTATTGACGCCGGTATGGGGCCGGACAAAGGGCGGCTGGCCTGCTGCCAGGCACTAAAGACCGAAGGACTCAAGCAGGTGGTCAAGGAATACGGTTTTGACGGGCTGATTGTGGGCGTGCGCCGTGATGAGGAAGGTTCCCGTTCCAAGGAACGCGTATTCAGCGAGCGCAAGGAGGACGATGCCTGGGATTATGCCAACCAGCCGCCGGAACTTTGGGACCAGTTCAAGACGGATTTTCCGAAAGGCCATCATATCCGCGTCCATCCGCTTTTAGCATGGAACGAACTGGATATTTGGGAGTACATCCGCCGGGAAAATATTCCCATCATCGACCTGTATTTTGCTAAGAACGGCAGGCGATACCGCTCGTTGGGCTGTGCCTGCTGCACGGGACAGATTGAATCGGACGCGGATACGTTGGATAAAATTATCGAGGAATTAAAGCATACGACCACCAGTGAACGGGCCGGGCGCAAGCAGGACCAGGAAGATTCCTATGCCATGCAGAAACTGCGGAAAGAGGGGTATATGTAATGGGGAAAACAGGAGAACAGAAAGAAGCAGGTTTGAATATCGTCGTGGTAGGCCATGTAGACCACGGCAAATCCACGGTTATCGGCCGCCTGCTCTACGATACGGATTCTCTGCCGCAGGGAGCCATTGACAAGGTGGAAAAAATCGCGCATGATACGGGCAAGCCCTTTGAATACGCCTATCTGCTGGATGCCTTTGAGGAAGAACAACAGCAGGGTATCACGATTGACACGACCCGCATTCAGTTTTCCACGCAAAAACGCGACTATGTGATTATTGATGCACCGGGGCACAAGGAATTTTTGAAGAATATGATTTCCGGCGCGGCAGGAGCCGAAGCGGCGCTTTTGATTGTAGACGGCAAACAGGGTGTGCAGGAACAGAGCCGCCGCCATGCCTACATGCTGAGTCTGTTGGGCATCAAAAAGGTCTATGTGCTGGTCAATAAGATGGATTTAGCGGGCTATGCGGAAACCGCCTTTGTCAAAATCAAGCACGATATGGGGGCGTTTCTGGCGGAGTTGGGCATTTATCCCTTGAAGTATATCCCTGTGTCCGGTTTGCAGGGGGATAATATCGCCAGCAGGTCGGCTAGGATGCCATGGTATCAGGGAGAGCCTTTGCTGGAGGCTTTAGACCTGTTGGAAGGGGAACAGGCTGCAGTTGACCGCGCCCTGCGTCTGCCCATTCAGGATGTGTATAAATTCGACTCCCGCCGCATTATTGCCGGACGGATTGAAGCGGGGCAATTAGCGGTGGGGGACGAAATTGCCATTTATCCCGGCGGGCGTAAGACCAAAGTGGTGGCCTTTCCCTACTGGCAGGCAAAAGACCAGCGCACACAGGCTTTTGCCGGAACATCTACCGGCATACAGGTCGCCGATGAATTCTTCAATCAGCGGGGCGAAATCATCACGCGGGCGGGCGATAAGCCACCGCTTACCGGCAAGCGACTGCGGGTGTCTTTGTTCTGGCTCGGAAAAAAGCCCTTGCAGATTAGTCGCCGCTATAAACTCAAGCTGGGCACGCAGGAAGTGGAAGCGCAGGTGGAAAGCATTGAAAAGCTCATCGATGCGTCAAGCCTTGGTCAGCGGGCGGCAGATACCGTCAAGGAAATCCGGCTCAATGATGTGGCAGAGGTGATTTTGAAACTCAAAGAGGAAATCGCCTTTGACCGCTTTCAGGACTATCAAGCCACAGGCCGCTTTGTGCTGGTGGACGGCTATGATGTGGCGGGCGGCGGCATTGTGCTCGCGGCAGAAAAAGAAGCGCATGGTGAGTTCTCTCAGAAGGCGATGCGCTATATCATGAACCACCTGCCGCAGAACGGCGAACTTATCGTAGTGGTCAAAGACGGTGAAATCGTGCGCCTTGAACGCACCGAACGGGAAGTCTTCAGCGGCATAGACGGCGAAGGTATTTGAGGGTATACTTAAAGAAAAAATTTAGGAGAAAACTTAAGTAATTGATTTTATAGACAAAGGTGCATATTAGTGATATAATGTGATTATGGAGGATAAATACCATGAACACATCGAATATCACGAATTACAAGCCTAAAGAGTTTGCCGAGTTACTCAATGTTACAGTCAAAACGCTTCAACGTTGGGACAGAGAGAAAACTCTTGTAGCAAACAGAACCCCGACTAATCGAAGATATTATACTTACGACCAGTATTTACAATTTAAGGGGATTGGAAAAGATGCAGATTTCCGCAAGATTGTAATTTACACTAGGGTATCAACCAGGAATCAAACTGATGATTTGGAGAATCAAGTTGATTTTTTACAAACTTATGTGAATGCCAAGGGCTTAATTGCTGACGAAATTATCCGTGATTATGGTAGTGGGTTAAACTATAATCGTAAGAAATGGAATCAACTGCTCGGCGAAGTCATGGAAAACAAAGTAAAAATGATACTGGTATCTCACAAAGATAGGTTCGTCAGATTTGGTTTTGACTGGTTCGAGAAATTCTGTAACAAATTCAATGTTGAGATAGTAGTAGTAAAAAACGAAAAGTTATCACCGCAGAA
>DFHU01000043.1 GCA_002373045.1 Pseudoselenomonas ruminantium | reverse complement strand
TGGGACAGAGAAGCCATCACCTGCACCCCGGAATACTACAAGTGGACGCAGTGGCTCTTTGAACTTTTCTACAAGAAGGGTCTGGCCTACAAGAAAAAGGCTTCCGTTAACTGGTGCGATACCTGCGGTACGGTACTGGCCAACGAGCAGGTTATCGACGGCAAATGCTGGCGCTGCGACTCCGAAGTGCAGAAAAAAGACCTCTCCCAGTGGTTTCTCAAAATCACGGATTATGCCGATGTGCTCCTGAAAGACCTCGACAAGCTCAAGGGCTGGCCGGAACGTGTTAAGACCATGCAGGACAACTGGATTGGCCGCAGCGAAGGTTTAGAATTCGAGATGGATGTAGAGGGCATGGATGAAAAACTCTCCGTCTACACGACTCGTCCCGATACTGCCTATGGCATTACCTTCGTCGCCCTGGCTGCCGAAAATCCGCTGGTGGAAAAAATCTGCGAAAACAACCCGAAAGCCGCTGAAATCAAGGCCTTCTGCGACAAGGTTCGCAATCAGTCCGAAATGGAGCGTACCTCCAGCGAATCGGAAAAAGAAGGTATCTTCACCGGTGTTTACGCCATCAATCCGTTCAACGGCAACAAGGCACAGCTTTGGGTGACCAACTATGTACTGGCTGATTATGGTACGGGTGCCGTTATGGGCGTGCCCTCCGGTGACCAGCGCGACTGGATGTTTGCCAAGAAATATGACCTGCCGATTATCCTGACCCTGCAGCCGAAGGATAAAGAACTCAAGCTCGAAGAAATGGACGCCGCCTATACGGATAAGGACGGCGTACTGGTCAACTCTGGCAAGTTCACGGGCATGGAAATCCACAAGGCCATGAGCGGCATCATTGACGAAGCTGAAGCACAGGGATTTGGCAAACGCAAGGTCAACTACCGCCTGCGCGACTGGCTGATTTCCCGCCAGCGTTATTGGGGGGCACCGATTCCGGTTATCCACTGCCCGCACTGCGGCGAAGTGCTCGTACCGGAAGAAGATTTGCCCGTCAAACTGCCGGAAGATGTTTCCTTTGACAGCGGCGCCCTGTCTCCGCTGGCTACGAGTGAAGCGTTCGTCAACTGCAAGTGCCCGAAGTGCGGTGCCGATGCCAAGCGTGAAACGGATACCATGGACACCTTTATCTGCTCCTCCTGGTATTACCTGCGTTACACCGACCCGAAAAATGATCAGGCTCCCTTTGCCAAGGATAAAGTCAACTACTGGGCACCTGTTGACCAGTACATCGGCGGTATCGAGCATGCTATCCTGCATCTCCTGTACTCCCGCTTCTTCACCAAGGTGCTCCATGATGCCGGCCTTGTAGACTTTGATGAACCATTCTCCAACCTGCTCACGCAGGGCATGGTCTTAAAAGACGGCTCCAAGATGAGCAAGTCCAAGGGCAACGTGGTTTCCCCGGAAGAAATCATCGGTAAATACGGTGCCGATACGGCAAGACTCTTCATCCTGTTCGCCGCTCCGGTTGACCGTGACCTTGAGTGGAGCGACCAGGGCGTAGAAGGTGCGTTCCGCTTCCTGGGCCGCGTATGGCGTATCCTCGACCACTTTGAAGATATGGTCAAGGCAGGTAAGGACAATTATGATGTGTCTGCGCTGACCAAAGAAGAAAAAGACCTGCGCCGCGTGCTGCATGTAACCATCAAGAAGGTTACGGAAGATGTCCGCGACAGATTCATGTTCAATACGGCGATTTCCTCCATTATGGAACTCGTGAATGCCGCTTATGCCTTCCAGGATAAGGAACTCAACGCCGGTCTGGCCAGAGAATTTGCCGGTAATCTTATCAAGATGCTGGCTCCCTTTGCGCCGCATATCACTGAAGAACTCTGGCATAACCTCTTCGGTGAAGGCAGTGTCCATCAGCAGCAGTGGCCGAAATTCGATGAAGATGCCACGAAATTGGCGGAAATCGAAATCGTTCTGCAGATTAACGGCAAGGTAAGAGACAGAATCACCCTGCCCGCTGATATTGATAAAACGGCTATGGAAGCAGCGGTTAAAGAACTGCCCCGCGCCAAAGAACTCACCGCAGGCAAGACCATTGTCAAGGTTATCTGCGTGCCGAAGAAATTGGTTAATATCGTTGTGAAATAAGGCGAAGATAAAGTCCCTTTGGAAGAACCTATGATTCCAAGGGGACTTTTTATAGAATTACGGATATATGGGCAGTGTAAAGTTTTTAATCAATTTTTAATGAATATTTTTCAAAAATCGCGTTATAATAAACAAATAATCTTTATAAACAGAGGTACGGGAAAGGATCTTCTCCCGCCTGTTTGTAAGCTCGCAGGAACAGGCGGGCGCGTTGCAGAAGCTGACGGGGGCAATAGATACGGATTCTTTGGTGGGGCTTATTGAAACAACGCCTTTTTTGCCAGCAAGAATGTGCTGCTTTTGCAGGATACCAGCTTGTTCAAGGAGAATAAGAATGAGGAAGACAAAAAGACCGGCCAGGATAAGAAACAGGAACGCTATGACCTATTTCAGCGGTGTAGTAAGTACCATGCAGACCATTTCGCTGGAATTTTTCGACAGGGAATTTGATAAGCTGGCACTGTTTACCCAGGAACGGCGGATAACGAAGGCACTTTTGACCAAGGTCTTTGCAGGGCTGCTATGCAGTTTCCTGAGACGGTACTGAAACGTAATATGCTTGAACTAATAGACGCAGATTATCTTTTGAAGACAGGACAGGCTGGGGAGGAAGTATTAGAACATGTCGTGATTGAACTGTGTCGTGGAAGGGCATAGGCAAAGGGGAGAGAGGTATGGCTGGAAAGCAGGAAAATCAGCTGAAACACAAGGTTATGCTGACCGGTGCAAAGCCCTTTTGGGATAACCAGCTGGAACGGTTATTTGTTAAAGAAAACTGGGACTTTTTCCGTGCAGCCGGGTCTTTGGAGCAGACACGGGAAACACTGCGGATTTATAATATTCCTGTGCTGATTTATGTCTGGCCGGCAGAACGAATGGCGGCAGAACGCATTGATGCACTGCAGCGTTTGGCGGATATTTTGGCGCTGGCCTACGAATATGAGGTGGAGGCGGTCTATTTCATATCCACTGCCGCAGCGGTAAAGGGCGATGCGGCGCAGAGGGCTGCTGATGGCATGGCTGTGGTGGCAGAGACTGCGGTCAGGGCATGGTCACAGTGGGCGGTCATTCCGGTGACTATTATCCGCCTGCCGGAGGTTTATGGGCCGGACAGCAAGGCTCAGGACGGGCTGGTTGCGCGTACTCTTTATGCCAGCATTAAAAAGGAAATCCTGCCCCGTATGGACGATGAAACTACGCCGCGGGATTTTTTGTATTCAGCTGATGCGGTGCATGGCATTTATCGTGCTGTAGCCCGTGGTTGTCAAGGAGAAGTATTGAATCTGGGTACTGGTGAGGGGCTGACCGCAGGTGCTTTTGCCGAATGGATTAAGGAAGTTACGGAACTTCCGGGAATTTATGATGAGGAAAAAGGGTTCAAATCCTTTCCCTACGTTCAGCCGGTGCTGGAGAACAGAACCGCGCAGCAGGAATTGGGCTGGCAGGTAAAATATGACCGGAAAGAGGCTTTGGCGCAAACATGGAATTACATTCAGGCAAAAGTAGAAGCTGACCGTCTGGAGGCGCAGAAGCGCGTCCGCAGCATTCGCTGGCGAAAATGGTACAAGGACTTTATTCCTTATGGGGAAAATGCCATAGGAGCCGTGCTGATGGCCGGAGTTGCCTATTTGCAGCATGGTACTACGATAAATCCCCAAACGCAGCTGGATGTCAATTTTGTTTATATTGGTACAATGGGCTTGCTCTATGGCAAGCGGCAGTCTTTTCTGGCCATGGTGATTTCAATTGTTATCTTTATTGCGGCTTCGCTGGCGCGTGGGGGAGAATTGATTTCCCTTATCTATGTACCGGAAAATATCCTGCATCTTACGGCCTATCTGTTCACGGCAGCCTTGACCGGTTATTTTGCGGATGCCCGGCGCTTTGAACGGGAATCTATGGAGTGGCAGAAGCGTCAGGCCGGTGAACGCCAGAATTTTTTGCGGGAAATTTACGAGGAAAATCTGGCGGTAAAGGACAAGCTCTATCGCCAGATTGTCAATTCCGATGACAGTATCGGGCGGCTTTATCGCATCATCAAGCGTCTGGACAGCGTGGAACCGGAGAATATTTTCACGCAGGCAGCGGCAGTAACCGCACAGATACTCAATGTGGATAATATTGCTATCTATGTGGTGGGCGCAGATGGCTATTACCTCAGGCAGAAGGTTCGCATGGGAAAAATGACGGGCAGGCAGCCACGTTCCCTGCGGGTGGCAGACCATTCCTATCTGCAAAATATCATGCAAAGTCATGCCGTATTCGTTAATCGGGAACTGGTGAAGGATACGCCGGATTTAGCCGCGCCGATTGTTTATCAGGACAAGGTCATTGCGGTAATTACGATTTTTGGCCTGCGTTTTGAGCAGTGGAGCCTGTATCAGCAGAACCTTCTGTCCATTACCACCCGCCTGATTTCGGCTTCGATGGCCAGAGCTTACCGTTATGAACAGGGCATACAGGAGAAGCGCTTTGTCTCGGGAACCCGTATTCTGCAGGCAGAGGAATTTCAGAAAATCATTAAAGAGTTGGAAAACAGGCGTCAATT
>DFHU01000014.1 GCA_002373045.1 Pseudoselenomonas ruminantium | reverse complement strand
TATTTAACTGTCGAAAACGGGATTGGGACTTATGTCAAGATTATTTTTCCCCATGCCAATAAAGCATAACGGTAACCCAGCCATCCTGCTGGCGCAGGTCACATTGCGCATTATACTTGCGGACAAAAGCACGCAGCGATATCATGCCCGTACCGTGTCCCGGTTCATCACTATAAGGCAGCCCTTCACTGTCAATGCGCAGCTGTTCCCGGAACCGATTGGCTACCGACAGCACATACTGTCCGGCATCAAATTGCGCCGAAACCTTGACGGTACGGTCTGTGACCGGCTGTTTCATGCTGGCATGCAGAGCATTTTCCAACAGATTGGACAGGACGATGGCCACATCCATGTCCATACCGGCCATTTCCCGTGGCAGATTTACTTTCTGCTGAAAAGGAATTTCCAAATTACCCAAATGATAATGATAGATAGATAGCGTTGCATTAATCAGGTCATTGGCGCAGAATTCCTGCATTGTCGTGTGTTCAATCTCAGCCGTATATTTATCCACCAGCTGTTTTGCCTCCTGAATGCGTCCACTATCCAGCAATGTTCCGAGCAACCGGTTATAATGGCGCATATCATGACGCAGGACACGCAAGGTCTGACGCTTTTCCTCGGTAAGACGCGTATACTCTCTTAGGGAATAAAGCTGCTGTGCCAACAGATTGTTACGATTGACTTCGGCTGTATGCTCTGACATATGATGAGCAGTCGTAATCACCAGACGAAAGATCAGAAAAAAGAAAATGGGCAAAGCCAAGCGCCCAATCCGCTCAGGCATGCTGTGATAAAGCTGTGAATCAAGCATGGGCAAGGCATAAGAAAACAAAACCACCAGAGGCATCAATGCGATATACAGCCCGAGATGACGGTATTGAAAAAAGCGCTGAACAGGCACCAGCTTACAGAACAAGCGCCGTTCCAAAGGAATCAACAGCAGAAACAGCAGCAGATAACAGGTATTAAGGGTCAGCATATGAATAAGCTCACCATAATCAAACGGCAATACCATGCCCACGACAAAGCCACTGGCCGTATGCAGGAGTATCGCAAAAAGACTCTGCATGCCCAAAACAAACAAATGCTGCACAAAGCCGCGCGGAATACAATAATACGAAATCAAGAAAAAAGGAACCCAGCCAAAAGCCACCAACAGCTTAAACCGCAAGACATCCCCGTCATATACCGTCATAACCGCTGCATAGCTTAAGAACGCGATTATCCCCCAGCCTGCCGTCCAGCGCTGCAAATTGCGCCGTTGGCGCTTGGAAACTGTATCTGCAAACGGAAGATAGCGCAGCCATACCCCCGTAAGTTGTAAAAGAACCAAAGCCAAAGCCAAGAGAAAAAACATTGTCTGCGCCTCACTTTCTAAGCAAATACTCCATGTATTCATGCGCTGCCTCACGATAAAACCGCCTGCTGATTGGGAGCTGCTCACCATTTTTCAAGACAAAGCC
This sequence comes from Pseudoselenomonas ruminantium, assembly GCA_002373045.1. Classification (GTDB taxonomy): domain Bacteria; phylum Bacillota; class Negativicutes; order Selenomonadales; family Selenomonadaceae; genus Selenomonas_A; species Selenomonas_A ruminantium_J. The sequence continues at coordinate 5,507 of DFHU01000014.1, read as the reverse complement.
ATCCGCCTTAAGTTCCGCCACTGCCGCAAAATTAACCAGCAGACGATTGTAACACTCAACAAAATCAGAATTTATCAAAGCCGCTGCCACTTCTTTATAGGATGTGTCCACAGCCATAGCCTCCCCGCTCAGCAAATGGATAACGCTGCCACGCCGCCCGCCTACCCGATGCCCGCCCTGGACATCAACGTAAGCGATATGTTCAACATTCAACTGAACCTCACGCGTTTTCATGCGCACGTTGAGCATCGTTGGCAGCAGATTAGGCAGGCAATGCTGCAAGATATCCTTTAACTGCGAAACAGCCTTGCTCACCGGCTTCAGAATATAGCCCGCAGGAAAGACCTGATAGCCCGCCAAGGCATAATCTGTACTGCTGGTCAAGAATATAATGGACAGACGTTCATCCTGCTGGCGTATAGCCCTTGCCGTTTCAATGCCATTTACGCCATCCATACAAATATCCAAAAATACAATCTGAAATTCTTTTGGTTTGAATACCGCCAGGAAAGACTCACCACTGGCAAACAGCTGCATCTCCGACTCTGCTACAGGCTTTATTTCACACCCTTGTAAAATCTGCTGCAAATCTCTGCGGGCCTGGAGGTCATCATCTACAATAGCAATTTTCACAATTTTCCCTCATTGTCAGATAAATACCTTTGTATCATTTTACCACTTTTGGCATATTTCGACCACTTTTGGCATATATATAGAAATCAACCATTATTTTAGCTAAAATTAATATGGAATAAAAACAAATAAGAAGAAGGAGGAGCCGATGCCATGAATAACTCCATAGGCGAACGCCGCCGTATAATAGCTGTAGATGACGATATCATCAATCGGATGACATTAGAAGCCATACTCAGCGTTGACTACGACTTTACCGCAGTATCCAGCGGCCCTGAAGCACTCATGCTGCTTACGTCGCAGCTTGCAGACCTCATACTCCTGGATATCAACATGCCCGAAATGAACGGTTTTGAAGTGCTCGCAGCCTTGCATCAAAATCCGCAAACCTGCGCCATTCCGGTCATCATGCTTACGGGTGATTTAGACCAGGAAACAGAAGTAAGAGGCATTCAGGCCGGTGCCTTTGATTTTGTACATAAACCCTTTATTCCTACACTTATTCTACGCCGCATCGAAAGAACCCTGCAATTAAAAGCACTGCAACACCATATGCAGCAGGAAATTGACAAACAGACTGCGATAGCCCAGGCACAGCTTGCTTCTACCGAGCGACTGTTCCGGGAAATGATTGAGGCCCTGGCCGATACCATTGATGCCAAAGACAAATACACCCGCGGGCATTCCCATCGCGTAGCGGATTATGCATGGGAAATTTCCCGCCGGGCAGGAAAATCAGAAGACTATCAGCGCGATGTATACTACATGGCCCAAATTCACGATATCGGCAAGATTGGCATTCCCTCCAGTCTGATCAACAAAAAAGGCAAGCTGACGGACGAAGAATATGCCTCCATGAAGCAGCACACCACCATTGGCAGCACCATTCTCGCCCATGTGAACGAAATGCCGGAGCTTGTAAGCGCCGCCCGCAGCCATCACGAGCGTTATGACGGCAAAGGCTATCCGGACGGACTTTCCGGCCTGGCGATCCCAGAAAAGGTGCGCATCATCGCAGTAGCCGATGCCTACGATGCCATGACCTCCAAGCGCAGCTACAGAGACGCCCTGTCCCAGGCAGTCGTCCGTCAGGAAATTCTAAATGGCCGTGGCTCGCAATTTGACCCTGTTTTTGCCGATATCATGCTGAGCATGATTGATGATGATGTCCATTACCAGATGCGGGAGGGATTGGTATGAGTTTTTGGCTGCATCACAGCTTGTCACATTGGGCCACACGGCTCATTGTCGGCTTCATTTTAATTGTACTGGCCGCTGCCTGTTGGATTTTTTCCACCAGTACCTTCGACCAGCCCCAGCCGAAAGCCGGCATCGTCCTGCTGGGCGGCATTCATGAGGAAGGCTGGAACGCCCCCCAATATCGCGGTATTCGCAAAGCCTGCAATGCCATGGGCATAAAACTGCTATTCAAGGAAAACGTCAACACTGAAGGTGCCTGTACCAAAGCCGTACAGGAAATGGCCGACAATGGTGCCGGCATGATTTTCCTCGCCAGTTACTCGTATTCCCAGGAGGCGCAAAAATTCGTCCGCGAATATCCTCATATTGCCTTTGGCACCAACTCGGCCGAATGTCATGCCCGCAATATGACCTCCTATTTCGTCCGCATGTATCAGGGACGCTATCTGGCCGGTGCCCTTGCTGGCATGCACACCAAGAGCAATGTTATCGGCTATGTGGCCGCTATGAAAAACTCGGAAGTCAACCGCGGTATCAATGCCTTTACCCTCGGCGTGCAGCAGACCAATCCTAATGCCCGCGTGGTCGTCATGTGGACAGGCAGCTGGCAGAACGAAAGCAAAGAAGCCGAGGAAGCACGCCGCCTGATAACCGAAGCTGGCGCTGATGTTCTGACCTATCATCAGGATGAACCGGCAGCAGCGGATGTCGCTGAGAACATGGGCATCGACTATATCGGTTACTATGAGGATTTAGGCAAACATGAATGGCGTTCAGAGCATGCACTGACTTCCGTGGTCTGCAACTGGGACCGCTACTATGAGGATATCATCCGCCGTTACCTCAAAGGCGAACTCAACTATGTAGACAAGCAATGGGTAGGCATGGAAGCAGATTTTGTCGAGCTTTGCGATTTTTCCCCTGCCGTCACCGACGAGGAAAAAGCCAAGCTGATATACCTCAAGGAACGAATGCTTGCCGGCCGTTTCGTCTTTGCCGGTGAAATCTATGATCGGCAGGGCCAGCTGCGCTGCCGCGCTGATGAATCAATCCGGGATGACCGGTTGCTCCAACACATGGACTGGCTGGTAAAGGGGGTGGAGATTCTTGAATAATCGCAAAAAAATGGTGCTCACCATCATGATGACCCTGCTGTTGATTTTCCTGTCGGGAATCTTTATCCAGCAGCGGATTGTCAACATGCTGAACAAAGCCGCTGAACTCTCCGTTGCCCGACAGACCGAAGATATTTCCCTGCTGGCCGGCGAGCGTTTCCACCGCTTCATAACCCCATTGCAGACAGCAGCCTACCATTTGTCGACACATGAACAGGAAAAAGAGGCTGTACTGCAGATGCTCACTCAGCAAAATCCACAGGGACAGGCCGGCCTTATTGATTTTCAGCACCATACCACCGGCCGTTCTCTGTCTACCGCCTCTTTTCCCCGCTTACAGATGGCCTTTCATGGCAACAACGTTATCGATTATAATCCCGATATTGGTATCCTGCTGGCGACGCCGGTCTTCTATGGCGATAACGTCCGCTACGTCCTTTATCAGGTTTATCCACCGGAAATGCTGCCGAAGCTTTTCGCCCTTTCCGACTATGATGCCTTTACCCATGTCATCATCCAGTACCATGACGGCACTTTAGCTGTCCCTTACGAAAACTACACCAGCAATGATACGCGTTTCTGGGCTGATGACACCATTCAGGCGGGCATGCAGGAAGTCCATGAACGTCTGAAACGCAATAAGGCTGCCGCCGTTTATACCGAAGGCGCCGAAGGAAAATTCTTCGTCTTCGGTGCGGATCTTCCCCAGACGGATTTTTCCATGATTGGCTATATGCCCTGGTCGGCGGTGGCCGGACAGATAACCAGCATCTATCAGCGCGTGTTCTTCCTCTTCTCGCTGATGTTGATTCTCTTTGCCTGCCTGAGCATTTACCTGCTCATGGCCCAGACCAGTGTGGCAGAAACCGAGGAACTGCGCAAGGCGCGTGCCGAAGCAGATGCTGCCAATCAGGCCAAAAGTCAGTTTCTTGCCAATATGAGCCACGAAATCCGCACCCCGCTGAATGCCATCAGCGGCATGAACGAAATGATCTTGCGGCAAAAAATTCCTGGAGAAGTCCGGCAATATGCCAGCAATATCAAATCGGCCACAGCGGCACTGTTGACCATCATCAACGAAATACTGGACTTTTCGAAAATCGAGTCCGGCCATATGGAAATCGTGCCCACCGATTATCAATTAACCACGGTGCTGCGGGAGGTCTGTACCTTGGTCGGCCTGCGCGCTCAGGCCAAGAATCTGCAGTTCAAAATTCACGTTGACCCGTATTTACCCAACTATCTGCATGGAGATGCCGGACGCCTGCGCCAGATTCTCATCAATTTGCTCAATAACGCCATAAAATACACACCAAATGGCTCCGTCACGCTGGATATCAGCGGACACCGCAGTGAAAGCACCCTCCACCTGCACGCTGCCGTTACCGATACCGGCATTGGCATTCGTGAGGAAGACAAAAACCGGCTTTTCCTTGTCTTTGAACGTCTGGACATTGAGCGCAATCGTAAAATTGAAGGAACCGGATTAGGACTGGCCATCACTCATCGCTTGTTAACGATGATGAACGGCACCATAAAAGTCGACAGTACATATGGCGAAGGCAGTGTTTTCACCATTGAACTGCCTCAAGGCATTAGTTCATTTGACCCCATAGGTGTTTTCAATCTTGACAACCAGCTGGTCTTTGAAGCAGACTTAGACAAACCTGCCAGCTTTATTGCGCCCTCTGCCCGCGTACTCATCGTTGATGACAACGATATGAACTGTTTTGTCGCCTCCAGTCTGCTCAAAGATACTCAGGTACAGACCGTTATTGCCCATAGCGGTACTGAAGCTTTAGACGCCCTGCAAAAACAACCATTCCATGTAGTACTGCTCGATCACATGATGCCGGGTATGGATGGTGTGGAAACCTTGCATAAAGCCAAAGAACTCCCCAACATCAGCAACACCCGTTTTATTGCCCTGACCGCGACGGCCATATCCGGCTCCCGGGAAAAATTCCTGGCCGAAGGCTTTGATAACTATCTAAGCAAGCCAATGACCGGTGCTGAACTCGCCGCCATGCTGGAGCGTTATTTACCGGCAGAACTTTTACAAAAGCCCATAGCCGGCGGAGCCGCTGCCGCAAAACCTGCCGCTGCTCCAACTACACAAGCGAAACCTGCTGCACCAGTTGAGCCACCAGCTGCCGAGGCTCTTATCGACCAGAAACTGGGGCTGCAATACTGCAACGATATGCCAGCTCTTTACAACAACGTACTTGCCCTGTTCTGTAAACAATCTGACGGCAATATTGCCAAGCTGGATGATGATTTAACTACAGGCAACTGGAAAGACTACCGCATCAATATCCATGCCCTAAAATCCACAGCCCTCACGATTGGTTGCCGCAGTCTGAATAAACAGGCCAAGGAACTTGAACAAGCCGTTAAGGATTATTTGGCCGATGATGCTGCACCTGAACAAAAGCAGCAGGCACTCAACTACATTCAGGAACACCACGCTGACACGATGGAACTTTACCGCCAGGTCGTCGCAGAAGGCAGTCAGCAACAACCTACAACATAAACAAAAGGGGCTGTTGCACGTAATGT
>DFHU01000074.1 GCA_002373045.1 Pseudoselenomonas ruminantium | reverse complement strand
TACTAAATATAATACACAGCAAAGAACCGGACGTACTGCTCATGTGTCCGGTTCTTTGTATTCAAAATGATTAATAACGTATCCCCATGAGTTCAGCATCACTGGTAATGGCATCCGTGAGCCGTTGCTGAAAATCCTGCATGGTGATAAGTCCGTCCGCATTGGGATGGATATTTTGCAAATGCAAGGGAACCACCTGTGGTGGATTATTGGCATCGATAGGCGTTTTGCTGCACAACTGATTGGTAGATGGATAAACCAATTTCAAAGCAACATAACTCTCGCCCTCCTGATCCTGCCATTCTTCCACCACCAGTTTGCAGCCGATAGGCGCTTCCTGCTCGATGGTTTCGGGCAGGACGGTGTCCTTGACCTCCATTGCCCCCATTACCGTGGCGATATTGGTATCATGGCCGCACAGGAAGGTGAATTTGCGCCGCTGCAGATTCAATTCCTCCTGGAAGATGGAAAGTACTGGCCGTGATAACGCCCGCGAAAGAGTAGGCAAATGACGATAGACATGAATCCCCAAGTCCTTCACCGCCGCAATCTCCCGCCATTCGTTAAACGAGAGCTCATGTCCAAAACCTGCCCGGCTGTCGCCCAGCTCATAATACTGCAAAGTCAGGGCATCACAGGCCGTCATCAGCGGACGGATAGAACCGCCCAGATGAACCCCCTCCTGAATATTCACCTGAAATTCGCCTGTGCCTACTTCCGGATTGTCCAAAACCACTGCCGCAGTCTTTATGCCCGCAGCCACGCTTTGCGTCAGGGCCAAGCTGCCGCCCAATGCCGCTAATTCCTCGGTCAGGTTCTCATCAAAAGGCGCTTTATGCCCTCCCTGTCCCGGCAAAAATACCGGGTCTGCATCATTCACATTGCCGTTATACTGCACCGGTACATCCACATGGGGGAACATCCCGGTTTCAAAACTTTCGGCTGTCGCAATGGTACGCTGAAAAGCGTTGGCATAAAAACGGATATCCCGTTCTCCCGGCTGATAATCTGCCGGAAACAATTCTTCCTTTTGGAAATAAAGATGGCAGTATGCGCCCATCTTTTCTTCAATCTGCGCACCATGCGCGGTCAACTCACCGGTACCTACACCAAAATCATGCCATTTATGCGCCGTAATCCCCGCCAGTGTTCCACTCCCTGTAAGCGGTGCCCGGATATTGTGCCGGGACAGGACGATAACCTGTGCCAGATGATATTTGCTGTGAAAGGCATCCTGCGGCGCAGCTTCTACAAGCTGACCGGTAATTGCATACAGCAGTGCCACCAGCATGAACAATAACTTTTTCGCGAACATCCTCTGTCCTCCTAAGCAGTCTTTGCTGCTTTTGCTGATAAAACGGTCTGAATCGCTCCCGTGGGGCATTTGGCCAGACAAGTGGCTTCGGAGCAGTCTTTGCATTTGCTGCTGTCCACCACGGCCACAAAGTTATCAATTTTAATGGCACCATGCGTGCAGTTCCGCATACACAGTCCGCAGCCAATGCAAGCGTTCTTGCAGAGTTTTTTGGCTGCCGGGCCTTTATCGTGGGAGCTGCACAGGACCTCCACAGGGTCGTTAAAACCTTTCAGGGTCAAAATCGCCTGCGGGCAGGTTGCCACGCACTTGCCACAGCCGGTACAGATATCCTTGTCCACCACCGGCAGGCCGTCAGCGCCCATGCTCATCGCACCAAATGGACAGGCCTTGACGCAGTTGCCAAAGCCGATACAGCCAAACTTGCAGCCCTTGGGGCCGCCCTGAATGAGTTTGGCCGCCGCACAGTCCGGCACACCCTCGTAATGAGCCGCCATGGCGGCCGCGGTTTTCGTACCGCGGCATTTGAGCGTGGCATACTTAGGCTCGGTCACTTCGGCTTTTTTACCTGTAAGTTCAGCGACTTTGGCTGCCACCGCCGCCTTGCCCGGCACGCAAAGATTCGGCGCAACGGTTGGGTCTTCGACCACAGCTTCGGCGTATTTGGCACAGCCCGCAAAACCGCAGGCACCGCACTGCCCCTTAGGGAGGATTTCCTCCACCTCGTTAATCAGCGGATTCACCGCCATATAAAATTTCTTATCCGCCAGTGCGAGTACGATGCCGAAAAACAGACCGACACCGACCAGCACGACAATAATCATCATTGCTTTTTCCATTTGCTACACCTCACAACATGCCCGCAAATCCCAGGAACGCCAATGACAGCATACCAGCCAAGATAAAGGCAATCCCAATGCCCTGCAATGGCTTCGGCACGTTCGCATAAACCAGCTTTTCCCGCAAAGACGCCATGAGGATGATAGCCACGGCAAAGCCCAAACCGGAGCCGATGGCAAAGACGATACTCTTCAACAGGCTGTAATTGCTCTCGACATTGAGCAGGGGCACCGCCAGCACGATGCAGTTGGTGGCAATCAGCAAAAGGTAAATGCCCCACATATTGTAGAGGGCCGGAGCCTGTTTCTTGATGACCAGTTCCAGGAGCTGCACAAAGCTCGCGGTCAGCACAACGAACACAATCGTTGTGAGGAAGGTCAGCCCCAAGGGTTCCAGCACAAAGAAGTAGACAATCCAGGCGAGGATGGAACTCATGGTCATAACCGAAGTCACTGCCATGCCCATGCCCACGGAAGCGCTTAAATTCTTGGAGATACCGAAGAAGATACAGAGGCCCAAAAATTTCGTCAGCACGAAGTTATTGACCACAACCGCGCCGATAAATAAAGTTAAATACTCTCCCATGATTTAGGCCTCCTTTCCTGCTTTCAGCTCCGCCAAGCGAGCTTTTTCTTCCTGTTTGGCGTTCCAGGTCTTGCAAGCCGCCACCAGATAGCCAATCAGGATAAAGGCGCCCGGCGGCAGAATCATCATTAACATGGGTTCATACCCCTCGCCGAAGACCGGCACGCCCAAGATGGTCCCCGCGCCAAAAAGCTCACGGATAACGGCTATCGTGAGCATGGCGAGCGTAAAGCCACAGCCCATGCCAAAGCCGTCCAAGAAGGACTTCCAAACGCCGTTTTTCGAGGCGAATACCTCCGCCCGCGCCAAAATGATGGCAAACACCACCACGAGCGCCAGATAAATGCCCATGGCCTTGTAGAGTACCGGGAAATACGCCTGCAAGACGAGCTGGGCCACCGTGACAATCGTGGCAATCGAGGTGATATACACCGGCACACGCACCTTGGGATTGACCCATTTGCGCACGATGGACACCACAACATTGTTGGTCGTGATGACAAACGTCACCGTCAGGCCCATGGTCAGGCCATTGATAACCGTTGTCGTTACAGCCAATGCCGGACACAGGGACAGCGCCAGAATGAAAATCGGATTTTCGGCAATAAGCCCCTTGCTGAAGATTTGCCAATGTTCCTTCATTACTTCGCACCTCCCTCAGCCTTGTAGGCGGCAACCGCTTCCACAGCTTCCCGCACGCCCTTGGTCACGGCGCGGGAAGAAATCGTCGCGCCGGTCATGGCCTGAATGTTTTCCTTATTGGCGGGGTCTTTGGTGACGGTGAGTTTATCCGCACCTTTCCCCGCAAACATCTGCCGAAATTCGGGCTTTTGTGCATTATCACCGAGTCCCGGCGTTTCGTTATGCTCCAAAATCGAAAAATCAATGACTTTGCTGTCCGCCGTCACGGCCACCAGCATTTTGATTTTACCGCCATAGCCCTTACTTTCAGAGGGCACGATATAGGCAATAGCCTTGCCGCCTTTTTCGGCCGCAAACCAGCCCTCATGGCCGGCTACTTCCGTGAAATGTTCCGCTTCGGGCACAAGCGCCTTCATGGACTCCTGCTTCATTTCCTCGGCTTTCTGCGCCGCCACAGGTGCTGTCACGAAATACACCGAACCGATAACGATGCCGGAGATAAAGCAGGCCGCTGCCAAATTAAAGGCAATCTTGAACGTAGAATGTTCGTTGCTGCTCATGATTTTGCACCTCCTGCTCCAAAGATACGCGGTTTGCAGAACCTATCGATAAGCGGTGTCACAGCGTTCATCAGCAGCAGGGAATAGCAGACCCCTTCGGGATAGCCGCCCACCAGACGAATCAGCACGGTCAGCGCGCCTGCGCCCACTGCAAAAATCAGCTGACCTTTGATGGTCATGGGAATCGTCACCATATCCGTCGCCATAAAGAAAGCACCGAGCATGAGCCCGCCTGCCATCACATGGAACACCGGGTCACCAGTAAAGAGCCCTGTGGGGCCAAAAATCCAGGTAAGAATGGCCACCGTAGCAATCATCGTCACCGGCACCTGCCAGTTGACATAGCCTTTCCAAATCAGATACAGACCACCAAGCAGCAATAAAAGCGTGCTGGTTTCGCCCAGCGAACCATTGCGCGTACCGATAAAGAGATTCCAATAGAGGTCTGACTGACTGCCAAAGGTGGCAATCAGCGCATCATAACCCTGCATCTTCAAAATATTTAAGGGCGTTGCCGAGGTCATGGCATCCACGCCACCGCTGGCATCCGCCATCTTCGTCCAGGTCGTCATCGCTACGGGCCAGGACACCATCAGTGCCGCGCGTCCGATATGCGCAGGGTTAAAGATATTAAAGCCCAAGCCGCCCATAGACTGCTTAGCCACCACAATAGCGAGCAGAGAACCAATAGCCACCATATAGGGTGGCAATACAGGAGACATGGACATAGCCAGTAGCAGGCCCGTAATGCAGGCACTGCCATCAAAGGCCGTAATGGGCTGGTGCATGCCCTTCTGCCAGAGATATTCACCGAGCACCGCAAAGACCACACCGACCAGCATATTTACAAGTGCGGGAATCCCAAACCACCAGACGGCAAAGAGGGCCGCAGGCAAAAGCGCCGCATTGACCTGCCACATGATATGGCTGATGGTTTCATCATCACGAATATGTGGAGATACGGAAACCGTAAACAGCGAGCTTGCTGTTTCCTGTTTTACTGCTTCTTCACTCATTTTTCCGCCTCCTTCTTCGCCTCAGCTGCTTCCTGAGCTTTTTTCTTGGCCTCAGCCGCGGCTTTGGCCTTCATCTGTTCCGCACGAATAAAGCCCTTGGCATTCTTGATATACTGCACGATATTGCGCTTAGCCGGGCACACAAACGTACAGCAGCCACATTCCACGCAATTCATCAGGCCGTATTCATCACGGCAGACCTCGTATGCCTGACGCTCCGACAAAATGGCGAGCATGGAGGGCACAAGCCCCATGGGACAGGCCTTGACGCATTTGCCACAGCGAATGCAGTTCATTTCCGGGCCGTGGTCAACTTTTTCTGCCGTCAGCGCCAAAATGCCCGAAGATCCTTTCATCACGGGCACTTCTGCAGTCGCCTGGGCCATGCCCATCATCGGGCCGCCCGCAATGAGCTTCTTGGGCTGCTGCTTAAAGCCGCCACAATAATCAATCGCCGCCTGATAGGACGTGCCAATGCGGATACGCAGATTTTTCGGCTCCTTGATGGCATCGCCCGTCACCGTCGTAATGCGCTCCGTCAAGGGCAGGCCATGTTCCACGGCATCGGCAATGGCCGCCACCGTGCCCACATTCTGCACCACAGCGCCCACATCCATAGGCAGGCCCCCCATGGGCACCTCGCGGCCGCTGATGACTTTAATCAGCATTTTCTCCGCGCCCTGCGGGTACTTGGTCTTTAAGGCCGCCACTTCGATATTCGTGCCCTGTGCCGCCTGCTCCATCGCCTTGATGGCTTCGGGCTTATTGTCCTCAATGCCGATAACCGTGCGCTTGACGCCCAACAGTTTTTGCAGAATCTGCGTGCCCGTGATGATTTTTGCGCCATACTCCAACATCAAACGATAGTCAGCAGTCAGATACGGCTCACATTCGGCGCCGTTCAAAACCAGGATGTCCACAGGCTTGCTTGGCTTCAATTTGATATGTGCAGGGAAGGTTGCCCCGCCCATGCCTACAATACCGGCAGATTGAATTGCCGCGAGAATCTCCTCACTGCCCATGGTCTGCCAGTTGCGCGTGAGTGGCAGGCCGTCAGCCCATTCATCTTTGCCGTCATTTTGAATCACTACCGCCATGCAGCTGCCCATGCCGGAATGGGGCCGCGGCTCGATTTTTACCACCTTGCCCGATATCGGCGCATGAATATCGGCATGCATAAACGCCGGACTCGTACCGATAAGCTGGCCGCGCTTCACCTCATCGCCCACTTTGACCGTCGGCGTGCAGGGCGCACCGATATGCTGGCCCATGGGAACCACGAGTTCCTGCGGCACCGGCATATCTTCAATCGGCTTATCTTTAGCCAGTTCCTTGCCATCTTTGGGGTGAATTCCCCCGAGAAAGCTTTCGAACATACAATCACCTCTTGTATAGTCTCCCAAAATATATTATGACTGTTGATTATCCAAAATCTCGATAATCACAGGTTTGGCCGCCTTATCCTGCGCCGCCCGCCGGTCAAATTTCCGAACCAGCCCCAGCGCAAACAGGAAGAAAAGCAACGCGCCAATCACAGCAAGCAAACTGCCACTTGCCGCCAACAGCGGTGCCATAAAATGCCCAATCACCGCTCCCACGCCGCCAAAAATCAGTGGCAAAATAAAGACCACAAAGGCCCCTGTGAGCACCTGTTCCTCGCGGAATGCAAAGCGCACCCGCTGACCGACAGCCGCCCCCAAGGGATTTACGGCATCCACGACCACCTGCCGGGCACCGCCGCAAGCCCCACACGAACCGCACTCCGCATGGCGGCCAATACGCACCTTGGCCATGCCGTCAGCGGTTTCCAGGACAATACCTTGTTCCTGCTTCATCTTCATCACCTCCACAAGGTACACAATTTATACTATTCGATTTCATACAGTACAATTCCTGTTTTTTATTTTTTTTATTTTTTTATTATTGCAGACAATTTCTGCAGCGCACAAAAAAAACTGTGAAAAGGCTTGACAAGTACGAGCTGGGCAATCTGCTGCGAACTCTTGTCGAGCTTTTCAATGGACTGCTGAATGCTTTCGGTGCTGTCCGTGATGTTATTCATCTGCCGCACAGCTTCCTGAATGGACTGACGGCCGTCACTGATTTTATCCTTGGCCGTCACTGCATTCTGCAGGACAGACTGCGTATCGGCGACCAAATCTTCGGCATGGCTGGTAACATCTTCGGCCGTTGCCTGAATATTGCCCGCCTCCATGGCCTGATCGCTGGCCCCTTCGGCAATGCGTACCACGCAGAGTACCAGCATGACAACAAAGGCCATGATGATGCTCATATAAGTCGCCTTGGTGATGGGGCCTGTGTAATCGGACTTCGGTGCCACGAGAATCAGCTTAAGATTATCAATGCAAAGGGGTACAACCATCGCATAGCTATCTTCCCCATAGGCTTCCGTCTCGATGATGTCCAAGGCCTGCGCTTCAATGGCAGCTTTGCCGAGTTTTGCCAGTTCCGGTGATGTTTTTGACATAGTCTTCCAGTTCATCAATGCCTACCGTCATGGTGATAACACCGGCCGCCGTGCCATTTTTCGTAAAGCCGCAGCTGCTGGTCATCATATTAAGCCCCGATGTTTCATCATGATAAGGCCCAAACCAGATAACCTTGCCCGGCTTTGCCAAAAACCTCCCTATCACAGCTTGCAATGCTATGCTTATTGCCACGGGTTTTATAAATATTTCGACCTTTATCCCCAAATTTCTTTTCCTGCAAAAAAAATGCCCTCATTCGAGGGCATTGCCGGCAACAATCAATAACGCTCCATATCTCGTTCCTTATTTTTCACGTCCCGCATAAATTCTTCATAGGACAATTTCTTCAGTTTTCGCATAGCCGTATTGCGGTCAGCATCTGCATCCACCCCGGTCAGACCTTCGACATTTGCCTGCATCTGGTTTTGCAACTTCATCGCACTATCCAGCCCGTGGTCAGCCAATTTGCCCGTTTCATCTTCCGCTTTTTCGGCGCGGTCTTTGCCTTCCTCGACTGCCGCCCGCACCACATCAGCCGCCGTTGGCTGGTGTTTGCCGTTTTCTTCCATCTGTACCGCAATCTGCTCCGCCGTACGGGTGAGCATGGCATTTTCACTATTGCGCTTTTCCAACTCCCCGCCCATAATTTTCGCCTCATTTTCGGCAATGGCGATATAGGCGCGTTCCTTCAATGCCTGTTGGGTCAGCTTGTCCTTATTCCAGCCTTCATGCTTTATATCAATGCTGGTATTATAAATTTTCCACTCCAACTCACTAATTTGCCACTGCAGGCCGCTGAGGTCGCCTGCCATATACTTTCCCTCGTTTTTTTCGATATCTTTTTCCAAGGCGTGTTTTTGGTCATAAAGGTCATAGAGCTTATCGTCCGTGGTCATGCCCTTTTTCCTGAGCTCGTCTGCCTCAGCCTGTAGCTTTTCCCGTTCTTTGTCCGTAAGGCTGTTGTCTTTTTCCAGTCGTTCTTCAATCTCTGCGGCCTGCTTCTTGTACTCGGCCTTGTCCTTTTCCTCCTGCCAAAGTTTGGACAGCTGCTTTTCCGCATCCGTCATAAAATCCGTCTGCGACAGGCGGTTCAGCGGGTCATTGGCCTCCTCGCTCAATTTCTTCCCCGCCTTGCTGATGTAGACCTCCGCCGCCTTGCCCAGTACCGTATCATCCTTCTCCTTGCGCAGCGACGTATCCTGCTGCATTTTCTGCCAAACATTTTGCGGCTGCAATAAATTTTGCTTATCCTCCGCCACACGGGCTATCATTGCCATTGTATCTCCCTCCTTGTCCATAAACTCTCTACTCATATTATCGACCAAAAGAGCATATAGTTAAGGTAAAAAACGCTGAAAAATTGCAGTTTATCGGGCAGTTTGTGCTGAAGGTATCCCGTCCATGCGTTGTTCAGGGTGAACGGGGAGTAATTTTTCT
>DFHU01000078.1 GCA_002373045.1 Pseudoselenomonas ruminantium | reverse complement strand
GATTATCTAATTGGATTATACCATGAATCGGGAAAATTTTCAGCAAATATATGCTTCCTAACGATGGTGAGATATGCAAGATGGCAAGAATTTGGATATTGCTTTGCCACCTTGCCATCATCCTTTTAGCCGATGAGGCGGTCAAATTTCGTAAGTAGGCCGTCCAGACTGGTTGCGATGTTCAGCCCCATGGGGGAGTGGCTGGTGCAGGAGACGATAAAAAATGCGGAGAGATAAAGGAGATAAGGATAATTATGGCGAATAGAAAAAGCTAAGATAATTTGGAGCATTTGAATGGAATCTGGGCAAATTCAGCGGCAATTATATTGGGAAAGAGCAGTTGGGCGATGCCATTTGCCGCCATGCGTTCAGCAAATGAAGTATGAATTTCAGAAATATAAGGAAGAAATAAGAGCAAAGGCGTTATAACGAGGCAATTCACAATAAGGAAAATGGTGATTATGATGAACTACAATCGGAAAAGGCGTTGGGGAACTGTTGTTATCGTATTCATAGCGGCTGTTTTGGCGGCAGGCTATGTGATAGGAGATTATTTTGTTGATTACGCCCTGAAGCGTGGAAACGAGACAGATCCGTTGGCACCTCCTGCTGCCTGCGTCAATATTCTTGACAAGAGCAGGGAAATGCCGGAAGAGCCGGCGGTGCCAACGGAAGAGTGGAGCATGACCATGCCGGACGGCAGGAATGTAGTGGCAGTAAGCTATAGACCAGCCCAAACGGGACACCGCTGGGTTATACTGGCTCATGGCTATGGCAGGGACCACCGTTATGTCCGGGATTATGCCGAGGTTTATCTGAAGCAGGGTTATCACGTGCTCTCGCCGGACTTATGCGCCGCCGGGGAAAGTGAGGGTCAGTACATTACCATGGGGGTCAAGGAAAGTGAGGAAATTGTCAAATGGGCAGCTAAAGTCAAGGAATCCGATGACGATGCAGAAATTGTATTGCACGGAATATCTATGGGGGCTGCCACGGTAATGCTGGCAGCGGGCAGATACGAAATGCCGGGAATGGAGCCGTCATAGAGGACTGCGGCTATACCAGCGCCTACGATATGTTTACAAATCAACTGGACGTTATCTTTGGCCTGCCGGAATTTCCCATTATGACATGCGTAGACATTGTAAGTGGCATCAAAACCGGGGTGAAAGTGTCAGACGCTGCCCCCATAAAGGCGGTACCCGGCATCAAGGTTCCGATTATGTTCATCCATGGGACGGCGGACAAACTGGTGCCGTTTCCTATGATGGAGAAGCTGTACAATGCCTGCTCTGCTCCCAAGAGTAAATTTATCGTAGAAGGAGCAGGACATGGGGATGCGATGACAGTGGCCGGAAAAGAGTATTGGGAGACTGTTTTCAACTTTTTGGATGACTGCCTGGGGGCGTTATCCATATCAAGGTGAGATAATGACGGACAGAAATAAATACTGCAGGGGCATAAGGGCGGCGATGCACGCAGCCGCAATCCTTATATTCGCTCATTGTTCTAGAATCATTTATCGAAAAAAGCAAACCGTATCTTCTCTATGAGCGAAAGGAGAGATGAAGGTTTTTGCTCGATACGTTTTTACTGGAATCGATGGATTAGGAGGGATTTTTGTGACAGAAGCGGAAAAACTGGATGCGGGGCTTGAATACGATTTCACGGAGCCGGAAGTGCGCGGACGAAAGTTCCGTGCTGTAAAGGGGTGCCAGAAGCTCAATGGCATAGACATGACAGAAACGGCGGCAAGGGAGGCTGCAATTCGGGAACTTTTCGGAAGTGCGGGAAAAAGCCCGGTGGTTCTTCCCACCTTTCATTGCGACAATGGGGGAAACATTCATGTCGGGGACAATTTCTTTGCCAATTATAATGTGACCATTCTCGACAATAGAGAAGTACGAATCGGAGATAATGTGATGATAGGACCACATACGCTTATTGCCACGGTGGGGCATCCATTGTCCCCAGTAAAACGCCGTGCGCATTGTGCCATAGCAAAGCCTATTCATATTGGCAATGATGTATGGATTGGCGGCAATGTGACGATTATGCCGGGGCTTACAATCGGGAATAACGTGGTCATTGCAGCGGGGGCTGTCGTCACTAAAGATGTGCCGGATAATTCATTGGTGGCTGGAGTACCGGCAAAAAAAGTCCGTGATTTGGAAAATGATGTTTTTGAATGATGGGGCGCAGTAGAATTGTAGATGGAAACGATGGGCGATGATTATCATCTTTGACTGCGGTCATACAGGTGTTGCGTGGGAAAATGCCGATAAACTCTCCATGGACTTATCTTCCGTAGATCTTGTTGTTCTGAGCCATTCGCATTACGACCATGCCGGAGGATTTCCTTCCTTGCTGAAATATTGCCATCCTAAAGCCGTATATATCGGCAGAAACTTTTGGCAGGAAAAATTTTCCTACGACAAGGAAAACAATCAATATCTTCCCAAGGGCTGTGGATTTACAAAGTCGGACTTAGTGGCATGGAAAGTGGAAGAACGCGAATGCAAAGATAACTTGCAACTCGATGATTACGCACAGCTGTTCACAAATTTTGACAGACATTATTCCTTTGAACGTATCCCGTCAAAATTCGTGCGCGGCAGTGCTAAAGAGCCGGATTGCTTTGACGATGAAATATGCTTGCTGCTCAAAGCAGATGACGGAATTGCCTTAGTGGTGGGCTGTTCCCATCAGGGCATATTGAACATTACCGCTACAGTGAAAGAGCGGACGGGGCTTCCGGTTCGGCGCATCATTGGTGGCATTCATTTGAGCGGCGAAGGGCAGGAACGCATGAACAGGACGCTGAATGAACTGAAGCAGCTCGGTGTCCGTGAGTTCAATCTTTGCCACTGTTCCGGCGCAAATGTACCGGGGAGAGTTTCTACGGGAACTGTCATTAAACTAGATTGAGGAGAGGCAAATGGTGCGCCGGTTCGGTGCAGTAAATGCACAGATAATTTTACAGCTATGTTTTGCCCGGTGATGGAAAAATTGCCGGGCAGTTTTTTGGTTGGTGTTGCGGTAGTGCCTGCTATATGGTTTAGTTTTGCAGGATTTTTTTGTGTGTGTGGCGAAATGCTCAAGGGTAGACATGGCACGGGCAAAGTCTCGTGCCAATTTTCTTGTATTCCTTTCTTATTTTATGGTAAAATAATTGTTATGTGAGTTCGTAGAGATTGCAGATTGGACAAAATCATAGCTTATTTTATACAATTAAACAAATATAAAAAGACCTCGAAACCCTATCATATATGGGCTTCGAGGTCTTTTTGTGCTGTGGGGAGCGGACAAAAGCAGGTGATTGGCTCTTGGGAGCGGCTGGGCATCATGGTTAAGGGGATTCAAAGCGAAAAATCAATCGTTTGTGTGTTAAGAGATTCGTTTGCGAGTTAGGTAAATAGAGCGCAAATTTTATTTTGATTACAATCTAGCTGAAATGATGGCACGTTCTTCGGGCGTAATGCTAAGGACATCCATAGCTTCATCGCTAGACCAGCCCTTTTTCTTCATAAGAGAATGTACGCTATCTAAAAGACTTTCAATACGCCCTTCAGCTTTACCTTCATCGATCCAGGCATCCTTATCGGATTCGTAGTCAAGGATGGCCATTTCACGATTCAGGTAGTTGAGGCGTTCTTTTTTATTCTGCATAAATACAGCGGCTGCGTCCAGCGCAGTCTGAATAGCAGCTTCATTCATAGCCAGTTCCTCCGTTTCTTTTGTGTCTAATTTGTTGGAGAAGTAAGCCAGCCAGCGTTCAACACTGGTCATTTCGCTGACGGGCTTTTTTTGAAATTTGGGGACTTCGAGGAAATGCAGTTCCATGTCCTCGTTCAAGCGGCGGCCGGTTTCTATGTTGTAGATGCTGTACATTGAGTGAGCCGGTTCGCCGGGGAAAATGGTGTAACGCAGAATGTTGATGGTGATGGACGGTTTCAGATTTTGATACTTTCCACCCTTGGCAAGATTCATCAGGTACATCTGTGACCAATAGTATAGAGTACGGCGCTCCATGTTCTTTTTGTCCACAATCTGGATTTCTACATCAATCTGCGTGCCGTCTTCGGTAACACAGAAAATGTCCAGACGAGTGAGTTTGTCATCCTCATAGAGGGGAACAATCTCGCTGTTTTGGAATTGAATGTCCTTTATGGCTTTTGCTCCGTGACGGTCAAGGACGGCATTGAGAAAGTCAATGGTGACATGCTTGCGTTCTTCTTTGCCAAAGATGAATTTGAACAGGATATCGTTCATGGGGTTGTATTTCTTGTTGGCTATATCGTTTTCGATAGCCTGTCGTAAAAGGCTTTTTGGGTATGTCATGCGTGAATGCTCCTTTGATTATCTAATTGGATTATACCATGAATCGGAAAAATTTTCAGCAAATATATGCTCCCTGAATTGGCACGGGCAAAGTCTCGTGCCAATTTTCTTGTATTCCTTTCTTATTTTATGGTAAAATAATTGTTATGTGAGTTCGTAGAGATTGCAGATTGGACAAAATCATAGCCTGTTTTATACAATTAAACAAATATAAAAAGACCTCGAAACCCTATCATATATGGGCTTCGAGGTCTTTTGGTGCTGTGGGGAGCTTTATTTTGATTACAATCTAGCTGAAATGATGGCACGTTCTTCGGGCGTAATGCTAAGGACATCCATAGCTTCATCGCTAGACCAGCCTTTCTTATGCATGAGAGAACGTACACTGTCTAAAAGACTTTCAACACGTCCCTCGGCAATTCCCTCGGCCCTGCCCTCAGCTCTGCCCTCGGCTCTGCCGACAGCTTTGCCTTCATCAATCCAGGCATTCTTATCGGATTCGTAGTCAAGGATGGCCATTTCACGATTCAGATAGTCAAGGCGCTCTTTTTTATTCTGCATAAATACAGCGGCTGCGTCCAGCGCAGTCTGAATAGCAGCTTCATTCATAGCCAGTTCCTCCATTTCTTTTAGGTCTAATTTGTTGGAGAAGTAGGCCAGCCAGCGTTCAACACTGGTCATTTCGCTGACAGGCTTTTTCTGAAATTTGGGGACTTCGAGAAAATGCAGCTCCATGTCCTCGTTCAAGCGGCGGCCGGTTTCTTTGTTGTAGATGCTGTACATGGAGTGTGCCGGCTCACCGGGGAAAATGGTGTAACGCAGAATGTTGATGGTGATGGACGGTTTCAGATTTTGATACTTTCCACCCTTGGCAAGATTCATCAGGTACATCTGCGACCAATAGTAGAGCGTGCGGCGCTCCATGTTCTTCTTGTCCACAATCTGGATTTCCACATCAATCTGTGTGCCGTCTTCGGTAACACAGAAAATATCCAGACGCGTGAGTTTGTCATCCTCATAGAGGGGAACAATCTCGCTGTTTTGGAATTGAATGTCCTTGATGGCTTTTGCTCCGTGACGATCAAGGACGGCATTGAGAAAGTCAATGGTGACATGCTTGCGTTCTTCTTTGCCAAAGATGAATTTGAACAGGATATCGTTCATGGGGTTGTATTTCTTGTTGGCTATATCGTTTTCGATAGCCTGCCGTAAAAGGCTTTTTGGATATGTCATGCGTGAATGCTCCTTTGGTTATCTAATTGGATTATACCATGAATCGGGAAAATTTTCAGCAAATATATGCTCCCTGAATTGGCACGGGCAAAGTCTCGTGCCAATTTTCTTGTATTCCTTTCTTATTTTATGGTAAAATAATTGTTATGTGAGTTCGTAGAGATTGCAGATTGGAGGTTTTTGTTTGGCTGCAATTACATATGAATTAGTAAAAAAGGACGAGGCCACAGGTGCTCGTGCTGGTATTATCCATACACCCCACGGCAGTTTCCCGACGCCGATTTTTATGCCCGTGGGTACGCAGGCGTCGGTCAAGGGCGTTTCGCCGGATGAGCTGAAGGATTTGGGAGCAGGAATTATTCTCTCCAATACCTATCATCTGTTCCTGCGTCCGGGCATGGAGCTGGTGAAGGAAGCCGGCGGCCTGCATAAGTTCATGCATTGGGATGGGGCAATTCTCACCGACAGCGGCGGGTTTCAGGTGTTCTCGCTGGGTGATTTGCGCAAAATCACCGAGGAGGGGGTAACTTTCCGTTCCCATCTTGATGGTTCAAAGAAATTTTTGTCGCCGGAAGTGTCCATGCAGGTGCAGATGTGCTTAGGCTCGGATATCGTCATGGCCTTTGATGAATGTGTGCCCTATCCTGCTGACCATGACTATGCAAAACAGTCCACAGAAAGGACATTGCGCTGGGCCAAGCGGTGCAAAGAGGTGATGACGGCACCGAATCAGGGACTATTTGGTATCGTGCAGGGCGGTATGTACAAGGATTTGCGTAAATGGCATGCCAAAGAGATGGTGGAGATGGACTTCCCCGGTTACGCCGTGGGCGGTCTGTCGGTTGGTGAGCCGCCGGAACTCATGTATGAGATGCTGGAATATTCCACGTCCCTGCTGCCGGAAAATAAGCCGCGCTATCTGATGGGCGTGGGTACGCCTGACCATTTGGTGGAAGGTGTTATGCGTGGTATTGATATGTTCGACTGCGTATATCCCACGCGTGTGGCGCGCAATGGCATGGCCATGACCTGGACGGGCAGACTCGTGATGAAGAATGCCAACCTCACCCATGACCATCATGTGATTGAGGAGGGCTGCGGCTGTTACGCTTGCCGCAACGGTTATACCCGCGCTTATATCCGTCATCTGGTACGCGCCGGGGAAATCTTCGGTCTGCGTCTGCTCTCGCTGCACAATCTCTATTTCCTCGAAGAATTCGTGCGCAGAATGCGCCAGGCGATTATTGATGGCCGGTTTACGCAATTCCGCAGTGAATTTTTAGCCAATTACAAGCGCTGATAAACTAAAGAAGAGGTGTTTATTATGACTCCGGAAACCATGACAGCTTTGGGCACTTGGGGCCCCATCTTTGTGATGATTGCGATTTTCTATTTTCTGTTGTATCGCCCGCAGAAGGCGGCGCAGAAACGCCGCATGAGCATGCTCGATACCTTGGAAAAGGGCAATAAGGTGATGACCATTGGCGGTATCTACGGCACGATTGCGGGGATTGATGACAAGGTGATTAAGCTGAAAATCGCCGAAAACACGGTGATTGAAGTTTCCCGTGCGTCCATCAATGCCAATATCACGCAAGATAAGCAGGCCTGATTATGGACGGGGCTGTAAAAGACCTGCGGGCCGAGAAAAAGGCTTTGCGGTCAAAAATCATCGCCGCCCGGCGAAACCTGACGGATAACTACCGTCAGCGGGCGAGCAACCGTATGCTTACCGTGTTCTGCGCTTTGCCGGATTTTAAGGAACCACGCAAGGTGCTCTGCTATGCTCCTTTGCCTGATGAAGTGCAGCTAAGGCCGTTAATGGAAAAATGGCTTTCTCTGGGTGTAACGGTGGCACTGCCACGTATTACGGGGAAAGGGCAGATGGAGGCGGTGAGTTTTACCGACTTTGACGGTCTGGTGGAAGGAGAATATGGCATTCTGACCCCTGCTCCGGAAAAGGGGGAAATTATCCCGCCGGAGGAGCTGGATTTAATCATCGTTCCCGGTATAGCCTTTGACACCCGCGGGGAACGGCTGGGTATGGGGGGCGGCTTCTATGATACATACCTTGTCCGGGCAACTAAGGCCAAACGAATAGCGCTGGCGTTTTCCTGTCAGCTGGTGGGCGCGGTTCCGATGGAGGAGCATGATGCGCTTGTGCATAAGATTATTACTGAGCAGGGAATATATAACTGCTTATTGTAAGCTGAGCGCTCATCCTTGAGCGCTGGGGTATTATGGGAGATGTATTATATGGAAGTTAAGATTGGGATGGCCAAGACTTCTAAATATGCTACGGAAGTCTGTGGCGATACCTGTGATATTGTGGAACGGCCGCATGGCGGCATTTCGGCGATTATTGCCGATGGTCAGGGAAATGGGCTGGCTGCTCATCATACCAGCAGCTGGGTGGTGAACAAAGCCACCCAGCTCATCTCCGATGGAGCCCGTGACGGGGCGGTAGCCCGGGCCGTGCATGATTATCTCTATGCCATGAAGGACAAGAAGGTATCCTGTACGTTGACGGTGGTGAGCGCTGACCTCGATACGGAGACGGCGGTCATCAGCCGCAATTCCAACTGTCCCGTAATCATCAAGACACCGGAGTATGAGACGGTGTATGATGAAAATGTGGAGCCTATCGGCGTGAACCGCCATATGAAGCCACTCATGTATGAGGTGCCGCTCACGGCGGGGATGATTATTGTGTCCTACACCGATGGTATTGCGCATGCGGGGAAAAAGCGTCTGGGACATCCGGCAGATTTTGAGAAAATCATGGACATTGTCCGCAAGAATGAAGCGGAGGATGTGGCCTTTATCGCCAAGAGCATTATGGATTATGCGCTGGAACTCGATGCGGAGAAGGCGTCGGATGATATGACGGTATTAGTGATGGGGATTACGGATGGTTCCCCATCAAGCCCCAAGATTGAGCAGTTGGAAGTTACTTATCCATATTAAGTAAATAACGATATACCATTACTTTATCTATGTAAACTGGATAGGAGTGATTGTCTTGAAGATTGCGGTTGTGGGAGTTTGTGCTTCGGGGAAGACTACGCTGGTTGCCGGACTAAAGGCGGCGGGCTATGATGCTTATAATGTGGCGCAGGAACATTCCGGGATTCATGATTTTTGGGCAAAGCGCCATCCGGATATTTTGGTGATGATTGATGCGACCATGCCCGCGATTCACAAGCGGCGGGTGGTTTATTGGGATGAAAGCAGGCTGGCGGTGCAGCATAAGCGGCTGGCGGATGCCAGAGCGCATGCTGACCTCTACATTCAGACCGATAAATACAGTGCCGCCGAGGTGCGGGACAAAGTCGTAAATTTCATCAAGGAATATAAGAAACAAAAGACAAAAGGGGATGAAAACTCTTGAGAAAGAATAATCTCATGAAACTGATTGTCTGTGTCGTGGCCATTATTGGTATTTTCCTGGCCTTTGTAAAGCCGCTGGCGTTCTCCATTCGGCAGGGGCTTGATTTGCAGGGCGGTACCCATGTGGTACTGGAAGCCGAAGATACAGATATTGCCAAAGTAAATGATGATGCGATGAACCGTGTCGTCACGATTATGGAAAAGCGTGTCAACTCGCTGGGCCTTACCGAGCCGATTATCCAGCGTGAAGGCGAGCGCCGGGTGATTATCGAACTGCCGGGTGTTAAAGACCCCGATGCGGCCATTAAGACCATCGGCAAGACGGCTATGCTGGAATTTAAGGATGAAGAAGGCAATACCGTGCTTACCGGTACCGATTTGAAGGACGCGCAGGCGGCGACCAATCAGCAGAACGGTCAGAATGTCGTCAATCTGGAATTTTCCGATGAAGGTGCGCAGAAGTTTGCCGACCTCACGACGAAAAATGTGGGCCGCACGATTGCCATTCTGCTCGATGGCGAAGTGCTGACGGCGCCGAATGTCCGTGAACCGATTTTGGGCGGCCGTGCCGAAATCACGGGCCAGAAGACGCTCGAAGAAGCGCAGAACCTTGCCGTAGTGCTCCGCAGTGGTGCTCTGCCGGTAAAGGTCAACATTATCGAAACCCGTACGGTAGGCCCGACTTTGGGGCAGGACTCCAAGGATAAATCCGTCTTTGCCTTTGCTGTAGGTATTGGTGCGGTACTTATCTTCATGCTGCTGTTCTATCGTTTGTCCGGCTTTATCGCAGACGTTGCCCTGATGGCGTATACGGTTGTGCTGCTGGCGCTTCTGTATCTTTTGGATGCAACTTTGACCCTGCCCGGTGTAGCGGGTATCATCCTGTCCATCGGTATGGCGGTTGATGCCAACGTGCTGATTTTCGAGCATTTCAAAGAGGAATATCAGATTCAGGGCAAGAGCCTGCGCCTCTCCATGGATGCGGGCTTTAAGCGGGCGTTCACGACGATTTTTGACTCCAATATCACGACGATTATCGCCGCCGGCGTACTGTTCTTCCTTGGCACCGGTACGATTCGCGGTTTTGCCATTACGCTGGGGCTGGGCACGCTGCTGTCTATGTTTACGGCTATTACGCTGTCGCAGTATCTCCTGAAGCTCATGATTAATGCCAAGATTTCGGAGAATCCCGGTGCCTATGGTGCCAATGGTTATATGCTGTGGAAAAAGGAGGATTTGAAGCATGAACAAGCTTGATATTGCCGGGCGTTCCAAAATCTGGTTCGCCATTTCCACAGTCGTCATTGTGGCCGGGCTTATCTGTATGTTTACCAAAGGCTTTAACTTTGGTATCGACTTCACCGGCGGTACCATTGTGGATTTGAAATTTGAACGACCGGTGGCTATCGCTGAAGTGCGTACGAGTCTGGCTAAATTTGGTTTGGAAGGTTCGCAGATTCAGCTCTCCGGGGCTGAAACCGGCGTGACGGAAGCGGAAAATGTGATGATTCGCACCACGGATATGGAAGAAGCACAGCGCAAGGAAGTTATGGCGGCCATTAAGACGGACGTGGGTAACTATGATGTGCTCCGTGAGGAAAAGGTCGGCGCAACCATCGGCGGTGAGTTGATTACCAATGCCGTGCTGGCTCTTGTGGTGTCTTGGGCACTTATCATCGCCTATGTTGCTTATCGCTTTGAATGGCGCTTCGGTGTGGCGGCGGTGCTGGCGCTCGTGCATGATATCCTTATCGTGCTCGCGGTATTCTCCTTTACGGGACGGCAGATTGATTCTTCCTTTATTGCGGCACTCTTGACGATTGTCGGTTATTCCATCAACGATACCATCGTTATCTTTGACCGTATCCGCGAAAACCTCAAGCTGCATTTCCGCCGCGGCGGGGATGTGAATAAGCTGGTGAATACTTCGGTATTCCAGACGCTCACGCGGTCGCTGTACACGGTGTTTACGGTTATGTTTACCACGTTTGCCCTGTACTTCTTCGGCGGCGAAACCACCAAGGACTTCGCTTTTGCCCTGCTGGTTGGTTTTGGCAGCGGCTGTTATTCGTCCATATTCATTGCCAGCCCGCTCTGGGTTGTGCTCCGTAAGATGGGGGATAAGAAGAAGGCGGCAGCTAGTCCGGCTGTAGCTAAGTAAGTTCGTTTGGTTACATCGATATGATAAGACGCCCGGTGGCTGATAATACCTTTCCTCTGCTTATGCAGGCTTGCCTAACGCGACGGAAAAGTATCATCAGCCACCGGGCTTATTTCGTACGTTACATAGTAGTGTTAAAGACGCCCGCGTGGCTGGTAATATTTTTCCTTCGCCATAGACAAGCTTGTCAAAAGCTGCGGAAAAACATCACCAGCCACGCGGGCTTTGTGCGTATATTACAACGTGATGTTAAGGCGCACGGTTGCTGGCAATACCTTTCCTCCGCCATAGACAGGCTTGTCAAAAGCTGCGGAAAGGCATCACCAGCAGCCGCGCTTAGTGCGTATCATCGTAAAAATAGCCGTGATATCTGTATTAAGTATTGACGAATTTAGTGGACAGTGTTATATTTTTAGTAAGAAAAGGGTTTCCTTTTCGGTGCCGTGGAGCTTAGCCGCTTGGTCAAGGGAGTGGTTAAGGGAGGCTTTTTAATCGGTTTTTGCATTAAGCCAGGACTTGAATAGGCATGGTTTCCATGCTGAAAAGAAAAATGCGAGTAAGAGTTTTATGCCTGGAGCTGCTTGGCTCTAGGCATTTTTTTTCGGGGGAGATAGGTTGGACGCGTTATCCACTGCTTTAGCGTTATATGAATCCATGCTGGGCAAAGATTTCTATATCACGATTGCCAAGAATGAAGACCGGCGCACACTGCGTCTGGTTTTTAAGAAGGCGAATTTTCCCCATTTGCTGGGAATCACGAAACTCAACGACCTGACGAAAATTGCCGGCGCCAGAAACAGAAAATGAGCGGTATTTGCGCAATCAGACCGTCTATGACGTAGTGAACGTGGAGATTGTCGATACGCCAAAAGGAAAACGGAACAATAAGCGGATGACACAGGGAAAATAAAGAACACCAAGCGGGCGGTTGAATCGCCGTTAAAATTACAATGTGGTGTTAAGGCGCACGGCTGCTGACAATACCTTTCCTCCGTTATAGACAGGCTGGTATGAGAGACAGGGCTTAAGTTTTGGGGAATTTTGCCGATATAAATTATATGAATATTTAATTTTTCCTTTGTGGCAGGAATTTGCTGCAGGGGGAGCGAATTAGTATTTACGTTATTGTTGAAGATGGTTCACCCGCGAAAGGAGGGGACGGCATGAAGGCGCAGGCGTGGGAAAGATTAGAAACAATGGGCGTTTTTTTTATGCCTGAAACTGTCCTTTCGGGGGGGGCAACCGTCTCTTATCAATAGGCGGTTATCAACAATCGCATGAGGATGTTTATTGGCCTTCCTGTTGAGGTGGGTGAGTTTCGTATGCTCACTCACTTCAACAGGAAGGCTTTTATGCGTGGAATGACTGGAAAGGATTGAGGGGAAATGAAAAGGAATGAAAGATTATCCCGCAAGGCGCGTTATGGAATACTTGCGGCGATTATGGCGGGGGCGTTCAGCATTATGCCGGCGGCGCAGGCTATGCCGACAGGCGGGGCTTCGGAAACGGCAACCATAACTACCACAGGTAACACTATGGATATTGCCAGCTCCGTGACCAACAATCTGCTTACCTGGCAGGATTTTTCCATTGCCAAAGGGGAGACGGTGAACTTTGGGGGCAGCAATACCTACCTCAATGTGGTAACGGGGAATAATGCGTCGGAAATCTATGGCGCGATAACGGGCAGTGCCGCCAATGTCTATCTGATTAACCCCAACGGCATTTTGTTTGGGGATGGGGCACAGGTGAATGTGGGCAGCCTGCATCTGTCCACGGCGGATATCAAGGGGAGTCTCGCTAACTTCGATACGGCGAAAACTGCCTTGGACAGCGTGGCAACTTTCAGTGGGGATATTGTGAATAAGGGGAGTCTCACCGCCACTCAGGAAATCACGGTGGATGGAGCAAATATAACCTTTAAGAACACTGCGGACATTTCGGCTTCAGCAGTCAGTGATGTTAAGCTGAAAGCAAATGGGGATGGTGAAATCCATATAGGCTCGACAGCAGGGACAAGATCCGGCTACACCATCGCGCAAGGAACTGAGATGGACTATAGACTGGTCAGCACCGCCGCTGAATTACAAGCCATCAATGATGGTCTTTCCGGTAATTATATGCTGAAAAATGATATTGATATGAGTGGTGTCAACGATTTCACTCCTCTTGGCAATAACTCGAATAATATGTTTACCGGCAGATTTGATGGGGTAAATTACACCATCAAAAATCTGACCATCAATAAGTCTGATGACTACAGTATAGGTTTATTCGGTTATGCCCAAAACGCTGTCATTGAAAATTTTGGCAAGGTCGGTGGGGGAGTTACTGGGTCTGGGTGGGCGAGTGTAGGCGCTATTATCGGCCAAGGTGAAGGCGGTATTACTATAAGAAATGTATATAACACCGGCACCGTAAACAATAATTATTCAGATGCGTGGGCAGGAGCTGCCGGAGGAATTGCAGGTTTTTTGAACGAAAGCGGTAATTCTATTTCACAAAGTTACAACACAGGGAATGTAACAAATAGCGGCAGAGGTGCTGGAGGGATTGTGGGCAGGATATGCGGAACATCCACAATCGATAACGTTTATAACACCGGTGCGGTAGCAGGCAATGATGGGGCAGGTGGTATTGTGGGCTGGTATGATGGCAATCTGACTTTAACCAACGCCTATAACACCGGAAATGTAAGTGCAAGCAGTTATTATGCCGGCGGTATAGCCGGTGTTACGGATGGGGATTTTGGGTATACTCAGGGTAATATAAATATCAGTTACACATATAATACCGGCAGTATTACCAGCACTGGCAGTGCTAGATGCAACGGCATCATCCGGCAAAGTGGCGGCGTAACCGTAAGCAACTCTTATTACACACAGGGCGGCGGCAGTTATGGCGAAGAAAAAACCGCAGAACAACTGAAACAGGCAAGCATGTTCTCTGCTTGGGGCGATAACCTTGATACGAATGGCAGTAGCACCACAGCAGCCTGGCGTATTTATGAGGGGAATACGGCTCCTTTGCTTACGGCTTTTATGACTCGCAAGGATAATGTGGTAGCAACAAAGATTTATGATGGAACTGCCCCTGTGGGCTATACATCTGCGACACCGTCTACGAAAACTTCTACGCAGGCTGAGGGCATCAACTGGGTAAGCGATGTTACCGTTGTTTCGCCCAAGGTGCTGACCATAAGCTTTGAACCGATTAAGAAGGAATACGATGGTACAACCAGCGCCACCGTTGGAAAAGGCACACTGAGTGGTGTAGTCGGTGAAGATAGTGTATCGTATGATGTAAAGGCAGCCTACGACAGCAAAAACGCCGGTTCCCGCACGGTAAATTACAGTGGAATCAAACTGACCGGGGAAAAGGCGAAAAACTACAGCATTGCCATGGAGACAACCGGCACAGGTACGATTACGCCTGCA
>DFHU01000047.1:30738-31260 GCA_002373045.1 Pseudoselenomonas ruminantium | reverse complement strand
TTTATTTAACTGTCGAAAACCCGTTGTAAAGAAGCTAATTGGGTGCGCATAGGTGAAGTGCATACATTATAAAGACGGGCAGGCAGTAAGGTGGGGAAGGGCGGGGATGACTTTCTGGAACGTTTGGCAAGCTTGTCTAAGTGGAAGAAAGTTATCCCCGCCCTTTCCCACCGCCTTGTGTGTAGAATAATTTAGTTGTCTACAAGGAAGTCTTGCTATTCGTCTGGATATGCTATAAAATATAAGAAGTAAAGTGGGGAAAAGTGGTAGAAAGTGGCAAGTAGTGACCTAAAGGTGGTGTGGCAGGATGTTTATGGGGGAATATACCCATTCCATTGACGCGAAAGGGCGTATCATTCTGCCGGCGGATTTTCGTCAGGAATTGGGCGTTACGTTTATCATCACCAAGGGGTTTGACAAGTGCTTGTTTCTCTATGGCCAGCAGGCCTGGGAGGAACTGGCGGGCAAGCTCCGCGCTTTGCCGATTTCGCGGCCCGAGGCCCGGGCGGTGAACCGCTTTTT
>DFHU01000047.1:19315-30601 GCA_002373045.1 Pseudoselenomonas ruminantium | reverse complement strand
CATGCGCAGATTGCGTTGAAGCAGGATGTTATCCTGACTGGCGTGGACAATCGCATTGAGGTATGGAGCAAGGATAATTGGAACCAGTATAGCGGTGAGGTGGAGCCGGAGGTTACGGCGATTGCTGCGACACTGGCTGACTTAGGTATATAAGGACACAGGAAAGGATTACAGGGCGCATGGAGTTTCATCATATCAGCGTAATGCTGGAGGAGACGGTAAAAGGTCTCGTGACAACTAAAGACGGAACTTATGTGGACTGTACCCTGGGGGGCGGCGGTCATTCCAGCCGGATTGCCTCAATGCTCACGGAAAAGGGGCGGCTTATCGGCATCGACCAGGATGCCGCGGCCATCAGTGCGGCATCGGAACGGCTGAAAGAGGCCAAGTGCCGGGTGGATATCGTTCACAGCAACTTCCGCAATCTGGAGCAGATTCTTGCGGATGAGAATGCTCCTCTTGTGGATGGGGTGGTTTTTGATTTGGGGGTTTCGTCCCATCAGATTGATACGGCAGAACGGGGCTTTTCCTATATACAGGATGCGCCGCTCGATATGCGCATGAATCCCGAAGCGGATTTCAGTGCTTATGATGTGGTGAACCGTTACGAGGAAAAAGAACTGAACCGTATCTTCAAGGAATACGGCGAGGAACGCTGGAGCAAGCGTATCGCGCAGTTTATCGTGCAGGAACGGGGAAGTAAGCCGATTGAAACCACCGGGGAACTGGTGGACATCATCTGCAAGGCCGTGCCCAAGGCGGTGCGGCAGGCAGCGGGCGGTCATCCGGCCAAGCGGGTCTTTCAGGCCATCCGCATTGAGGTCAATGACGAGCTGGGGATTTTGGAAACGGCTTTCCGTACGGCGGTCGCGCATTTGAAGCCGGGCGGGCGTATTGCGATTATCACGTTTCATTCGCTGGAAGACCGGATTGCCAAGAATGTGCTGAAAGAACTTTCCCGTGGCTGTATCTGTCCGCCGGAACTGCCGGTGTGCATGTGCAATCATCAGCCGGAAATCAAGATTATCGGCAAGCCGATTCAGGCAACTGCCGCTGAATTGGAGCATAATTCCCGCTCTAAGAGTGCGAAGCTGCGCATTGCCGAAAAGTTACCGCTACATGAGAAGGGGGGCAAATGACCATGCTGGCCAGACAGGAAGAATATTACGAAGAAGAACAGCGCGTCCTTACCCCTGAAGAAGAGGAAAAGGAGCTGCGCAAAGCCCCGAAGGAACCGTTGTTTAAGACGGTTCTGGACACAAGACTGCGTTCCCATGGTCAGCTGCTCTTTTTGACCATGACGGTTCTGGCGCTGTTGGTCACGGTGGGCAGCGGTATCAGCGCCAGCCGCGGCTATGAGCTGGTGGCGATTCAGCAGCAGGCTGAGCAGAAGGAGCAGGAGAACGAACGGCTGAAAATCGAGATTGCCAAGTTGAAATCGCCGGACAGAATCAAGGCCATTGCCCAGGACCAGCTGGGGATGGAAGTACCGCGTCAGACGTATTTTAGCAGTGAGAAATAAAAATGAACAAGAAACGCAAAATTACAGGATTTTAAGCAGAAAAATCCTGTAATTTTTTTTGCCTATGGCAAAATTTTAGCGTTGGCGTTATAATAAAAAACGGTTCGCATAATTCGGCGAGGGAGGATATATATGAAGACTTTAGCGCAGTTAGCAGAACTCGTGGAAGGTTCTGTAATTACAGGCGATGGCAATATAGAAATTACGGGGATTGAACACGATTCCCGCAAGGCTGGTGAGGGCACATTATTCGTGTGCATTGCCGGTTTCCATGTGGATGGGCATAAGTTCATTCCACAGGCAGTGGAAAAGGGCGCAAAGGCCATTTTGACCACGCGCAAGGCCGATGAGGTTGAGGTGCCGGAAGGTGTGGCGGTACTGCAGGTGCCGGAGCTCAAAACGGCTCTGGATACGATTGTGCCGTTTTTCCATGATTATCCTGCGCAGAAGATGCGGGTAATCGGCATTACGGGTACCAATGGCAAGACCACGACCAGTTACCTTATCCGCGCGATTTTGCGCGAAGCTGGTTACAAGGTGGGCCTTATCGGCACGATTCAGATTATGATGGAGGAAGAAGTATTCCCCATTCATAATACAACGCCGGATGTGGTGGAATTGCAGCACACGCTGGCCATCATGCGGGACAAGGGCATGGATTATGTCGTGATGGAAGTTTCCTCTCATGCGCTTGACCAGAATCGCGTGGCCGGTATCGAATTTGATACGGCGGTGTTCTCCAATCTTACGCAGGACCATTTGGACTACCATAAGACCTTGGAAAACTACAAATTGGCCAAGGCCAAGCTTTTTGACCTGCTGGGGAAAGCAGGCGTCAAGGAAAATAAGACGGCTGTGGTCAATGCCGACGACGAAGCCGGCAAGACCATGCTCGAGCATGCCCAGTGCCGTCATCTGACCTATGGTATCGAAAACAAGGCTTCCTTGCAGGCAACCAATGTGGAGGTTTTGGCCAGTGGGGCAAATTTCACGCTGGTCGAAGAATTCCTGGGCAAGCTGGATTTACAGCTGCATATCACGGGTATCTTCAATGTCTATAATGTCATGGCCGCTGTGGGCGCTGCCATCGCGGAGAAGATTGACCCTGCAGTAATTGAGAAAGCCCTGCTGAATTTCACCAGTGTGCCGGGCCGCTTTGAACTCGTGAAGGCCGGGCAGGATTTCTCCATTATCGTGGACTATGCGCATACGCCGGACGGGGTGGAAAACGTGCTCAATACGGCCCGCCGCATTGCGAAGAAGAAGATTATCGCGGTGTTTGGCTGCGGCGGTGACCGCGACCGCACGAAGCGTCCGATTATGGGCAGACTCGCCGCAGAACTTGCCGATGTGGTTATCGCAACCTCCGATAATCCGCGCAGCGAAGACCCGGCCTTTATCCTGAGCGAAGTCGAAGCCGGCGTGAAGGAAACCATCGGCGATAAGCACCATGAATGCATTATCGACAGACGCGAAGCCATCTTCCGCGCCGTGGAACTGGCGGAAACGGATGATATTGTGATTATTTTGGGTAAGGGCCATGAGGATTATCAGATTTTGAAGGATAAGACGATTCACTTTGACGATAAGGAAGTTGCCCGCGAGGCCGTGGCAGCGAAAAAAGGAGCCTGACGGATGTTTACGCTTGATGAGATTGTAAAGGCCATTAGTGCCAAAGTATATAAGGAAGAGAAGAAAGAATTCAGCGCCATTGTTACCGATACGCGCAAAATCAGCGAAGGTGTGCTCTTTGTGGCCCTCAAGGGCGAGCGCTTTAATGGTGAGGATTTTGCGGCAGAGGCTTTGGAAAAGGGCGCAGCCGGTGTAGTGGTCAGTGAAGACTGCGACAAAAAGCAGCTGGCAAACTGTCAGGGCACGGTTCTGCAGGTAAAGGATACCCTGCTGGCTTATCAGCTGATGGCCAAGGCCTGGCGCGAAAAGTTCCCGCAAATCCCCGTGGTGGCGATTACCGGTTCCAACGGCAAGACTACGACGAAGGATTTGACGGCGGCGGTGCTGTCGGCCAAGGGCGCTGTGCTCAAGACGCAGGCCAACTTCAACAACGAAATCGGCCTGCCGCTGACGCTGTTGGGGCTTAATGCAGAACACAAGGCCGCTGTGGTGGAAATCGGCATGCGCGGCTTCCATCAGATTGAGGCGCTCGCGCCGATTGCCGCCCCGCAGATTGGCATTGTGACCAATGTGGGCGAAACCCATATGGAACTTTTGGGCTCTTTGGAAAATATCGCCAAGGCCAAGCAGGAACTCGTGGAAGCGATTCCGGCCGGCGGCACGGTTATCTTAAATGCTGACAACAAGTATGTGGCCGGTATGCGTGCGGCGGTGAAAGATGGCGTAAAGGTACTGACCTTCGGTTTGGAACAGGAGGCCGATGTCAAGGGCGAGGCCATTCATACGGAAGGCAATATGACGAAGTTCATGGTGACCTACGCCAATGAGCGCCATGAATACGAAGTCAACATGGTGGGCCGTCATAATGTCTACAATACGCTGGCTGCCATCGCCGCAGGTTTTGCCCTGGGCCTGACACCGGCTGAAGTGCGTGAAGGCCTTTCGCATCTCGAAGCCACGAAGATGCGCTTTGAACTGCAAAAGGTTAAAGAGTGGAACGTCGTAAACGATGCCTATAACGCCAGCCCTATGTCCATGACGGCGGCCATCAATACGCTGTCGGAGCTTACAAAGGGCCGCAAGATTGCCGTGCTCGGCGATATGCTCGAACTGGGCAGCGTATCGGAAGAAGCACATCTGCATGTGGGCGAGGAAGTGGCCGAACACGGCTTTACGGCGCTCGTTACGCGCGGCGAAATGGGCGAATTTATCGCTAAAGGTGCCGAAAATAAGGGCATGACGGCAGTTTACCGCTGCGCAAGCCATGAAGAAGCGGCAGAAAAACTCCATGAACTGCTGCAGCCCGGCGATACGCTGCTCTTTAAGGGGTCGCGCGGCATGGCTATGGAAAAGATTATTGATTTGCTGTGATTTACGTTTAGATAGTGAGGCATTATAACATTGGATAGCTTTATATTGGCGGCCGTTATTGCCGCAGGGTTCGTTTTGCTGACCGGGCCGTTTTTCATCCCGGAACTGCATAAGCTGAAGTTTGGTCAGAGCATTCGTGAGGAAGGACCGGCAAGCCATCAGGCCAAGAGCGGTACGCCGACGATGGGCGGCATTATGATTATCCTCGGGATTACCATTGCGACACTGGTAGCAGCGCCGTTTTCCACGGAAATCATGCTGGCACTCTTTATCATGCTGGGGCATTTTGTACTGGGATTCCTCGATGACTATATCAAGGTGGTCAAGAAGCGCAACCTGGGCTTGAAGGCCAAGCAGAAGATGCTCGGGCAGATTATCATTGCGGTGGTTACGATGTTTATCGGCACGCGCATGCTGGGCATTGATACGACGGTTTGGGTGCCGGTGCTCGACAGCCATATCAATATTGGGGCGGGCTATTATGCCCTGCTGCTCTTTGTGATGGTGGGAACCAGCAATGCGGTAAACCTTACCGATGGGCTGGACGGCCTGGCCTCCGGCACGGTGGCCATTGCGGCCAGCTCTTATGCCGTGGTCTGTACGCTTTTGGGCCATAGCGATTTGGCCATCTTTGCCACGGCAATTGCCGCTGCCTGCGTGGGCTTCCTGCGCTTCAATGCGCATCCGGCCAAGGTCTTTATGGGCGATACGGGCTCTTTGGCTTTGGGCGGTGCCATGGCGGCGCTGGGCATTCTCACCCATACGGAAGTGCTGTTGGCGCTTATCGGCCTGGTGTTCGTCTGTGAAGCGCTGTCGGTTATCATTCAGGTGGCTTCCTTCAAGTCTACGGGCAAGCGCGTTTTCCGCATGAGCCCCATTCATCATCATTTTGAACTGGGCGGCTGGTCGGAATGGAAAGTGGTCTTCGTCTTCTGGACGGTGGGCCTGCTGGCCAGCATTGCGGCATTAGAACTGTTATAAACATTTAGGGGGATTCACAATGGATTTAACGGGCAAAAAGGTACTGATTATCGGAGCAGGTATCAGCGGTTTTGCGGCGGCGAAAATCACCCGCCGTTTAGGGGCGCAGGTGACCTTGAGTGACGCCAAGAACGAGGCGGATTTAACCGATGATTTTGAAGAGCTGCGGGATATGGGCGTAAGCTGTGTGTTCGGCCCGCAGGCGGAGGAACTGTTGGATGGGGTGAGCCTCGTCATCGTTTCTCCTGCGGTGCCGGCCCGTATTCCCCTGATTCAAGCCGCTTATAAGCGGAAAATCCGGGTGGCCAGCGAAGTGGAACTGGCCTATCGGCTCAAAAAGGCCCCCATCTGCGCCGTAACGGGTACCAACGGCAAGACGACTACCGTTACGCTATTGGGCTTGCTGCTCGAAAGCCATTACAATAAGGTCGGCGTGGGCGGCAATATCGGCGTGCCGCTTTCGGAGGTGGCGTTGGAGATTCCAGCAGACGGTTATATCGCCGCTGAGATTTCCAGCTATCAGATGGAGGTCACCGAGGAATTCCATCCCCATGTGGCCACGGTCTTGAACGTAACGCCTGACCATATCGTGCGCCATGGCTCGATGGAAGAATATCAGCGCATGAAGGAGCGCATGTTTGCGCAGCAGAAGGGCAAGGATTTCCTTGTGCTCAACTATGATGATGAGCGGGTAAAGGATATGGCAAACCGCGCCAGTGCGCATGTGGTCTTCTTCAGTCGTCAGGTGCATCTGCATGAGGGTGCGTATCTTGAAGGAGATATGCTGACCATCGCGTGGAACGGGGAGGATTATCCCCTGTGCAGCATCAGCGAATTGGGCATCAAGGGTGCGCACAATGTGGAAAATGCACTGGCCGCGGCCATGACGGCCTTTTTGGCCGGCTGTACCGCAGACGAAATGACGCCGGTGCTCAAATCCTTCCGCGGCGTGGAGCATCGCATTGAATACGTCCGCACGTTGGATGGCGTGGAGTATTACAACGACTCCAAGGCCACGAATACGGATTCGGCCATCAAGGCGCTGGAAACCTTCGAAAACGGCATTGTGCTGCTGGCAGGCGGCGACGATAAAATGACGGATTTGACGGATTTCCTGACCCGCGTAAAAGAGCGCGTCACGGATTTGGTGCTGCTTGGTGCCGCGGCTGACCGTTTTGAGCAGGAAGCCATAAAGCAAGGGTACCCCGCCGAGCATATCCATCGCGCAGGCTTTTCGATGGACGAGGCGGTAAAAATCGCCCATTCGTTGGCCAAAGCGCCGCAGGTGGTATTGCTGTCGCCTGCCTGTGCCAGCTTTGATATGTATAACGGCATGGCGGAACGCGGGCGTCATTTCAAGGATTTAGTGAATAAATTGTAAGAGGGATGAAGATGAAGATAATTATTTCCGGTGGCGGTACTGGCGGGCATATTTACCCCGCGCTGACCATTATGCGCACCATTGAGGAAAAATATCCGGAGGCCAGCTTCCTGTACGTCGGTACGCACAAGGGGTTGGAGGCCGATATTATCCCCAAGGAAAATATCCCTTTTGCGACAGTGGATATTCAGGGGTTTAAGCGCAGTTTGTCGCCTGCTAACTTCGTGCGGGCAGGCTTAGCGGCTGTGGGCGTGGCCAAGGCCATGAACGTGGTCAGAAAGTTCAAGCCCGATGCGGTCATTGGTACGGGCGGCTATGTCTGCGGGCCGGTACTCATGGCGGCCAGTATGCTTGGGATTCCGACGCTGATTCAGGAGCAGAATGTGGTGCCGGGCATCACCAACAAGATTCTTTCCAAGTTTGTCACGCGTATTGCGGCGGGCACGCCGGAGGCGGAGAAGCATTTTCCGGCAGGCAAGGTAACCTGCACCGGCAATCCCATCCGCAAGGACGTGCTCACGGCGACAAGAGAGGAAGGCGCCAAGGCCTTTGGCTTTGACCCGGCGAAAAAAACGGTGCTGATTTCCGGCGGCAGCCGCGGTGCGCGCAGCATCAATAACGCTATGGTGGATGTACTGGCCTCCGCCGCCAAGCAGCGTGAGGTGCAGTATCTGCATGTGACCGGCAAACTGGACTATGAAGATATTATTGGGCATTTGGCTGAAAAGGGCGTAAACTTAGCTGAGACGCCCAATGTCAAGGTGGAGCCATACCTCTACAATATGCCGCAGGCTATGGCTATGGCGGATTTGGTGGTCTACCGGGCCGGGGCAACTGGCCTTGCCGAACTCACCGCGCGTGGGATTCCGGCAATCCTGATTCCCTATCCGTATGCGGCGGAGAATCATCAGGAACACAATGCGCGGGCGCTTGAAGCAGCCGGCGCGGCCAAAGTAATTTTGAACCGGGATTTGAAGAGCGATATTCTGCAAAGCACCTTGCAGGAGCTTTTGGCAGATGAAGATAAACTGGCGGCAATGGCTAGGGCCAGCAGGGCTTTGGGCAAGCCACAGGCGGCAGAGGATATTGCCGATATGGTTATAGATATGATACAGGGGAGAAAGACTAAATGAAACGGCTGAAAGAGCTAAAGGATATTGAAAAGATACATTTTGTCGGCATTGGTGGTGCCGGCATGAGCCCGCTGGCCAAAATTATGGTGGAGCTGGGCTATGAAGTCACGGGCTCCGATAGAGCAGATTCCGAAGTGATTCAGAACCTCCAAAAATTGGGGGCAAAAATCACGTTGGACGGCCAGAAGGGCGAAAACGTCAAGGGTGCAGATGCGATTGTGGTATCCACGGCGATTCCCTTTGATAATCCCGAAGTGCTGGCGGCTCGTGACCTGGGCATTCGCAAGCTGCACCGTTCCGATATCAATGCGGCGCTCGTCAATGAGTACAAGGGCATTGCCGTAGCCGGTGCGCATGGCAAGACCACGACGACCTCCATGCTCGGCGTGGCGCTCACGAAGGCCGGCGTATCCCCGACGGTTGTTGTGGGCGGCGAAATGCCGGACCTCGGCACGAATGCGATTTTGGGCGAAAGCGAATATCTGACTTCGGAAGCCGATGAAAGCGATGGTTCCTTCCTGAAGCTGCACCCGCATATCGCGGTGGTGACCAACGTGGAAGATGACCATATGGACCACTACGGCACGATGGAGAACATCATCAAGGCCTTCACGCAGTTCATTCAGAATGTGGACAAGGAAACGGGCTATGCCGTGCTGTGTTTTGATAACGAAAACCTGCGCAATATTGCCAAAACCGTTGACCGTAAGTTCTATACCTATGCCATTGACCATGAAGCCGATTATACGGCCAAGAACATTAAGACCAATGGCAAGGGCATTGCCTTTGATGTACTGCATGGCGAGGAGATGTTAGGCCATGTTTCGCTGAACATCCCGGGCCGCCATAACGTGCTCAACGCGCTGGCCTGCATTGTGACGGGGTTGAGCATGGGCGTGGAGTTTGAAAAACTCGCTGCCGGTCTGGCTGAGTTCCATGGCGCAAAACGCCGCTTCCAGACCAAGGGCCGGGTAAATGGCATTTGGGTGGTGGATGATTATGCGCACCATCCGACGGAAATCGCGGCTACGCTCAAGGCAGCCAAGGAACTTAATCCCAAACGTTTGGTATGCGTGTTCCAGCCGCACCGCTATTCCCGCACGCAGCTTCTGCATGAGGAATTTGGCAAGGCGTTTGTGTCCGCTGATTTGCTTATCCTTACGGATATCTACAGTGCCGGCGAAGCACCGATTGAGGGCATCAACGGCGAAACCATCTTAAATGAAGTGCGCAGGCAGTCCGGTCAGGATGTCATCTACATCCCGCAGCGTGAACGGCTGGCGAAGTATTTGGAGGAAGAAGCGCAGGATGGCGATTTAATCATCACCATGGGTGCCGGAGATATCTATAAGACCGGTGAAGAATTAGTGGAATTACTCAATAAGTAAGATTGGAAAGCAGGATTATCAATGAAGCAGGATAAAATCGTAGTTGTTATGGGTGGCACCTCCACCGAAGCCGAAGTTTCCCGCCGCACGGGTGCAGCAATTCTCTCCGCACTCCAGCAAAAGGGCTATAATGCCGAAGGCATGGAACTTAACCCCAAGACCTTTGCCATGGATATTCAGAAAGCCGGCGCCAAGATGGTCTTCAATGCGCTGCACGGCAAGTTCGGTGAAGACGGCCTTTTGCAGGGAACGCTCGATATGCTGGGCATTCCCTACACGGGTTCCGGCGTACTGGCTGCGGCGATTACGATGGATAAGGCCGCATCCAAGCGCGTATTCATCAGCGAGGGCATTTCCACGCCGAAATGCCATACCTATAACAGCTTCGAGCAGAAGCGGGATTTAGCGGGCGAAATTCTCGCTGAATTCGGTCTGCCGGTTGTGGTCAAGGCATCTTCGCAGGGCTCGAGCATCGGCGTGTATATTGTGGAAAAAGAGGAAGAACTGGCAGACGCCATCAAAGAGGCATTCTCCTATAATGATGAAATTCTCGTGGAAGAATTCATCAAGGGCCGGGAAATGACCGTAGCTGTTTGGGGCGATGAAGATAAGAAGGAAGCCTTCCCGATTATCGAAATCACGACCACTTCCGGCCGTTATGACTACAACAGCAAGTACACCAAAGGCGCTTCGACGCATATCATTCCGGCACCAATCAGCGAAGAAAAGACCCGTGAATTGCAGGAGCTGGCCATCAAGACCTATACGGCCTGCGGCTGCAAGGGCGTAGCCCGCGTGGATATGATGTACAGCGAGGACGAAACGCCGTATGTTATCGAGGTGAATTCCGTACCGGGCATGACCGAGGTTTCGCTGGTGCCGGATGCCGGCCGGGCTATGGGCGTGGAATTCCCGGAACTGTGTGAACGCATTCTGCAGCTGGCTGGTTTCTAAACCGGTTTTAGCGGCAGACTATGGAAAGGAGGCCAGGCAGCGTAATGGATGAACGAGAAATACCGGAAGAAGTACAGGTTCCGTCAAGAAGGCGCCGCCGCAGTCCCCGCCGTTTAATCAAGGGGCTGGCATTTCTGGCGATTTGCGGCGGGGTGATGTCCATTATCGTGTACTCGCCTCTTTTTACCCTGCAGCGGGTGGTTTTGCATGGCAATGCTTACCTGAACGAGGAAGATATTCTCACCAGTGGGCGTTTACATAAGGGGCAGCCGCTGTTTCAGCTGGAAACCGATGAAGTGACGCAGAACCTCATGAAGGATTTGCGGATTGAAAGCGCGGTGGTGCGGCGACGGGTGCCCGATACCTTGGAAATCGAGCTCAAAGAGCGGCTGCCGGTGGCGACCGTTGCCTGTGATTATGGTTATTTGGACTTAGACCGGCAGGGAAAGGTCATCGGCAGTTATAAGTCCCTGCGGAAGATGCCGATTCCGTTGATTGCCGGCGTCAAGATGCACGATATGTATATCGGGGATGACAATAAGGACCCGAATGTGGGCAAGATTTTGGAATTTTTGTCCCTGCTGGATGCGGATTCGCTGAACAGCCTGTCCGAGGTCAATGTCACGAATCCCAATGCGGTTATGGCTTATACCAATCAGGCGGTGCAGATTCGCCTGGGAAATTTTGACCGCTGGGAGGAAAAGGCCAAGCTCACGCATGATTTTTTGCTGAGTCTGCCGCATGCAAAGCATCAGATTGAGTATGTGGATTTTAGTTATACGGCGCCGTTTATCCGACTCAAGGAACAGCTGACGGATGCGGAGATACAGGTGAATAAAGGGGCTCAATAGGGGCTTATTACATCGCGGTGTGAAGACGCCCGCGGGGCTGGTAATGTTTTCCTTCGCCATAGACAGGCTTGTC
>DFHU01000047.1:14794-19247 GCA_002373045.1 Pseudoselenomonas ruminantium | reverse complement strand
GCTGCGGAAAACATCACCAGCCCCGCGGGCTTACTGCGCAATTTATGATTCTTGACAACATCCATAAGATAAGACGCCCGAAGGCTGATCGTACTTTTCCTTCGCCATAGATAAGCTTGTCAAAAGCTGCGGAAAAGCACCATCAGCCTTCGGGCTTACTAAAAATCCGTTTAAACCAAAAGAATAACGACGAAAGTGGAGCCTTAGGAAAGGCTCCCTTTTCTTTTTTTGTATTTTTTTTGGGAAAGTTATAGCATTATGCGCCGATAAATGATAGAATTAAGGAGTATATTTGTGCAAGTTAGGAATCCATGTGGACGTAATACCGTTTCCACAGGATATAGAATACAAACATCATGGGGGTTAACGCTGTGTTTGAACTAGAGGAAAACGGCCTGGATCAGTTGGCCAAGATTAAAGTAATCGGTGTAGGCGGCGGCGGCAGCAATGCCGTGAACCGCATGATAAATTTCGGACTGCAGGGAGTCGAATTTATCGCAGTGAATACGGATGCGCAGGCGCTCTTAAAGTCACTCGCGCCTAAGCGCATGCAGATTGGCGAGAAACTCACCAGGGGATTAGGTGCAGGTGCTCGTCCGGAAATCGGACAGAAAGCGGCCGAGGAAAGCCGTGACGATATTTTGGAAGCGCTGCGCGGGGCCGATATGGTCTTTGTTACTGCCGGTATGGGCGGCGGTACGGGGACTGGTGCAGCACCGGTGGTTGCTGAATGTGCCCGGGAAATCGGCGCACTGACCGTTGGCGTGGTGACGAAGCCCTTTGGCTTTGAAGGCAAGAAGCGCGAACGCAATGCTGAATCTGGTATTGCCAACCTCAAGCAGCATGTGGATACGATCATCACCATTCCGAACGACCGTTTGATGCAGGTCGTGGACAAGAAGACGCCGATTACGCAGGCCTTCCAGATTGCCGATGACGTACTGCGTCAGGGCGTCAAGGGTATTTCCGATTTGATTGCCCTGCCCGGTCTGGTCAACCTGGACTTTGCCGATGTGCAGAGCGTAATGAGCAACGCTGGTTCTGCGCTGATGGGGATTGGCGAGGCATCCGGCGAGGGTGCAGCAATCGAGGCAGCCAAGGCTGCTATCGCTTCCCCGCTGCTCGAAACCAGTATCGATGGTGCAAGAGGCATCCTGCTCAACGTTACGGGTGCAGAAGAAAATCTCAGCATGTATGAGATTCAGGAGGCTTCGGAGGCCATCCATGATGCAGCCGACAGCCAGGCCAACATCATCTGGGGTGCATCCATCGACAACACGATGGGTGACAAGGTACGCGTAACGGTTATTGCCACGGGCTTTGATGCACCGGAGACCATCGGTGTGCAGCCGCAGGCAGCACCGTCCGCAGCTCAGCCGGTTATGCCCAATACGGGACTTAACCTCGGCATGCCGAATCCGGTTGCGCCGAACCCGGCCGCGCAGGCAGATACGCAGCAGACGGTAGCACCGGCCGCCGATTTCATCGACATTCCGGTTTGGATGCAGAAAAAATAATGCATTAGCTTAAAAAAGATATTGACAAGCGTTAAGATTATAGATATAATATATCATGTTCTTAACGCTTGTTGCGTTATATGGGTAGGTGGCCGAGTGGTTAAAGGCAACAGACTGTAAATCTGTCATCTTCGGATTACGATGGTTCGAATCCATCCCTGCCCACCACTTTGGCGGCATAGCTCAGTTGGCTAGAGCATGCGGTTCATACCCGCAGTGTCAGGAGTTCAAATCTCTTTGCCGCCACCAAATAGAAAGTCTTGAGCACATCTTGCGGGGTGTGCTTTTTG
The DNA here is from genome assembly GCA_002373045.1 of Pseudoselenomonas ruminantium. GTDB lineage: Bacteria > Bacillota > Negativicutes > Selenomonadales > Selenomonadaceae > Selenomonas_A > Selenomonas_A ruminantium_J. The sequence continues at coordinate 17,440 of DFHU01000047.1, read as the reverse complement.
TTTGTGCAGCTTTAGGTTTACATCTTTCTGCGAAGGACGCCCGTGGGGATAATATTACTTTTGTCCGCTTAGACAGGCTTGTCAGACGCTTCCAAAAGCAACATTATCCCCGCGGGCTTGGGCTTGCCTTGCGTGAGCAGTGGTAGTGTCTGCTGCTGAAGAACAATTTGTTGATGCAGATATGCAACTGAGCTTGTCGCCGGGGGCGGGTGGGGGATGTTTTTCCGACGCGTTTGACAAGCCTGTCTAAGCAGAGGAAAAATATTCCCCACCCGCCCCTGGCGGCACCACGAACTTTGCCACGAATTTTGCCACGAATTTTAAAATAGGTCTAAAGTCCCTAACGCATAAGTGTTTTTTATCATTTTTTTTTCAGAAATGAGGGCTATAATATAATGCGTTATTGGTAAGATTGGAATGGTGGCATTGAAACGCAGAGATTTTTTGAAAAACTTAATACTGCTGGGTACAGGCTCGGTACTGCTGCCACAACTGTGGACGGTGAAGGCGGCAGAGGCGGCCTGGAAGACGGATGGAAATGCTGTGGGGGGACATGACCCCTTGCTGGGCATTCCCATTCAGGAGACGGATTTTGAATTTTCTTCTCTGCAGAATCGTGAAACGACCGATGCGATTGTCATTCATCATGTGGGGAACACCAACCGGGATGTGTCAGCGGCAGAAATAGATCAGTGGCACAAGAATAACGGCTGGGCGGGAATCGGCTATCATTTTGTCATTCGCAAGGACGGCACCATTGAACGGGGGCGTCCGATGGATATGCTCGGGGCGCATTGCTATGGCGAGAACTGGCATACCATCGGCGTAAATATCGTGGGTGAATTCGATGGTCATGAACCGGAACCGGAACAGATGGTGTCGGCGGCGAAACTGTTGGCGGCGCTTTGCCGCTATTATGGCATTGCACCGGACCGCAAGCATATCGTTGGCCATCGCGATTTCAATGCGACAGCCTGCCCGGGACAGAATCTTTACGATAAACTGCCGCGGCTGGTGACGATGACCAGAAAATACTATTAAAGGCTGGTGGGGATATGCGTTACCGCTGGTTTGCTGACGAGGAAAAAGAGACGGATGAATTCGGTGTGCCGGTGAGCCGGGCTGAGTATGACGAGGCGCTTCATCCGCCTAAGACGCCAATTTATCAGCCCAAGGAAATGCTGGCGATTGCCGTGGTGGCCTTCATTCTGCTTTATGAGTGGTTTGCAGGCGACAGCGCGGTGGTCATGTATATGTGCGTATCCTTTTTGACTTTTGAGCTGCGTCCGCTGGCTAACCTCTGTCTGGGGGGAAATGGCCGGGCGGTAAGCAATGCATTAGCTGGGTTCAGCATAGCGATGTTTTTGGGGACGTTGCTATGGGCTTCTTTGTGATTGGTTTTTTTTAATGCAAATTTTCAGTTATTTGCCAAAAATATTTATAAAAATTTATTTGTTTTTTTTTCAATCAGTGGCAGGAAATTACGGTCATAAGGCGAATACTAAACGATAAGAGATTGATTGTTAGTGAAAAGTAATCGATTTACCGTTGCGTTCTGTTTCTGGCGTGATATATGTCATAATAGCATGACAAATGTAATATTTTTCATTTCTGCACAAAATACATAGAAAATAGCAGAAAAATTGTATACTAACAGATGAAAATCTGTTAAAATATATATAAAAAGTAAACCGTAGTCGAATAAGGGGAGATTATTGTTTACTATGATATCCAAGGGGGATTTTTTATGAGAAAGACAGAATGCTTAGCCATGATTTTGGCTGGTGGTCAGGGCAGCCGCCTAGGCGCGCTAACGAAGAAAATTGCGAAACCAGCTGTGCCGTTTGGGGGGAAGTATCGTATCATCGACTTCCCGCTCAGCAACTGTGCCAATTCCGGCATTGACAAGGTGGGTGTACTGACCCAGTATCGTCCGCTGGAACTGCACAACTATCTGGCTTCTGGCAGCGCTTGGGATTTGGACCAGAAAAATGGCGGTATCTTCATCCTGCCGCCGTATGCGCGTGAAAAGGGTGCGGACTGGTATCAGGGCACGGCAGATGCCATCTATCAGAACCTTAATTTCATTGATTTAGCCGATCCGGAGTATGTACTCATTCTGTCTGGTGACCACATCTACACGATGGATTATTCCTGGATGTTGGAAGCCCATAAGATGAACAAGGCTGAGGCAACGATCGGTGTTATCGAAGTGCCTTGGGAAGAAGCCCCCCGCTTCGGCATCATGAATACGGACAAGACGGGCCGTATCGAAGAATTCGAGGAAAAACCGGCTAAACCCAAGAGCAACCTGGCCTCCATGGGTATCTATGTATTCAATAAGAACTTCCTCAAGAAGTATCTGGAAGAAGATGCCAAGGATGAAACGAGCAGCCATGACTTCGGCAAGAACATCATTCCGAAGATGCTGAAGGACAAAGCACGCCTGTATTCCTATGCCTTTGAAGGTTATTGGAAAGATGTGGGCACGATTGAGAGCCTCTGGCAGGCCAATATGGATCTTTTGCAGGATCAGCCGCCCTTCGACCTCAAGGGCGAGAAGAAGATTTATTCTTCCAATGAGTCCATGCCGCCGCATTACATCGGCCCGGATGCAAAAGTGAAGAACTCCATGATCAGCGAAGG
>DFHU01000047.1:6915-14663 GCA_002373045.1 Pseudoselenomonas ruminantium | reverse complement strand
AAGGTAACCAATTCGGTTATCATGCCGTCCACGGTTATTCGTGATGGCGCTGTAGTGGATTACGCAATCCTGGCGCAGAACTGCGAAGTAGCTGCCGGTGCCAAGGTTACGGGACAGCTGGGCGCTATCACGGTAGTAGCCGAAGGCGAAACCGTCGAAGCAGAAGCCAGCGGCAAACAGGCCGGCTGAGCCTTTCCCTAACGTTACAGCCTAGATACAGCAAGGAGTGGAAGAAATTGAAAGATGTAATGGGGATTATTAATCTTCAAGAAGATAATAAATTAATTCGTGAACTTACGGATAAGCGAGCTGTAGAATCCATGCCCTTTGCCGGCAGGTATCGTCTGATCGACTTTACCTTGTCGAGCATGGTGAATTCCGGTATTGTAAACGTGGGCGTGATGCTGCCGGATAAGCCGCGTTCCGTGCTTGACCATCTTCGTTCCGGTAAGGATTGGGATTTGGCCCGCCGTCATGACGGCCTGTTCTACCTTCCATCCCCCAGTGAAGAGGAAAGCATCCGTAAAGGCGATTTGAAGAATTTTTATCATAATCTGGATTTCTTCGAGCACAGCAGCCAGAAATATGTACTCCTGACCAGCGGCAGCTTCGTTTATAACGTAGACTTCTCCCAGATGCTGCGCTTCCATCAGAACACCTCGGCGGATATCACGATGGTGTACTACACGGCAAAGGAAGAGCAGCCGGGCCGCAATGTGGTTCTGGAGACAGCGGAGAACGGACTGGTAACGGATATGGCCGAAAAACCGGCTATTTACGATGATTCCAAGGTAGCGATGAATGTTTATCTCATTGAAAAGCGCATTTTTGTTGAGCTGGTGCGTTATACCTATGAGCATGGCGGACAGGATCTTTTGATGGATGGCATTATCCGCAGAGCAAATGAGTATAATATTTATGCTTGTGAGCATGATGGTTATGTTGCCCATGTGGATTCCACATCCGCATATTACAAAGCGAACATGGATCTTTTGCAGCCGGAGGTATGGGAGGAGCTCTTTATGGGCAGCAATTCCATTTATACCAAGGGCAAGGACGAGGTTCCGGTTCAATATAAGGAAACAGCCAAAGTGAAGAATTCGCTGATTGCCAACGGCTGCGTCATTCGCGGCGAGGTGGAAAACAGCATATTGTTCCGTGGTGTTACCGTAGGCAAGGGCGTAAAAATCAAGAATTCCATTATCATGCAAAAATGTGATATACAGGATGATTCCTTGGTGGAAAATGTCATCTGCGACAAAAACGTGGTTATCTCGAAGGAAAAATGGCTTAAAGGCGCCAATAATTACCCGCTGATTATCACGAAGAATGTCGTCATCTGATAGATAGGCCGTTGTAACGAGGCAATATGCCTATAACGGGCATAGAAGCCAAGTTATGACGGCTTTTTCTGTGTAGTTGTGCTGTGAAAAGGCTGATTTGCAGCCAAAAAAGGGAGTGTTTTTTTTGGCAAAAGAAAAGAAAAAGGCTAACGATGCCGAGTTTAAGAAAATCAAGGAAAAACTCAAAACCCGGTTCGTGAATGCTGCCCATATCATGTGGGGGCGGGAGATTGATGAACTGACGGAAAATGAGATTTACCAGACCGTAGCCGCTGTGGCAAAAACCAATATTTCGGAAAACTGGATTAAGACCAACAAGGCCTATATGGAGCGCGAGGAAAAGCAGATTTACTACTTCTCCATTGAGTTCCTGATGGGGCGTCTCTTAAAATCCAATCTGATTAATTTGGGCATTGAGGAAGCGGTTAGGGAAGCATTGGGCGACTTCAAGCTGAATCTGGACAAGATTTACGAGGAAGAACCCGATGCGGGCCTCGGCAACGGCGGTCTGGGCCGTCTTGCTGCCTGCTTTATCGATTCCATGGCGGCGCATCATCTGCCGGGGCATGGCTGCTCCATCCGTTATCAGTACGGTCTGTTCGAGCAGAAAATCATCGATGGCAACCAGGTAGAAATCCCCGACAACTGGCTCAAAAACGGCTTTGCCTGGGAGTACCGCAAACCGGATAAAGCCGTGGATGTCAAGTTCTATGGCAATGCCTACATGAAGGAAATGCCGGATGGCAGCCTGAAACTGGTACATGAGAATCCGATGATTGTCATGGCGGTTCCCTATGATGTGCCCATTGTCGGCTATCATAACAACACAGTCAACAATCTGCGCCTTTGGAACGCTGAGGTCAACCGTGATTTCTCCGATTATGGCTATCTCACGCAGGAGCAGATTCGCCAGAAGAACGAATACCGCATGTTCGTGGAGAGTATCACCCGTTATCTCTATCCGGATGACAGCACCTGGGAGGGCCGCAAGATGCGCCTGATTCAGGAATACTTCATGACCTCTGCCGGCGTGCAGAGCATTGTGCGCCACTACGTCAAGACGGGCATGAAGATTCGCGACCTGAGCCAGAAGATTGCTATTCATATCAACGATACGCATCCGGCTGTAGCGGTGGCCGAACTTATGCGTATTCTCATTGATGAATATGGTTTGGAGTGGAGCGAAGCTTGGGCTATTACGCAGAACACCATCGCCTATACAAACCACACCATCATGCCGGAGGCACTCGAAACCTGGCCGGTGGATATGTTCAAGGAACTTTTGCCGCGCGTCTACATGATTATCGAAGAAATCAACCGCCGTCATCTCGAAGATGTGCGGGAGCGCTATCCGAACAACGATGCCAAAGTGCAGGCACTTTCCATTCTGGAAAACGGCATGGTTCATATGGCAAGACTCGCCATTGTCGGCGGTCACAGCGTCAACGGCGTGGCCAAGATTCATTCCGATATTCTGAAGGCCTCCACGCTGCATGACTTCTATGAATACAAGCCCAAGATGTTCAACAACAAGACCAACGGCATCACGCATCGCCGCTGGCTGATGGGCGCTAATCCCGAGCTTGCCGGATTCATTGATGAGACGTTGGGCAGCCGCCGCTGGCACAGATATCCTGAGCAGCTGGATATCTTAAATGATTATGTAAACGATAAGCCGTTCCTCGCGGAGCTGGGTAAAATCAAACATCTGCGCAAGGAAGCTCTGGCACAGTATATTCTGGAACATAATCTTATCAAACTTAACCCGGATACTATCTTTGATATTCAGGTGAAGCGTATTCATTCCTACAAGCGCCAGCTGATGAATATTCTCCACATCATGTATCAGTATCACTGCCTCAAAAATGACAAGGGCTTTGATATGTATCCGACGACCTATATCTTTGGCGGCAAGGCTGCACCGGGCTACTATATCGCTAAGGAGACCATCCGCCTCATCAATGCAGTGGCGGCAAAGGTCAACAACGATAAGTCCATCAAGGACAAGATGAAGATTGTCTTCATTGAAAACTTTGGCGTGTCCATTGGTGAAATCGTTTATCCGGCTGCTGATGTCAGTGAGCAGATTTCCACGGCCTCCAAGGAAGCCTCCGGTACCGGCAACATGAAGTTCATGATGAATGGTGCTATTACCCTGGGAACCATGGACGGTGCCAATGTGGAAATCCGTGAAGCTGTCGGCGGTGACCAGGGTGGCGATGACCATTGCGTAATCTTCGGCCTGCGGGCAGAAGAAGTACTCTCCTACTACATGACGGGGTCATATTCTGCATGGGATGAGTACAACAAGAACGAGATGGTTCGTCTGGTGGTAAATCAGCTCATCGATGGCAGTTATGGTGACTTCCGTTCCCTCTATGACTACCTTATCCACGGCAATGATGAATTCTTCATCATGAAGGATTTGAGCTCCTATGCCGCAGCTCATGAAGAAATCATGCGCCGTTATAAGGACAAGCTGGGCTGGCTGAAGTCCTCGGCCATGAATATCGCCAACTCCGGTCAGTTCTCCTCTGACCGTACCATTGACGAATATGCAAATGAAATCTGGCACGTAAAACCCGTACGGATTTCCTAAGGTTATAGCCAAGGGGGATTACATTGAAAACATCGGATTTGAGCGAGTTTGACCGTTACCTGTTTCATCAGGGAACCAATTATCACGCTTATGAAATGCTGGGGGCGCATTTTGTCAAACAGAAGGGCAAAAAGGGCATCCGTTTTGCCGTCTGGGCACCCCATGCCAAATCCGTAAGCGTGGTGGGCGACTTTAACGATTGGGATACCCGCGTAACACCCATGCGCAAAATCGGTGATGGGGAAATCTGGACAGCCTTTGTCGAAAAGTTGGGGGAAGGCGAACTTTATAAGTACGCCATTGAACCTCAGTGGGGCGGCCCCCATATCCTGAAGGCTGACCCTTATGGGTTCTATGCGGAAAAGAAGCCGCAGACGGCTTCCCGTACCTTTGATATGAACCATTACCAGTGGGGCGATGATGCCTGGAAGGTACAGAAGAACAGGGAATCTTCCTATGAGCGTCCCATGCTGACTTATGAGGTGCATTTAGGCTCATGGCGGCGCACCGCGGAGGGGGAATACCTCACCTATCGGGAAGCAGCCGACCAGCTCATTGCCTATGTAAAGGACATGAATTACACCCATATCGAATTCATGCCCCTTTGCGAGCATCCCTTTGACGGTTCGTGGGGCTATCAGGCCACTGGCTATTACGCCGTTACCAGCCGTTATGGTACTCCGGACGACTTCCGTTATCTCGTGGACCGCGCCCATCAGCAGGGCATCGGCATCATCATGGACTGGGTGCCGGGGCATTTCTGCAAGGATGAGCAGGGCCTCCGTCATTTCGATGGACAGAACCTCTACGAGTCGGACAACGAACAGCGGGCGGAGAACTGGGAGTGGGGAACCACCAACTTTGACTACGGACGCACGGAGGTACAGAGTTTCTTAATCTCCAATGCGATGTTCTGGTTTGAGGAATTCCATATTGACGGGCTGCGCATAGATGCGGTCGCCAATATGCTCTATCTGGACTATGGCCGCAAGGAAGGGGAGTGGATGCCCAACAAGTACGGTGACACAGGGAATCTGGAAGCCATGGATTTCCTGAAAAAGCTCAATGAGGCGATTTTCAAGTTCCATCCGCAGGCGCTGATGATTGCCGAGGAATCCACCTCGTGGCCGCTTATCTCCAAACCCGTCTATATGGGCGGCATGGGATTCAATTATAAGTGGAACATGGGCTGGATGAACGATATGCTGAAGTATGTGAGCCTTGACCCCATTTACCGCAAATGGAATCACGACAAGGTAACCTTCTCCTTCATGTATGCCTTCTCGGAAAACTTCGTGCTGCCGCTTTCCCACGATGAAGTGGTGCATGGCAAGTGTTCGCTCATCAGCAAGATGCCCGGCGATTATTGGCAGAAATTTGCCGGTTTACGTAGTTTCTTTGGCTATTGGATGGCCCATCCGGGCAAAAAGCTGCTCTTTATGGGTGGCGAGTTCGCCCAGTTCAGCGAATGGAATTTCGATGAGGAACTGGATTGGCATTTGCTCAGGGAATTTGATATGCACCGCAAAATGCAGGCCTATTCCAAAGCCTTGAATAAATTCTATGTGGATACCCGTGCTTTTTGGCAGGTGGATTTCGACTGGAACGGCTTCCAGTGGATTGACCCCAACGATAATAACAACAGCATTGTGTCTTTCATCCGCAAGGCGGAGGACAGCAATGACTTCGTTATCGTCATCAGCAACTTTACGCCGGAAGTACACAACGGCTACCGCATCGGCGTGCCCGCCAAGGGCAGTTACATCGAGGTTTTCAACTCCGATGGGGAAGATTTCGGCGGCAGCGGTGTACGCAATGACGGGGAGATTTTTAGTCAGGACAAGCCCTGGCACAATCGGGAACAATCCATCGAGCTGACCGTTCCGCCGCTGGCAACCATTTACCTGCGCCTGAAGCGTCAGGATGGTTCGGGAGTATCCTTTCCGGAGCATGATGATCAGGTCGAAGCCAAAGGTTTTGAGCTAAGCGGGGAAAAATCCTCGGCCTCGGCAGCGGTCAGCAAAAAAGCAACGGTCGGAAAAGCTGCCCCAAAAAGAACCGCCACAAAGAAGACGACATCCAAAACTACAACGAAATCCAAAACCACAACAATAAGCAAGACTACTGGAAACACAAGCAGAAAGACTGCGGCTGCCGCAAAGTCAACTAAGGCGAAGGCAGCGCCCAAAACTGCAACCCGTAAAAGAGCGGCCAAGACTCTTTCCGAGGAAGCCGCAGTGAATGCCTGACACAAAGGCAATAAAGGTTAGGGAGGAAATCCGAAATGAAAGTTCTTTATGTAGCATCGGAAGCAGTACCTTTTGTCAAAACGGGAGGCCTGGCAGATGTAGCCGGCTCACTTCCAAAGGCACTTCTTAAAGAAGACGTGGATATTCGGGTAATCATGCCGAAATACGGCGCGATTGGCAAGGAATATATTGACAGCATGGAGCATGTTTATGACGGTGAACTGGAAGTTGCCTGGCGCAGCAAGTACATCGGTCTGGATAAGCTCGTTCTGGACAATGTAACCTATTATTTTGTAGACAATCAGGAATATTTCAACCGTGAGGGGTTCTATGGCTATGATGATGATGCCGAGCGCTTCTCCTTCTTCTGCCGGGCTGTGCTGAATCTTCTGCCCGCGATGGATTTCTGGCCGGATGTCATTCACTCCAACGACTGGCATGCAGGCCTCGTGAATGTGTTCCTGAAGCTGGAGCACATGGAAGATGAACGCTATCAGAATATCAAGACTCTTTACACCATTCATAACCTCAAATATCAGGGCGTGTTCCCGAAGGACATCATGCCGGATGTTCTGGGCCTTGACTGGAAGTATTTCAACAACGGCGATTTGGAATTCTTTGATGCTGTAAACTTCATGAAGGGCGGCATTATCTACGCCGATTATGTTTCCACGGTCAGCAAGACCTATGCCAAGGAAATCCAGTATGAATACTTCGGTGAGCATCTGGATGGTCTCTTGCGCAGCCGCAAGGATGACCTCTTTGGCATCGTCAACGGTATTGACTATGATGTATACAATCCGATGACGGACAGAAACATCTTTGAAACCTATGATGTGGACAGTCCGGATCGGAAGCGGGACAACAAGGTGGCGCTGCAGAAGCTGCTGGGTCTGCCGGTAGACCGCCGTATGCCGGTGGTTGCCCTCGTTTCCCGTCTGGTCGCAGCCAAAGGTCTTGACCTCATTGTGCGCATGATGGATGAAATCCTCATGCACGAAGATATCCAGTTCATCGTACTGGGTACAGGCGACAGGGAATATGAAGACTGGTTCAAGGGGCTGGCTTGGCGCTTCCCGCATAAGGTTTCTGCCAATATCCGCTTCTCCAATGAGCTGGCGCAGCGCATCTACGCCGGTGCGGATATCTTCCTGATGCCTTCCAATTACGAGCCCTGCGGCATCGGCCAGATTGTGGCTATGCGTTATGGTACGATTCCTGTGGTTCGTGAAACGGGCGGTCTCAAGGATACGGTACAGCAGTTTGATAAATACACGCAGACGGGCAACGGCTTCGTGTTCAGCGATTACAATGCGCATGAAATGATGTACGCGCTCAAAAAGGCACTCAGTTCCTATGACAATTATGCTGAGTGGAATCAGATTGTGCATAATGCTATGGCTACTGACTTCAGCTGGACGAATTCAGCTAAGGAATACAAGAAGCTTTACGAGCAGCTGGCAAACAAATAAGATGGGTATATGATGAAGCAGGGCGGCAATTATTTGCCGCCCTTAATCACCAGTGAATGGGGAAGGACGAACCGTTAAGTAGTCG
>DFHU01000047.1:0-6892 GCA_002373045.1 Pseudoselenomonas ruminantium | reverse complement strand
TTTGACTATGTTTTTAGAAGGAGGGGTTTAATTGCTTACCAAAAATGAAGTTGAGCATAACTCCCACAATGTGTATTACCGCAGCCCGTCTGGGGCTGCTGAGGCAGGGAGTACAGTGAGACTGGGGCTGCAAATCCGGACGAAGCAGCAAATCAATCAGGTATTGCTAAGACTCTGGCAGGATCAGCATGGGGAAAAACTTCTGCCGTTAACCAGCAAAGACCCGCAGGAAGCAGAGACACGTTATTTTTCAGTCAATTTGGAAATGCCGGAAAAAGGGTGTCTCCTTTGGTATTATTTCATTATTTCCTGTAGTGACGGCACCTGTTACTACGGTAACAAGATGGAGCACTGGGGCGGGCAGGGTGATGTTTATCCCAATGTGCCGCCTTCCTATCAGATAACCGTTTACAACAAGGGTGCCAAGACGCCGGACTGGTTCAAGCACGCGGTCATGTATCAGATTTTCCCCGACCGTTTTTATCGGCAGGGCGACAAGCTGATTGAAAAAGAAGGCGCGGTCTATCATGCCAGCTGGACGGACGACCCCTGTTATTATAAAGACCCGGACACGAAGGAAATCGTCTCCTATGACTTCTACGGCGGCAATATCGCCGGCATTATGGCCAAGCTCGATTATCTGAAGGAGCTCGGCATCAGCGTCATTTATTTCAATCCCGTGTTTGAATCGGAAAGCAATCATCATTACGATACCGGCGACTATCATAAGATTGACCCCATTCTGGGAACGAATGAGGAGTTCCATGATCTGGTGGAACTGGCGAAGAAAAAAGGCATCCGCATCATTTTGGACGGCGTGTTCAGCCATACGGGCAGCAACAGCCGTTACTTCAACCGCAAGGGTAAGTATGATGGCGTGGGGGCGTTCCAGTCCGAAAAGTCGCCGTACTATTCCTGGTATAATTTCCGCAACTTCCCCTATGAATACGAATGCTGGTGGAACTTTGACACCCTGCCCAACGTCACGGAAACCACGCCGTCCTATATGGACTTCATCTACCGTGCACCGGACAGCGTGCTCCATCATTGGCTTTCTGAGGGCATTGCCGGCTGGCGTCTGGACGTCATCGATGAACTGCCGGAACCTTTCTCGCAGGGGTTCTATGCAGAACTCAAAAAGACGGATAAAGATGCTGTGATGATTGGCGAGGTCTGGGAGGATGCCTCCAACAAAATCGCCTATGGCACGCAAAGAAAATATCTCTGCGGGCAGGAAATGGATTCGGCGATGAACTATCCGTTCCGCAAGATTCTGCTCGATTTCCTGCTGGGCTATATCACGGCCCACAATGCCATGATGCAGTTCGAGAGCCTGCGGGAAAATTATCCGCCGGAAAATTTCTATGCCATGATGAACCTCATCGGCAGCCATGATGTGCAGCGCGCGATTACCATTTTGGGCGAAACGCCTTACTACGATGGGATGCCCGCCATTGAGCAGTGCCGGGCCAAACTCTCGCCGGAAATGTACAAGGTCGGCAAGGCTCGCCTAAAGATGGCGGCTATGTTCCAGATGGCTTATCCGGGCGTGCCTTGCATCTATTATGGTGATGAAATCGGCATGGAAGGATTCAAGGACCCGACCAACCGCCGTCCTTACAAGTGGACAGGCGGTGATGAAGAACTGCGGGAATACTACCGCACCATCATCAAGGCCCGCAATGAACATGATGCCCTGCAGACCGGCGAACTGCTGCCGCTCACGGCGGAGGGCGATGTGTTGGCCTTTGCCCGCGTGGTGCGCAGCGGCCATGATGTCTTCGGTGCGGATGCGGATAACGGCGCCTATATTGCCGTCTTTAACCGCAGCCGGACGGAACGCCATACGGTGGTGCTCGATATCAGCGACTTTGCTGACGGCACCTTTGTGGATATGGTGGTGGACAAGGAACATCAGCCGGAACGGGTGACTTCTGTGCGCGGGAAACTCACGCTGAAACTGCCACCGCTTTCGGGCAGGCTGCTCGAATACGAGCCTCTGCCGCGCAAATACGAGCGGGGCGCAGGTATTCTCCTGCATCCGACTTCCCTGCCGTCCAAATACGGCGTGGGGGATTTGGGCAGGGAAGCCTATAAATTTGTGGACTTTTTGGCAGAAGCCGGGCAGAAGGTTTGGCAGATTCTGCCGTTAGGCCCCGTGGGCTTTGGCTACTCGCCGTATCAGTCGCCCTCGGCCTTTGCGGGGAATCCCTTGCTGATCGATATCGACGAACTGCTGCAGCATGAGTGGCTCACGCCAGCCGAGGCGCGGGTGGCCTATACCAGCAAGTCCTCCTTTATCGACTTTGAACGGGTTATCGCCTTCAAAACCAAATGCTTCAAGCGGGCTTGGGCGGCTTTCCAGAAATCCAAGGACACCGAAATAAAGGGACAGTTCCAGGCATTTATGGAGGAGGAGGCCTACTGGCTGGACGATTACGCCCTCTTTGATGCCGCCAAGAAGGAATTCAAGAACAAGGCCTGGTTTGAGTGGCCGGAACCCATCCGCAGTCGTGAGCCAAAGGCGCTTAAAAAATTGGCTGAACGCATGGAGGATAATATCGGTTATGCTAAATTTGTACAGTTTATCTTCCATAAACAATGGCATAAACTCCATGAATATGCCAAGGAAAAGGGCATTCAGATCATGGGCGATATGCCCATCTTCATCTCCCATGACAGCGCTGATGTCTGGGCGAATCAGAAGCTCTTTGATTTGAACGAGGACGGTACGGCCAAGACCGTAGCCGGTGTTCCGCCCGATTACTTCAGCGCGACCGGCCAGCTCTGGGGCAATCCCCAGTATGACTGGAAGGCTATGGAGCAGGAAAACTATAGCTGGTGGAAGAAGCGCTTCCGGAATCTGTCCAAGCTCGTAGATATGGTGCGTATCGACCACTTCCGCGGCTTTGAATCCTATTGGGAAGTGGACGGCAAGGCGGAAACCGCCATCAACGGCCATTGGCGCAAGGGGCCGGGCAAGAAGTTCTTCGATATCATCAAACAGGAAATCGGCGATATGGAAATCGTGGCCGAAGATTTGGGCATCATCACCGACGAGGTGGAGGCCCTGCGGGAGGCCTGCGGTTTCCCGGGCATGAAGGTGCTGCACTTCACCCTGCATTTCAACGAGCAGGGCAGGCTCGGCTGCGTGGCGCCGGAAAACAGCATCGTCTATACCGGCACGCACGACAACAATACGACTGTGGGCTGGTACGAACACGATATCGACGAATCGACCCGTGCGGCGGTGGCATCGCTGTTGCACAAGAAGATGGACCGGCCCAGGGATATCGCCAAAGGACTGCTAAGGTTCGCCTGGGCCTCCGAGGCACGGCTGGCCATTGCGCCTATGCAGGACCTCTTGGGGCTGGATGAACGCGGCCGCATGAATACGCCGGGCACGGTGGGACTGAATTGGAAATGGTGCCTGAAGCCTGATTATCTGCTGGAATTGGAACCGGAGGAAATCAAGGCTATGTGTAGGAAGTATGGGCGCTGTTAAGTTGACAGCGAGGTGTTAAGACGCCCGGTGGCTGATAATACTTTCCCTCTGCTTAGGCAGGCTTGCCAAACGCGACGGGAAAGCATCATCAGCCACCGGGCTTAGTGCGTACATTATTGTGTTTGTTTGTTTTTATTCATGGTTATCGTGAACTCTTTGACACGATATTTTTTATTATTTCGGATATACTTATCATCATTACGACAGAAAAAAGAGCATGGAACATAACCGTAAGCTTTATCTTTTCGTAAGAAAAGATGTGTATAACCGTTATCTGTTAAGTCATACAGCAGAAAATCTGCCTGAATTCTTGTTCTGTTCGTATGCGAAAATTCAATTATGATGTCGCCGGATTGTAAACGTTTTATCAGTTGGTTGATTTGGTGGAAATAACGTATTCGTTCTTGCATTTCTTCAAGGAAGCTGCTTCCTTCAATTGTCGCATAGGTAATCTTTTTCGATAAAATGCGTGTGTATAGGAATTTTGGTCTGGTAATATGTTTCATATCAAGCAGTTTATGAAAACCAATCAAATGGTAAAAATGTTCTATCAGAAATGTAAAGGATAATTCGATTGTTTCATCTTTATATACAGCCTTAATATGATATTTTTTATTTAACAACTCCTGATAGTTAGAAGCTGCTTCGTATAATAAATCCATGAAGTCCTCCCAAAAACAAAGGCAACGCCTGAATAGACGCTGCCTTTGTTTTGCGTTTTTCTTTTAGAAGAAGCATTCTTCCTATCCGTGACATGGCTCAACGCAAACCTGTAAAAACCTCGCTGACTACATCCACGGCAATGAACCTCAAGCTCAAACGGTTAGAAACGGATTGGCTACCGTTCCTTTCATATAAAAGTATAGCATAAAAAACGCTGATTTTCAAGTAAGAATTAAGACGCCCGTGGGGCTGGACGTACAGCAGATAAGCATGTTGTGTCAAACGCTTTTGTGGGTTGTGTGAAATGGGGTTTAGTTTTGGGGAATTTTGCCGATATAAATTATGTGAATATTTATATTTTTAATATATGGCAGGATTTTACAGCATGGAGAGAGAATAAGGGTATATGATTATTGTGAAGGTGGTTGTCACTGCGAAAGGAGGGGTTGGCATGAAGGCGCAAGGGTTGGAAAGATTAGAAACGATGTGCGGTTTTTTTATGCCTAAAACTGTCCTTGGGGGGGGGGCAACTGTCTTTTAGTAATAGTCATCAAGCAACAAGTTAATGGGGATGTTTATTGGCCTTCCTTTAAGGGTGGGTGAGTTTTTGTGCTCAGCTGCTCTTAGAGGAAGGTTTTTATGCGTGGAATGGCTTGAAAGGAATGAAGGAACATGAAAAGGACTGAAAAATTATCACGCAGGGCGCGCTTGGGGATTTTTGCGGCGATTATGGCCGGGGCATTCAGCATTATGCCGGCGGCACAGGCCATGCCGACAGGTGGTGATTCGGAGACGGCAACAATAATCACGGCAGGGAATACCATGGATATTGCCAGCTCCGTGACCAACAATCTGCTTACCTGGCAGGATTTTTCCATTGCCAAAGGGGAAACGGTAAACTTCCAAGGGGCAAACACCTATCTCAATGTGGTGACCGGGGCGAATGAGTCGCAGATTTTTGGTGCGCTGACCGGCAGCGAGGCCAATGTCTTCCTCGTTAATCCCAATGGCATTTTGATTGGGGACGGGGCTCAGGTGGATGTGGGCAGCCTGCATCTTTCCACGGCGGATATCAAGGGGAGTCTTGCGGACTTTGATACGGCCAAAGCTGCTTTGGATGGCGTGGCAACCTTTAGCGGGGACATTGTCAACAAGGGAACGCTGAAGGCTGCGCAGGAAATTACCGTGGACGGCAATAACGTAACGTTCAAGAATACGGCAGATGTGACTTCGCCGCAGGTTACCTTGCAGTCTACCGGCAGTGGGGAAATCCATATCGGTTCGGCAGGAGGCACGGCATCGGGTTATACAATCAAGAAGGGTACGGAGATTGATTATAAACTCGTCAGCACGGCAGCTGAATTGCAGAATATCAATAATGACCTGTCCGGCAACTATATGCTGGCCAATGATATTGATATGAATGGCGCCAGCTTCACGCCTATTGGTAAGTATGCTTTCAATGGCTTGTCAGCTATTGGTTATTCAGGAAAATTTGATGGGCTGAACTATAAAATCAGCAATATGGTGATTAATGGGGACACTGGCATAGAAGGTGTAGGTCTGTTTGGTTATGTCAAAAATGGTACGGTTGAAAATGTGGGCCGTGTCGGTGGCAGCACAACAGGCGAGACATCTGTTGGTTCAATCGTAGGTTTTAATGCTGGTGGTACAATCCGTAATGTTTATAATACCGGAAACGTTACAGGGACAAGAGATGATAAATGGTCTAACCCCACTGGCGGTATTGTGGGCTGCGATCAAGAGGGGAAGATAAAAAATGTTTATAATACGGGCGATGTTACCACCCAGAACAGAGCCGGCGGCGGTATCGTAGGCCGGTTGAATTATGGCGGTTATGTGGAAAATGCTTACAATACGGGAACGGTAATGGTAAATACTGTCAAATCCAAGGGCGGTGCCGGCGGTATTACTGGCTGGTTTAATCGTAATGTCACGATTAAAAATGTCTATAATACAGGAAAGGTTATCGGTAAAGACTATGCTGGTGGTATCGTGGGGGTATCTGATGCGGATTTCGGTTTTTGGGATAGGGGGCCGCTGAGTGTAACGAATGCTTATAATACGGGCGCGATTACGGCTGGCTCAAGTCAAGGCAATGCTATTGTTGGAGCTACTGGCAATATTACGGTGACGAATTCCTTCTATACGCGAGGTAGTGGTTTTACGGGGGCAACTCAGGTAACGGAAGCGGCAATGAAGGAAATGGCAACATTTTCGTCCTGGGGTGACAGCATTACCAATAATGGCAGCAGCACCACAGCCGCCTGGCGTATTTATGAAGGTTCGACTATGCCCTTGCTCACCGCTTTTATGACCCGTAAGGATAATATTTCCTCAGCGGTTTATGATGGCACTGCCGATGTAGGTTATACATCCAAGGCATCGACCAAGACATCTACGCAGGCTGGGGGCATTAACTGGGTAAGCGATCTTAACATTGTTTCACCCAAGGCACTGACCATAAGCTTTGACCCGATTGAGAAGACATATGATGGTACAAACAGTGCCACTGCCGGAAAAGGCACACTGAGTGGTGTAGTCGGTGAAGATAGTGTATCGTATGATGTAAAGGCAGCCTACGACAGCAAAAACGCCGGTTCCCGCACGGTAAATTACAGTGGAATCAAACTGACCGGGGAAAAGGCGAAAAACTACAGCATTGCCATGGAGACAACCGGCACAGGTACGATTACGCCTGCA
>DFHU01000006.1 GCA_002373045.1 Pseudoselenomonas ruminantium | reverse complement strand
AGATACTTCATCAGCGTATAACAAGAATCCGAGAGGATTATGAAAACAAAACGGTTCACGAAATAGTAAAGCAAAAACCACGCTTCATTACTGTGGAAGATTTGAATGTTAAAGGCATGATGAAGAATCGACATCTGGCAAAAGCTGTAGCGGCGCAGAGATTCAACCACCTGTTAGCAAAACTAAAACGCAAGGCAGAAATAATAGGTATTGAATTTCGAGAAGTTGATAGATTCTATCCAAGTTCTAAAACCTGTCATTCTTGTGGACATATACACAAAGGTCTAAAACTTAAAGACAGAGTATATGTTTGCCCTGAATGTGGTTATACGGCGGATAGAGATTACAATGCTTCGCTTAATTTGCGAGATGCTAAAGAATATCGGGTAGCTTAACAACATAAGTTCCGATATGTGTACCGATGGCTAGTCGGGAACAGACTTGCCTCCTTGCGTAGCAAGGAGTGTGATGTCAACGCCTTCGGAGTATCATACCAACGTCAGTAGCCTGTCCTTCGGGTCGGCGAGGACGGATACGATGAACAAGGAATATTTCTAAGACATATACACTTTTGTCTATGTTTTTAGTAGCAGAGCTGATACTATGGCATATGATTACAAGGAGCTCAAAGCCCACGGTTTTATGCAGCAGAAACAGCCCGGCTGTTTTTCCATGCGCCTAAAGAGCGTGGGGGGCAGGTTTACCGCTGCCCAGCTGCAGACCGTGCAGGAAGTGGTGGAAAAATTTGGCGAAGGCTATGTGCATCTGACTTCCCGTCAGGGCATTGAGATTCCCTTTATCAAAGAGCAGGATATCGAGGAAGTCAAAAAGGCTTTGGCAGCGGGCGGCCTGGCCACGGGCTTTTGCGGTGCGCAGGTGCGCACGATTACCGCCTGTCAGGGCAATGCCATCTGCCGTTCGGGGCTTATCGATACCGCAAGGCTGGCGGAGGAATTTGCGGAGCGTTATGCAGGCAAAATGCTGCCGCATAAATTCAAGGTGGGCTTTACGGGCTGTCACAACAACTGCCTGAAAACCGAGGAAAACGATATCGGCATCAAGGGCGGTGTAAAACCCTTGTGGCAGAAGGATAAGTGCAAACTCTGCGGCGCCTGCGTAAAAATCTGTCCGCGGGGCGCACTGACTTTGGACAAGGAAAAAGGCAAAATCCTTTGGGACAGGAAAAAATGCTATTTCTGTGGCAAATGCGTAAAGGGATGCAAGTTCGAGGCTTTCGCGAAAAAGACCGGCTTTGTCGTGTCCTTTGGCGGGCTTTACGGCAACCGCATTGCCATCGGCAAGAAGATTGTGCCGCTGATTTACGGCGAGGATAAACTGCGCAAAGCCCTCGATGCGGCGCTGGATTACTTTGAACAGCATGCCCATAAGGGCGAACGCTTCCGCAATATGCTGGATAGAGTGAGCTGGGAGGAATTCCAGAAGATAATCCGTGATAGTCAGAAGTAAATTTACATCAATATGCTAAGACGCCCGGTGGCTGATAATACTTTCCCTTTGCTTATGCAAGTTTGCCTAACGCGACGGGAAAGCATCATCAGCCACCGGGCTTTTGCATACATTACAGTAAATGAATAAGGCGCGGGAAAATTCACGCTTAATTTTCGAGGTAAAACAACGATATATACATAAGAGTATTTTTGTACTGAATTTTTAGTGATGTGCAAGGAGGCTGAAATTATGATGATAAAGTACTCCTACCCATATAAGTGGTCATCACTTCACTGTCATTTTGGAGGTGAAGTCTGATGGCTATGACCATTATGAACAATCCCAGTGCTATGCTGACATTGGGGCAGCTCAATAAAAATGTCAGCAAGGTTACCAAAGACTTGAAGAAGCTTTCCTCTGGCATGAAGCTCAATGACGCAGGGGATGATGCCTCAGGCTATGCTATCAGCGAAAGAATGCGTGTGCGTATTCGCGGGCTAAATCAGGATGAGCAGAATGTCAAAAATGGCAAAGCTCTCTTGCATGTTGCCGAAGGCGGCATCCAGAATATTATTGATGAATTGCGCTCTTTGAAGGAACTGGCTTTGAACAGTGCCAATGACCACAATACCGACCTTGATCGTGCCACCATTCAAAGGGAATTTGACAACCGCAAGGCCAATATCAATGATATTGCCTCGGAAACAAATTATAATGGGAAAATTTTGTTGGACGGAACCTATGCTCGTAAACCGATAGTTCTCAGTCAAACGGAACCGACAGGTGTACAAACGCTTTCTGGCACAACAATTTCGGCAGATGGAGTTTATGTATTACCAGTAGGTTTCACGGGAACGATTAATGTTGCCAGCGGGGCAAATAATATTGAAATTCGACAGGCAGACCCATCAACCCCATTGCAGAATGTTTATATCGTAGGGCCGACAGGCGGTGGAGCTAATATTTGGATTAACGGTTTAAATATCCATAACACCCCCGATGGTTCTATTATTAAATTCTCAGGTAGTAATAACCATTTGACGGTTGTTGGAAATAATACTATTGAATATGGAGGCTTATCCAACTATGATGCTGCTGTTGTCAATATTGGTGACGAATTGATTTTAGAAGGCACTGGCTCACTACGGATACGAAACATGGGAACAATGTCATGTTCGGGAATTGGTATAGATGAAGGACAATATACATCTGCTAAAGTTACCGTAAACAGCGGCAATTATGATATCTATCTGAATAATGATGGTGCAGGTATTGGAGCAGCTATTAATAGTACTATGGGCGATATTACCATAAATGGCGGAACCATTAAGGTTAGTTCTATCACTGGGGCGGGAATTGGCAGCAGCGGTGATGCTATTGGTTCCGGTCAAGGTGTTTATGGCACTAAAATTGGCAGCGTTGGCAATATTACCATAGGTGCAAATGCAAAAATAGATGTGCAAAGTGTTTATGGTGCGGGCATTGGTAGCGGTTGTACCCATACCAGCGCCGGAGATATTACTATCAGTAAATATGCAGAAATAAATGCTCACAGTGAATATGGTGAAGATATTGGCAGGGGCGTAACGGGAAGTGTAGGGAATATTCGCACAGACTGGGACGATAGTAATGTAAATTATACTACCATCTATGGCTGGGAAGGTAATCCTCTCGTTATCCATCATGGAACTAAGGCCAATGAAGCTATCAACATCTATATCAATGATATGCGCACAAAAGCCATGGGGCTGGACTCCGCTAAGGTTGTAACCAGGCAGGATGCTACGGAGGCAATCAGCGTTCTTGATGATGCTCTAAACTACGCTTTGGATGAAATCACTACCATGGGCGCGTATATCTCCCGTTTGGACTTCACCGAAGCGAATATCGTAACGGCTAACGAGTCCACCCAGTTCAGCGAAAGTGTCATCCGTGATGCCGACATGGCCAAATCCATGACCGAATATACTAAGAGCAATGTATTAGCCCAAGCATCTCAATCCATGCTGGCACAGGCTAATCAAACTTCTGCCAGCGTACTGTCACTTTTGCAATAAAGTGGTCATAAACAGCATGACAACAGTTTACATCGTAGTGCAAAGCCAAAGGAGGGGCGGGCAGGCGATGGCTTTCGGGAGCGTTTGACAAGCCTGTCTAAGCGGACGAAAGGTATTGCCTGCCCGCCCCTCCGCCTTTGGCAGCGAAAAAAAATATGGAAAATTTGTCTAAAATGCTATTGACATAATAGGTGTAACATTGTAATATATAGACATGCCAAAAACATTTGGCATACAACCTAAAAAGAGAAAAGAACTGACCAAAAAAATTGGAGGTTCCAGAAGCAAGACCCTTGGATTAAAGGGCGCTTTTGGAACCTCTTTTTGCTTGATGATGAAAGGGGATTTTATTTATGAGCCAGTACAAATTTGAAACCTTACAGCTGCATGTAGGACAGGAACAGCCGGACCCGGCATCGGATGCGCGTGCAGTACCTATTTATCAGACCACTTCTTATGTATTCCGCAACAGCCAGCATGCGGCTGACCGTTTCGGCCTGGCTGATGCCGGTAACATCTATGGCCGCCTGACCAACTCCACGCAGGATGTATTTGAAAAGCGCATCGCCGCTTTGGAAGGCGGTACGGCAGCTTTGGCGGTAGCTTCCGGTGCGGCAGCCATCACTTATACCATTCAGGCACTGGCTGCAAATGGTGGTCATATCGTAGCGCAGAAGACGATTTACGGTGGCACTTACAATCTGCTGGCGCATACGCTGCCGGAGTTTGGCGTGGAAGCTACCTTTGTTGATGCGCATAATCTTGACGAGGTGGAAGGGGCTATCAAGGAAAACACCAGAGCCATCTATCTGGAAACTTTGGGCAATCCGAACAGCGATATTCCCGATATTGATGCGATTGCGGAAATTGCTCATAAACATGGCCTGCCGCTTGTCATCGACAACACCTTTGGTACGCCGTATCTGATTCGTCCGCTGGAACATGGTGCGGATATCGTTGTTCATTCGGCGACGAAATTCATCGGCGGTCATGGCACGACATTGGGCGGCGTGATTGTTGATGGCGGCAGCTTTGACTGGAAGACCAGTGGCAAGTATCCGGGCATTGCTGACCCAAACCCCAGCTATCATGGTGTATCCTTTGCCGATGTGGCTGGCCCGGCTGCCTTTGTAACCTATGTAAGAGCCATCCTGCTGCGTGACCTGGGCGGTGCGATTTCCCCGTTCAATGCGTTCCTGCTCCTGCAGGGCGTGGAAACCCTTTCCCTGCGTCTGGAACGCCATGCGGAGAACACGAAGAAAGTCGTGGAATTCCTGAGCAAGCATCCGCAGGTGGCTAAGGTCAACCATCCGTCCCTGCCGGATCATCCGGACCATGCGCTCTACGAAAAGTATTTCCCGAACGGCGGTGCATCCATCTTTACCTTTGAAATCAAGGGCGGCAAAGAAGCGGCTTGGAAGTTTATCGACAATCTGGAAATCTTCTCCCTGCTCGCCAATGTAGCGGACGTCAAGAGCCTTGTCATTCATCCGGCATCCACGACGCATTCCCAGCTGACGGATGAAGAACTGGCTGACCAGGGCATTTCCCAGAGCACCATCCGTCTGTCTATCGGAACGGAACATATTGATGATATTATTGCCGACCTTGAAAAAGGTTTTGCAGCTGCCAAATAATGTGGGAAGGGAGACTTTCAGATGGCAAAGATATACAATAGCGTAACGGAACTTATCGGCAATACGCCGCTGTTGAAAGCAAATAATTTTATTGCGGCAAATGATTTGCAGGCCAATATTCTGGTCAAGCTGGAATATCTGAATCCTGCCGGCAGTGTCAAAGACCGCATTGCCAAGGCCATGATTGAGCAGGCCGAAAAAGAAGGCAAAATCACCAAGGACACGGTGATTATCGAGCCGACCAGCGGCAATACGGGGATTGGGCTGGCAAGCTTTGCCGCAGCCCGTGGTTATAAGGCTGTTCTGACTATGCCTGAAACCATGAGCGTGGAGCGCCGCAATCTCTTGAAGGCCTATGGCGCGCAAATTGTGCTGACCGATGGCGCTAAGGGCATGAAAGGGGCGATTGCCAAAGCAGAAGAACTGGCCAAGGAAACGCCGAATGCGTTTATTCCCTCCCAGTTTACGAATCAGGCAAATCCTGCGATTCACGAAGCCACAACCGGCCCGGAAATCTGGCAGGATGCGGAAGGAAAGGTGGATGCCTTTATCGCTGGTGTCGGCACGGGCGGCACGCTTACGGGCGTAGGCCGTTATCTGAAAAAGCAGAACGCTGCTGTGCATGTTGTAGCCGTAGAGCCGGAAAGCTCGCCGGTACTCAGCAAAGGGACGGCAGGCCCGCACAAGATTCAAGGTATCGGCGCAGGTTTTGTACCGGAAACGCTGGATACGAAAGTCTATGATGAAGTTCTGCCCATCAGCAACGAAGACGCCTTCAAGTATGGTCGTCAGTTTGCCCATAGCGAGGGCGTACTGGTCGGTATCTCCGCTGGTGCTGCATTGGCTGCTGCTGTGAATCTGGCAAAACGGCCGGAATTTAAGGGCAGGAACATTGTCGTACTGTTGCCGGATACCGGAGACAGATATCTCTCCACCGAACTTTTTAACGATTAACTATTCAACATAAAAATGGCACTGTCCGGGAATTTCTCTGGACAGTGCCATTTTTGTTAGAGCAGGTCGGTTAATTTCTTGCCATAGAAAAAATCATGTACGAGATTGCTGTATTCCTTCCATAAAGGGAGAGTTTTGCAAATGTTTGTGCGGGTGCATTCATAATTGCTGTCAGCAAGGCAGGCCACAGGCGAGAGGGAACCTTCCATCAGTTCGATGATTTCGCCAACATTGTATTCCTGTGGGCGGCGGCAGAGTTTATAACCGCCGCCTTTGCCGCTGGCACCAACCAGCATACCGGCAGCAACCAAATCCTTGACGATGATTTCCAAATACTTTTTGGAAATCTCCTGCCGGGCAGCAATATCTTTTAAGGGAATATATTTACCATTTTCATTTTCCGCCAAATCAATCATGACACGCAGGGCATAGCGCCCACGAGTGGAAATCATGGAATCAGCTCCTTTATCTTTTTTGACCCATTATACCGCAAGGTGAATAGGCTTGCAAGTTTCATATTTTTTTCATTTAGGTGTTGACAGATGATGATGACTCGTGTAATATAATACAAGTCGCTAGGCGAGAGCACAGAAAACACAATTCAGCAAGCCTTGACTGGCAAGGGATTGTAACAGATTGCTTTCGAATTTAGACAAAAAAGAAAAATTAAAAAAGTTCTTGACAGTCTAAAACAAATGCGATAAGATAAATGAGTCGCTTGAAGCGATAGACACTTCGAAAGAAGCGCTAAACAAGATTGTTCTTTGAAAACTAAACAATGCAAATAATCATGCAACATGATTAAAGCCAGATGTTTGAGAAGTGAAAACTTCTTATTAAAACATCGATTGGTATGAACAACATAGCAATCGGCAATTTCTTTAAAAGATAATTAAGAGCTTGATTAAGTTCTTCATAAATTTTATGGAGA
>DFHU01000060.1:86620-90139 GCA_002373045.1 Pseudoselenomonas ruminantium | reverse complement strand
GCAGGTGATGGCTTCTCTGTCCCAATCGTAGGACAGCCCCATGGAACGCTGCTGACGCTTCATGTTTTCGATATTGGAAAACGTCCAATCCGAGGGTTTTACATTGTTCTTGATGGCGGCGTTTTCGGCCGGCATACCAAAGGAGTCAAAGCCCATGGGATGGAGCACATTGAAGCCTTCCATGGTCTTGTAGCGGGCCATAACATCACCGATGGAGTAGTTACGGACATGGCCCATATGCAGGTTGCCCGAGGGGTAGGGGAACATCTCCAGCGCGTAATATTTCGGGCGATTTTCGTCCATTTCCGTCTTAAAGGCAGCATCTTTTTCCCATTTATCCTGCCATTTTTTTTCTATCTCCTGGGGTGAGTATTTATCCAAAGCAATCTCCTCCTATTTTTCACAATAAGTGTATTATAGCGCAGTTGTTCAATTTTTGCCATAGGCAAAAATACATAATTGCGCTACAACGAGACAGAAAACACTTTCTGTTCTCGTTCTAACGCAAGTTTACAAAAACCGCAACCTTTGGTTAGAACTGTCCGCTTGCAATCTCCCTTTGTCTTTCCTGTTCTTCCAGCCATTTGGCGCGGGCGTCCTGATAGGATTCACATTCGAGGGTAAAGCCCTTGCCGGAGACCTCGGACGTATCGGAGACAATCATAAAGGCCTGGCTGTCGTAATGGTCCACAATGGCTTTTACGCGGCTCACCTGCGTCAGGCGCACCACGATAAAGAGAATATCCTTGTGTTCCCGGGCAAAGCCGCCCTTGCCTTCGAGATAGGTCACGCCACGATGAACATTCTCCATGATATCCTGACAGATTTGCTGCGCCGCCGGGGAAACGATAAAGATGGATTTTTCGCGGTTAAGGCCGGCTGCCACGCGGTTCGTCAGTTCCGCCGTCACATAAATGGACACGAGCGTATAGAGGGCTTCGTCGATGTTGAACATCCATGCCGAAGCCATGACGATAACAAAGTTCATCACAAAGATGCAGGTGCCGATATCCAAGGAATAGAATTTCTTGGCCACGGCACCGACAACGTCCAAGCCGCCGGTATTGGCGTTGGCGCGAAAGATGATGCCAAACCCAATGCCCGCCATCACGCCGCCAAAGATGGCATTGAGCATGCCATCCTGCGTGATGTTCCAGCTTACCATAAAGTGGGTCGCATCCAAAATCAACGACAACACGACCGTTCCCACAATGGTATCCCAGGCATAGAGACGGCCAAATACGCGGTAAGCCAGATAGAGTATCGGCAGGTTGTAGACGATATTCTGCATACCCACAGGCAGTCCGGTCAGATAGTAGATAATCAGTGCCACACCACTAAGGCCACCGGTCAGCAGGTGGGCAGGGATAATAAAGAGATTAAATCCTAAACAAACAATCAGCGCCCCCAAGGTAATCTGTGTATAGCGGGCGACTTGCTTTTTCAGCACATTACTCGTCATATTCATTCCTAAAACTTTCTTTATTTTTTTGCCAAAGTATTAAACAATGGTGAAGAAATCACCGGATTCCGTATCGGCGATAACCTCCATATGGTATTCGGCAAGTTCTGCCGCCAATCGCTCGCACAAGACCTCCACCACCGGAAACTCCGTGGCAAAGTGCCCGGCATCGATAACGTGCATGCCCATCTCCACAGCCGTCTGGGCTTCATGGTATTTCACATCACCGGTGACATAGGCATCTGCCCCCATAAAGGCGGCCTTTTGGATGAATTCAGCACCACTGCCACTGCAGAGGGCCACTTTGCGAACAGGACGCGTGCCGGCATTGACCAGCCGCACATGTTCCGTGGGCAAGGCCTCCCGAATCTGTCGGGCAAAGTCCGTCACTTCCATCGGAGCCGGCAGACTGCCGATACGCCCCAAACTCTCCACCGTTCCATCTTCTTCCTGCGAGGTGATGACAAAGGTAGACAGCTTACCCAGGCCAATGGCTTCGGCCAGCACATCATTGACGCCGCCCACAGCGATATCGAGATTCGTATGGGCTGCCGCTACGGCGATATCGTGCTTTAAGAGGTTCTGCAGTCTCGCGCCTAAAGGCAAATCCGTGCGGATTTTTTTGATTCCCTTAAAAATCAAGGGATGATGGGCCACAATCATATTGGCGCCCGTCTTTATCGCCTGTTCCACCACAGCATCGCTAACATCGAGACAGACGAGTATCTTGCGGATATCCTGATTAAAGGCACCAACGAGCAGCCCCGGATTGTCCCAATCCTCAGCCAAACGCTTGGGCGCAATGCGCTCCAAGGCGTCCATAACCACCTGACATTTTACCATTTCAGCCGTTCCTCCAATGCCCTGACCCGCCGTTTCACCTGGGCAAAGCGCTTATCGCCCTTGGCCCGATCGCTTTTTTCCATGCCATTTAAGATGCGGCGCTGCTGGAACAGCAGGGCTTCAATATGGTGCCTTAAAAGCGGCGGTTTCTTTTTCCAAAGTTTGGGGCCGACCAGCAAATCAAGGCCTGATGGTTTCTTGCGGCTGCCCTTCTCGGCTTTGATGATTTCGTAAATGCGTCCATCATCAATGACGAGATTTTCGTCCACGATATGCCATTCATGGTCATAGAGCCATTCCCGCAGTTCCGGCGCACCATTCATCGGCTGAAGCACTAACGTTTTCAATGCTTCCGTCACTTTCGGGCTGGCTTCCAAAATTGTATTCATCAAGATGCCGCCCATCCCGGCAATACAGACCGTGTCCACTTCGCCGGGCTTTACCACTTCGAGTCCATCGCCTAAGCGCACGGAAATCTGTTCTTCGCTGATGGCGTATTCATGGACGGTGCGTTTAGCGGCTTCATAGGGGCCGCGGTTCTTATCCCCGGCCACGACAAAATCGGCCTTTTCCTGCTGGATAAGGGCTACAGCCAAATAGCCGTGGTCGGTACCAATATCCGCCGCCCGCGCGCCTTGCGGCACGAAGTCGGCCAATGCTTGTAATCGGTCATCTAAATGCATAAGGATTCCTCCTTCATTTATGCAATAAGAAAAGGGTGCAACGCAAATGTTACACCCTGGGTATTCATGGTCTTAGTCCAGAAAGTCCTTGAGCTTGCGGCTGCGGCTGGGGTGACGAAGTTTCCGCAGTGCCTTGGCCTCAATCTGACGGATACGCTCACGAGTAACGCCAAAGTTCTGGCCAACTTCTTCCAGCGTGCGTGCCCGGCCATCATCAAGACCGAAGCGCAGGCGCAGGACTTTTTCTTCACGCGGCGTCAGTGTATCGAGCACTTCCTCTAACTGTTCCTTGAGCAGCATGAAGGAGGCGGCATCTGCCGGTGCCGGTGCATCCTGGTCTTCGATAAAGTCGCCCAAATGGGAATCTTCTTCTTCGCCGATTGGCGTTTCGAGCGATACCGGCTCCTGGGCAATCTTCATGATTTCCCGGACGCGCTCTACGCTGATTTCCATTTCCTTGGCGATTTCTTCCGGCGACGGTTCACGGCCCAGCTGCTGCAGGAGCTGACGGGACACGCGAATCAGCTTGTT
>DFHU01000060.1:71275-86522 GCA_002373045.1 Pseudoselenomonas ruminantium | reverse complement strand
TGTACCGGAATGCGGATGGTACGTGCCTGGTCCGCAATGGCGCGGGTGATAGCCTGGCGAATCCACCAGGTCGCATAGGTACTGAACTTATAACCCTTGGTGTAATCGAATTTTTCTACCGCCTTGATAAGACCCAAATTGCCTTCCTGAATCAAATCGAGGAACAACATCCCGCGGCCCACATAACGCTTGGCAATGCTGACCACCAGGCGAAGATTCGCTTCAGCCAGACGCTTTTGGGCGATTTCATCGCCTTCCTGCATTCTCTTGGCCAAAGCCACTTCCTCATCAGCCGTAAGCAAAGGAACACGGCCGATTTCCTTCAGGTACATGCGGACGGGGTCATCAATGCTGATGCCTTCAGGCACCGAAAGGTCAATTTCGACTTCTTCGGCCTCCTTATCGTCCATATCGATATCGTCATCCCCTACATCTGTCGTAGAGGAATCATCTACAATTTCAATTCCCTGCTGACTAAAGGTATCATACATGCGGTCAATTTCGTCAGGGGTCAGGTCTTCCTGCTGCAGAGCTTCAACCAGCTCTCCATACGTCAATGTACCACCGTTTTTCGTTCCTTTGGACAACAGATTTTCCACAATCGCTGAACTGTGGTTCTTATTGCCAGCCTCAGCCTGCGCGACATTCTTCTTCTTCGCTTCAGCCATTCAGCATACCCCTTTCCACGACCTTAATACTCCATACAAAATCACTCAAACTGCAACTCTTCCATTTCGCTTTTAATTTTCTGCGCCTGATTGAGTTCAGCCACATACGCTGTGTCTCCCTGCCGGGCTAGCTCGGCCGCCCGCTGGGAGTGCTCCACATAACGCATATTCAAATACGCCTTGCGCAACACGCGCACTGCATTGCTATAAGCTTCGGTTTCGCTTAGTACACCTAAGTCTTCCACCATGGCTCTGGATAATTCTGCCATAGCGGTCTCACTGAGCTTGTTTGCCATCTCAGTATCATTAGAATTCTTCCCTTGTGCGGCTAACTCCTGCAAAGCCAGCAAAATTTCCCGCTGAGGTTCGTCACTAACGTCATTCAGCGGTACCATCGTCGCAAAATGCGCTAAGATGCCTGCATCCTGAAACGCCAGGCGGATAACTATGCGGCCCGCCCGCTGCAATGCGGTATCGGTGCGCCGGACAGCCTGCCTGATGGGCTCACGCTGTACAGCACCGCTGTCTTCCGGCAAAGGCTGATGCCCAAAGCGCCGGAATTCATCCCGCACAATGCCTTCATCGAGCAGAAGTGCCTGCGAGAGCCGCTTGATGTACTCACCGAGCACAGCCGGCTCACGAATGCCCGTAAGCACCGGCAGCATAGCATGCAAGGCCTTGACCTTGCCCTCCAGACTGTCATGATCAAAATTCTTCAACACATACTGCAGGCGGTATTCCACCAAGGGCAGCGCTTTTTTGACCAGCTGCTGAAACGCTTCAGCACCATGCTTGCGGATATACTCATCCGGGTCTTTACCATCAGGCACTACGATAACCCGCACAGTTGCTCCGGTTCCCTGAACAATGGACAATGCCCGGATGGTCGCCTTTTGCCCAGCATCATCGCTGTCATAGCAAAAATATATCGCGGGAGCATACCGCAATAACAGCTTGCAATGTTCAGCGGTAAAGGCCGTTCCCAGCGATGCCACCACATTTTTTACCCCCGCACTGAAGACGGAGATGGCATCCATATAGCCTTCTACGACAATCGCATAACCGGCCTGCTTGATGGCACGGTTAGCCCGGTCCAGGCCAAAGAGGATGCGCCGCTTGTTAAAGAGCACGGTTTCCGGGGTGTTCAGGTATTTGGGCGTGCTGTCATCCAACACGCGACCGCCAAAACCAACCACCCGTCCACGCTCATCGGCGATGGGAATAATAATCCGGTTGCGGAACCGGTCATAAATCCCGCCGCCATTTTGCCGCTCGGCTGCCAGCCCGTCAGAAAGCAATAATTCCTGCTTCACACCACGCTTCAAAAAGGCGGTGCTAAGCTTATCCCAGGCATGGGGGGCAAAACCAAGCTTAAATTCGGCAATTGTTTCCGCCGAAATGGCCCGGGATGTAAAATACGCCTTCCCCGGCTCGCCCAACCGCGTCAGGGTCAGGCAGTTATGATAAAAATCCCGTGCCATCTCGTTGACCTTGCGTAAATCCGCAATTTCCTTGTCCCGGGCAATTTCCTGCGGGGTCTTCTGCCGTTGCGGCATGGGAATCCCCAGCTTCTCTGCCTGTAGCTTAATCGCTTCAAAATAGGTAATGTTTTCGATTAAGGATAAAAACTTAAAAACATTTCCCCCGGCATGGCAGCCAAAGCAATAGAAAAAGCCTTTGTCGGGCACAACAGAAAAAGAAGGGGTCTTTTCGCCATGAAAGGGGCAGCAGCCCCAATACCGATTTCCTTTGCGTTTCAAAGGAACGTAGCTTTGCACAGTTTGCAGCAGGTCGGACTGAGCAGTAACCTGCTCTACAAATTCATCCATATCCTCTCTGTGCATAAAAATCCCCTTACTTAACCGCTGTTAACAACTGTGAATCAAAAAGATACTTGTATACAATTCGCTAATCTCTTACAATATCCTTCTTTTTCTAAAAAAATTTTACATATACTATAACTTTTTTGCATACAGTTCTTTCTACATTATAGTATTCTCCCCAGTTTGTCAATATCCTTTTTTATTTTTTTCAGTCCCTGCCACACGGGAGGGATAAAGATTTCCTCAAAAAGTGCCACTGCATAACTGTCGGTAAGGCCTGCCACATAATCAGTCACGATTTTCTGTCTGCCCCAGCGTGCCTCCCTTTTGATAAATTCCTTTGGCAGCTGGGCAAAGTTATCCAAAAAATAATGATAGAGTTCCTGCAGAACAAAGGCCGCCTGCTCTCGCTCTTGAGACAATTTGTCTGAATGATAGATATGGGTGAACATGAATTCCCGGAAGGTGTCCATCGCTTGCTTGATTTCTGCCGATTGCAGAATATCCCCCGAGCCCTGCGAAGTCATAATCATATCGGACACCATACTGGTAATCATGCGAGATGTATCCGTACCGAGCTTGTCATAGACTTCGGCGGGCAAATCGCCCTCCTTGATTAGCCCCGCCCGCAAACTGTCATCGTAGTCATGGCAGAGATAGGCAATCCGGTCGGCTGTGCGCACAATGCGCCCCTCTAAAGTCTGCGGCAAATTCTTGCCCGTATGATTGACAATGCCATCCTTTACCTCAAAGGTCAGGTTCAGCCCCTGCCCGCCTCGTTCCAAAAATTCCACGACCCGCAGGCTCTGCTCGTTGTGGGTAAAATGCCCAGTAAGCTCTGCCATCACAGATTCGCCGGCATGACCAAAGGGTGTGTGGCCCACATCATGGCCCAAGGCAATGGCTTCAGCCAAATCTTCATTAAGGCGCAGACCTCTGGCAATCGTACGGGAAATCTGCGATACTTCTAAGCTATGGGTCATACGGGTACGGTAATGATCTCCCGCTACGATATATACCTGCGTTTTATGTTTCAGGCGGCGAAAGGATTTGGAATGGAGAATCCTGTCCCTGTCCCGCTGGAATTTCGTGCGAAAATCACACTCCTCCATCGGATGTTTCCTTCTAGCCTCCCGGCTCTTAGCCGCCAAAGGCGAAAGAATCTGATATTCCTGTTCCTCGACTCGTTCCCGCACATTCATCCTCGCGCCACCTCCGTTTTTTAATCTTTCT
Source organism: Pseudoselenomonas ruminantium (assembly GCA_002373045.1). Classification (GTDB taxonomy): domain Bacteria; phylum Bacillota; class Negativicutes; order Selenomonadales; family Selenomonadaceae; genus Selenomonas_A; species Selenomonas_A ruminantium_J. Next base: position 82,798 of record DFHU01000060.1, on the reverse strand, counting down.
CAATATAGTATAACCTATTTGGACAAATTTTGCCAAACAGACGATTTTGCGGTAAAATAAAAGCAAACAATCGGATAAGGAGTGGATAATATGAACTATATGCGCATATCCCTGCTCATGCTGGGAATGTTGGTCAGTATGTTCACCCTCTGCACGGCAGCCAGTCTGGGCAGCGGAAACACCATCAACGCCGATATGGCCAAAAGCAAATACAAACCTGTGGCCAGTGCCGACCACAGCAGTTATAACGAAGAAACCGGTCTCTATACCCTGACAGGCAATGTCTGTATAAAATGTCAGGACTTTGCCATCACTGCAGACACCTGCAAGGTAAATGCCAATACCCTGCAGGTTTGGGCTGACGGTCATGCGCTCATCACCGAAGGTGAACTTCATTTTACCGGCGACGCCCTGTATGCCGAAATAACGGAAAACACGGCCTGGTTCTTTGGCACACGCTGCGGCGTAGAACGGCCCGGCCTGGTTATCCACGCCGACAATATGCGCTACAACTGGCAGACCCATATCGTGGTCTTTGACGGGCATGTGCTCTGGATGCAAAAGGGCAAAAATCACACCTCCAGCCATTTGGAGTTTGACCTCAATAAAAACGACATCGTAAGATAATAGTACGCACCATTATGGGGTTGGTTTACATCGCAATAAAAAGGGCCGGGACAACTATTTCTTCCGCTTAGACAGGCTTGTCAAACGCTTCAGAAATAGTTGTCCCGGCCCTTTTAAGTCAGTATCGAGGATTACTATTGCTATTGCATTAACTACTACTGCTGCTAAAACCCAGCCCGCCCCGCTGATGATGCTTTCCGCAGCGTTTGACAAGCTTGTCTGAGCGAAGGAAAGTATTATCAGCGGGGCGGGCGTCTTAACACCACGATGTAAGCTGTAATGAATTGCTTATTCGCCGGTCATATCCACAACTTCGCCTCGTTTTTCCTTGACAACGACCTCGCGCTGGAAGGCAAAACATTCGTCGGCGATATCCTTATTGAGCCACAGGAGGCAGATGAGGTTAGGAATTGCCATCAGGCCGTTCATGGTATCGGAAAAATTCCAAACGACTTCCAAGGCCGTAGTGGCACCGACAAAAGTTACGAGACTGAAGAGGATACGATAGCCCATGATGACCGGGCGTTTCTTAATCAAATATTCCAAGGCCTTTTCGCCGTAGTATTCCCAGCCTAAGATGGTTGAGAAGGCAAACAGGCTCAAGGAAATGGAGATAATCAGTTTGCCGTAATCACCAAATACGGTGCTGAAGGCTGCAATGGTGAGTTCTGCGCCGGAGAACAGTTCCCCTGTTTCCGGATTGACCACGCCGAGCATACCAGAGGAAGCGATAACTAAGCCGGTCAGCATGCAGACCACCATGGTATCAAAGAACGTCCCCGTCATATTCACATAGCCCTGACGGGAGGCATGGTCAGTCCGGGCAGCAGCGGCTGCAATCGGTGCTGACCCCAACCCCGCTTCGTTGGAGAACACACCACGAGCCACGCCCCAGCGCATAGCCGTAAGCATGGAAGCCACAATGGAGCCGCCCACACCGCCAGCTACAGAATCAAAGGAAAAGGCCATCGCAAACATCTCGGCTACCCCGGCAGGTATAGCATTGATATTGGCAATAATCACAATCGAGGCGGTCACAAAGTAAAAGGCCGCCATCCCCGGCACCACCACGCTGGACACTTTGCCAATACTGCGAATACCGCGAATCAGTACCGTCATTGCCAGCACCGTAATTACGGCACCAGTTATATAACTAGGCACGGCATAGCTGTGCGACAGCGCCCCAGCAATGGAATTGGCCTGCGTCATATTGCCAATTCCAAAAGACGCCAGCACCACAAACAGGGCAAAGAGAAATGCCAGCGTCCGCCCGGCCAATTTGTTTTTTATGCCGTAACGCATCGCATACATGGGGCCGCCGGACATTTCCCCTACGGCATTCGTCTGACGATATTTAACTGCCAGTACGGATTCCGCGTATTTCGTGGACAGACCAAAAGCTGCACTAATCCACATCCAGACCAAGGCACCAGGTCCACCCAGTACCATGGCCGTAGCCACACCGACAATGTTGCCTGTCCCCACCGTAGCAGAAAGGGCCGTCATCAGCGACTGAAAAGGCGAAATATCCCCCTCATGCTCATCGCGATGACGGAAAATCATCCGAATAGCATAAACCAGATTGCGCCAGGGCAAAAAACGCAAGCGCACGGTCAAAAACACGCCCGTACCTACGAGTAAAGCCAGCATCACCGGCCCCCAGACAAAATTATTAATGTCTGCCATTAATGTTGCAAAATTCATACATTCACATCCCTCAAAAACATTAGAACAAGGTTATTATAATCGACAATTGTTAAGTTGTAAATAAATCCACTGTAAATTTCCCTTTTATGGAAATGTATACAGGAAATAAAGGAAAAACATTTTCTCTTGACGAATATCTTTTAAAGAAACGAGGAGATGTTTATGAAAAAAAATCGCACAAGTCTTTATCTATTCATTTTGTCTGCACTTCTGGCAACAGGAATCGGCTACTACTGGTATAACGCCGGCCTTGATACCATCACTGTGCTGAACGCTGCAGCGGCTGTATTCATCGCCGGTTTGCCTTTTCCTTATATGCTGGGCAAACTTTTGCCTTATACACGCGGCTCCCGGCAAGCACAGAAAAACGACATTACATTGGCCAGCGACAGTCAGCTGGCGGAAATCGGCAATATTGACACGTTGATTCTAGCCCGCCATGCTGTAGTCACCGAAGGGCATCCCTATGTGGCCAACCTCTATCCAGCAGGTATCAGCCAAAACGCACTCCTGAGCCTGGCGGCCTCCGCGGAAAAGCAGGCCACCCATCCTTTGGGCCGGGCCATCTATGAAACAGCCAGCCAACGTGGCTTGCAACTCATAGAGGCCAGCACGTTTAACGAAATCCCCGGCTGCGGCGTGGAGGCCATCGTCGGACGCAATTCCCTGCGCGTGGGCAGTCTGGCCTGGCTGAAACGCGAAGGCATCGATATCAGTGCCGAACTCATCACCAAAAATGACCAGCTGGCCCAAAAAGGCCATTGCACAGTCTTTGTCGCTAACGGCAAATATTGCCGGGGGATTATCGCCATCGACGACGCACTTTCCGATGACACCCTAAAGGCCATTCGCAAATTAAAGCGTCAGCAGATTCACATGGTTATGCTGACCCGGGAAAACAAGCGTACCGCCAATACCATTGCCAAAAAAGCCGGCCTCGATGCCGCACAAGGCCAGCTGACCACCGAAGGAAAACTGCGGGAAATTCAGCTCTTAAAGGCACGCGGTACTGGTGTTGCCTTTGTCGGACGCGGCCCAGTCAAGCCGGAAATTGCCCAGTCGGTCGATGCGCTTATCGAACTGGCACCACTGACCGAAAACAACAGCACTGCGGATATTGACCTGTCTTCTGCGCCGCAGAATCCCCACGCCATTTACCTGCGTAGCGGCCTGCTTTGGGACTTTGCCGCCCTGCAGGAAATCGGCCAGCAAACGCTTAGCCGTATAAAACTGAACAAAATGATTTCCCTTATCACCTTCATCCTGATTCTCCCCCTCGCGGCCGGCGCTTTCCACGACTTCGGCCTCCCCTTTCTCCCTGCCTGGGGAGCTCTGGCTGGGCAAGGTTTAGCCTTAATACTGGTAACCATCAACTCCCTGCGCTAACCGCGTTCACGACAATACCAAGCCATTCCGACCTTGTATGCCGCCCCTTACGCATAGGGAAAATTCCAATAGCGAAAAATAAAGCCCGGTGGCTGGTAATATTTTTCCGCAGCTTTTGACAAGCTTGTCTATGGCGAAGGAAAAATATTACCAGCCACCGGGCGTCTTAGCACCACGATGTAGCACCACGATGTCAATCAAACACACTTATGCCTTAACGTATAAAGTTTTTACTTGAATATTGACCTCATGCACAATCATCCCCGTCATAAACTCCACTGCCTCCCGCACTTCTTTTTGCGCGTGAGCCAGCAAAGTCGGAATATGATTGCCATAGGTAAGAACTACTCCACAGGCAATTTTAAGTCCCTGATCCTCATCACCATGCATCAGATGTTTCACCTGCAGGCCATCAATCTTGGTAATGGCCTCCATTTTTTGCAAAACATTCTGCACAATGGATTTGATAGCCGAATCATCAATAATCAGCTTCCCATAGTAGCTGAATACCGGACGGACAATAGACTTTTCTCCTAAACGGCGCCGTTGGGTAGACGAGCGTTTAAAGAGGGTCTGCAATGGGTCTACCAAGAATCCAGAAAAATGCGGTTTCAGTTCAATCGTCGGCACGGGAATGATATGTTTCCCCTCTTTGAGCCGATGAAACTGGGCCCGTTCCATTTCCTGCTTGGTAGCCACATCCTCAATATGAATGATTTTAGCAATATGGGGCAGATGCAGCGCCTTAGCTATCTTAAAGACCATATTTTCCGAAGTTCCCAAAATCAGAATGCGATGGGGTTTGGCCTCTTTGATAGCCGCCTGCACCTCTTCGGCATGTCCCGGCAGGACAAAAATCGCCCGCCGTACCGCCATGATTTTACTCTGTTCTTTTTTCGCCGAATGGCCGCCCACTATCTTGCCATCCTTAATCAGGATTCCATCATCAATAATGGCGTCAGCCTTATGTTTATGCGCCACAATCAGCGCGTGGTGACTTTTGCCGGTACCGCTGGGCCCGACCAAAGCAATCACATCCATATACAGCTCTCCTGACTAACTATTAAACTTGCCTAAAGGACGATAGAACGCCTCTGCATATTTGTCTTCAATGGTGAAAATACCGATTTCCGACGGCTGTCGCGTAGGATAGCCATGGAAGTCCGAGCCGCCGGCTGGCAGCAGATTGAACTCCTGAGCCATCATATAGTAGCGAGCCGTATCCGCAGCGTCATGGCGGGGATAGAATACTTCAATCCCTTCAATGCCCCGCTTACAGATGTCGCGCACCAAGTCATCATCTCCCACCAGTTTGGGATGGGCCAGCACGGGTGTGCCGCCTGCCGCCTTGATGAGTTCAATGATTTCTTCCACTTCCAGATGATAATGCGGAACATAAGCCGGCTTGCCTTTTTCCAACACGGCAGAAAAAGCCTCCCGCACGGAAGAAAAAAAGCCCTTCTTCACCAAAATGCGCGCGATATGGGAACGGCTGATGGACTTGCTGCCTCCTGCCAGAGTCAGCACTTCCCCTTCCGTTATCGGATAGCCTAATGCCTGAAGCTTTTCCACCATATCGCTGAAACGCGTCCAGCGCGCCTCCGTAACATCGTTCAGCTTGTCAAGCAAATCGGGATAATAAATATCCACATTGAATCCCAAAATATGAATCTCATGCACCGGATGATGAGCGCTGAACTCAATGCCGGGAATCACATGAATCCCCTTGGTGGGATACATTCCGTTCTCATAAAGATAGCTTACACCGTCCACGGTATCATGGTCGGTGATGGCTATATATTTGAGACCGGCAGCTTTTGCCTGCGCCACAAGCTCTTCCGGTGTCAATTTGCCATCGGAAAAGGTTGTGTGCATATGCAAATCACTTGCCATTTATGTCACTCCTGTTACCGATTCAGCGCGGCTCCACAATAAGCTTAATGGCGGTGCGTTCCTCACCTTCAATATTGATATCGGTAAACGCAGGAATGCAGATTAAATCGATGCCATGCGGTGCAACAAAACCACGGGCAATGGCTACCGCCTTGACCGCCTGATTAAGAGCACCGGCACCAATGGCCTGCATCTCCGCGCTGGAATGCTCCCTAAGTACGCCAGCCAGGGCTCCAGCCACTGAATTCGGGTTCGATTTCGCAGATACTTTCAAGATTTCCATGACTTTACACGTCCTCTCTTGCAACAAAACTACAATAATGTTCTACATTTTTCTATAGCATACTTAACTTATACTAAGGTAGTATTCTGCATAGAAAGGAAAAATCCTGCCACGAAAAAAAATCTTTGCTTTTTTCTGCTCTTATTCTTTGATTAAAATGCGTTCCACAGACGTTGTACGGTTGGTACTATCGTCAATATCCACAATCAATGCAGAATATACCATTGGGCCGCTTTCTTCCAAATCAAAGCGACAGGGCATAGCAGTGGTAAATTTCTGCAGGATAATCTCGGTCTTAACCCCTAATACCGAATTCCAGGGGCCGACCATACCTAAATCCGTGATATAGGCAGTGCCCTGCGGCAGAATGCGTTCATCTGCCGTCTGAATATGGGTATGCGTTCCCACTACGGCATTTACGCGGCCATCGAGATACCAGCCCATTGCCATTTTCTCCGAAGTGGTTTCGGCATGGAAGTCAAGCAGGATAATATCACATTCTTTTTTTAGTTCCCGCAGGATTTCCTCGATTTTTTGGAACGGACAGTCCAGAGCGGGCATCAGTGCCCTGCCCGAAAGATTTATCACACCGATGTTTTTCGCCTTGAAGGGATAAATGCACCAGCCCTTTCCGGGTGCTCCCTCCGGGTAATTTGCCGGACGAATCAAAAATGGTTCCTGATCGATAAACTCAAAGACATCCTTTTTATCCCAGACATGGTTGCCGGAGGTGATGACATCAGCACCGCCATGATAAAGACCATCCAAGGATTTTCGGGTGTACCCCTTGCCTCCGGCGGAGTTTTCCCCGTTGACAATAACTACATCGATATTTTTTTCTGCTTTAAGCTGGGCAGTGTACTTCTGAAACGCCTTGCGGCCTGGTTTGCCAACTACGTCTCCCGTCAGCATTACGCGCATAACTTACTCCTCTCAGCGATTGTATACCACAACTTTATCCTTGTCCCGCATGCCTATCATCCGCTCTTTGATGCGGTTTGCCTGCGCCATATCAAACATTTGGTCCAAAAGGCTGCTCTGCATACTGGAAAACTCCGGCTCCAGTGCATCCAATGTATGCGAATCCATCTGCAAGGCATCACCGAACCGGTCACAGAACAGTTCTGCCAGCAAATCCAGTTCCCCCCGCAGCATGGTAGAAAGCTGACGGCGCACATGCACCGTCATGAGTTCACCATGCACATCGGCATCCACGGCCAGCCACACGGGGTCTTCACCATGCAGGTCATGATAGGTTTGCAGGCTCTTATCCAAAAGGCTGGCAAAATCTTCCATCTCCGCCTTGGACTGTTTTCCCTTTATCACAAAATCCAGCATTATCTCCGCTTCCCGCGGCTCATAGGTCACGGAATACAGTTCCGGATAGCAGACCAGCATGGAAGCCAAAAGCTGCACACCGGTACTCATCTCCTTGCGGCTGCCGGAATTTTTATCACTTAGATTAAATCCAAACATCATTTATTCCTCTCATGTATGAAGAGGGCGCAAGGCTTACACCCTGCACCCTCCTGACACATTGCGCAATGCGCATTATTTTGCATAATCGACAACACGGGTCTCACGGATAATCGTGGCTTTAATCTGGCCCGGATATTCGAGTTCGTCCTCGATTTTCTTGACAATATCATGCGCCAAAGCCACAGCTTCAGCATCATCCACCTTGTCCGGCTTAACCATGACACGAATTTCACGGCCTGCCTGAATGGCAAAGCAGCGTTCCACGCCTTCGTAGGACTCAGCGATTTCCTCAAGGCTCTTGAGGCGCTTGAGATAGGATTCCAGACTTTCCCGACGGGCGCCCGGACGGGCTGCCGATACGGCATCGGCGGCAGCGACCAGTACAGCTTCAACACTGGTCGCTTCCACATCGCCATGATGGGCGGCAATGCAGTTGATGACATCCTTGGATTCCCGGAACTTGCGGGCAATATCCGCACCAATGGTCGTATGGCTGCCTTCCACTTCATGGTCAATGGATTTGCCGATGTCGTGCAGAAGACCGCCGCGCCTGGCAAGCGTTACGTCACAGCCCAGCTCGGAGGCCATGACCCCTGCCAGATGGGAAACCTCGATGGAATGATTCAACACATTCTGGCCGTAACTCGTGCGATAGCGCAGACGACCCAGAAGCTTGATGAGTTCCGGATGAATGCCATGCACACCGGTATCAAAGGTTGCCTGTTCACCGGCTTCCTTGATGCGCATATCCACTTCCCGCTTGGCTTTTTCCACCATTTCTTCGATGCGGGCAGGATGGATGCGGCCATCCTGAATGAGTTTTTCGAGTGCTATGCGGGCCGTTTCCCGGCGTACCGGGTCAAAGCCCGACAGGATAACGGCTTCCGGCGTATCATCGATAATGAGGTCAATGCCCGTCAAGGTTTCCAGTGTACGGATATTGCGCCCCTCGCGGCCGATAATACGGCCTTTCATCTCGTCATTGGGCAGAGCCACCACAGATACCGTGGTTTCTGCTACATGGTCAGCAGCACAGCGCTGAATGGCCTGACTTAAAATGTCACGGGCTTTTTTGTCCGCTTCATCTTTAATCTGTTGCTCATACTCCTTGATTTTCATGGCCTTTTCGTGCTTCAGTTCTTCCTCGGCTTCGGCCATGAGCATTACCCTTGCCTCTTCAGCAGTGAGACTGGAAATGCGTTCCAGCTCCGTCTTCTGCTTTTCGTGCATCTCATCAATCGCCTGCTGGGTTTTGTCGATACGGGCTTCCTTACGATTAAGGCCTTCCTCTTTCTTCTCCAGAGAATCCAGCTTGCGGTCAAGATTTTCTTCTTTTTGTACCACGCGGCGTTCCTGACGCTGAAGTTCACTGCGGCGTTCTTTCGTCTCACGGTCAAGCTCTTGACGTTGACGGTGGATTTCTTCCTTCGCCTCAAGCAGTGCTTCCTTCTTCTTCGTCTCGCCTTTTTCTTCCGCGTCCGCTACAATGCGTTTTGCTTCTTCCTCAGCGGAACCGATCTGGGCTTCGGCGGTTCGCTTACGCGCCGTATAACCTGCCCCGGCACCGATGACTGCTGCGATTATTACCGCTACTACTATTTCGATAACGATAATACTCACCCCCTTGTTTCTTATTTGCGTTCATGCATTATTTGTTTTTATGGATAGTTCTACAACTATACCCTACTATTTTAATGTTTTTCCCCATGAGTGTCAAGAAATCCTAGCCAAAACCACGCAAATGAAGTAAAATGGATAAGGTATTTATTTTGATTTTTTTGGGGGTAATTAAATGCTAAAATGCTCGGAGTGCCAGCGCGATTTGCCGGAAACTGAGGCACTTGTCAATAAAACGGAGGACGGCGGGAAGCGGATTATCTGCCCTGAATGCTTCCAGAAGCTCACGGGAGTGGACTACAACACCTTCGCTTTCCGCAAGGAAAACGCCAAGCAGACCTTCTGGGCCGTGCTTTTCTGCCTTGCCGCTACGGTCTATGCCTTTGTGGAAAAAGGTGTAGAATGGGGTATTGGGGGCATTGTGCTGACCGTTTTGGTGTACTTGTTCTCCAGTAAAGTTAAATAACCACTGCATACATGGTTTACATCGTGGTGCTAAGACGCCCGGTGGCCGGGGATACCTTTCCTTCACTTAGACAGGCTTGTCAAACGTTACGGAAAGGCATCCCCGGCCACCGGGCTTTCTTTTATCTCTATTGTTTTATGTTTCTTATAAGCAAATCTTGCCTTTGCTCACAGGCGCGAGTTTGGCTAACATTCCCCTTCTTTTACGCCATTATTTGATGATATCCCTGAGTTCCTCTGCGGTGACCTGGAAGGTGTCCAGAATGGCTTTGCTGCTCATGGTGCCGCTTTCGTAAAGTTTCTTTAGGATAACCTTGCGGGCTTCTTCCATGCCGTGGGCATAGCCTTCATCATAAAGCGGCGGCTGTATGCCCTGCCCGGCATTGCGGTTGTTCAGGCCGCCCAGCAACGTGTTATCAATCTGTACGTCGGGTCTTCTCCACAGCGCATTCCTGTCCACCATTCTTGTCGGTACGATTCTTCCCTTTAGCTGATAATCCCCATCGGACAGCATCTGCCAGGTTTCATCGGCTGGCCAGGATTTTTTCAGGCAGCGTTCTACATGCAGACGGTCTTTTTGCTGATAAAATTTCACAGCGGCTTCATATGTGCTGCCAGCAGTCATTTTCTGGTGAATCAAGCGTTCTTTGAGGTCTATGGGGTCAGCAGTGATAAAGAGACTGTAATCGGCCAGGGAACGGACATTCTGCCAATGTGCCTCCCCTAAAAGCAGCCAGTTGCCCTCAATAACGACAATTGGGCGGCGCACCGTCACAATTTCTTCTACGATATCGTGTATATTCCGGTCATATATGGGCCAGCGTACATCACCTTTGCGCATATCGGTAAGCTTGCCAATCAGCTTATCCACCGCAAAAGTCTCCGGGCTGCCCTTGAGGGTACTGAGCGGAACTGCCTGGCCTGCCTGTTCAACGCTATGCGTATTGAGGTAAGCCTGTGGATAACGGAACCCCTCTATCCCTAACGCCTGTACCGGCACAAGCGTCTCATCCGTATTCGACAGCCTTTCCAAAAACAGAGCCAACGTGGACTTCCCCACGCCCGGAAGTGCGGCCAAAAACACCACCATGCGCCGCCCTAGTTTCTGCTGACTCTTACTCATGCGCCGTAGAAACGGCAAAAATAAATTGTCAATCGTGGCTTGATTATACTGCACCTTATGCGCCAGCCCATTCATCATCAACCGGCAAGTGCGCCAAGTTTTTTCCTGCATCATGCTTCCCTGCCTTCCAGCCAAAGGTAGCGTTATGCAGATGTCTTTCCTTGACCATGCCAACGCTCCACTTATATTATCGTTAAATTCCCATTAAAAATTAAGGAAAATTAACACAATCTTATCTTTTTTCGCTATAATGAATATAGATGAGAAATGTGTTTTAGGAGGTCGTGGATGATGAATAAGAAAAACTTACAGAAAAAAATACTCACAGGACTTACTGCACTTTGTCTGTCCCTGCCTATCAGTTATGCGCCCAGTGCCCCCCCTGCTGCCGAGGCCAGTACGGCCAGCATTATCGGCGCCGTTATCTCCGGGGCTGCTGCCCATAGTCAGTTGAGCAGCACCATCAACAAATACAACAATACAGAGCCGGGGCGTCAGGAATTATTTGCCCAAATGAAGCAACAATACGGCGTCAACGGTGATGCCTACCTCAACGAGCAGTTGACCCGCATCATGACGAATCTGACCCGGGGCATTGGTGCTACAGATTCCTCTATTTACCAAAAACCTTATAATTACTTCATCAACAACGAACAAAGCTTCAATGCCTTCTGCACGCTTGGCCATAATCTGAGTGTCAATACCGGCTTGTACAAAGTCTTGAAAAACGAAGACGAAATTGCTGTAGTCCTGGCGCACGAAATGGGTCATGGGCAAAAAGACCATCCGGCCAAAGGTGCCCGTCAATCCCTGAACATGCAGATTTTAGGCGCAGCCACGGGCTCTCAGGTTGGTGTAATCATGGCTACCGTGATAAACAACCGTCATATTACCAAACCAATGGAACGGGAAGCCGATGCTTTAGCCTTTGACTACATCAGTC
>DFHU01000060.1:35644-71161 GCA_002373045.1 Pseudoselenomonas ruminantium | reverse complement strand
TGTCCAAGAGCCAGCCGTCCTCTTTCGAGCAGTTCCTCTCTGACCATCCGGCCAACGATGACCGTCGGGATGCCTATGCCAAGAAGCTCAATCAGTACAGCAACGGTCATGTTACCAACAACGACGGCGTGGTCAAGGTCAATACCAAAGTATTCTGCACCCCGGCCGCTGCCGGTGGCATGAGCGCTAAGGAACGAGCATATTTCGTCATGGGCAATCTGGCAGCAGCTTACCACAATGGACACAATAACCAAAACGCCTATACCAACGGCAACACCGTCATGCTTGGCCAGCAGCCCATTATCACCTGCACCACAGGCGATGAAAGTGCCAGCACACTCGCTGACCGCCTGAATAAAATCAAATAAGCAGGAGTCCCTATGTTCATCAAAAAATATCGTACCTCTATCTTTTTGGCACTATACTTTATTGTGCTCCTATCGACCTTTTGGTATATGCCCCAGTTGGCGTTTATCATCTTTATCTCGCTGCTGTTACAGCTTTTACTTCTGCCTCTGACAAACAAACTGGCCGAAAAAATGCCCCGCGCATTAGCGGCCGGGCTGATCCTGTTGTGCTTTATCAGCCTTGCCCTGCTGCTTTTGATGTTGGTATCCAAGAGCTTCATTCCGACCTTCAGCCGCTTTGTCACCGATTTCCCGCAGATTACCGAAAAAGTGCAAAGCATTGCCTGGCTGCAGGAATCGGATTTCCTGCAAAGCGAGCTGGATGATATTTGGGCAGAGATGAAAAACGCCAGCATGACGGCACTAAAGTCCTCGTTGACTCTGCTTTTATCCTTGTTCAGCAAGTTCATTGACCTCGTGATTATCTTCTTCGTGACCTTTTATCTGCTAAAAGACGGCGAACAGATAAAAAGCTATCTGGCCAGTTTGTTTCCCACACGGGATTACGGGCGGGTCATGCAGCTCTTTGACCGGATTTTGAGTGCCCTGCGGATATATATTTGCAGCCAGCTGGTCATCTGCTGTATCACGGCGGTGATTGTCTTCTTGTACTTCACCATCCGCCATCTGCCCTATGCCTCGGTATTCGCGGTGGTGTCCGGTATCTGCGAATTCATCCCTGTGCTCGGTCCGACGGTGGCTTCGGCCTTCGGTACGCTGCTGACTGCGACAGTTGATCCGGTCGTTGCCCTGCAGACAGCAGGTTTCTATCTGCTCCTGACGCAGGTGAATCACAACTTCGTCTATCCGACCCTGATTGGCAAATCTCTGAATCTGCACCCCATTGCCATCATTCTCGGCATTGTGCTGGGCGGCGAACTTTTGGGCGGTGCCGGTATGTTTTTGGCGGTTCCCTTCATCGTCATCTGCAAATTGGTGATTGAAGATATCTACAAGGACAGGGTACTGGTCCGCAAACAGGAACAGGCCTCCCGCTGGCTGGCCAAAAAGAAAAATTAAACACACGATAAAAAACCTGCAGGCTTTTTCCAACCTGCAGGTTTTTCCATGCATATTTACTTGTCGTAATGCGTCACATTGAATTTTGGTTCCTTGATTTCCCCAACGGGAACAGGCTCTTTTTCCTTTTCTGCTTCAGCATCAAGGGCTTCGTTCTGTGCCTGCTGTACCAAGGTCGTCGGCGGAATCAAAGCAGGGTCACCATCTTTGGGACCATTGTTATCATCCTTCGGCGGTTCCTTGGTATCTTCCTCGGAAATTTTTCCCGTTTCGAGCAGTTCTTCCAGCTGCTTGGCGGTGAGGGTTTCGCGTTCCATAAGGGCCTGAGCGATAAGCTCCAGCTTGTCACGGTTCTCCGTAATAATCTTACGGCAGGCTTCATAGGCGTCTTCGAGGTACTTGCGAACTTCCTTATCAATTTCGCTGGCTACTTCTTCGGAGTAGTTGCGTTCCTGATGGAAGTCACGGCCCAGGAACACCTGATGGTTCTGGCTTTCACCATACGCCACCGGGCCGAGCACATCGCTCATGCCGTACTGCATGACCATGCCGCGTACCATGCGGGTTGCCTGCTGGATATCCTGCGAAGCGCCCGTGCTGATTTCCTTGAGCACGATTTCTTCCGCTACCCGACCGCCCATAGCGACCTTGAGTTTATCGAGCAGCTCGGACTTAGTTGCATAGTTGCGATCTTCCTTCGGCAGCATCAGCGTGTAACCACCGGCGCGGCCGCGCGGAATAATCGTAACCTTATGCACAGGGTCTGCATGTTTGAGCATCATCCCCACGAGGGTATGACCACCTTCGTGATAAGCCGTCAGGCGTTTTTCCTCATCATTCATGATGTGGGACTTGCGCTCAGGGCCGGCCATAACGCGCTCAATGGCTTCCTCGAGTTCCTGCATGTAAATCTTCTTCTTATCCCGGCGGGCAGCCAAGAGCGCTGCTTCATTCACGAGGTTGCTGAGGTCAGCACCGGTAAAGCCCGGGGTACGGCGTGCCAGGATGTCGAGGTCTGCGCCTTCATCCACCGGCTTGCCGGAAGTATGTACTTTAAGGATTGCTAGTCTCCCGCGCACATCGGGCTTGTCCACCACAATCTGACGGTCGAAGCGGCCCGGACGCAGAAGCGCGGGGTCGAGGATATCCGGACGGTTGGTCGCTGCAATGATGATAATGCCTTCGTTAGCAGCAAAACCATCCATTTCGACGAGCAACTGGTTAAGCGTCTGCTCACGTTCATCATGACCGCCGCCGACGCCAGCACCACGCTGACGGCCTACAGCATCGATTTCATCGATGAATACGATACAGGGCGCATTCTTCTTGGCCTGGTCAAAGAGGTCACGCACACGGGAAGCACCGACACCGACGAACATCTCCACGAAATCCGAACCGGAAATGGAGAAGAACGGCACGCCTGCTTCACCGGCAACGGCACGCGCCAAGAGGGTCTTACCAGTACCCGGAGGGCCAAAGAGCAGTACCCCCTTCGGAATGCGGGCACCCAAATCGTTGTACTTCTTGGGATGCTTCAGGAACTCAACCACTTCCTCAAGTTCCTGCTTGGCTTCATCAGCCCCGGCAACGTCCTTGAAATTGACCTTAATCTTATCCGAACCGCTCATGCGGGCACGGCTCTTGCCAAAGGACATCACCCGGCCGCCACCGCCCTGCGTCTGCTGCATGATGAAGAACCATACACCGACGAGCAGGAGTATCGGCAACAGGGACGAGAACATCGTGGACCACCAGGGTGGTTCCGGCGGATTTTCCGCATTGATCTCTACACCCTTTGCAGCGAGTTTTTCAAAGAGCTTGGGGTCGCTGTTCGGCGCATCCGGAGTAATCGTCGTAAACTCCGTACCATCAGACAGCGTACCACGAATGGTATTCTGAATGAGGACAACCTTTGTAACCTTGCCTTCATCCACCTGTTGCAGGAAATTCGTGTATCCCACTTCCTGCTTCGTTGTGTTCCTTGTCGAAAAGTAGTCAATGATGGAAATCGCGACCAGAATAATCAACAAATAGAACCCTACATTGCGTAGAAACTTATTCAATCCATTGCCCTCCTTCCGAGAAGTCAATGCCTCTCAGGATTTTTATTGTTCTGTGTAAATCTCGGGCTTCAACACGCCGATATACGGCAGATTGCGGTAAACTTCCGCATAGTCAAGGCCATAACCGACCAGGAATTCATCCGGCACTTCAAAGCCACAGTAGTCGATGGGGATTTCCACCATACGACGGGATGGCTTGGAAAGCAGGGAGCAAAGTTTTACGGACTTCGGCTTGCGTTCCTTGAAGTACTTATTCAGATAATTCATCGTCGTGCCCGAATCGATTATATCTTCGATAACGATGAGGTGTTTTCCTTCAATATCGTAATCCAAATCTTTAAGAATCTTTACCGACCCGGTAGTGGACGTGCCATTGCCATAACTGGAGGCAATCATGAAATCAAAGCGTACCGGCAGCTCCAAATGGCGCAGCAAATCCGTATAAAACATCACAGCGCCTTTCAAAATAGCCACGCAATAGATATCTTCCTTTACGTCCTTATAGTCTTCCGTAATTTCTTTCGCCATCTCTTTGATGCGCTGCTGAATCTGTTCTTCCGAAAAAACTACCTTTTCGATATCTTCATGTAACATGTTTAATTTCCTCTCTTCTCTAAACTGAGATACAAAACTTTATGATTATCGCAAACGCCCTGCAAACATCTTGCGCTGCGCCTGCGGCCAATCATCCAGATGATTTCACTGCCTGCTGCCAGCAAAGGCATCTCCGCCCGCTGTGCCTGCGGAATCTTATCATCAATCATTAATTTTTTCAGTGTCTTACGGCCTGCAGGAAGCTGGATATAATCCCCCGGCCTGCGGGTACGCAAAACCAACTCCGTCGAAAAATTCTGCGGCTGCAGGTAGAGTTCATGCGGCAGCGTTTTGCCGCCATCCCACGCCCGCCATTCTGCAACCAGCTGATACTTTCCCCAACGGACTGTGCCAGGAATGGTCAGCACGGTTTCCGGCAGGTTATCCAGTTCTTCCCGATGGCCCTTCGGTTGCACCTGAGCAACCATCAGATATCCATAGGCCAAATATGCAGTATAACGATGGGAAAGTTCCTGCCGGCTGCCCGTTGTCCCCCGCCTGAGCAGCGCGCGGATTAACTCCGTCTGCTGATAACTGAGGTCAAGAGCTGAACCCGTTGCCTGCTCCCATAGCTTGCGAATCAACCCCCGCTGCAGAGCAGGATGCAGCGCGCTTACCGGCTGCTGCCGTAATACGCCATCCTGCTGCCGTACATAGCGTTCATCAGACCAATAACGGTCAATTTCCGTCTGAAGGAAATCTTCCTCCTCTGCCGCCACCTCAGCCAGCTGGCATAGCGCACGGCTTATTTCAGGGTTGTATTCCCGCCGGATTTGGGGCAGCAGTTCCAAACGCAAACGGTTACGCGTACAGTCCGCCACCCAATTGGTAGCATCCTCCCGAAACGCCAAACCTTCCGCCTGACAATAGGCAAGAATCTCGGTCTTGCTCAAATCCAGCAAAGGGCGCACAATAGAACCACTTTGCGGACGCATAGCGCCGAGGCCTTTTATGCCGGTTCCCCGCAAGATGCGCATCAGCACAGTCTCGGCCTGGTCATCGGCATGATGGGCGGTTGCCATATAGTCGAATTTCTGCTGCTCACAAATGCGCTGCAAAAAAGCATAGCGCAGGCTGCGGGCAGCCTGTTCCAAAGTTTGGCCGCTTTCCCTGGCAGCCTGCGGCACCTGTCCATGTTCGACAAAACAGGGAATCTGATGCATACGGCAGAAATCTGCCACGAAGGCTGCATCAGCCAAAGAATCAGCTCCCCGGATACCATGTTCATAATGTGCCGCAAAAATCTGCCACTGGTGACTGGAAGCCAGTTTTCTAAGGATGTCCAACAAAGCCATAGAATCTGCGCCACCGGAACAAGCCACCAAAATTCTGCTGCTATCCGGCAACAGCTTATACCGGTTACAAAACTGCTCTACTTTTTCCCGCATAACGAACGTCCCAACCATAAAGTACAAAAGCACCCTTTGCAGAGTGCTTCCAGTTTATGCCAGACCATCAATCACGACGGGAACCACGCCCGCCGCGCTTGGAATCAGTCTTGCGGCGCAAGTCCGTCAGACGCTCATCGCTGTCCTTGAGGAATTTGGAAAGCTTATCCTCAAAAGACGCCGAAGTAGCACTGTAACGATTCGGTTTTCTAAAGTCACGTCCACCAAAATTATTTCTGGGGGCACGGAAGGAAGAACGCTCACGAGCTGGGGCTTCGGCTGTCTCTTCTGCCTTTTTCTCCTGCAGCTGCTTGATGGAAAGGCCAATCTTACCCTTTTCATCAATGGCTACTACCTTTACTTTAACCTTGTCTTTTTCTGCCAGGAAGTCATGGACGTCCTTTACATACTCATCTGCAACTTCTGAAATATGTACAAGTCCGGTTTTCCCCTCTGGCAATTCAATAAATGCTCCAAAATTTGTGATGCCCGATACGACACCATCCAGCACGCTGCCAACTTCAATGGACAAATTAATTCTTCCTCCTTAGAGTATTTGAAAATACAGGATTTATTATACCCTTGACAACTCACGAGTGTCAAGGCATACAACGCTAAATGCTTACTTGTGACCAACGCTGTAGGGAAGTTCCCCCGCTCTGGTCATGCCCAGTTCCTCCCGGGCAACTTTTTCGATGTAGCTCAGCTCGTTTAACTGCCGGGCTTCTTCTTTTAGAGCAGCATTTTCCTTCTCGGCAGCCTCTAATCTGGCCTTTGCAGATGCATAATCATCTGCGGCTTGGCTTAAATATACCTGCTGAGAAATCAGAATCGAGGAAAAGTAGACAATAATGCCCAGCATAATCAGCGCAAACCAATTTATGCCACGCTGTTTCCTTGGTTTCATCATCATCCCTCCTCCTTAAAAATTCAATCTACTCTATAATAACCGCAATTTTTTTTCATGGCAAGTCAAATCTATTTTTCTGACCATTGAAAATAATTTGTGGTTGCAATCCGGCGAAAATAAGAATCGCAGTTGGAACAATGGAAATGGTCTTTAACGTTTTCCATATCCGGCCGCCCATTGACGAGCGTCACCGCCCGGCCTTCTACGTAGTCCATCATCTCCCCGCAGCGGGGGCAAAGACATTGATTATTGGCATCGCGTTTAAGCTCCATGGGTTTTAGATTTCCCGTAGCTACCCAATTTTCCTTATTTTTTGCGCCACCTTCGGATTTTGGCAGGTCATGTTCATCATAAAACCCGGACCCCAACAGTTCCTGGAAATAAACGCCACATGAATGACATTCATACTTGGGCAAAATCGAGGCCATATCTGCACGGCCTTTAACAATCTGTACTGCCGTGCCATCGACAAAACGCAAGAGACGTCCACATTTGGGGCATATATAATTGGTTCCATTTTTTTGCAGTTGAAATACCGCCATGCTATCACCAATCTTCTCAAAAATTGCTAACTTGCGAAACCTGCAATGTATATTATTCCCTGTAATAGGGCTAAAAACCTGCTGCCGACAAAATTATTTTCACGATTTTTTTACTGGCTAGTGGTCTTGCCCGCTTCAATGCCTGTTCCTGCATCGTGGAAAGGCTGTCTCCCTGGAAGATCTCTTCCACAGCTGCGGCCAGTTTCTCCCCGGGATGAAGCCATACTGCAGCACCGTGACGGGTCGCATAGACGGCATTTTCCGTTTCCGGCCCCGGTATAGGGTCATGCAAAAGCATCGGCGTTCCGAGTGCAAAGGCCTCACTGATGGTCAAGGCACCAGGCTTCGTAATCAAGAGGTCTGCCGCCCCCATCAGCCGTTTCACCTCATTAGTATAGCCCCAGGTGCGAATAGTATGATGTGAACCCAGAGCAAAATCTTCTGCCTGCTGCTGCAACTGTTCATTGCGTCCGGCAACCACAAAAAGCACCAATGACTGTTTGATTTTTTCCAATTCCTGCAAGGTGCGTTCAATGCCGCCGAGTCCCAAGCCACCGCCCATCAGCAGAATCACACGCTTTTCCGGGGCAATGCCCAGCGTTTTGCGCAGCTCATCTTTTATCGGCAGGCCCTGTACATCCGCACTGATGGGAATGCCTTCAGCATGAAGTGTCTCCGCCGCAAATCCCTGCGCAATCATCCCCTGCCGCATATCCTCAGTAGCCATAAAATAGCTGTCCACGCCTTTGCACAGCCACATGGGATGCAGGGAATAATCCGTCATCACCACAGACAGCGGCAGCTTGCTGTGATGACGCTCCTTCCAAAGAGAAACCGTCCCCGCCGGAAAGGGATGCGTACAGATAACGCAGTCCGGTTGATATTTTGCCTGCAGGCGGTTAAACACCGGCAGCATAAACAGGGCAAACATATTCTTGCCGCAGCTGCCACCGGTTTCACTACTGGAAAGCTGATAAAACACATCGTAAAGATTGGGAACGAAATTGAGCATTTCCAGATAGATTTTCTTCGTTAGCCAATGCCAAAAGGAAGTCGAACGAGCCATAAAATCGATGGTGGTGATTTCCGCGTCCGGCTGTTGCCGCATTAGTTCCTCAGCTACCGCTTCTGCGGCTTTGATATGACCGGAGCCGATGGAAGCGGTCAATATTAAAATTTTCTTGGCTGCCATCTGTATCGCTCCTTCTCATCCGTATTTTTCACACCTGCCTATTGTATCACAAATCAGGCAGTCAGACCACCATCTACACTTAAAATCGTCCCCGTAATAAAGCCGGCCTCAACAGAGGCCAAAAACTTAATGGCCGCCGCCGCCTCCTGTGGTGTGCCAATACGGCCTAACGGGTAAACCGAAGCCATTTCCCGCAGGGCCTCCTCCCGGTTCGGCGCTGCTGCCAGCTGCGTTTCCGTCAACGGCGTCATAATATCGCCGGGCGCAATCGCATTGACCCGCACGCCAAAGCCGGCCAGTTCCAACGCTAAAGCTTTTGTAAACAGTACGACAGCGCCCTTGCTGGCGCAATAGAGACTACAGTAGTAATTGCCATGAACACCGGCATCGGAAGCCACATTCACGATATTGCCTTTTGCTTTCTTTAAGAGCGGCACAGCGGCCTGACTCAAATAATAAGTGCCCTTCACGTTGATATCCAGAACTGAGGCAATCTGTTCTTCCGTCATGTCTTCAATGGCACCTTCCACATAGATGCCTGCGGAATTGACGAGCACATCCAGGCCGCCCCAAAGCGTTTCCACCTGCTGTACGACTCGTTGGCAATCCGCCCGCCGGCTGACATCCCCTTGAACGAATATCGCCTGCTCATTTTCGCCGAGTTCCTGCAGTGCCGCCTCTCCCCGCTGGGCCGACCTGCCCAGCAAAGCCACCTTGGCCCCCGCCGATAAAAATAGTTTTGCCGCCGTAAGTCCGATTCCCGAGGTTCCCCCGGAAATTAAAATTCGTTTTTCTTGCATAATCTTCTCCTGTTAGCACAAAAACCGTGCCCCGAAGGGCACGGTTTTTCTTATTTGTTTAATCAGCCGTTGACTGCATCCTTCAATGCCTTGCCAGCTTTGAAAACCGGGTTTTTAGCTGCCGGAATTTCAATTTCTTTGCCCGTCTGGGGGTTACGGCCTTTGCGAGCAGCGCGTTCTTTCACTTCGAAAGTACCGAAGCCGATGAGCTGCACACGGTCGCCCTCAATCAGAGCCTGCTGTACGCTTTCAAAGAAAGCACCCAGAGCTTTTTCAGCATCCTTTTTCGTCAGACCGGATTTTTCTGCGATATTAGCTACTAATTCAGTTTTATTCATGAGCGTAGCCTCCTTAAAGAAGATTATTACTGCTGACGGCAGGCCGCCAGCCCTGCGGTTTGCTCCGCTATAAGAGAATTTAACAGAAACGCCCGGAAAAATCAAGGGTTTTCCGCAAAAAAGCCTGACAAACCCGCAAATTTAGCCTGTTTCAGCCCTTTTTTGCCGCCAAAGGGCGAATATAGAGGCTGGTCAGATGGTCTAAATCCGGCTGACGGTCAAGTTCATAGAGTGGAATCTGACGAATGCTTTCGTCCGCCATTGCCAAATTGTGAATATAGGTTATCTCGTATTCATCCGGATATAAATCCATGAGCATCAATTTGGCATCGGAGGCAATGGGCTGGCTGTAAACCTGTGTGATAATCAGAGATTGGGCCGGTGTCTCCTTTAACGTTTCAATATCGAGTGCATCGAGTATGGTCAGCCCCTCCACCGGGTCAATACTCAAACGCGTGTACATAACCTCGACAAAGCTCATGCCGGGACGAATATCCACTTCCACCTCTGTCCCTTGGGACAAGTCACGCAGCAAAACCACCGTCCGTTCAGCCACCAGTGGGCTGCCCGGCACCACATAGACCAGTTCGCCTAAACCTGCCGCTTTTTTCAGCAAATCTTCTGCTATGCTGCGGTAAAGGGTTTCAAAGTCTGCAGCTTCCTCATAATAGCCATCATAGGTCGTGTATTTTATACCTGCCTCATCCAAAGCCGCAACGGTCGGATGTATTTTCGTGCGCAGGATAAGGTGCTGCGCGCTCTCCATCATCGCCCAGCTTTCTCTGGTTATAAGCCCTGCATGGCCGGGGCCTAAGCCTAATACTGTTATCTTTGCCATTTATCTCATTTCCTTGCTGTAATTTTTTTACTTGTTGGTTCAGCCTTCTGCTGAGCTGCTTCTGCATTGCCGCTTGCCAAAAGCAGCAGGCGCAAAACAAAATTCGTTATCTGCTTTTTCTGGCTCTCATGGATGACGAACCGATAGCCGTTTTTCCCCGGCAGGGAGCGCATGCTGCGGCCCAATACCTTATCCACGGCCAAAAGCCCTTTAGCTGGCAGACGGTGCCCCGGCAGAATATACAAATCCAGCGCCTTTGGCAGTTCGCTGATGGTACGGATTTTGAGTTCCCGCGCATAATTTTTGATTTTGGCCACTTCTAAAAGATTCATCACCGCCGGCGTAGGTTCGCCAAAACGGTCAATGAGTTCATCGAGAAGATTTTGTATTTCCTCATTGCTGCGAATTCCGGCAATGCGCTGGTAAATTTCAATCTTGTGCATGGCATCGCTGACATAATCGCCGTCGATATAGGCTTCTACCTGCAAATCGATAATGGGGTCAGGCTGCACTTCCGCCACTTCTTTTTCCCCATGCTGCAGTTTATCCACAGCTTCTTCAAGGAGCTTGCAGTACATTTCAAAACCGACACTGGCAATATGCCCATGCTGCTGAGAGCCTAAAAGGTTGCCCGCGCCACGGATTTCCAAATCCCGCATGGCAATCTTGAAGCCCGCGCCGAGTTCGGCAAATTCCTTCATGGCCTGCAGGCGCTTCTCCGCCGTTTCCGTGAGGATTTTATCGGCCTGATAGACGAAGTAGGCAAAGGCCATATGGTGAGAACGGCCCACGCGCCCCCGCATCTGATAGAGCTGTGAAAGACCGAAATGGTCAGCATTGTAAACGATGATGGTGTTGGCATTGGCAACATCCAAGCCATTTTCTACGATACTGGTCGCCAGTAGAATATCGTATTCGCCTTCATAGAAATCCATCATCACCCGCTCCAATAGGTCTTCGGGCATCTGGCCATGAGCGGTCTGAATACGGGCATCCGGCACCAGAGCTTCGAGTTTCTCCCGCATCCGGTCAATGGTATCCACGCGGTTATAGACAAAGTATACCTGACCGCCACGCTTGATTTCACGCTTGATGGCGCCGGCAATCACCGCGTCATTATCCTCGACCACATAGGTCTGCACGGGGAAGCGGTCAGCCGGCGGCGTTTCGATAATGCTCATATCTCTCGCCCCGACCAAGGACATATGCAAGGTGCGGGGAATGGGCGTAGCCGATAAGGTCAACACGTCAATGCCTGCCGCCAGCTTGCGGATTTTGTCCTTTTGCTTGACGCCAAAACGCTGTTCCTCGTCCACAATCAGCAGGCCCAGATTCTTGAACTGCACCTTGTTCTGATTGAGGATGGCATGGGTACCGATAAGGATATCCACCTGCCCCATCTTGACCTTTTCAATGGTCTGCTTCTGCTCCTTGGCGGTACGGAAGCGGCAGATGACGTCGACCTTGGGCGCAAAATCCATAAAGCGGGCGTTAAAGGTCTGAAAATGCTGCTGGGCCAGAACCGTCGTCGGCACGAGCACCGCCACCTGCTTGCCGTCCATGGCCGCCTTGTAAGCGGCGCGGATAGCCACCTCGGTCTTGCCAAAGCCCACATCGCCGCAGAGCAGGCGGTCCATGGGCTTTTCCTTTTCCATATCCTCTTTGATTTCGGAAATGGCCTTCAACTGGTCATCCGTTTCCTGATAGGGGAACGCGTCCTCAAAATCGTGCTGGGTACTGTCATCCGGCGAGAAGGCAAAGCCTTTGGCCTGTTTACGCTTGGCGTAAATCTCAATGAGCTGCTTGGCGATATCCTCTACGGATTTTTTTGCCCTTGCCTTGGCCTTGGCCCATTCGGTACCGCCCATGCGATGCAGACGGGGCACCTCACCTTCAGCGCCAATGTATTTCTGCAGGAGGTTTACCTGTTCCGTGGGCACATAGAGCTTATCGTCCCCACCGTATTTGATATGCAGGTAATCCTTGTGAATCCCGCCCACATCCAGCGTTTCCACGCCGATGTACTTGCCGATACCGTGGGCAGAATGCACCACATAATCGCCGGGCTTGATATCGCGAAAATGGGAAAGTTTTTCGCCTTTGCTTTCCTTGCGAACGGCACGGCGCTTGGCATGACCGAAGATATCTCGCTCCGTCACCACCACGAGGCTGGCCGCTGCCAATTCAAAGCCATTGATAAGACTGCCCACCTGAATGTTGACACAATCTGTGCGCAGCTTGGCTTCGGCTTCCACCACCAATGACGGATAGCGGTGCCGCGCCAACAGTTCCCGCAGAGAATCGGCCTTGGATTTTTCCGACAGTAGAATGAGTATTTGCTGTTTCTGCGCCAACCAACGGCTGATTTCGTTCATCAGTAAATCCATCTGCCGATGGAAAGTCGCTACACTGGGCGCAGTAAAACTGATGGTCTGCGCAGCTTCTGCTCCATGCACCTGCTGCAAGAGCATGGCCGAATAGAGCACACGATTCTCCTTGGCCGTTGTCTGTATCGCGTCCCAGGAAAAGACTTTATTCTTGATATCGGGATTTTCCCGCACCATCGTGCGCATCTGTTCCCGCAGGCGTGTCGGTTCATCAAAGAGCACCGTACCCTTGCCCTCCAGGTAGGAAAGAAACACTTCGGCCTGCCCGGTGCTGTCCGTCTGTGCCAGAGGCATGATGGTGGCACTGTTGATGTTTTTCAACGAACGTTTGGTATTGATATCAAATTCCCGCAGGGAATCCACTTCATCACCGAAAAACTCAATGCGCACAGGATTTTCCCCATTGACGGGATAGATGTCCACAATGCCGCCACGGGCGCTGAACTGGCCGATACGCTCGACTTCATCTGCATGCTCATAGCCCAGCTGTACCAGCCGCTGCCGAAGTTTTTCCAAAGCGATTTCCTCGCCCATGCTGATACTGATGCTCAGGCGATTAAAATCTTGCCGACTGATGCCCTTTTGTACAGCAGCTGCTGTCTTAGCCAGTACAATGACCGGCTCCTTGCGCATTAAGCGCACTAACACATCCATGCGGCGGGCAGCGCGTTCCATACTACGGGCCTGTGCCTGCACAGTCATCATGTCCATTTCGGGAAGTTCGAGCACTTCCGTCCCCGGCAGCAGGGAGAGCAAATTTTCCCGCCAGTCGGAAACAGCTTCACTGCTATGAACCAGAATGACCATTGGCTGGGGTGCCTGCTGCCAGGCCGCTGCCATTATCGCATGCTTTTGGGAATTTGACAGGCCATAAACCAGCGTTTCCTGTGGGGCGGCCTGCAAACAGGCCTGCAGTTTTTTGACCCCGGTATTGCTGCTCAAAGCAGCAAATAAAGAATTCATCTTACACCTCAATATTTCTTATCTGCATATATTACGCGAAAATGGGACTGTCGGCTGCGCCGATAGTCCCTCACTCATATGTCAATATTTTTATATGATAATCCTATTTTTCCTTTACGTCAAGCCAAGGCCGCATTCGCCAGTTAAATTTACGTCCCTGACCGGGTTTCAACGCCTGCAAATCTGCAGAGGTCTTCGCCGGAAGTTCACAATAATTGCCGCAATAGCAACAATCCAACCGCACGGAATCACGCTGCAAGGCTGCCTTAATGTCAGCACTGCCACAGGTACATTCGAGTTCTCCACTGGCGGCTAAATCGTGAATGCGATTAAGCGCCTCAAGCAGCGTCTGTTGATGTTCAATGTAGCAGTCTCCGTCGGCAGGGTGCAAGGCATCGTATTCTGCTGTGTTGAAGTCCAGAAATTCTGCGATATCCTGCCATCTGCCCATGTAGCCCAGTTCAAAATTATCATGCTGACAGTAAAGTCTGGCGAATCTGAGTTTCTTCAGCTGCCGCCAGGTAAAACTCTGACGGTTTTTGCCGTTGCACACACCGCATTCCGTGGTCAGTTCCAGTCCTTTGCGCGGCCGCAAGGTAATTTTGCCCATCTCGTGTCCACAGTTCCCGCACTCCATAACGAATTGCTTCTGCCCGCTAAAGAGTGGTACATCCTGCAGTTGGATTCGGCCGCAGCGCTGGCAGTAGAACGCCAAAGAACAGGCCGTATCGATAAGCATGAGAAATCCTCCTTTCTTCCCTAAAATCCCAGTTTGCAGTCATTTCCTTACAATTGACTGTATCACCTTTGATAATACACTATTTCTACAGTATCCATTGCTTATCCTGCTTGTTGGAAAGTTTTTTCTTGCAAAAGGTCGGCAGGCGTTAAGAAACTATTTTTTGCCCACCGCCAAAAATCCGCGGGAAAAGTCTACTGTCTGAGCGCAGCGAGTTTTGACTTTTCACGCGGATATAAAGGGCAAAAAATAGTTTTAGCCTGACGGCTTAGCTGAGCGTGTCAAACCTCCCTAAGCCGCCAGTCTATCTCTATCAAAGTATAAAAAGGAATTACTTAACCTGTAATGCCGCTTTCACGAAATCGCGGAACAGCGGATGCGGATTGTTCGGGCGGGACTTGAGTTCGGGATGAGCCTGCGTTGCCACGAACCACGGATGGTCTTTTACTTCGACCATTTCCACGAGGCTGTCATCCGGCAGGGTACCGGCAATCACGAGACCGCGTTCGGTAAGTTCCTGACGGTACTTGTTGTTGAACTCATAGCGATGGCGATGACGTTCCGCAATATTTGCCGTACCATAGGCTTCAAGGGAATGCGTACCCTCGCGCAGGGTGCAGGGGTAGGAACCAAGGCGCATCGTGCCGCCCTTGTCTTCGATGCCCTGCTGGGATTCCATGAGGTCGATAACGGGGTGCTTCGTCTCTGCATCGAATTCGGAACTGTGTGCGTCCGTCATGCCGCAGACGTGGCGGGCAAATTCGATAACGGCACACTGCATACCGAGGCACAGGCCGAGGAACGGAATGTTGTTCTCGCGGGCATACTGGATGGCCTTAATCTTGCCTTCCACGCCGCGGTCACCGAAACCGCCCGGCACGAGAATACCCTTGCAGCCCACGAATACTTCCGAAAGGTCGGTATCCGGGTCTTCGATTTTTTCGGCATTCACCCAATGAATCTTCACGGAAGTATCGTTGTAGATACCGCCATGATGGAGAGCTTCCGTTACGGAGATATAAGCGTCCGGCAGTTCTACATACTTGCCGACAACGGCCACCTTGACCTTCTTGGACGGGTTGTTGATTTTATAGACCATCTTTTCCCAGTCGGACATATCCGCAGGGCCGTAGTCCATGTTGAGTTTCTGCAGGGCAATCTTATCGAGGCCCTCACGCTGCATCATAAGGGGCACTTCATAGATAGTGGATGCCGTGCGGTTTTCGATAACGGCTTCCGGCTGCACGTCGCAGAACATGGCAATCTTTTCCTTCATGTCCTTGGAAATGGTCTTTTCCGTGCGGCACACGAGGATATCCGGCTGAATGCCGATGGCACGCAGTTCCTTTACGCTGTGCTGGGTCGGCTTGGTCTTGAGTTCGCCGGCAGCGGAGATATACGGCAGCAGGGTTACATGAATGTAGAGGGTATCCTTCGGGCCAACTTCTTTCTTGACCTGACGGATGGCTTCGAGGAACGGCTGGCTTTCGATATCACCTACCGTACCGCCGATTTCCGTGATGACCACATCGGCACCGTCAGCCTTGGCTACATCGTAGACACGCTGTTTGATTTCATTGGTGATATGCGGGATAACCTGCACCGTGGAGCCTAAGTATTCGCCGCGGCGTTCCTTATGGAGCACGGACCAGTACACCTTACCCGTGGTGATGTTGCTGTTCTTGGACAGGTTGATGTCGATGAAACGCTCGTAATGGCCCAGGTCGAGGTCTGTTTCCGCACCATCGTCGGTAACGAACACTTCACCATGCTGATAAGGGCTCATCGTACCCGGGTCAATGTTGATGTACGGGTCGAACTTCTGAATCGTAACCTTGAGTCCGCGGCTCTTTAAGAGACGGCCCAAAGATGCCGCCGTGATGCCCTTACCCAGGGACGATACCACACCACCGGTAACGAAGATATACTTTGCCATGATTTACCTCCTTATTCCTGAATGCTTTCCAGCTTCTTCTGACGGCTGTTGATGGCCTTGTTGGCTGCCTTGGAGCGGGATGCCGCACCACGGGCAGAATGACGCTTCACTTCAGGCGGATTCCATTCGGTGAGGCCCCACTGCTGGTCGCCTTCATGCTGGAAACGGCTGTCCATGTTGATGAGCGTATACACTTCTGAGATAGCAGCCGACAGGGACTGCACCGGCTTATGCTTCTTCTCGATAACCTCAAGAACCAAATCCTTATAGTACATGGTCTGACCTTTTTCCGTCAGCACATGGTATGCGATATCGACTTCCGAGCTATTGATAAAATCCATAATCAAAAAGTTCTCCTTCCAAATCCTAAATTACATCTGTTCCGGTGCGGATACACCCAAAATTCCCAAGGAATGACGAATGACATGGGCCGTAACCGTCACCAAAGCCAAACGAGCTTCCGCAAGTTTCGGCTCTACGCCGACAATGCGGCATTTATTGTAGAAGCTATGGAAGGCGCTGGCCAAATCATAGCTGTAACGGGCAATACGCTGCGGTGCATAATCACGGGCAGCACGTTCGATTTCTTCCGGATATTCCTCAATCTTCTTGATGAGATCCAGTTCCGATTCATCCGTGAGCAGGGAAAGTTCCGGCTTATCGCTGAGGGAAAGTCCCGTTTCCTTGCACTGACGGAAGATGCTGCAAATGCGGGCATGTGCATACTGGATGTAGTACACCGGGTTATCGTTGGATTTTTTCTTGGCCAAATCCAAGTCAAAGTCGAGTTGGCTGTCCAGGGAACGCATCAGGAAGAAATAACGAGCCGCATCGGTGCCGACTTCTTCCATGAGTTCGTTCAGCGTAACACTCTGGCCCGTACGCTTGCTCATCTTCACGAGCTCACCGCCACGATAAAGGGCAACCATCTGCAGAAGCAATACCGTAAGTTTATTGGAATCATGGCCCAGCGCGTCCATAGCGGCCTTTACGCGGCATACATAGCCATGGTGGTCAGCGCCCCAAATGTTAATCAGACGGTCAAAACCACGCTCATATTTGTTGTGATGGTAAGCGATATCGGCAGCCAGGTACGTCGGCACGCCGTTGTCACGGATAACCACGCGGTCCTTGTCATCTCCATAAGCCGTGGACTTGAGCCAGAGAGCGCCATCCTTTTCGTAGATATTGCCGTTGTCCTGCAGGATTTTCACCGCAGCCTTGACGGCTTCCGGATGCAGGGTGCGCTCGCTGAACCAGTTGTCAAAGGTTACATTGAAGGATGCCAAATCCTCTTTAAGGGTGGCGAGTTTTTCGACATAAGCCAAATCCTTGAAGATTTCCAGACGTTCTTCATCGCTCATAGCGAGGTACTTGTCGCCTTCCTTGTCGATGATACGCTGTGCCGTGTCGATGATGTCCTGACCATGATAGCCGTCTTCGGGGAATTCGACTTCCTGACCCAAGAGTTCCAGATAACGAGCATTGACGGAACGCGCCAGATTGTTCATCTGATTGCCGGCGTCATTGATGTAGTATTCACTTTCCACGGGGAACCCAGCCGCCCGCAGCAGGTTTACAAGCGCAGAACCTGCGGCAGCACCACGGCCATGACCGACATGGAGAAGCCCTGTCGGGTTAGCGCTGACATATTCCACCTGAATCTTCGGTGCATCTTTTTTCGGCAGCTGGCCATAGCTTTCGCCCGCTTCAAGGATTTTCTGGAAGGAATCGTAGAGCACATTGCCCTTCAGATAAAAGTTCAAAAAGCCCGGACCAGCAATCTGGGCATGGTCAAGCCAGTCACCCTCGATGCGCTTCACCAGTTCTTCTGCAATCTGACGCGGAGCCTTATGGAAAACGCGTGCCGACTGCATGGCAAAGTTGGTAGCAAAATCACCGAACTCCTTCTGGGGCGGTACTTCCAAAATAACCTTGGGCAGTTCCCCTTCCGGGAATACGCCGTCAGCAATGGCACTTTTAGCCGCTGCTTCAATGGCTTCTGTCAGTGTGTCTTTAATATCCAATCCAAAGTCCTCCTAATTATTTGCCGAATCGGCACTTATTACTACATTTAAAGTATTGTGGCTCTGCAAGTTCTCATTGAGGAATAAATCGTATTCCGCCATTACCTTGCCCTCACCATCCTGAAAATAAATATCCAGCTTATGGGTTTCTACCAGCAAATCAAAATTACCGTAGGGCGTTCTATACACACTACGGGTCTTTTCCCCCAGCCGAAACTCCAGCTGCATATCCACAGCTCCACGGCGGATTAGCGTCAGGCCATCACGGCTCATTTTGAGCACCGTAGGCACCGCTTCCTTATCGTGAAGTGAGGCATCCTCATAACGCACATAATGCTTACCGGCCCGCGCTGCATACCTGCCGCTCGCTTTCGATTTCAACACGTTCTTTTCGCCCGCTGTATCCACCTGCACGCCTTCCACCGTCACCGCAACCATAGCATCTGCCATTTAGCCACCTCTTCAAAACATACTGTACACCATTATAAACCAAACTCCCTACCTTGCCAACAGTTTTTTGCACTTCTGCGGCTTATTTTTTCGTGAAAAACAAATAACCTGTGGCACCTTAGCGAATAAGGATGCCACAGGCTGTTTCTATCTTCCCGGTTAAATCTTGAACCGCTCGATCTCGTGCGCCAGCTGCTCTGCCTGCTCAGCAAGACCGCGGGTCGCTGCGGCAATCTCCTGTGCAGATGCCGACTGTTCCTGTGTCGTTGCCGACACCGCTTCAGCCCGGCTGGCATTGGTATTACTGATGCCCGCGATGTCTTTTACCGCCTGCTGCATGGAATCCGTACCATCCGAAACCGACTTGATGCTGCTGGAAACCTCGCGGATACCTTCAGCCAAAGCGTCAATTGCCACCTTAATGGACTGAAAGATTTCATCTGCCTCATTTACCGAGTCGATGCTGCTCGTCACGCTTTCCGCGCTTTCCTCGCTGGCAGCTACCGCCTGTTTCATATCCGTCTGAATCTTGGTCACGAGATTGGCAATCTGCTGCGTGGAGCTGGCAGACTCCTCGGCCAGTTTGCGAACTTCATCGGCCACCACGGCAAAGCCCCGGCCATATTCACCAGCACGGGCCGCCTCAATCGCGGCATTGAGCGCCAGCAGATTCGTCTGTTCCGCAATCCCGGAAATCAGCTCCACGATTCTGCCGATTTCATCCGAACTCTTGGCCAGCTCCTTAATGGACGACTTCACGGTAGTGGTACTGTCGCCAATGGCATTCATGGATTCCACCACCGTTTGAATGGCATCACGCCCCGTATTGACACTGCCTACGGTCTGTTCCGTAACAATGGCAATCGCATCGGCACTGTTTGCCACCAGCGTAGTACGCTCGGCAATTTCCACAGCCGTTTTATCTGCCTCAGCTGCCGATTCGGACTGCTGGGCAATGCCAGCGGCAATATCCGTAATCTGCTGTGCTGCCTGACTGGCGGCATCAGCCGACTGATGGGAAGCTGCCGAAAGTTCCTCCGCTGAAGCCGATACTTTCTCTGCATTCTTCTGAATATGACCGATGAGCTCACGAACCGTACGCCGCATCTCATTGAAGCCACGGGCCAAATCGCCTAATTCGTCATTACGGTTCACCGTCAGCGGCCGGTCACGCAGGTCGCCCTTGTTGATAATCATGCACTCTTCGCGCAAAGCCACCACAGGGTCACAAAGTTTCTTCGCCAGGACCCAAAGAATTCCGCTGATAATCAGCACCATGACAGCGGCAACCAGCCCCATAATCTTCATCAGGCTATAGGCATCCGCCCGCACTTCCGCAAGCGGGGCTACCGATACCGCAATCCAGGTGCGGTTAGCCAGATGTACCGGCGTAAACACCGCCTGCGAGGCTTCTCCCTTGGTCGTCGTATACTCCGTGGAAATCTGCTTATCCTGCTGTACTGCGCTCGTAAAGCCATTTACGAGTGCCATATCGAGTTTCTTCGTAGAAACCTCTTTGGACAAATCCATCTTGCCCACTTCTTCCGGCAGCTGGGCATAGGCAATGCAGATGCCTTCCTGGTCAGCGATATAAACACGACCAGTATCCATGTACTTGATATCGCCCACCAGTTTCGTTATTTCATCCAGTTCAATGGTGCCATAGACAATACCAATCACTTCACCATTTTCCAGTACCGGATAAGCCATGATCGTAATGAGCTTGCCGTTCGTCCCCGATACGGATGGCCCCGTCATCACGGGTTTCTTCGTCTCGCGCACTTCTTTGATATAGGCACGGCTGGTGCGGTCCATCTCCTTGTTCTTGTCGCTGACAGCATGACCTGCCGGGTCGGAATACGCCAGCATGGTAAAATTCTTGTGCTTAGCCAAAGTTTCAGCCAGCACTTTCACGCGTTCTTCCCGCGTCCCATGCATAATAATCGGATTGGTGGTCAACGATTCGACGATGAGTTCCCGCTGCTGGTAAATCTTTTCAATCTCTTTTGCCGTGCTATTGCCGATTTCCTGAGCAATCAAATCCGTATTGCGCGTCAATGCCGAACTGGACATATAATAGCTGATGGCAAAAAAAACCGCAAAACTGCCTACAAACAGGGGAATGAAGCCTGCCAGGAATTTAACCCTTAAACTGTTAAAATTCATTTTATCCTCCTCTTTTGATAATCCCAAATACCAAACACCCAAAAGAATTACATACATTAAGCTGTATGTAATACAGTGTTGTAAAGTATATCATTTCTTCTATTCCACGGCAATATATCATTAATTACATAACAATATGCTCAATAACTTCATTCCAAAAAGGGACCGCAACAAAAGATTCTCCTTTGCTACAGTCCCACATCATCACTGTTGCTCAACAGCAATATCCAGTTCTACTACATGACCGCCCAAATCCATTTCCACCGTGAGATAGTTATCATCGCTTATCTTCACTTGGAAATTCTCGCCAATGGACAGCGACGGTGTGGAAATATCAACTTCCAGCCCCATCCCGGTAAGATTTGTTGCGGCATTGGCCGTCAGCATATTGCTCATTTCCGAAATAGCACTTTGCGCCATCCCATCAAATTCCGCTACCGGCATGCCCATCATCATAGTCGATGCAATGAATTTTGCCGTATCCTCTGTCATATTGTAAACCACATTACCCCTGATTTGTTTGGTAAAGCCCACGATAACCGACACTCCAAGGCTTACCGCATTCTTCGTCTTAACTCCCATCTTCAGCCGCTTGGGTTCCGGAAAGCCCATCTGCGGCATTACGGTTGTGAATGCATCGACGAACGGATTCACTAATTTTGCATCCATCTTATCATTCTCCTTCCGCAAATCCCACACTCATGTTAATATCGCCTAAACGCGTCTTAGCGCATATACGGAAGGTCGTAAGTTTCGGGCTGGCAATGCGAATCTTGTTCCCCACGATGGTTCCCGGCGGAGTAATGCGCATTTCCTTGTCCTTGAACACATCATTGATATTGGACACACCGCGTCCCACAATGATATTTACCGCTTCTTCTACCGACTCGCTGGCTTCATCTTCCGTAACCTCATCGCTTTCCTCTGCATCCAGCATCACCGTAGCAAAATCCTTCATGGTATTGCTGTCCATGTAGACGATGGCACGACCATTAGGCATCCCTGTAAGCCCTACTATCACCGCAATACCGCTGACTTCCAGGAAGCTACGTTCTTCTTCCTCCAATTCGACCTCGCTATGCACCCCGGTCATGCTGAAAATGCCCTGCTGCAACGCTTTTACAAAGGGCTTGGCATAGGATTCACGCAAGACAGCCACTTTGCCCGCCTTGCTCTGACAAAGAATCATCAGGGTATCAATGAGCTCATTAATCCCTACCGGTTTCTGCAAAAACGCACTGATTCCCACTTCCCGGCCTTTTGCCACCAGGCTGGCGTCCTTCATCGCGCTAATCATCACGATTTTGGCCTCCGGGTCCACCGCACGAATCCTGCGGGTGCATTCAAGACCATCAGCATCCGGAAGATTCATATCCATGGTCACCACAGCCGGCTTGAACTGCTCATAGAGCGCTACTGCTTCAGCAGCATTTTTGGCTTGTGCACATACCTCAAAGTTCGTCCTGGAAAGATTTCCCTCAAGCATCGCACGGCTGACCTTCGAATCATCGACGATCATTACTTTGACTTTCTCCACAAATGCTCACCTGCTTCTCTACATTCCTTACAATCAACTACGCAAAAATAAACACACCTTGTAGAATTTTCATAGATTAACTTTTCGCTATAGCAGTAGAAAATCCCTGCCTGTAGAAAAAATAATTTTATATTTCGCTTTTGCCCACCGCATCAAAGGTATTTACCACCGAAGCCGACGGTTCCCTATCCATCTTGCTGACCACAAAAACCGCAATTAAGGAAAGCAAAAATCCCGGTACGATTTCGTACAGCCCCAGCCAGTCAATCTGCTTCCAAACCAGTACCGTAATGCCGCCCACGATGATACCGGCTAGTACGCCATTGCGGGTCGTGCGCCGCCAGAACAGCGAGCAGAGCAGTGCCGGGCCAAAGGCCGCACCAAAACCAGCCCAGGCATAAGCCACCATGTCGAGAATAAAGCTGGACGGATTCAGGCCAATGAAAATTGCCAGTGAAGCGATAATCAGCACCGAAGCCCGGCTGATCCAGATAAGCTCCGTCTGCTCAGCTTCCTTGCGCAGAAGGGTACGGTAAAAATCCTGTGCAAAGGCCGAAGCGGCCACCAAAAGCTGCGCCGACGCCGTACTCATAATCGCCGCGAGCACGGCCGACAGGATAAGCCCGGCCACTACCGGCGGGAATAATTCATTGGTCATAACCAAAAAGACCGTTTCCGACTCCGTGCCACTCAGTTCATGGGAAAGAAATACACGGCCGACCATGCCCACAGCTACCGCTGCTGCCAAAGACAGCACAACCCAGGTCATCGCAATACGGGTGGCCTGCTTGATTTCCTTGGAACTCGAAATCGCCATAAAACGTACGAGAATATGCGGCTGACCAAAATAACCAATCCCCCAGGCCAGCAGAGAAATCAGTTCAATCGTACCCAAAGTCGAACCATCCGGCTTGGTAAAAGGCTCTAACATCGAATGACTCACGTTATTGATGGCATTAACGGTTGCCGTATAGCCGCCCATTTCCATCGCCGCCGTAATGGGCACCACCAAAATGGCGAAAAACATCATCACACCCTGAATAAAGTCCGTACGGGATACCGCCAAAAAGCCGCCTACTAAGGTATAAAAGACTACGGAGCCTGCACCGATAAAAATGGCATATTCATAAGGCAAGCCAAAGACCGTTTCAAACAGACGCCCGGAGGACACAAACCCCGAAGACGTATATATGGTAAAGAAAATCAAAATAAAGACCGCAGGAATCGTACGCAAAAGACCACTGTTATCCTCAAAGCGGTTCTCCAAAAACTGCGGTACTGTCAGCGAGTTTTTAGCAAGCTCTGTATACTTGCGGAGACGAGCCGCCACAAAATGCCAGTTGGCCCAGGTACCCAGCACAATGCCCACCGCAATCCAGCCGGCATTCAGGCCGGCAAGATAGGCAAAGCCCGGTACGCCCATAAGCATCCAACCGCTCATGTCCGAAGCCTCGGCACTCATGGACGTCACCCAGGCCCCCAATTTGCGGTTGCCTAAAAAATAATCGCTCATGTTGCGTGTCTGGCGATAATAATAAACGCCAATAGCCATCATCAGGCCGATATAAAGAATAAACATGTTGATGATTGCCAACTGATTTGTCAATACAAGTTCCTCCCTGTTCATAAATTATGATAAGTTTACAACGATAGAATAAATTATACTGTGTTTAGCGCCTTTTTGGCAACTATATTTTTATATTAGCTATATTATTATTGTTATAGTAGACATCATCATCACCAGCGAAATCACTATTTTTTTCTTAAACTTTCTCATTTTGCAGGAAAAAAAACTTGCATTATCGAAAAAGTTCCCGTATAATAGCTAAGGTTTTTCGAAAAGCTACAAAACAAGACAAACGCAGATAGCCTTAGTATACATATTTGTATCTTGATACAGGCTCAATCTGCGCTCTTTTCGTGTGTTCATTTTCAGGAGGAAGTACCTATGAAAAAGTATGATGTTGTTATTGTCGGCGGCGGCCCTGCCGGTATTTTTGCTGCTTACGAATTGGCTGAAAAAAGCCCTGCACTGAAAGTTCTGCTTTTGGAAAGTGGCAAGGATATCTATACCCGCGTCTGCCCCATTTCCTCTGGCAAAGTCAAAAGCTGTATCGGCTGCAAGCCCTGCAGTATCATGCGCGGCTTCGGCGGTGCCGGTGCTTTCTCCGATGGCAAATACAACTTCACCACCCAGTTTGGTGGCTGGCTCAACGAGTACCTGTCCGACGAAGAAGTCATGGACCTCATCTATTATGTAGACAAAATCAATATGAAGCACGGTGCCCCTGCGCAGGTGTTCAGTACCGAAAAAAGCGATATTGGCTATCGCGCCCTGCAGTACGACCTGCACCTGCTCTCCGCCAGCGTCCGTCATCTGGGCACGGAAAACAATTTAGAAATGCTCAAGGCTACCTATGAATATCTCAACGACAAGGTGGAATTCCGCTTTGAATGCCCTGTAGCCCACATCCATTCCGATGGTCAGGGCAGCAATGAAATCGAACTGGATGACGGCGAAAAAATCGCTGCCGAATACCTGATTGTCGCTCCGGGCCGCGCCGGTGCGGAATGGTTCTCCAACGAATGCGATACGCTGGGACTCAAACAGGAAAACAATCGCGTTGATGTCGGTGTCCGTGTTGAAGTTCCCGATGAAATCTGGAACCCCATCACCAGCCAGGTATATGAAGCAAAACTCGTCTACCGCACCAAACGCTATGGCGACCAGGTACGCACATTCTGCATGAACCCGCACGGCCATGTCGTCATGGAAAACACCGATGGCATCATCACCGTAAATGGCCACTCCTACAGTGACCCGAAACTGCAGAGCAAGAACACCAACTTTGCCCTGCTCGTCAGCAACCGCTTTACAGAGCCCTTCCACTCCCCGCATCAGTACGGCAAGCGCATTGCCTCCTTCTCCAACCTGCTCGGCGGCGGCATCATCGTGCAGCGTTTCGGCGATTTGATGAAAGGCCGCCGCACGAACGCGCACCGCATGAGCAAGAGCTTTACCCGCCCGACCCTGCAGGCAACCCCGGGTGATTTGTCCCTGGTTCTGCCCAAACGTCATGTGGATAACCTCATCGAAATGATTCAGGCACTCGACAAGATTGCCCCGGGCATGACCAATGACGATACCCTGCTCTACGGCGTAGAAGTAAAATTCTACAGTTCCCGCGTAAAACTCACTAACCAGCTTGAAACAGAACTCAAAAACGTCTTCGCCATCGGCGACGGCGCCGGCGTAACCCGCGGCCTCTCCCAGGCAGGCGCCAGCGGCGTATATGTGGCACGGCAGATTATTGAACGCAGCAAGAAGTAAATTCGCTTTTCTGTGTTCGTAGTGCAAGGTCGGCAGGGAGGGGCGGCAATAACTTTCGTCTGCTTAGACAGGCTTGTCAAACGCGACCGAAAGTCATCGCCGCCCCTCCCTGCCTTACTGCCAGCCTGGTCTTAACACTACGATAGTATTGCGCCCATCATATATGCACTAAGCCTGCGGGGCTGGTGATGACTTTCCGCAGCGTTTGACAAGCTTGTCTAAGCGAAGGAAAGTTATTACCAGCCGAGCGGGCGCCTTCTTATATCGTATTATCCTTTTATACTATCTTATAACTTAATATTTGTAATGATACGTCCCAAACGCGTACCAGACAGCAGATTCCACGTCCACTTGATTGCTACCGTAATATTGGTATGCGTACCGGCCAGACGGATAAGATGTACGAACATCCATGCACACCAGGCGATAAAGCCCGTCATTTCCGGATTCATGCTGGTCTTGGCCACTACAGCTTCACCACGGCCAATGGTTGCCATCGCGCCCAAATCCTTGTAAACAAAGGCTTGCAGATTTTTTTCACCGCGAATCAGCCGCATAATGTTTTCATGGGCTACCTTGGCCTGCTGCGTAGCCACAGGCGCAACGGTCGGCAGAGGACGTTCCGTCCCATGGCAGAAGTTTGCGCAGTCACCGATAGCAAAGACATTCTTGCTGCCATTGACCAACAGATTTTCCTCGACGATAATCCGGCCAGCCCGGTCAACCTCGCCGCCACACTCCGCGATGAACGGCACGGCCTTGACACCTGCGGCCCAGATAAGGGTACTGGTGGGAATCTCCTCACCATTTTTCAGCTTGATGATATGTCCATCATAACCCACGACCTGCGTATTGAGCATAACCTCTACGCCTTTTCCCCGCAGGACCTCTACGGTATGGTCACGCAGGTTCTGCGGCATCATGGGCAGAACATTGGCTGTTGCTTCGATGAGCTTTATGGATACTTCACTAAAATCCAGATTGTGGAATTCTTTTTTCTGGATACCCACCAACTCGGAAATAGCGCCCGCTTCCTCAATACCCGTCGGGCCACCGCCGACAACAACAAAGCTCAGCATCTTGCGGCGTTCTTCCGGGTCCTGGCATTTATTTGCACGCTCGAACATATGAAGCACATGGTTACGGATATGTAAAGCTTCCTGCAAAGTCTTCATGCCGAAGGAGTGTTCCTCCACTTCCTTCATGCCGAAGAAATTCGTCGTAGCACCAGCAGCCAAAACCAAATAATCGTATGCGACTTCCCCGTGATTGGTCAACAGCACATTACGCGACTGATCCACGCCCTGTGCTTTAGCCATAAAGAATTCCACATTGGGATTCTTGCGGAAAAACGTGCGGACAGGATAGGCGATTTCGTCCGTGGACAGCACCGCCGTAGAAACCTGATACAGCAGAGGTTGGAACAAATGGAAATTATGACGATCTACAATCGTAACATCTACATCTTCCTTGGCAAAGAGTTTTGCCAGTTTGACGCCGCCAAAGCCTGCGCCAACAATCACTATACGCGGTTTCTTATCTGCCATGAAAAGCCCTCCCAGCCTATGCATACACACTTCGTGAAAATTTTAACTTTAACTTGTGAAAAAAAGCACTTTTCTCTCATGGATAATATAATAGCACGTTTCAAGTTAATTGCAAGAGGAAATTTACATTTTTCAGTCAATTTATTATTGTCTATTCTTAGCGACAGGAAATCTCCCTTTATTTTTTCCAGTTTACACTTTTTTATGTGCATAATAAAAGGAACTGTCACATTTGTGCAACAGTCCCCTACAATTCAAATTTACTTTTTGAAGAAATGAATTTCCTTATATGCCTGGTGCTGAATATCGGACTCGAACATACGATTCCAGGGGAAATAAACATAGATTTCCTCCAGACTGGAAAAATGCGGCAGATTTACGTCAACAAAACGACTGATCATCTTTTGCGTACGCAAAGAAACGGCCTCACGTTTGGTGTCCAGACTACCGTACACACCATCGCCCCGCAGCCAGGTCAGCTGACGGGCAATCGTATTGCGGACATTGGCCTGATAGGCCCAATCATCCAGATAGCGGGTCAGAAGCAGCGCCTCCACATCATCTTTCTTCATGCGATGTACCAACATTCCCTCTCCGATAAGGAAACCGGAGCTGTTCGTCGGTGTATTCCAACCGGAATAAGCACGAATCTTAAAGAGCAGATTCCGTTTTTTCAGCTGTTCCATCAGTGCATTATCAGAACCATTTGCAAAAGCAATATCGGCAATACCTACGGGATATCCCTTGCTTACATATTCACTGACCAAATCAGCAAAATACTTGGTTCCTTCCCGTTCCTCGCC
Source organism: Pseudoselenomonas ruminantium (assembly GCA_002373045.1). GTDB lineage: Bacteria > Bacillota > Negativicutes > Selenomonadales > Selenomonadaceae > Selenomonas_A > Selenomonas_A ruminantium_J. The sequence continues at coordinate 43,183 of DFHU01000060.1, read as the reverse complement.
ATCATTGTTTCGTTCATTAGCCTCATAAGTCTTGCCATTGGGATTGGTGTTCACCATCATCACCAAATCTGCCTGTTCCGGCCTGGCAGCTGCCACACCACCTGCTGCGATAATCGCATCGTTTATGGATATACTGATTTTTTCATCCGAATAAGCAGGTACCGTATACGGCCCTCTCCCCCAGTTATAACGTGTATAGACTGAAGGGGTCTCATTGCGCATATGGTTAACCGCTCTGGCCAGCAAAAGCATCGCCATTTCATCAATGCCGGCCATGGTCTGGAACTTTTCCTTGCCCAAATCCTTGCCAAAATTCGTCAAATGCCGACTTTCCATATGTGTCTGGGAATAAGGTGCATTATCGTCCCGGCCCAAAACGAAATAATCAAATACATTTTTACGGGTTAATTTGATGAGTTCTTCATTGACCGCAAAATTCTTTTTCCGCCGGCCTAACCAGTCAGACAAATTCTTTTGCGGAATGAGCTCTTCCAAAAAGGCCTTTTCCTTATTTTCCCGATGGCTGAGGCCTTCAACTTCCGCTTTATCCCGCAAAACGGTATAGCGGAAAATATCGGAACCATAGCTACGGTAATAGGCAGGTTCTTCATGTCCGGACGCCTCGCCGCTGCGGGGGGTTCGCATGATAGAACCAAAGGCATACAGCGGCAACTGCTGATTTTTCTTGCGGAACTGCGAAAATTTTTCCACGCGCTCCACCACTTCATTCCGGTTATAATTATGCTTGCGGGAACCTACAAGGCTTCCATACACCAGCGAATCGGAAGAAATAACGGCAGCCTTGGCATCCACGGCGTTAGCCTCCAGCCATGTCCACAAAGCATCCGGATTGCCCAAATTCTGCCGGTCTCCCAAAATCTCATCCGGCGGGATTACAACATCATATCCCAGTTTCTTCACCACTTCTGCCGTCTGCTTGTCCGAAATGGGTCTGTTATCATGCGGAATAAACAGTATTTTATCCGGCTTTACCTCTTTGTGACGGGCAAAAACAGCTGGCATAAGCATCATCACTGCCATAAACGCAGCTGTGCATACTGTTCCCCGTTTGTACAGACTGTACAAAAAATCTCTCTCCTCTCAATCATCATCCTACAAAAAATCATTCTTTATTTTTCTGTGGCAAAAGATTTTTCAAATCATCTTTTACATCATCTGGTATATTGAGCTTTGTCTGAAACATAATCCCGCCTTCTTTCGGCGTGGCTTTCTCTATCTCAATCATATCCAACAAGCGATGGCCATGGAACATAGTCTTGCCAAAATCCGAATCTGCCAGCACCTTACTGTAATCAATGCGCACATTGTTGTGCTTTATTTCCACCGGTATATCATCGGAAATATGCAGATTCCCCACCATGCGCTGCGCCATAGCCATGGAAATCCGAGAAAAGACCCAGGACATCAGGCCGTGATTGGGAATATTCCGTTCCCGCACACGGTAAACCATATAGGATTTATCCCCGTCGTGGACAAATTCCTTTACCTCTCCGGAAAGCTCGACTTTCCCCAGTTTAACGGTATCAATCGTTACATTCAACCGGCCGTTTTCCTTGGACTCCAATAGAACAGACCTTGCCGGGCTGTCTTCTTTGATATTCCTGGCAATGGCCTCATTAAGCATTTTATCCGAGACAAAGAGGTTACCCTGACTGATTTCTGTCAGGGTTTCCCGATCCCAGGTATCCCGAATAACACGCAAAGCAGGGCCATAGTCAGCAACTTTCTCCTGCACTTTGGCCCAGTCTATCTGCTGCAACTGTTCTTGCCAACTCACTGGCAAATCAATCACTTTTTCTCCTCCTTTTCCGCCTCGCCCTGGTCCTCACGGACGCTCTGCCACAAATCACGGGCGCGCTTGTATAACTGTACATCCCGGTCACGCAAGCTCTGATCGCCAATGAGGCGGGACAAATACTGCGTGGCCTTCTCATAATCCTTCATGCGATAATAAATAGCCCCAATCAAATAAACAGCCATATCATCGCTCATGCCGTTCTGAGGAAAACGCTCCGTCATCAGGGACTGGTCGTAAAGGTCGGCTGCTCTCTGCATCATTTCCGTCTCTTTATCCTGTTCCCCGGAATAACGGAAAATCCAAGCCAATCCCAAATACATTCCGGCTCGCTTGGCCAAAGGCTGTTCGGTCATTTCCGCATAAAAAATAGCCAGCTTGTAAGCCGCTACCGCGTCGGGAACAGTCCGTTCTTCGACAAACTCCATCCCCAGCTTGCGGCTGTCCAAAAATTCCTTGATTTTCCGCTTATGAACCACCGGCATAGAACCAAGGAAGGTCTTTTCGTCTGCCGCATAGCCACATTTTTCGCAAAACCAGATTTTATACAAATAGGGATTAAAATCCTTGTAATGAACACAAAAATCCTCATCGGTGCTATCCACAGCGATTTTTGCCTTCGTCTTTACGACTCTCGTGGACTCTCCACAAATCGGACAGGGCTTCTCAACGGTAAACGTGAACGCTCCCATGGCATTCCCTCCTTGCTATGCTAACATGTAATTCTTAAAGTTTGCTAAAAAAATCCTTTTATTTGTCGATATGTGCTAACATTATATCATTTTCCCGCTTAAAAATAAATGAAAATTACTGCTGATTCTCCGTTACTGGCACCGCAATGCGGGTGATAAATTCCCGTGCATCGGCTGTGCTCATATCTTCAATCAAACTTTCTTCATAGGCAAAGCCCGCCGGGCTAAGCTCGTGTACCTGCATATATTTCCGCAGACGGGCATAGGACGCGGACGTATTCATGTAATCGCCGGCAAAGTAAGTCACCAAAAAGCGTCCCCCTTTGCGCAGGCGGCGATAATCCTTTGGCAGCTGCCGCCATGGTTTATCCGTGGGCACATAATAATAGCTGACCACCTGCTCATGCCCAGGACGCATGAAGTCCTGCGGAGACACCATCGCCCCGAAGGTATAACCGGTGAGGACTTCGCCCTCCATCACATCGCGCAGGTGCGTGGCAAACTGCCGCTCCACGCCTTCCCAATCCTCCCGCAAGCAAAGCTGGCGCAAGTTTTCCGAAACCACCAGCCGGCAATCGGCAAATTCTTGCTCCTCCACTTCATCAAGCCGTACTTCCTGCGCCTTTGCCAAAAGCTGCCGCTGGTTGGCTACAATCTGCCGCATGCGCTTCAGCTTGGCCATTTCCTGCTCCAGCCATTCTTCCTGCTCAGCCAGCAGGCGGGCAAATTTTTCCGGCGTGCGCCCCTGCATATACTCCTTGATTTCCGACAAATCAAGTCCCATATCCCGGAACATGCGAATCATGTAAAAGGGATAAAACTGACGGGAGGAATAGGCGCGGTAACCATTGGGTTCCACACTGTCAGGACTGAATATCCCCTCGCTGTCATAATAGTGCAGCGTACGCTTGTTTACGCCGGTCATGCGGGCAAACTCGCCCACATGGAAGGTCATGTGACGTGCCATGAAAAATCCCCCTTGACATTACAGCTACTGTATCCTTTATGCTTAATATACAGTATAAAAATCAAGTGTTCAAGAAAATTATGTTTAACGAAAGGAATTTTTTTATGCGTAAGAACACCCATAATCCACTATCTTATCACCACAGTATGTGGTCACTGTTGATGTTTGCGACCCCGTCCATCGGCATGATGATTGTGATTTCACTATACACCGTAACCGATGGTATCTTTATCGGGCGCTTCGTCGGCAGTGACGCACTTGCCGCATCCAACATCGTCTATCCGGCATTCAATCTCGTATTGGGGCTGGCCATTATGCTCGCCTCCGGTGGTTCGGCACTGGTTGCCAAAACCTTGGGCGAGGACAATCGCGAGCTTGCCCATAGACGGTTCACCCTGATTACCATCAGCGGCGTGGTCATAAGCACCTTCCTGGCGCTTACGCTCTGGCTCTTTATGGAACCGCTGCTCGCGTTCTTAGGTGCCAGTCCCGCCCTCTATGAAGAATGCGTAAACTATATCGTGACCCTGCTGCCCTTTTTCCCGGCAGCAGCCCTGATGCTGATTTTTAACGCCTTCTTTATCGCCGATGGCCGTCCGATTCAGGGCTTTCTGGTTTCGCTAGTATCGGGTATCTTAAATGCTGTCCTCGACTACCTCTTTATGGCAAAGATGGGCATGGGCATTGCCGGTGCAGCGTTAGGCACCGGCCTCGGCGAAACAGCTGCCGCCCTTATCGGCCTGCATTACTTCGCCTGTCGCAGCCGCCTTATCGGCTTTAGAAAGCCGGACATGGAATGGCGGGCTTTGGGGCAGGCCATGTACAACGGCTCTTCGGAACTCGTTACCGAACTTTCCATCGGCGTAACGACATTCCTCTTTAACGTCATCACCTTTGCCTGGGCAGGCGAAGACGGCGTAGCTGCTATCTCCGTTATCCTCTATGCCGAAATGCTCCTGACCTCCGTTCTCGTCGGTTTTTCCAATGGCATTGCGCCCCTTTTCTCCTATCAGTTTGGGGCCAAAAATTACCGCGAACTGCTGCGGTTGATGAAACTTGCCCTGCTGGGCATTACGCTGTTCTCCGTTACGGCGTTCATCGGTTCCCGTGTGCTTGCCGAGCCGCTTATCCACCTGTTCCTGCCGGACGGCGGTTCCGCCTACAGCATTACCGTAAATGGTTTCCTGCTCTTTGGCTTCAGTTTCCTGCTGTCGGGCTTTAACCTCTTTACCTCCGGATTCTTTACCGCGATATCCGACGGCAAGACCTCGGCTATTGCCTCCTTCGCCCGCAACCTTGCCGGGATTGTCATTTTCCTGCTGCTGCTGCCAAAACTCATTGGCTTTAGCGGCGTATGGCTGGCCGTGCCGGCAGCTGACCTTGCTGCTGTTCTGCTTTCAGCATTCCTGCTCTACGAGCAGCGGCGCAGCTTTTTGGGGCTCTATCAGGAACGCCGCTTGCAGCGCAGCAAATACCGCCATATTCCCCAAACTGCCAACTTAAAATAATTTTTTCAAAAAAAGTGTTGACAAGCAGGTAAAAACCCCGTATAATTTATTTCTGTTGACAGACGTCACACAGGGGTATCGCCAAGTTGGTAAGGCACGGGTCTCTGAATCCCGCATGCGTTGGTTCGAGTCCAGCTACCCCTGCCAATTGAATGTTCAAGGAGCCGTGAAGTGGCTCCTTTTTTTGTATCTATAATACTTATCATTTTTTAGCATCTATGTTAGTATAATTATTGAGGTGAATATTATGCTATACAGTTTAGAAAATGACCAATTATGCGTGCAGGTGCGCAGCTATGGTGCAGAATTACGCTCCATCAAGGAACGCGCCGATGAAACCGAATATCTTTGGGACGGCAATCCCACCTGGTGGAAATACAGTTCACCGGTACTCTTTCCCATCGTCGGCAAACTTCAGGAGGGAAAATATCGTGTAAATGGCCAGGAATATGAACTGCCCGGACATGGTTTCGGACGTATCTCCGAATACGAACTGGTCAAAAAGGAGCAAGATTATATTGAGTTTGCACTGAAATGGTCCGAAGATACCTTAAAGGTTTATCCGTGGAAATTCCAGCTGAACATTGCCTATGCCTTAAAGGATAATGAAGTGGAAGTCATTTGGAAAGTCCGGAACCTCGATGATAAGGAAATGATTTATTCCATTGGCGCCCATACCGCCTTCCGCTGCCCGTTGGTACAGGGTGAGGAATTCAGCGATTACTATCTGTCCTTTAATCAGGCTGAGGACAACGTAAATATGCCGCTCAACGACAAGGGACAATTTCTGACCACGCCGGGGCAGGCACATCTCCAAGGCCAGACTCTGGATTTGAACTACGAAATGTTTAAGGGCGACGCTTTGGCCTACAAGGCACTGAAATCGGATGAAGTAACCATCTGCTCACACAAGAGTGCCAAGAAAGTTACGATGTCTGCCAAAGACTATCCCTTCTGGGGCTTTTGGACTCCAGCACAGGGCGGCGCCCCCTTCCTTTGTCTCGAACCCTGGCAGGGCCATGCAGACTACGAGGGCTTCAGCGGCGAATTCAAAGACCGCGAAGGCAGCCTAACCCTCGCTGCAGGCGAAACGCAGAGTTTCCATTATACCATCAAAATCGGCTGTTAAGCACAAAAAGACAGGCTATCCGCTATTCATTACCAATAGCGGATAGCCTGTCTTTTTTTATTCCAATGCCTGTTTTTCCTGCTTGCGCTTACGATACCGCAGGTACATCACAGCGATAATCACGGCACATACACCGACGAAAATCAAGCTGGCCTGATGGCCGACCTTCAGCATAACTTCCCAGCTCTTGCCCAGCATCATGCCGGCAAAGAGAATGAGCGCCGTCCAAGGCAGCGAGCCCAAGAAAGTCAAACTCAAGAATTTTTTCATATTCACATGGGCAAAACCTGCCGGCAGGGAAATGAAGGTTCTGACCACCGGCAGCATACGGCTGAAGAATACCGCTTTGAGGCCGTATTTATCAAACCAGTTCTGCGCAATATCCACATGGGATTTTTTGACGAAGAAATAATGTCCGTACTTGTCCACGAACGTACGGCCGCCGTAATGACCCACAGCATAAGCAAAGATGGAACCGGCCATGCCGCCCACCATACCAGCAATCAACGCACCGGTGAAGGTCATCTGGTCGGCAAAAATCAAATAACCGGCAAAGCCCAAAATGAGCTCACTCGGAATGGGAATGCAGGCATTTTCTGCCGCCATCAGGATGGCTACTGCTACATATCCCCAGGATGCGATAAACTCCAAAAAAATCGATGAAAACTGTTCCATTCAAAATTCCTTTCTGATTTCACTTAAAACATATCCTTTTTCCACAGGGCATAAGCTCCCGTTATACTGATGCCAAAGGCTATCATCATAATATAGAAGAAACCGTGACTGTCATCGGTAAACGGCACCGGCACATTCATGCCGAAAAAGCTGGATACCACTGTGGGAATAGCGATGATAATCGTCATTGCCGCCAGGAACTTCATCACGAGGTTCTGGTTGTTGGCGATAATGGACGTAAAGGTATCGGCCATACGGGCGAGAATCTTACTGTACATCTCCACCATTTCCTTGGCCTGCTTGTTCTCGATAATAACGTCTTCGAGCAAATCCTCATCTTCCTCATAGGCCTTGAGAATCGGCGTAAGTGCCGGATTGTTGCGCATGCGCAGAAGCTTGTCGAGCACCGCACCATTGGAACGAATAGCCGCATTGAAGTAGGTAAGACCTTTCTGCAATTCCAACAGACGCAGGATTTCGCTGTTTTTCATATCATGGCGCAACTGGTTCTCAATGTCATCGGAAAGCTTACTGATCTGGCGCAGATAGCGCAGATAGAAGGTCGCCGACTTGTACAAAATCTGGAACAAAAAGCGGGTTTTCTTATAGGTACGGAAAAGCTTTGCCGTGCGTTCATTGAATTCAGACATAACCGGCGTTTCTTCCAGACAAACGGTGATGATGTAGTCTTCGCTGACAATGATGGCCAAAGGCAGGGCATCATAACTGTCCTCACCGCGGTTCACGGCTAC
>DFHU01000060.1:0-35514 GCA_002373045.1 Pseudoselenomonas ruminantium | reverse complement strand
CGCAAAAAGTCGGGATCAACCTCGGTGAGATTGCTGACGACCTTCAGCTCATAGGGCGTGGGGTCAACAATGTTAATCCACGCCCCTTTTTCCAGCGTCTTTAATGTCAGCTCCTGCAAGGGGCCGCTCTCCATGGATTTGTAAATCTTTAGCATGGATATCTCCTCTCTATGCGGAGAGTACCATGCCCATTATCTTATGCTGCAAGGATAATGGCGCTGACTCTCCCGATTGTTAATGTGCATCGTTTCGGTTTTGCCGTATCAGGGTGATCGTCCATTATCCTCACCAGCCTTTCTGTCAAAAAATTTTCCGCATACAATTATACCCCTATGAACTCCCACTTGTCTACTATAATTTGCTGCAAAAAAACCGGAAAAAAACCTGCGGTCAGGCTTTTTCCGGTTTCCTATTTTTCTAACCCTTATGCGCTCACAATTTGAATTTGTTAATCGCTTCCTGCATATCCGAAGCAAGGTTTGCCAAAGACTGGGAAGCTGCGGCAATTTCTTCATTGGAAGCCGACTGTTCTTCAGTAGACGCCGAGATGGTCGAGGTATGTTCTGCCGTCTTGCGGCTGATGCTGTCGATGGAATCCACCGCCTCTACGATGTTTCCTGCTCCCGAAGATACAGAATTTACCGAGGTGCCAATTTCATCAATCTGACTGCGAATGCCGTTAACCTGTCCCATAATATCCTGGAACTGTACGCCCACTTCGCGAATGGCTTTGGTTCCCAGCTGAACTTCTGCCTTGCCTTCTTCCATTGCCTCCACTGCATTTGCAGTATCCCGCTGGATGGTGAGAATGCGCTCCTTAATCTGCTCTGCCGATTCCTGCGATTCTGCCGCCAGCTTACGCACTTCATCGGCTACTACCGCAAAACCGCGGCCATGCTCGCCGGCGCGGGCCGCCTCGATGGCAGCGTTCAATGCCAACAGGTTGGTCTGGTCGGCAATGGAGGAAATCGCCTCCACAATCTGCCCGATTTGCTGAGAGCTTTCGCCCAAGGTGCGCACCACATCAGCCGAGTTCATAACACTCTTTTCAATATGCTCCATCTTGGTCGTAGCATCCTGCATCAAAAGCTCACCCTGCTTAGCGGCTTCAGATGTACTAACTGCCGCATCCGTGACCCGTTTTGCCTTTTCGGTCATAATGGTGATGTCATTGAATACAGCATCTACATTCTGCTTGGCACCATTGATATCCACCAGTTGCTGATCCATGCCCGCAGATACTTCGCTGATGGTTTCCGCCACATGCACGGCAGCTTCCGCAGACTGATGAGCATTGGCCGTGAGTTCTTCGGAGGATGCCGCTACCTGTTCAGAGGTTGAGGCCATCTTGCCAATCAACTCATGGAGATGTTCCTGCATGATATTGAACGCCTGCGTCATAGAGCCGATTTCATCAGACGAAGTGACGGGAAGCTTATCGACCCGCAGATTACCGTCAGCCAATTGGCTGGCCTGCCCTTCCAAAGCCACAATCGGCTTGGTGATGCGGCGGGAGAAGGATAGACACATCCCCACCACCAGCAAAAAGCCAATGACAATCAACGCACCATAAATCATCCGCAAACGCTGAATCGGCGCAAATACAAAATCCGTCGGCACAGCCATGGCGATAATCCAGCCCGTAGTCGGCACCGTCGTATAGGCCAATAACTGATTTACACCCTCGGCATCTTCATAGGTAAAATAGCCGCTGCCGCTCTGGAACATACTATCCAGCTTTTCACCCACGCCCTTGATGTCCTTTGCTTCCGACATAGGCTGTTCCTTGCCGGAAGTTGCCAAAAGCTTGCCGGTTTTTTCAATAATATAGCCAATGCCCTGATCACGGTATTTAATGCGCTGCACCTGATCTTTCAGCACCGTAAGCGTAATATCACCGCAGATAGCCCCACGGAACTGCTTGTTATCGCCATAAAAAGGTGCTACTGCCGATACGACCAAATCGCCGGTACTCTTACTGGTGTACACATCCGTATATACCGTCTTGCCGGCTTCTCTGGCCTGCGAATACCACGGACGCTTGCGCGGGTCAGTCTTGCCCGTTTCATCCGGACTGTAGAACGGCAGGAACATCCCCTCCTCATCACCACGGGTCATTTCCTGAATATCCTTATCCGAAGCGGCTACACTGAGAAGCATCCGCATATCTTCATGGTCAAATTCCAGACTGCTTTTTTCTACCTCGGTCATCAAATCTGCCTGTGAAGTGACCGGCTTGGCCTTTTCTCTTAGCCAGCCATCCACGTACTCACGCTCCGCATTGATATTGGCTGCAATTTCTTCATTCACCGCCTCGGACAAATTGTTGTAGGCCGTAAAATAGCCTATAACCGATACAATGGTCAATATAATGCCCACTATACCTGCCAACACAATGAACTTCTGCTTAATTCCCATGTTTTCACTCCCTTACATTTTACCTCATTATCAGCCTTGATTTATACCCATTTGAAGCAACTAATTCTACACACAACCTAAAATTTCCTGCTGAATTTTGGCAGAGCAAAATATATTTTTTTCCCAAATATCAAAAAAGCGCCGACAAGTCAAAAATGACCAGTCAACGCTGATATCGCATTTGGTGGAGATGAGGAGAATCGAACTCCTGTCCGAAATACATCCACATCACAAGGCATTATCGCAATAGCTGGAGGATGCCAGCATCATAGAAGCGCAACTCTGGGATTCAGAGTTCCCCACCACCTTGTTTTGCGAAAACAAGGAAAACTGCTGCGCTTATTTGAAACCCTCAGCCCTGCCCGCAGCTAGTGATACCGAGGGGGCTGCTAAGCCGAAGCTTAGGCAGCGTATGCGTAATCGAATTCGTCAATTACATTTAGCGGTTAAGAGTTAGGCTTCATAACCATTGGCCTGCGAACCTCGTGGCTTCAATACCCCGTCGAAACCATTACATCCCCAAATTCAATTGTATAGATAAGCATAGCATATATACGCGATTTCTGTCAACGAAAATCTCAACATTGACGGAAAACAACTGAAAATAATTGCTTTTTAATCAAAATATAATTCAATTCTTAGCAGATTCCAAGAATCGGCGCGTAGGATAAGAGTCATGGAAAAAGCCCCAAGGATGGTCTGTTACATTTTGAAAGGGGATTATCTCAATGAACAAGAAACTTTTCGCTGCAGCCGCTCTTGCCGCAACCACTTTTACCGCAGGTCTTATCGGCAATGTCGCCAGCGCTAATCAGGCACCGGCTCCCAAAGCGCCTGTCATGCAGCAACAGCAGGACAAGCAGGATGTAAAAGCACCGAAAGCTGAGCCGCAGAAAAATGACGTAAAAAAACAGGACAAAAATAAAGCCGTAAACGAAAAACAGCCAAAACCGCAGCAGGAAAAAGAACAGCAGCCGCCAAAGGCTCGCTAATAACTACGGGGATGTGACTATGAAATCCATGGTCACATCCCCGTTTTTTTCGCATTTAACACACGCGTGCATTAAATGCATTGATTTTTAACACACGCGTGTGTTAAAATATGCGTAAAGGAGGCGATGGCTATGTGTACTCTTCCCCATGCAAAAACTTTGACCATTGAATTCAAGAGCGATAAAAAGCCCCTGCCGGACAATGACATCATTGATGCAGTGGTCGCTTTTGCCAACACCGAAGGCGGCGATTTATACTTAGGCATAGAAGATGATGGCACCGTAACCGGGCTGCATCCCAGCCATCAGGATATCACCCGGCTGACCGCTTTTATCGCCAATAAAACCGTTCCCCCAGTCAGCACGCGGGCCACCATTCTCACCGACAAGAACCTGCAGGTGCTGAAAATCAGCGTACCGAAATATACATCCATCGTTGCCAGTTCCACAGGAAAAATTCAGCGCCGCAGGCTGAAGGCTGACCACACGCCCGAAAACGTGCCCCTCTATCCTTACGAAATTCCCCACCGACTGTCCAGCCTTTCCCTGCTCGACTTTTCTGCCCAGCCTTTGCCTGACACCACACGCCATGACCTCGACGTCACGGAACGGGAACGCCTGCGCAATATCATCCGCACCTATCATGGCGAGCCCACGCTGCTTGAACTGGATGATTTGGAACTGGACAAAGCCCTGCGGCTTGTCGCCAAAGTCGGTGAAGATTATGTACCCACCGTCACCGGTATGCTCCTTATCGGCCGTCAGGAACGCTTGCAGGAACTTATTCCCACTGCGGAATCTTCCCTGCAAATTATGGATAACGGCCAGCTGCGCATCAACGAAACCTACACACTGCCCTTGCTCGCCAGCATTGAAAAAATCAACAATTACTTCACCACCATCAATCAGGAAGATGAACTGGATGTGGGCATGTTCCGTGTGCCCATTCCCCATTATTCTCCCCAAGCTTTTCGCGAAGCATTGATTAACGCCTACAGCCACCGGGATTATTCCCTGCTGGGCCGGGTTCGCGTCCTCATTGAACGGGAAGGCATCACCATCAGTAACCCCGGAGGCTTTATTCAGGGCGTTACCTACGACAAACTCCTTGATGCCGAACCACATGGGCGCAATCCTGTGCTGGCTGACTGCCTGAAACGCATCGGTCTTGCTGAGCGCTCTGGCCGCGGCATTGACCGCATCTATGCGGGAAGCCTGCGCTACGGAAAAATGCTTCCGGATTACAGCAATTCCACTACGGATAACGTACGTCTTTACATTCCTGCCAGCCGCCCGGATAAAACCTTCATTCAACTGCTGACCAAGAAACAGGAACAACTCCACCGCGACTTCACGATTTATGAATTGATGGTGCTCAGCCAGCTAAAAGGAAATCAACTTCTGACATGTCAGGAAATCTCTGCTCACACAGGCATCCCCGCTTACAAATTAGAAAGCACCTTGGAAACCCTAACTGCAGAAAAAATGATAAAAACCAGCAAACAGAGGAAAGTTATCTATTATACCTTCAGCGGTCAATCCTATAAAGTACCCACCTGCGAAAACCACTTAGTCAAAGAACCCATCACGGACTACGCCGATTACAACCAGCAAATTATGAAACTAGCCAACCAAAAAGGAAACGTGACCCGGGCAGATGTCACCGCCCTTTTACACGTTTCCCCAGCACAGGCCTATCGGCTGTTGAATCGGTTGAAGGAAAATGGCTTGCTTGTTTTGGAAGGGAAAGGGAAAATGGCCTACTACCGGCCTGCTCCATGATGTCAAGCGTTCATCTTGGTATTTTCATTATATCTTTTTCGGTATATAATGAAGGTATCCCATCAAGGAGTCATGTATTAGCTAAGGAGGAAAATCATGTTGTATTCAACTTTCTTGTTAAAAAATGATATTCATCTTAACGTCTATGTCCTTAGAGAATACGAGGACAGGGATGGTGGAATCAATTTAGCAATCCGCATTGAGCAGGAAGGCCACGCTGAAAATTTTAGCGAATGGCGTCTCCCCGATGTCTCCTGTGTTAAGTCCTTTGGCTTTTCCGAAACAGACATCTTCAAGATTGAGGACTACCTGACAACCAACGAGTCCATTATCTGGGACGATTGGAGGGAGCACAAAGATGCCCGAACTGCTTGATATATATCTTGGCTATAATTTCTATGTGAAATCCGATGGTGATAATGAACCAGTCCATGTTCATGTAGCCCAAGGGCATCCCGAACACGCTACCAAATTTTGGATTACCGCCGACTCTGTAGAACTTGCCAAGGATTGCGGGACTGTCGAAGCCAAAGACATGAGCAAGATTCTGCGATACATACGGAAAAATCGGGCACGAATGCTCGAAATATGGTTGGCACACTTTAAGCATGCAGAATTAAAGCGATAACTCTTCAGAATCTGAACTCCCCCGAAATGTGGCTATGAAATCTCATGGTCACATCCTCGTTTTATTTTGAGGCTACCCCACATTTTTCACGCAACATCCTATCCCCCCATAACAATCCCCCATCTCTTACTGCACTGACGAAAACAAGCACATTATGCAGTTGTCCAATAAAAAAAGCGGAGCATATATCATAACCCTGCTCCAATTTCCCCAACACAAGTCTATCGGCTGTTAAATCGGTTAAAACATTATAAAAACTATCTGTAAAATTCAGTCGATACCTTTATTAGTCTAAAATGGAGAGTAGTCAAATGTATTTGAATAGAATTCATAGCATAAACGTAGGCCCAATAGAAGATGCTTCAATTAATTGTACAATTACCAATAACCTCCCTAAGCCCATTGTAATTGTCGGAGAAAATGGAACTGGAAAATCCATCCTATTGTCTAACATTATAGATTCTTTGTATGAAATTGCTTCTTTATCTTTTTCTGATGCAAGAGAAAAGGATGATTCATCTAACGAACAACAATACTACAAAACAATTTCAGCCCAAGAAATTAACACAGGAAAAGATTTCATGTATTCTTTTATAGAATATGTACATGAGAATGAATCCATTCACTCAATTTTCAAGAGTGGAAAAATCTCTTACTCTGATTTCAAAGAAAGAGAGCAATTAAAAGAAAGTAAAGGATTAAATTGGAGTGATGAAAACAATGTAAAAAAGATAAGCGCCACCCCAAAGCAAGCTGAAGATATTTTTTCTCAAAATGTGATATGTTACTTTGGACCTGACCGTTACGAAAAACCGAATTGGATGGGCAGTAAATATTATGATATATCAAATTTTGAACATTTATCAATTAAGCAAAAATGGGATGGCCGCCTAGATAAGCCTATCTCCGTAACAAATGTAACCCCAAACACACTACAGTGGCTTTTAGATATTATAGTTGATTCAAGAATTGATATTGATGAAAAGGAAAACAATCTAAGCATTGCACATTTGAACAAAGATAACGAACCAGAATTTTTCCAAAACATCCACCTGCTTGGTATCGCACGCAAAAATGTCGAAAAGATAATGGGAGAGATTTTAGGGGAAAAAATTTATTTTGGTCTAAACTATAGGAATTCTAACGGTGCTAGATTTAATATAAAATCAAGTCAGGATGATAAAACGATTATCCCTTCTCTTGATTCCTTATCAACAGGACAAATTGCACTTTTTAACATATTTGCAACAATCATCAGATACGCCGATTCAAGTGACATTAACAAAAGTATCACATTAGATAAAATTACTGGTATTGTTGTCATAGACGAAATAGACTTGCATTTACATACAACATTACAAAGGAAAATTCTTCCAAAACTACTCAAACTTTTCCCGAAAGTACAGTTCATTATCTCGACACATGCTCCACTATTTTTATTAGGCATGGACGAAGTATACGGAAAAGATGGTTATGAAATATACCAAATGCCATCAGCAACAAAAATAGATTCGGAGCGTTTTTCTGAATTTCAAAAAGCTTATAACTATCTTGCACAAACAGAAATACACCATACTGCCATAATGAAAGCTATCCAAGAAAATCAAGATATCCCCTTAGTAATTACTGAGGGAGCCACTGATTGGAAACATATGAAGGCAGCAATTAACTTTTTCCTCCAGCAAGAACAATTCAAAGAAAAATATTCAGCATTTAATTTTATCTTCCTTGAATACGAACCGGAAAATTCCCCCAAAAGCAACTGTATTAAATTAAATATGGGAAACAAGAACCTATGTGCAATGTGCGAACAAATATCAAAAATCAAGCAATCAAGAAAACTGATTTTCATCGCCGATGCAGATGATAAATCCACCATTATCAAGCTAGGACCTAATAACCAAAATATGCAATATAAGGATTGGGGAAATAATGTGTTTTCATTCATTTTGCCTTTACCAAACAACAGAAAAGATACACCAGAAATTTGTATAGAACACTACTATACAAATGACGAAATAAAAACACCTATTTCAATTAATGGTATATTGAGAAGACTTTATATAGGGAACGAATTTAACGAACGTGGTATATCGCATGATTTAAAATACCAATGCATCAATATAAATTGTTGTGGCAAAGACAAAATAAAAATTATTGACGGCGATGCTAAATCGCGTGTCTTCGCTATTGATGATAGCGAAAATCCTACTAATTTGGCACTATCAAAAATGGATTTTGCAACATATATTTTAGAAGAAAAACCAGAATTCCAGCATATAAATCATGATAATTTTCATCTAATTTTTACTGTAATCAATCAAATATTACAAGAACCATTAGTATAAATCCCCCTATTAAAACGCTCAAAAAGCGCTGGTAAGTAAAAACTTTACCAGCGCTTATCTTTACTTATTTATAAGTGATTTTGCATAATTCAAACTCATTTTAGCCAAATTTAAAGTTACTTTATCATTCACCCCTAACTTAATTCCTTTTTCCAAATCCATAACAGCTAAATTGTAATTTTTTATTGTTATATATGATGTCCCGCGATTAATATACGCTTCAGCGAAATACGGATTAATATTTATGGCACATGAATAATCTAATATTTTACGTCTTGCAATTTCCTCCTTTTCTTGTTTTCTTTTTCTCCATGCATCATTTTTTTGCATTACATCATCTAGTTCTTTATGAATATCACGGGATTTCATAGCCTCTTCAGTTCCCCAAGAAAGGCCTCTCATATAATAAGCCTGATAAAAATTAGGTTTTATTTGAATAGCTCTAGTTAAACATTGCCGTTCTTTTGCATAATCATGCATTTGACTATAGCAATAGGCGCTTCCATAATATGCACTTGCACTATTAGGATTAAGTTCTATGGCCTGTTCGAAATACATTAACGCTGTGATATAATCATTTTTATTTACAAGAACATTACCTTTTTTAACTTTTTCATTTGCTAAGAACTCATTATCAGCAGTTTTTACTTTCTCTTCAATTTTTGCCTTTTCCTTAGAAGACTTTGTTTCTGCAAGTTGTTTTTGCAAATTTGCTATCTGCGCATTTTGCTTTTCATTCATTTCTTTAAAGAGTCTATTTTGAGTAATTAGAACATCACGCGCTTGACTTCCATGCTTGAACCATTCATCTATATCCTTTGTTTCAACAGTTGCATTAATAACAGCTTTTATCTTATAGCCATTCCCTTCTACAGAAGGATAAAACTGTGGCTGTCCAATGATTTTTAGCACACCTTGTGCAATAGTATTAATTTCATCTTTTTCCACCTTGTTATTTATGACTGTTGTATAACTTTCTACATATACTCCAGCTTGTTCTAGTGCATTTTGCTCAGCTCTTTCCTGGGCTCTTGCCCTAGCCATCGCAGGTGTTTCTCCTTCACCGAACCAGTATTCTCCCACGCCCTCGTATGAACGCACTTCCGCCTCTGCTAAGGGCATGCAAAAAATAACACTTAACATCACCATGATAGTTAGTATTTTATTATACATTATCCATTCCTCCTATCCATGACTCTATCTCCTTCTCTTTATATCTCTGCAAAATCTTGTTCATAAAATATAACGTCCCTTATAGACAAATAATCCCTACGAAAATTATCTTTAAGAGGTATATTCGCCACCCCTGTCCAACTTCCTGCCTACTACTTGTCATTTCGTCTCCCTTAATTTCATGATATAACCACCTTTGAACATCGTTATTGCTATAAAGCCGAACACGCCTATAGAACTTTGTTCTCGATAGATTCAACAACAAGAAATACTTACAATTAGCCATAATCAATAAAAAAGAATGGAACTCCTGACCAACAGGAAATCCATTCTTTTTTGCTTGTCTAATTCAATTCACCCCAACGCCACATCCAAGGTCATCATCAGCGTAAAGCCCACAGCAAAAGCAACTACACCGATATTGCTGTGTTCGCCTGCGGACATTTCGGGGATGAGTTCTTCCACCACGACATAAATCATGGCACCGGCGGCGAAGGCTAGAAGATACGGCAGGACGGGCAGAACGAGGCTTGCGGCGGCGATGGTCAGCAGAGCGCCGATAGGTTCGACAATCCCTGAAAGCATACCACTGACAAACGCCTTATGCTTACTCATTCCCTCCGCCCGCAGGGGCAGGGAGATAATCGCCCCTTCAGGAAAGTTCTGTATGGCGATACCAATGGACAGCGCCAGCGCCCCGCTCAGCGTGATATCGGCATTGCCCGCCAGCCAGCCGGCAAAGACTACACCTACCGCCATGCCTTCGGGGATATTATGGAGCGTTACCGCCAATAACAGCATGATATTTTTGGGCAGTTTGCATTTTATGCCCTCTGCCTCCTGCGCATCCATATGCAGATGCGGAATGATATGGTCAAGGGCCAGCAGGAAAAGGGTTCCTGCCCAAAAACCGACCACCGCAGGCAAAAACGCCAGCTTGCCCATATCTGCACTGCCTTCCATCGCGGGAATCAAGAGGCTCCAAACGGACGCCGCCACCATAACGCCAGCAGCAAAACCAGTCAGTCCCTTTTGCACACCCGTTTTTAATTCTTTTTTCAATATGTAAACGCAAGCGGCCCCTAAAGTAGTTCCCAAAAAAGGAATCAACAGCCCCTGCAATACTTCGATTGACAAATACATCCCTCCTAATCAGCATTATCCATAGGAACAAAACTGCCATTCTGCAACAAATAGAGATAGGATTTATCTACCTTACGCCTTAAAATTGCTTCCACAGCATTTTTATACATATCCAGCTGAATCTGATACCGCCGCCGGATACGGGCAGGGTCTACCAGCCTATCCGTCTTATAGTCAATCAGGATAAGCTTGCCATCAGCCGTTTCCACCAACAGGTCAATAACGCCCTGCGTAAAGACCAGTTCCGTTTCTTCCTGCACTTCGGGATAAAAATCCTTGGCCTTCAGCATCCGACTGAAGGGCAGTTCCCGATAGACATAAGGGGCACTTTGCACCAATTTGCCGATTTCCGACGTAAAGAATCCCTGAATACCTTTGATGTAAACCACTTTGCCTGCACCTTCCGGCAAAATGCCTTTGGCTTCCATATTGGCCACCTGCTTTTGGATACCCTGAAAACTGATATCGCCGGCAAAGTCGAGCCGCTGCATAACCGTATGCATAATGGTACCGCGTTCCATGGCCGAGAGTGTTTTCTGCTGTTCCTGCATAAAGCGCGGACGCGTCCAGTCGGCAGTATCGACTTCTGTTTTACCGCCATTTACCTTTTCTGCTGTCATTTCCTCTGCCGATACCGCTTCCAGTTCCTCAGCTTCGTTCATCACGATTAACTGCCGGGCGTTTGGCACTTCTTCATCCCAGGCATGACTTTCGGCAAACCGCCGCTTGATTTCCGTTACGGTAAGTTTGGCCGGAACATGGGCAAGGCCCCTGTCTGCATACTGCCAGCCCAGCATAGCCTCTACCCTATCCTTATTGGGTGATGAGGGCATCGGCAACAAGGCGGCTGCCGCTTGCAGTAAAGCGTCCTGCTTGTGTTCTTCTTCTTTGCCATCGGTCACCTCTGCCGCCGGACAGAGGTTAATCTTGACCTGCGCTTCAGGTTCCAGCTGTTTTTCGAACCCGCCAGCTGCACTGATACCGGCCAATTCCCATAACGGCGCCGCCGCACTATGACGACACAACGCAGCGGCTACCCAATCGAGATAGCTGTCTGCCTTGGCAATGGCAAAATCCGGCAGTTGTGCTTCGTCACGTCCAACATAACGGCAATAGCCTTTGGCCTTTTTCTCTGTATTCTTAGCCGGCAGTACACCGGTCAGAATCAGTTTTTCTCTGGCGCGCGTCATGGCCACATAGAGAATACGCATTTCCTCGGCCTTGGATTCAGCACGGATTTTCGCCGCCACCGACTGCCAGGGCAGGGATTTATAGATTTGCCGTCCTGCCTGAGAGCGCTGGGCAAGGCGCACGCCAATGCCGAGTTCCTTGTGCAACAGGAACGTTCCCTGCGCGTCACGCAAATTGAATTTTTTGGCCATATCGGCCACAATCACCACGGGGAATTCCAAACCTTTACTGCGGTGAATGCTCATAATCCGCACGACATTTTCGCTGGCGCCCAATGTACGGGCAACTGCCAAATCGGTATCCCGTTTCTGCAAGTTTTCAATAAAGCGCAGGAAACGGAACAGCCCGCGGTAATTGCTCCGTTCAAACTCCGCGGCGCGGTCGGCGAGCATACGCAGATTCGCCTGCCGCAAGAGGCCGCCTTTCAAGCCGCCCACATAGTCATAATAGCCGGTTTCACGATAGAGCAGCCAAATGAGTTCCGGCACACCATGGCTGATGGAAAACTCACGCCAACGGGCCAGTTCTTCCTGAAAAGCTGCCGTACGGGCAGCCAGTTTCTTGGGTAATTTGCTGTCCAGAGAAAAGCTGGCCAACAGACCGTCATACAAATCGCCTGTCGCCGAAGCCAGCCGGATTTTCGTCAAATCTGTCATGGAAAAGCCGCCAATCGGCGAGGCCAGCACAGCCGCCAAGGGAATATCCTGCCGCACGTTGTCAATCACGGTCAGCAGCGCCAATATCAGGCGCACTTCCGGCGCTTCAAAATAGCCGCTATCTACATCGGCATAAGCCGGAACGCTGTTTTTGCGCAGGGCTTCCAGCAGGATATTGGCCTTGCCGCTTACCGCGCGCATAAGCACAGCAATATCGCGATAAGCCAATGAACGATAAGTATTGCTGTCCTTGTCCAGAACCATATAGCCCCGCTCTATAAGACGGCCAATCCGGCGGGCAATATAGGCCGCTTCGAGCTTGAAGCCGGACAGGTCTTCGCCATCCTCCTCGATCGCCGACCTATCTTCCTTTTCCTGTTCTTCCTGCTGAATCAAATCCAATTCCAGCGCCCCAGCGGTTCCCGCAAAAGTATGTTCATGGGCCGGATAATTTGCGCCGGGATAGAGCTTACTGCGGTCATCATACTCGATTTCTGCCGCGCCTTTGGTCATAATCTGGTCAAAGACAAAGTTAATCGGCGCCAGCACCTCACTGCGGCTGCGGAAATTCTGTTTCATGGTAATCAACAGATTGTTGTCTTCTTTCTCCGCCTTTTCGGGGAAACTTTCGTATTTTGCCTGAAAGAGATACGGGTCGGCCAAACGGAAGCGATAAATGCTCTGCTTCACATCGCCCACGGTAAAGCGGTTGTTTTCCTGAGCAATCAGATTGAGGATGGCCTCCTGTACGCCATTGGTATCCTGATACTCATCGACCATGATGGATTTATATTTTTCCCGCAGGGCAAGGGCTATCGGCGTTGGCATAACCTCTCCTTCATTATCCGCACAAAGTATCGCCAGCGCAAAATGCTCCAAATCGTTGAAATCCAAAATATTGCGCTCTTTTTTCGCCGCCTGCAACGCCCTGCCGAAGTCGAGCGCCAAACCTGCATAGATTGCCGCAGTCTTGTGGTTGAGCGCAATATCTTCCTCAATCTGTTCGGCCTGCTGATTGAGGTAAGTATCGGCAAATTTTTTCAGCGCTTTCTTTACAGCATCGCGGCGTTCATCAAACTGTTTCCGCATATCGGGATACAGATTTTTCAAATCGCCATAAACTTTACCCCGCATGGCCAGCCACGAAAATTTGCTCACCTGCCGGACAAGTTCATTCCATTTTTCGCCGTCAGGATTTGACTCCAGCACATTGAACGCCTCGCGAATGGCGTCAAGGCCGGTTAAATCCTGCTGAATAAGCTCTCCATAGGGAACCCAGGCCGCTTTTAAGGCCGGGTCACTCCCCAAGGCCATTCCCGCGCATTCCTCATACTGACTGATAACCGCCAGCAGACCTGCCCGCATTTCCGGCACCGCCGCTGTCAGCCAGGGCGAATCGGCAATGGTCTGTCCCGTACCTAGTTGCTGGCTTTCCAGCCATTTTTCCGGAAAAGGCTGGCTTTGGGCAAAGCTATGCAGCCGTAGAATCGCCTGCTTAACCTCTTCGTCACCTTTTTCATCGCCATAATCGTCCATAAAGGAGATAAACTCCTCCCATGCAGGCAGTTTATCCGCCTCTAAGGGGCGCTCGTATTTTTCTTCCAGCATGGTTTCCAAGGTATCGCTTTTCAGTAAAACGAGTTCCTGTTCACTGGCCAGACGGAATTTTGGGTCCACATCAATCGCTTCAATATGCTGGCGGATAAGCCGTTGACAAAAGGAATGGAAGGTGCAGATATCCGCGCCGGTGAGCAGAACCCTTTGGCGTTCCAGCCGGGCAATGATGTCATGCTTGCTTGCTGCCGCTATTTCTTTTTCCAGCGCCGCTTCAATACGCTCCCGCATCTCCGCTGCTGCTGCATTGGTGAACGTTACCACGAGCAGCGCATCAACATCGAGCTCCCCTTCAATAAGCTGGCGGATAATGCGCTCCACCAGCACACGCGTCTTGCCGGAACCTGCGGCTGCCGCCACCAAAATGTTGCGGCCACGTTCATCAATGGCTTTCTGTTGGTCCTTGGTGTATTGCATCGGCTAAATCCTCTCTTCCTATCTTTTCTGCCATGCGGCGTTCCATTTCTTCTTCATCAAAATTTCCCACCTCATGATAGGAAAAACCCTCAATCTCCGGGTCAAAACCGCAGATTACCCGATAATTACAGTAGTTGCAGGCCGTCCGTTCCGCATTCTTATCGTAACGGCAGGGATTTATCCGAATATCCCCGTCCAGGATGGCCCGGCCGGTATCCTTCAACATATAATCCACATAGCCGAGCATGAGTTCAAACTCCTGCTGCGTGCGGATATAATGGCCTTTTACGGTTTCGCTGGTCAATTCCCCATCCTTTTTCGTCTGCGGTTTGATGTGTTCCAAATTGGCATCAATGCTGCGGATAACCTCCATATCCGCCAGCACCCAGCCGGGCATGGTGAGTTTTTTGCGGATGGCATCGGCCATTTCTTCTGCCGTCAGCCGCTTATCCGCAGCTATGGTGGGATTATGAAGCAAAGCATATAAAATCCCCGCCGGCAGCCGTTCCTTGTCCTGTTGTTTGAGAAGTTCCTGTCCAACCAGCACATAGACCAGCAGCTGCAACTTCAAGCCATAATATACTTCAAAAAGATTAATCGCCGCCTGTCCAGTCTTATAGTCCAAGACGAGAAAATAGGGATTTTCCTGATGAACGTCCAGCCGGTCAATCTGCCCTTTAAGCGACAGGGAAAAGCCATTGCCCAAGGGCAGCGGGGTGAGCTGCACGCGGTCAGCGGCATGGCCGAAGCCTTCTTCAAAGTAGGCGGGCTGAAATTCCGACATCGCCGCCCAGGCGGAAAGATGGTTTACCGCCTGCAGGGCCGTGGCCTCCATGCGCCGCTTGTAATGGCGGTAGTCCGGGCGGCTCAAAAGGATTTCACTTTGCAGACGAGGCGCAATCTCCTCCACCAAATCATGGCAAATCTGTCCGCGCATCTCCTCTGGCACATCCTGCCAGCGGCGGTTATAATCCCGGCTCACCATTTCGCCATACTCGCGGATAACTTCATGCAAAAGCTGGCCTAAGTCCATATGGCGGAATTCATAAGTACGCCGCTCCGTAAGTTTCAGGCCATAACTGGCAAAATGGGCAAAGGGACAGCGGCGGAAGCTTTCAAACTGCGTGACACTGCCCCGCAGGAATTTCCCACGCAGATAGATGGCCTGCGCCAGTTCCTTGGGAATGTTCTCTACCTTGGCCTTCGGCGACAGACCGGATAAGGCAAGCTGCAAGGGGCGCTGCATTTGGGGCTGTGCCAGCGCCCAATTGTAGACATCCCGCCAAAACTCGTCCATCTTTCGCTCATCCCGCTGGCCGCGCAGGGCACTGGCCAAACCGGACACTGCCGGCGTCGGTGCCGCCAACTGCAACATATCATGGCGGCCCAAAGTCTCCAAGGGGATAGACAACAACGGTAACTTGGGGAAACATTTTTGCAGCCGTGCCACTAATCCTGCCGGCTGCAGGCCATTGCCCTCGGCATCGGCTAAAGCATAAGAAATCCACAGATATTCCCGCGCCTCATTAAAACCGCGGTAAAGCAGGAAGCGCTCACCAAAGCTGCGTTCCTGACCGCCACGGGAAATCACCGGACGCTCCCCATTGTTGTCTGCCGGCATTTTGGCAAAGGCATCTGCTAAATGCAGTCGGTCGGCGTCGGTAAACATGCCCTGTTCACCGATACGGCGCGGCATGGCACCCGCATTGGCCCCTAAAATATAAATGGCCCGCGTGCCCGCCAGACTGTTCTGGTCAAGGGAGGACACCGTGACATAATCCAAGCCGGGTGGAATCAAGGAAAGGGTCACGGCATCGAGCCCATCGCCCAATACGGCAGCAAAATCGCTCAGACTCATCTTTTCGTCCCCGCTGATTTCCACCAGCTGGTCAAAAAATTCCATGATGTCATCCCAAATCTGCCGATGTTCGGCGGCATCAGCCATCCGGCCTTCACCTTCCGCCACTTCCTGCCACTTGGCTAAGTGGGCAGGCACTTCCAAAGCAATCAGGAAATCATACAGGGCCGTCACCTGTTCGGTCACATTCCCGGCCTGCCGGATTGACTGGTCAAAAACCTGCAAGGCCTCGACGGCCTGCCGCCGCAAACCGTCAATCAACAAAAGACGCTGTTTGGTTTCCTCATCGGCTTCTTCCGTTTCTCCATCCAGCGAATAGCGACGGTGCCAGTTCCAATCCTCCGCCTGCAGCCAGCGCTTGCGACCGCGCAGGCCAAATTCCAACACATAATTTTCCAGCTTGTCCACATCATCCCGTACCAAGGGAAAAAAGCCTGTACGCAGACAGCGGAAGATGTTTTCATAGTTCCAGCCCTTCTGCACCACTTCCAATGCGGAACGCAAGAGTTCCGCCAAAGGATGATGAATACTCTGCCGCTTGCCGTCCTGAAAGAAGGGAATGCCGTAATCCTGAAAGACCAGTGGCAAAATCCCATCATAATCTTCGGCATTGCGGATAAGCACGCCGATTTCCCGATAGCGGTAATTGCGCTCCCGCACAAGCCGCAAAATATCGGCAGCCGCCGTCTCCAGCTCGATACGGCGGTTGGCCGCTTCCACCAGCTGCAGATTTTCCGGCGCAAACTTGGCGGCTTCCACCTGTCCAAACAGTTTTTCTTCCAGCCAGCCAAGCGCAGGATTTTGCGCACGATGATTATGCGTAAGCAAAGTGACGGGCTGCCAAAAGCCCTGCCCATGCGGCTCCAATTCCTGCATTAACCGGCAGATATTTTCCATCGTGCGATAGGGACGGTTAAACAACCCCGTTTCCAACGTATTTTCCGTCAGCTGGAAATTCACTCGGCCCTCCGGCAGCTGTTCCCCCATCATCGGCAGGGTGATATGCACTTTGGCAGCCGTTGCCAGAATTGCCGCCAGCACATGCATTTCCTGCGGATTAAAGAATACAAAGCCGTCAATCCAGACTTCAGCCCCCTGCATAAGCTGCGCCTGCGGGATTTTCTCCGCCAGAATATGCATCAAATCTTCGGCATCACTTTTACGCCCCGCCATGGCCTCAGCAAATTCATCGGCAAGCGTACTGAGCTCCCGTACCTTGCCGGAGAGCCGTTCCTGGCCAGCCCCCACCATATCTGCTGCCTGCCGCAGTTTGTCCGTCGTGAGCCGATAGCTTTTTATCTCTTTGATGGCATCGGACAAGGTTTCCGTAAAGCCCCGCTGACGAGCCGCCCGCGCAAAGACCGTCAAATCTGTATCCTTTTGATGTTTCAAGAGCAGCTTTTGCAGCAGCAGACGGCGTCCCACATCGCTGATGCGGGGCAAATCCCCGCCGGTTTCCATCAGAATCTGCCGGGCAAAACGGCGAAAACCAAAGACATAGGCACGGAAAAAGCCCTGTCCGGCAGCGTCCATCATCGTGGCCAGTTCCCGCTCAGTCTTGTAGGTCATATGTTCCGGCAAAAGCAAAATAAGTGCCTTTCCCAGCGGTCTTTCCGTCATTTCCTTTTGCATTGCCGTCAGGCAGGCATGTGTCTTGCCTGTCCCCGAACGACCAATGATAAAATCAAGCTTTGCTGTCATATCGTATCCTCAACTAGAAAAGCCTCCCTAAACAGGGAGGCCATTTAACATATTTTACATAAAGGTAAACGGTGTGGTCACCCGGTGCAACGTACGCCCGCAGTCGCAAGTATCCGTTTCGAGCATGACTGCCTGTCCTGTCCGGTAACGAATCAGCGGCATGGCCTCTGCCATCAAGGTTGTTACCACCAGCTCGCCCATCTGATGAGGCTCCGTCACCACCTGATCACTATGGAAAGCCACAATTTCAGGATAATAATAATCCTCCTGGATATGATAGCCCTTATGTGCTTCACATTGATAGAGCATACTGGCTGTCCCCAGTTCTGCCGGTTCATACAGATTGTAGACCGTAGCATGGGTTCTGTCCGCAATATGACGCTGCATAGCATTGGTCAGCCCCTGCGGAT
The DNA here is from genome assembly GCA_002373045.1 of Pseudoselenomonas ruminantium. GTDB lineage: Bacteria > Bacillota > Negativicutes > Selenomonadales > Selenomonadaceae > Selenomonas_A > Selenomonas_A ruminantium_J. The sequence continues at coordinate 17,183 of DFHU01000060.1, read as the reverse complement.
TCATACAGATAACCCGGTTCAAAGGATAATCGGCGATGTTTTTGCCGGTAGCCTGCAACTGAATAATCAGCTGCATGATAAGCTGCGGTGTGCTCACAATCGTATCCATGCTGATCAGATCCATGAAGCGCAGCCACTGCCGGTAATCCGTCCCCATGTTCACCACTGTTGCCCCGAGCATTTCCAGAGCATATTGAATGTCCATCAGGCGGCTGTCCGCCATATCCCCCTGTATAGCCACTACCGAAGTCTGATTGATCCCCGTAGCCACCAGACAGCGGGTCATCATTTCCACATTCTTCGCCACATCACCATTGGTGTAGAACTTCGTCACTTCACCGTTTTCCTGCTGCACTACGCTGAATCGCAATATCGCCGACAACGGCAGCGTAAGAAGGTCTAACGAATCAACCTGAAAGAGCTCATTAGAGGTCAGGAAAGGAAGCCTACGAATATCTTCAAGGCTTTGTACCTCCTTTGCCGACACGCCTGCCTTGGCAAACTTCTGCTGATAGTAGAGACTCTTTTCCTCCACCCATTTCAGCTGTTTTTGCAAGCGTTCAAGCTGCAAGGCCTGCATGCTTTCCCTATCCAATTGTTCTATCTGTTGATTCGCGTACATGATTTAACACCGATCCTTATCGTGGTTTACTGGCTTTAAGTTAATGGCTTTTGATAGAAGAATGGCTGGAAACTGGTGTAACCTAATTTACGGAAGTTCAAAATAGCCTCCGTAGCGCCTACAAAGAGAATGCCACCGGGCTTGAGTGCCTTAAAGAAATTTGCATAAAGCTGGTCTTTGGCTTCTTCCGTGAAATAAATAACCACATTACGGCACAAAATCAAGTCGAATCCGTTTTCAAAGGGATCTTTGAGCAAATTATGGCGCTTAAACTCAATGCAGTTCTTGATATCCTGACTGACTGCATATTTATCGCCTTCAGGCTTGAAGTATTTGGCCAGACGCTCAGGCTTCATGGCCTTGATTTCATCTTTGGTGTAGACACCTCTCTTGGCTTTGGCCAGAATTTCAATATCCAAATCCGAAGCCAAAATGCGATGACGGGTATTCGGGGTCATTTCCTTCATGATAATGGCCAGCGAATACGGCTCTGCCCCAATGGAGCAGCCTGCGCTCCAAATATTGAGCTTCGGTGAACGCTTCAGCAAATCGGGAATAACATCGGTCTCCAGCTTGCCAAACTTCTCCGGCGTACGGAAGAACTCTGACACGTTAATGGTCAGATACTCAATAAAAGCCGCAAAATCGTCTTTGTCCTTGGCCGCATTGTCAAAATACTCCACATAGGAATTCATATTGGCTCTGGTTACGAGATTGCCAATACGGCGCTTCATCTGCGGTTCCTTATATAAGTCAAGGTCAATTTCCGTCTTGGCCTTCAACTTTCTCTTAAACTCCACCCAATCCTTTTCGTCCATCATGATTAGTCCCTCCCAACTCTCCTCCGGCTACTTATAGCGGTAACATTTTATACTTTATATTAATTCCCCTTCCATCCCCAAAATCCTGCCATTTTCTCTAAGTCAGATAAAATATTTTATGTTTATTGTTATTTTATCATAAACAGAGCCTGTTGGCACTTTTTCCAACAGGCTTTTTACTTTTATTCGATATCAAAGACCGTACGGCCATCCTCTTCCTTCTGCTTGGGCAGGACGATATGCAAAATGCCGTTCTCAAAGGCCACATTGACGGACTTCTTGTCAATCATGTCAATGTAGAACGTGCGTTCAAAATCGCCGCTCTTGCGTTCCCGGCACAGATACTTGATGCTCGCGTCCACAGCCTCTGCCCGCTGGGCTTTTATGCGCAGATAGTTGTCATCATCGTAGGACACGGTAATCTGCTCTTTATAAAAGCCCGGAAGCTCTGCAAACAACTCATAAGCCGTATCGGTTTCAATCACATCCACCTTGAAGGAGGACAGGGCACCGCTGACTTTTCCCAGAGGATTCAGGGACTGCTCCGCCGCATAGCTTAAAACCTTCTCCAAAACATCGTAGCCCCGTTCTGCGTTTTCTTTCAGATGAAATGGTACTGCTCTAAACATAAATACCCCTCCTAGCATATACATTGCTTGTTCTAATATGTCATATTGTACTATAATTTTCTGAAAATTGCAAGAGGCGACCAGATTTATCTGTGGGCAAACTTTTCCAAAATACGGCTGCAATCCTGCACCGCTTCCAAAGTGCCCATATACGCACCAGTTTCATCATAGACCGCCATATACTTCACGAGAATCGGCTTGCCCATGATATAACGGGACACCTCCAAAGAACTGCGTTTTTTCGCCTTGAAATCCGCCACAAGATTTTTGACCACCGGCACAATATGCGGCGGATGGCACTCGGCCACATCACGCCCCAAAGCCGCTAACGGACGCGGGAACACCCGGCCTTCGTTGATGAAGAAGCGCAGCTTTTCCTCCGCGTCAATAAAGGTTAAATCCAATGGCAACAGCGCCAAGATAGCACTTAGCTGTTTGACGGTCAATTCGCCCGTGGACAGCCGGATTTTTCCCGCTAAAATCTCCTGTTCCGTAACCTTGGCCAGCTCCGCTGCCGTCCAGCGTTCGCCTGCCTCCCACTTGGCCGGCTTTTCGACAAAAGCCATGCCCATTTCCGGGAAGTCACGATATATCCGCAGCCACTCCTCATCCGTGAAAAAGCGCAGACATAGCGGGAATAAAATCCGTTCTTCCTTGTACACCATCTCCCGCGCCTTTTTCACCACAGCCGCTATGCGCCCCTTGTAAATCAGCACATTGTCCGCATCCTCCATAACCGCCTGCGTAAGCGTGCCGATTTCCTTTTTAATTTCATCATCCTCATTCCACATGACCTGTGACGGCCCCGTTACGCCATATTTATAGAGCTGCGCCATCAGCAGTTCTTCCTTCTTGGCATAATGAGAGCGCACACCATTAAGCGCCTGCAAGTTCTGAATAACCACGGAAAAGTCTATTGCTTCACTGCCTGCACACTCCGCCTGCAGAATATCCAACACCTTTTCCATGCCTGCATTCTCCGCCCGCATCAGCTCAATCGGATGCCCCTCCGGCAGGGAACTTGCCTGGTCAAAATGACCGGTTACAGAACAGATTCCCGTACTGTCCGCTGCCTCTCCATTGACCACTGAAAAGCCCCGTTCCCTAAAAGCAGCAATGACAACCTCCATAGCCACCCCCTGCATAGCCGCCGCCCGTGGAATGGTCATAATATTACCCATAACCTGCAACGCCTCCGGGCTTATCAGCTTCCCCAGCCCCAACCCGGTCAAAATCTCCGCCACCTGCGGTTCATCTTTCACCAGCTCCGCCACCATGAGATTAAAATCTATCGTCTTCATCAGAATTACTCCTTATGCCAAACTAAACCGTATTATCCATTGTCTCCATTATAAATGACCTGCGCAATACTTTCTGTTTCAATCGTTACAAAACTATCCAGATAATCTCCTATCCCCCGCCCCATACTGTGATATAATAAAGGGGATGAATTTTTTGAAAGGAGCCTGCAATGAGTCCACAAGAAAATGTCCAACGCTTAATTCACCAGCTAAAAACAGAACAAGCTGCCAAATACAAAAACGGTATTTATCATTATACGCAGACCAGCCTCGCCTACAACAGCAACCGCATCGAAGGCAACAAGCTCAGCCATGAGCATACCATAAACCTGTTCAACACCCATACGATTCTCAGCAACGGCGACGAAGTCATCGACAGCAATGACATCATCGAAACCATGAACCACTTCCGGGCCTTTGACTATATCCTGAAAAACTATGACCAGCCCACAGATGAAGATTTTATCAAGCAGCTGCATAAAATCCTCAAAGCCAATACCACCGATGCCGACCTTGACTGGTTCAATGTGGGCGAATACAAAGCTTTGCCCAATACCATTGGCGATAAAGAAACCTGCGCTCCCGATAATGTAGCAGCAGAAATTCAGAAACTGCTGACGCATTATCAAAACATAAGTAGCCATGATTTCCATGACCTGCTCAAATTTCATGTAGACTTTGAAGCCATTCATCCCTTTCAGGACGGCAATGGACGAGTAGGACGCCTGTTGCTCTTCAAAGACTGCCTGGCCTTCGGCATCGTCCCCTTCATCATCGACAATGACCACAAGCAATTTTACTACCGCGGCCTGCGAGAATTCTACCGTGAGCCGGAATATCTGACCGACACCTGCCTCTCCGCGCAGGATAAGTACACAGCTTACTGCAAGCACTTCGTAAAAGATTTCAGCTAAGTTTTTTAACTAAGAATCTAGCAATAAGCGTCAGGCGAGGACTAGCTGACAGCAGCGTCAGGCAGGGAACGTAAAGAAAATATTTTTTATCATACGACAAAAGGGGCTGGAAAAGTCAACTGTCTGAGCACAGCGAGTTTTGACTTTTCCAGCCCTTAAATTAAAGATAAAAAATATTTTTAGTTCCGCGCCGCAGCGAATGACAGCTAGTCCTCGCCTGCCGCGCCTTTTGCCACGAACTCAATCGTGGTAATAAACCTTGCCGCCGATAACGGTCTTGTGAATCTGCACTTCTTCATCAAAGATGACGATATCCGCTCGCTTTCCACTTTCCAGCGAGCCGATTTCCTCATAAAGCGCCAACTCCTGCGCCGGTGTCTTCGTCACCATCTCGATAATCTGCGGCAGCTCCGCTCCCGTATTTCCCCAGAAAATCTTAACGCAGCGGTTCATCGTCGCCACACTGCCAGCAATGGTGCCGTCTTTCAGCGTAGCCAGTTCCCCTTTAACAAAGACTTCCTGCCCGCCAAGTTCCGAGGGGCCATCGCCCAAGCCACAGGCGCGCAGGCTGTCGGTAATCAGCACGATGTTCTTCCCGCCCTTGGCATGATATAAAAGCCGCTGTGCCGCAGGATGGCTGTGCACATTATCGGCAATGATTTCGCAGTTGGCTTCGGTATCAAAAGCCGCGCCCACAACACCGGGGCTGCGGTGGCTAAAGCCCGTCATGGCGTTATAGACATGGGTGAAATGATGAATCCCATGCTCTTTTACTGCCTGCAGCGTTTCCTCGTAATCCGCCGCCGTATGGCCGATGGACACCGTAATCCCGGCCGCATGGCATTCATCGACAAAGGTATAATCCGTAAGCTCCTCCGGTGCTAAGGTGATGATTTTCACCACATCTGCCCAAGGCTTTACCAGCTTATAATCGGCCTTGCGGATATTTTCTTCCGCCTGTGCCCCTTTCTTTTTCGGACTGATGAACGGGCCTTCCATATGTGCACCCAGAATCCGGGCACCAACCGGCGGACACTGCATCGTTTCTTTTACCGCCAGCAAGGCTTCTTCCACCTCATGCCACTTACAGGTCATGGTTGTGGGCAAAAAACCCGTTACGCCGGTCTGCGCCTGCAGTTTTGCCATACGCTCCAACGCATCCATATCCGCATCCATGGTATCCGAGCCCGCACAGCCATGAATATGGACATTCAAAAAGCCCGGTGCCACATAATTGCCCTGCGCATCCAAAACTTCGGCATCCGCAGGAATATCTTTTTCCTCTGCAAAGCCCTTTATCCGTTCACCATCGCAGAGCAGTACGCCTTCTGTGCGGAAAACGAAATCACCATTTTCATCGGGTACGATAAATCTGCCGTTTTTGATTGCTAACATCAAGCCAACGCCTCTTTTCTTAGTCTTCCACATAGTGGCTGAAACTGCCGATAACGAGTTGCGGGAATTCCGCATGGAGGGTTTCGATAAACTTCCGCGTGCCCACGGCCTTACCCTGCGGTTCCGGCATGATATCGAGGAACGCATCCGGGTCGATATTGAGATTGCGCACCTGAATCATCTGCACCGGCAGTTCCCGGAAGAATTCCTGCCATGCTTTCAGTTCTTCCTCACGGTCATTGAAACCGGGGAAATACAGGAGATTCAAGGACACATAAACGCCCTTGTCGAGTGCATAGCGAATGGATTCCTTGACGTTTTCCAGATGATAGCTGGCGCGGTAATAGGCATCATAACCTTCCTCACGGGCGCTGATAATCGACACGCGCAAAGAGTCCAAACCGGCATCGACAATCTTCTTGACGCCCTCTGTCCAGCCCACATTGGAATTCATGTTAATCTGACCCTTATCGGTCTGCTGGCGAATCAGCTTAATGCCTGCGGCGATATTATCCGCCGCCAGACTCGGCTCGCCTTCACAGCCTTGACCGAAACTGATGATGCCATCGGGGGCGACCTGCAAATGGTACACACCGACCTCAGCAATCTCCTCCGGTGTCGGACGGAAGTTAATGCGCTGCTGCGGCGACGGACAGCACTCTGCGGGCTGCAGGGAAATACAGCCAAAACAGTTGGCATTGCAGACCGGCGAAGTCGGAATACCGCATTCCCAGCGGCGGTAGAACAGATTCTGCGCTGTGCAGCAGTGCCATTTTAAAGAACAGCCTGCGACCTGTTCCACAATGCGATTGCCCGGCAAAGCCTTCTTCGTGCGCTTGACGAGATTTTTGAGGTCCTTCGTATTGTAATGCACGGGGTCCCATTTCTCGTTTTCGTCCGTATAAACAGCGGCACAGTAAAGCTCGTCCTTGTAGACCACCACCGCTGTATAGCCATAAAGAGGCAGGCGTTCCACTTCTTCCGCACGTTCATAAGCCGGCATATAAAGACGAGTATAACCGGCCGGCAGAATCGCAGCCACAGCCAGCCCGCTGATGGGCATAACCTCGCCGTCACTGGCCATGCCCACAGCCAGATGGTCGGGCAGAAGCATTAAATCCGCACTTTCCGGCAGGGGAATCAAATCCTCCGGTTTGAGCAGGATATTTTCCCTGCCTGTACGGCCCATGCCCTGCATGCCCGGAGCATCTAAGATATTGCCATCCTCATCGGCATAGACAGCCGTAATCAGTTCATTTGTTTTCTGCGGCATTTTCTGTACCTCCTTCCTGTGTTTCTGCCACGATTTCAGCGGCTTTCTTCTTTTTCTGCTTCTTGGGATTGTATTTATTCATCGCCATATCCACATCCTCCGTCACAATGCATTCCACCGCAGGCAGAAGATAGTTAATGGCTTCCCTGATTTTCGGCTTGTCCTCATCCGTAAACGGTGCCAGTACGTGATTGACCACCGTCCAGCCCGGCAGGGGACGGCCAATGCCAATCCGCACGCGGGCAAAATGTTCATCCCCTAAATGCGCCAGTACGGACTTGATGCCGTTATGGCCGCCCGCACTACCCTTTTTGCGGATACGCACTGTGCCGGCCGGAATATCCATATCATCATGGACAACGATTAAGTCCTCCGTCTCCAGCTTGTAAAAATTCATCAGCGGCCCGATTGCCCGTCCACTTTCGTTCATATAAGTCAGGGGCTTGACGAGCAGAATCTTTTCCGTGCCCAAAAAGCCCTGCGCGACTTTGGCATCAAATTTATCCTGCCAGTTGTCAATGCCCAATTTATCTGCCAGTGCATCCACCAGCATAAAGCCGACATTATGCTTGGTCGCGGCATATTCGCTGCCGGGATTGCCCAGACCTGCAATGATTTTCATACACATATCCTCCTATGGCAAAGCCTTCCCCAAAAGGGAAGGCTTTTACTTACATATTATCCGCTGTCGGATCGCCTACTAAGAACAGATAGGCGATAACCACAATGCCCAGTACGATACGATACCAGCCAAAGGCCTTGAAGTCATTGGTCTTGATATAGCTCAAGAGGAACTTGATGGACAGGATGGAAACGATAAAGGCCGTAACCATGCCCACCACCATGATGACGATTTCCGCCCCCGTGTAATGCAGGCCGAACTTGACCATCTTGAGGAGGCTCGCGCCGAACATGACCGGAATAGCCAGGAAGAACGTAAATTCCGCAGCCACGATACGACTGGCACCAAAGAGGATACCACCGATAATGGTCGCACCGGAACGGCTGGTACCCGGCACCAGGGAGAGCACCTGGAACAGGCCGATAATGAAAGCCGTACGGTAATCCAAGTTTGCCAAGTCGTTAATCCGCGGACGGCGATGCTTGTTGTAGTTCTCAATCCAGATAAAGAGCAGGCCGTAGAAGATAAGCGTCGTGGCCACCACCGGCGCCGTCATGAAATGTTCTTCCATGTACTTGTTGAACATCAGGCCAATCACAGCCGCGGGAATGCAGGCCACGATAACCTTCATCCACAAGCTCACCGTATCCCGCTTTTCCTTCTTCGTCTTCCAATCCGACCAGGGATTGAGCTTTTCAAAATTCAGCGCCACAACGGCGAGAATTGCGCCCAACTGGATAACCACCAGGAACATATCCATGAAATCCTTGCTGACATCCAGCTTGATAAATTCGTCCACCAGAATCATATGACCGGTACTCGATACCGGCAGCCATTCCGTCAGACCTTCTACAATACCGAGAACTACTACTTTCAGCAGTTCCACTATGCTTAAATCCACTGTATTACATCCTCTCGCTACTCTCGATTAATTTTCGTTTCTGCTCATGGGTAAGCTGCTTGATATGCCATTCACGACTCTGCGCTTCCCGTTTTTCGGCAAAGGTTTCAAAATAGACAAGACGCACAGGCAGGCGGGCGCGGGTGTATTTGCCCCCGCGGCCTGCATTGTGCGTCCTGACCCGCTTTACGAGGTCATTTGTCCAGCCTGTATAAAAACTGCCGTCACTGCACTCTAAGATATAAGTGTAGTTTTCGTCCTTATTTGGCATCTTTAATGGTAACTTTTTCCATCACGACTTTTTCGAGCGGACGGTCAGAAAAATCCGTTTCGCTATGGCCGATGGTGCGGACAACATCCATGCCCTTAATCACCTTGCCAAAGATGGTGTGCTTGCCGTTGAGCCACGGGGTCTTATCCAGCGTGATGAAGAACTGGCTGCCGCCGCTGTGGGGCATGCCCGTGTTGGCCATAGCCAGGATGCCTTCGCCATCAAAGCGCAGGTCATCGAGGAATTCATCCTCGATGGTGTAGCCCGGGCCGCCCTTACCCGTGCCATCCGGGTCGCCGCCCTGAATCATAAAGCCGTCAATCACGCGATGGAAAATCACGCCATTGTAAAAGCCCTTTTCTGTCAGGTCGATAAAATTCTTCGTCGTAATCGGCGTCTTGTCTTCGAAAAGTTCGATTTCAAACGTACCTTTGTTGGTTTCAAATACTGCAATGCGATTAGCCACTTTTTTGCCTCCATTATCCTTGCCGCCGGCGATACATCCAGCCGAAAGCGCCGTCATAAGCACCAGCATCATAATCAATATCTTTTTCATTGTACAAAATTCCTTTCTCTATTGCAACCATTAGTTGGTCTTTTTCTGCCCCAGAAATTCCACCACCTTACCACCGGCGGCAAAGTAGATATTCGCATTGCTGCAATTCTTATGCACGGCGTCCAGTTGGGGCTTCATCGCCTCATCATAAGTCTTTTTTCCCTGCAAAGCATCCGCTAATGCCTTTGCCGATAACAGCGCATAGTGAATACCACCACCGGTAAAATTATCCGACAAGCCCGCAGCTTCGCCAATCAAAAAACAATGTTCTGCCGGCTGCAGCAGCACATCACTGCCATCAGGAATCAGGGCACCACGTATTTTGCTCTCCATTTTTATTCCCATATCCGCACAGCATGCCGCAAAGTGCTTTCTGATTTCACTGTCTCTGCACCCCAATTTATGATAGACACAGCCAACAGTAGCATCGTTTCCGCGGGGAATATACCAAAAATAACCATGGTCAGCCGGACGCAAATAAATTACCGTTTCCCTCAGTGTAAGGGGCACCGGTGCTTCCAAAGCAAGTGTCGTGCTTTGCCGCTTCCCTGTAAGCAAACGCCGCACAATCGATGTTGCTCCATCTGCACCGACCAAAGTATTATACTTGATTTCGAAGGTCTCTTTGGTAACAAGATTTACACAGCACGCCACCTGCCGTTCTTTATCGATAGACCGCACCGTGGTACGATCCATAAGCTGCCCGCCCGCTTCCAAATAGCGATTCAGTATATAATCATCAAAATGCTTACGGGGCAAAGCTTTATAGGAAACTACTCCCGGCTCATAACCAGCGGCCTTCTTCACGGCCATTTTCGCCGCCATTTTACCGCCTTTCTGCAGATAATTACGCAGGCTTGCGACAAATCCCTGCGCATTTTCATCCTGTACCGAACCTTGCTCTGTTCCCTGTACAGCCTGATGCTTCTTGGGCATGGTATGGCTCATTTCATAATCATCATGGCGGACAATCATCGTTTCCATAGGCATAGTCACGAGCCCCGCTTCAGCCAGCGTTTTACCGAAAATATCCGTAAAGGCCTTATCTGCCCTGTGCTCAATTATTCCTGCGCACAGCTTATTCTTCTTTTTTGCATCCAGCATTTCCAGCAACAGCACATCCTTGCCCGTCTGTTTTAGCAAATAGCCTAAAGATGCCCCGGCTGCTCCGGCTCCCACCACTAATATATCCGTTTCTTGCATAAACTTCTCCTATCTGCTGTTATTCCCGTAACGGTGAATCACTGTCCCATTTTTTACACCAGGTGAACTGAATCCATGCCCCATGACTTCATTGGCCGACATGATAATCACAAACGCATCGGGGTCGATGGCGTTTATTATCATCTTCATTTTGGCTACCTGCGTTAAGGTCACCACCACGAACACCACATTGCGCTCACGGCGCGTAAACGCCCCCTGCCCATGCAGGAAGGTTACGCCGCGGCCCACTTCCATAATGCCCTCGGCAATGGCCTCCGCCTGATTGGATACGATTAGGAGCGCCTTGCGGCTGTTAAAGCCCGCGATAACCTTATCCGTCACCATGGCATTCATGAACATGCAGATAAGCGTAAACATCGCCGGCGCCACGCCGAACATAAACGCCGCCACCAGCATGACCAGACAATTAAAACCGAAAATCACGCCGCCCATATTAAAGGAATAAAACTTCTTGGCAATGGCGCCCACGATATCGAAGCCGCCGGTACTGCCATTCATGCGGAACACAATACCATAGCCAATGCCATTGAACACGCCGCCAAAAATCGCCGCCAACATGTAATCGTTGACTGGTGCATAGGCGTTAAGCGGCTTGGTGAAGTCCAGACAGAATGAAAATATCGCCGTGCCGATGACCACATCACAGGTGTAGCCCTTGCCGAGCAGCCGCCAGGCTGCCATCAACAGCGGAATATTATAGGCAAAGGTCTGCGCACCAATGGGCAGATGCGTGAGGTAATAAACAATCATGGCAATGCCCGTGGCACCGCCCGTCAATAGATGGGAAGGCACCAAAAAAAGATTGATGGAGCAGCTGGCAATCATACAACCCAGCGTAATTCCTGCATAGCGCAGCAGACGGTGTTCCAGCAGTTTCAGCTGTATCATCTGCCCAAGCCCTCCATGTGCACACCTTTATCCTGTGGCAGAGCGGATACATCAATATTCAACAGGCTGCCATCTTCGTCACCATCACCTTCGAAAAGCATCGGCTCGCCTTCCTCCGCCATGGCAGTCCGTTCTGCCTCATCCAGCGGCAGATTGGTTATTCGCAAATCCAGCAAATGCCCATCATCTGCATCCACCTTTAACAGCAAATGCTGATGGGGATGTTGTTCCCGATTGTAAATCAGATAATACGCACCATCAATAAACTGGCGCGTATTTTTGCCATAAACCTTTTCCAGCCAAAATTTCGTAGCCCCTTGGCGCACATTACGGCGGGCAGTATATTTATCCATATCCACGACAAAATCCACCACTTTGCCCGTGTACACAGCTACGCTAGCCTCGCTGCGGTCTTTATAAACATAGGTTTTGACCTTGACGCCCTGCTTGATAACGATTTTGTCATAGAGCGGCTCGCCCCACTTCGCCCGCAAAACGCTTTCGCTGTCGCCGAGCATTACCCCCTTGCAGGAAAAATCCTCGTCCACGACACTCCCTGCTGCCAGGCAGATTGTGCTCCACAAACCAAGGAGCAGCAAAGTCAAGGAAAGCCCGCGGCTCATCTTCTTTACCATAAATTCCTCCCGAAATTGCCCTGTTCAAAAATCTTAATTTCGCGGCCATCGGCAGTGGTCCCCACGATTTCCAAATCCTGAGTACCAATCATAAAGTCCTCATGCACAAGCGAATCGTTGACACCATGCCGCAAAAGCGTCACGCTGTCCATCTTCTCGCCACCTTCAATGCAGGTCGGATAGGCCTTGCCCAGTGCCAGATGACAGGAGGCATTTTCATCAAACAGGGTGTTGTAGAACAAAATCCCGCTCTGCGAAATCGGCGAATCAAAGGGCACCAGCGCTACTTCGCCTAAATAGCTTGCCCCTTCGTCCGTTTCCAACAGACCTTTGAGGATTTCCGCACCTTTTTCCGCCGTATAATCAACCACTTTGCCGTCCTTGAAAACCAGCTTGAAGTTTTCAATCAGATTGCCGTTGTAGTTTAACGGCTTGGAGGCTACAACCGTACCATTTACACCATCACGCTTGGGCATGCTGTAAACTTCCTCCGTCGGCATATTGGCGGCAAACTCTGTCCCAAGCTCTGACTTTTCCGCACCACCGGCCCAAATATGGCCTTCCGGCAGTTCGATTTCCAAATCTGTGCCGCTGGCATTCTGATAATGAAGCTTGACAAACTTCTGCTCGTTGAGGAACTTTGCCGCCTGCTGCAGAAAGTCGATATGCTTGCGCCATTCAGCAACCGTATCGATACCTTCACCAATGCGTACAGTCTTAAAGATGGCCTGCCAAAGTTTTTCCACAGCTTTTTCGGCTGTATCTTCGGGGAATACCTTCGTCGCCCAACCTTTGGTCGGCACAGACACCACGCACCAGGTATTCTTATTGCTCATGAGGCGTTCACGATACTCCAACAGCGCCGCACCAGCTGCCTGATTCGCTAATTTCAGTTTTTCCGGCTCAATATCGCTGAAAATCTGCGGGTCACGGGCCGCAATGGACACAAACGCCGCGCCCTGCTCCGCATAACCCTGATAGAATTTCACCCGCCATTCCGGAAATTCCGTAAAGAGTTCCTTCTTGCCATGCTCGTAGCGGATATGGGCAGATAGTTCATCCCCCCAACTCATGACCACATCATGAGCTCCGGCCTTGAAGGCTTCCTCACTGATTTTGCGGGCAAAATCCGCACATTCAATTGGGGAATTGATGATCAGAATCTGGTCCTTCTGAATATTTACCCCGACATTTACCACTAATTCTGCATATTTCTGCAACAATTCTGTCTGCATCACAAAGCCTCCGTATCAAAACAAAGCGTCACCGGGCCATCATTGACCGACTCCACCTGCATATCCGCACCGAATTCACCATGCTCCACCGTCACGCCCAAATCCCGCAAATCCTGCATAAAGACTTCATAGAGTTCATTGGCCATAGCCGGCGGCGCCGCATGACTGAAACCGGGACGGCGCTTCTTCAAATCTGCATAAAGCGTAAACTGGGAAATCACCAGCATGGAACCGCCCACCTGTTCAAGGTTTAAGTTCATCTTCCCGGCCTCATCGGAAAACACCCTTACATTATATATCTTCTCGGCAAGTTTTTGGGCCGACTCCGCATTATCCTCCGGCCCTACACCCAAGAGCACCAAAAAGCCCTGCTCAATCGCGCCATTCACTTTTCCTTCGATTTCTACACTGGCGGATTTTACCCGCGTTACCACTGCCCGCACAATTCCACTCCTTACTGCATATACGGTGCCGTAAACTCCTGCACCGTCTTAAAATACAATTTCTCGTCCTTTTGGCACGCCACACCATGTACCGCATCATGGATTAAGAGCAGACTCTTATCCGGGGCTTTCGCATCCCGATAGAGCTGTTCCGCCATAGTGGGCGGCACCAAGGCATCCTTCGTACCATGAATAAACAGGATAGGCACCTTGGAATGCATCACCGAAACTTCCGGCACCGCCTGATTAAGGCTGAACCCTGCCACCTGCTGACAACGCCAGTCCAAAAGATTCATCGCCGGGAAGGGCGGCAGGCCCAACGACTCATGTATCTGATGCACAAGCAAATCAAAAGCGCTGGTGTAGCCGCTTTCTTCCACGCAAGCTGCTACATTCTTCGGCAAATCCTCATCATCACAGGCCATCATCACCGTGGCTGCGCCCATGGACACGCCATGCAGGATAATCTTGGCCTGCGGATAGTAAAGGGCAATCCGCTTGGCCCAATCCACCATATCCACGCTCTCCCGATAACCCATGGTCAAATAACGCCCCTCGCTTTTGCCTGCGGCGCGCAGGTCAGGGGTCAGCACATGGTAGCCCATCCGCAGATAGTGGGTTGCTATATAATAGGAATTTTCCTGCGTACCACCGTAGCCATGCGCTACAATCACCCATTTTTTCGCACCGTTATCCTCGTCCGGATAAAAATGCGTAGCCTTTAACACCAGATTATCCCGCGACGTCAACGTCCATTCCTCATTCGTATAATCCGGCTTATCATAATGGCGCGCCTCCGGCGGCATGAGCAAAGCAAACGCCCTGGGCGGTTCCTGCGGATTATCCACCGTCCCCCGCTCCAAGCCAAAGTGCACCGCATAATTGCCAACAAAATATCCTATCCCCATGATAAAGGCCGCAGCCACAGCCGCCGCCGTAAGGACAGCTGTCAGGAGACAGGATAAAAACATCTTGTGCATGTAATCACCTTTCTACTGCCTGCCTAAAAACAAAGATGATTACATTTTAACACCGATAGGAAATTTTTGCTATCCCTTAATGGGGTAAAGTGTCGTTAGCAACCAACGTGCTTTGGGTAAACACAGCAAAGGAATCGTCTAACCTGTTATATGCCTTACCGCTTGTTATCAACGGCCATAGTTCCTCTGCTTTTATCCATTTGATTTTGGCTGTCTGCTCTACGCAGTTTGGGAATCTCTCCTTGGCTAGCTGCGCATAGCGTTTGGCACCGATTCTCTGCGCACCTTCTGTGGCGGCCGTCCGCCATTGGGGCAGATAATAATGCTGCTTGACACTACCGTCATAACCAGACAGCTGCCAAGTCGAAAAGCCTAACTCCTCAACCTGCAATACGCCATTCAGCCAAATAGCATAGCGGGTATGCACCGCCTCAAACTCACCATGCATGATGGTTTCCGTAAAAAGATAGATATAACGCTTTTTCTGCGCATCATACAACACTGTGAATTGCCCATATTCCTCACCGGTCAAAATATCCGGCATATGCGAGCCGCCCACCAAATGAATGCCCCCATGGCGCGTCCATTTACCTTCGTTGAATTCTTCACACCGCAGCTCTTGCGTTCCGTCAAAGCTGCCTGCCTTCGCCAGCAAAATCTCCAAATTGCCGTCATGGTTTAAGTCGGTCACTGCGTAATGCCATTTGTTCCAATCCGCAGCCTGCGTTGGCTGGACGAACCAGCCGTTTTCCGCCTTCGCCGTCCTCGCCAAAATTTGCAGCTGCTCCTGCACCTGCAAAGGTGCAGCGGATACAACGCCTGCACAAAGCCATGCTGCCATAAGCAGAACATAAAGCCGCTTTAACACCATCATCTCCCTGCACCTCCACGAAATGCTTTTTCATCCGTCACACAGGCATAATGCTGTTTATCAGGGAAGTTTGGTGAACTCCACACCATTATCTGTGTTTTCTTTTTTGTCCTGCCAACGCATTATGCCATCACGCAGGACAAAGAGTGCTCGACCGTCATTATAGGCCATATTCTCTTTACTTGTACCGTTTTCTGCATAAACATAGTCGATGCGCGTGCCATCGCCATTACTGAAAAGAATCGCCGCAAAATTGTCATAGCTGCAATGATAAACCCAACGGCTGCCTTCAGCGGCATTGCTTGCCCATTGAATTTCCACCAGGAAGCCATTCCCCTCCCGGCTTACTACAGCAGAACAGCGGCCACTGCCCCAGACGCCAACATAATCTTCTGCCTTAATGCTCGCACGGTTTTTATCGTAGCCATTTTCGGCATAGCGCACAAAATGCATGGCTCCATCCTGCCCGGAATAAAGGTCTGTCTGCGTTGCCTTCTTTTCGTCCCTGGCAAAGGCCCCCCATTGTTCATTAGCACTCGTATACGCTGAATACCACGGCGAGGCTGTGTCCTTATCCTCAAGAACTACGCCGCCACCTTCCAAAAACGAATACCAATAGGATTTTGAACCATCCGGATGTTCTTCAGCCGTTACCTTAACCATGCCAAAGGCCCTGCCGTCTTTGTAGGTCATTTCATACTTGCCATCCGCGTAGATGACAAGACTTCGCGCATCAGCTGTACCTGCCTCACGCCAAGTTCCTACAATCGGCTGAATACTGTGCTCACTGACCACCGTTGCTTTCTGCACCGCTGTACCGGCACTTTTTGCTGCCGCCACAGCAGGTTCTCCTACAGCGATACCGCTGATAAAACAGGCCGCCGCTCCGATTAGCAGCACAGGGAACAGTATTTTCTGTATCGTTTCATATGCATACATTTTTAGTATCCTCCTGCGCACCATTTAACCTGCCGCCTTTTCCCAATGCGTCTTGGAATGCCAGCGGTGACGATATTTGCCGTGATATTCGGGGATACCCGGATTCTGAATATAACAGGTATAAGCAACATACTGATGTGCCGGTACATAGATATCCTTCACATAATGACGGATATCCGTATCCGCCCACATCCGCTGACCATTGTCTGCAATCAGCGTAAGGTCAATGTCCATCCACTTGACATAAGCTCCCTGATTGCCACTGTTTTCAAAGTAGCCGACAACTTCCACCTCACCCACATGATGTATATAGACATGCTCAATCTGGAACTTGATTACCGGTCTTGCCTGTGTTGCCGACGGCAAAATTGCCGTGCAAAGCAAGGTAAGCACTAAACATGCAAATAACTTTGATACATACGACCTCATGTTTCTGCCCTCCTTCTTTATGTTTCTCATTACCTATACCGTTCAGGCTTTCCTCTCAACCTCACATCTTTCTCCATCTTAATTATATAATACTATTATTAACTTTCAAACTATTTTGTTTATTTTTTTGCATAAATCAAAAACAGGCTTGACCGGTTAAATTTCAACCAGTCAAGCCTTACTTTTGTTGTTATTTTATTTTTCCATAGCCCGGGTTTTCGACAGTTAAATAAA
>DFHU01000051.1:31411-37823 GCA_002373045.1 Pseudoselenomonas ruminantium | reverse complement strand
ATTTGTCAATCCCAATCAGGTAGGAGCTATGGGGATTTGTGGTTTGTCCGGCATGGCAATCACAGCGGCTGGCAGTGACAGCCGGATTAAGGCTGTAGCAACTTCGGCTATGTACGATATGAGTGAGAGCATCAGTGACCACTATAATGGTGCTTACTATACGCCGGAACAGCGAGAACTTGTCAAGAAACATATTGCTGAGAAGCGTGATGAAGAAGCCAAGACCGGCAAGTCTATCCGAGGGGCGCATGAACTGGGTGTAGATGCCAAGGGAAATGTGGAAACCTTCGATACCATGTTCCCCGATAATCTGCCTGCTGATGCCAACCCGGTTATCAAGGATTTCTTTGGCTATTATGTCGGCAGAGCATTCCATCCCAGAGCCATTAATTCCAACAAGTCGGCTTGGGATGCGGCAACGCCGTATGGTTTCTTTGATTTCCAGCTGATGAGCAATATTGAGGAATTGGGCAATACGCCGGTTCTGCTGATTACCGGGGATAAGGCACATTCCAAGTATTTCTCCGACAATGTTTACGCCAAAATCAAAGGCCCGAAAGAGGAAATCGTGGTACCCGGCGCTACGCATGTAGACCTTTATGACCAGATGGATAAGATTCCATTTGCTAAGCTGGCAGCGTTCTTCAATAAAAATTTACAGTGATTTAGAAAATAACAGGCATAAAAGTGGATAATTACCTTTTATGCCTGTTCCTAATGTGTATGGAGGAGGATATGAGCAAGAAAATTATAAGTGTGGTCATGTTGTCGGTGTTGTTGCTGCTATCCGGCTGTACAGGTGCGCAGAAGATTGGCGTAGATACCGGAAGCAAGACGCAGGCTGCTGCCCCACAGGAAAATCAATCTGCGGCAGAACCCCGGAAGGAGCAGGCGATGAAACTTGTCATTGAGGATATGGTTGTTCCCGTTACTTGGGAACAGAATGCTTCCACGGTGGCATTGCAGAAACTTTTGCCGTTGACCATCAAAATGTCACCGTATGGCGGTTTTGAGCAGGTGGGCTCTATCGGTCAAAGTATTCCCAGCGAAGATAAGCAGTTGACCACCCAATACGGAGATATTGTCCTCTATGCGGGGAACAAGCTGGTTATTTTTTATGGTTCCAATTCATGGGCCTATACACGACTGGGGCATATCGAATTGTCACAGCAGGAAATGACCGCTTTATTAAACCGCGATGAAGTAACGGTGCAGCTTATGACAGAGTGATGCAGGATTAACGGCAATATCAATCAGTATAGGATAACTCATTTTATCAACACGCCCTAACGATAGAGGTTTTTTGCGTTTTATGGAGGAAAAATGATGAAACCAGTAGAAAAGAAACAGAAAAAAGTATTGGCAGCTGTACTGGCAGGCGTTATGTCCTTGGGCTTTTGGGGCAGCGCGGCTTATGCAGCCGATAAGGGGGCAGTAAAAATGCAGAGTGCAGAGGTAAAGGCAGACCGGCAGATAAAGGTGGAGCAGTTAAAACTCACGCAGGAATGGGACAAGGTATTTCCTAAGAGTGATAAGGTAGACCATCGCAAGGTGACTTTTGTCAACCGCTATGGCATTACGCTGGCGGCGGATATGTATGTGCCGAAAAAAGCGCAGGGCAAACTCCCGGCTATTGCGGTAAGCGGCCCGTTTGGTGCAGTAAAGGAACAGTCCTCCGGTCTCTATGCCCAGGAAATGGCCGAGCGCGGCTTTTTGACCATTGCCTTTGACCCGTCCTTTACCGGGGAAAGCGGCGGTCAGCCTCGCTTTGTGGCTTCGCCGGATATCAATACGGAAGATTTTTCCGCAGCCGTTGATTTCCTTTCCGTGCAGGATAATGTAGATGCGAATCGCATCGGCATTATCGGTATTTGCGGCTGGGGCGGCATGGCGCTCAATGCAGCGGCCAGCGACACCCGCATCAAAGCGACGGTGGCTTCGACCATGTATGATATGACCAGAGTTACGGCTAACGGTTACTTTGACTACGAAAAGGATAAGGAAACGCTGCAAAAAGAACGCTATGCCAACCGCGAAGCCTTAAATGCCCAGCGTACGGCAGATTATAAGGCCGGCTTTTACAAGAACGCCGGCGGCGTGGTTGACCCGCTGCCGGCAAACGCTCCGCAGTTTGTGAAGGATTATTATGCCTATTATAAGACGGAACGCGGCTATCATCCGCGCTCCTTGAACTCCAACGGCGGCTGGAATATGACGATGGCACTTTCCTTTATGAATATGCCGATTTTGTCTTATGCGGATGAAATTCATAATGCCGTTATGGTTCTGCATGGCGAAAAAGCGCATTCCCGCTACTTTGGCGAAGATGCCTTCAAAAAACTCAAGGGCGATAACAAGGAACTGGTTATTGTGCCCGGAGCTTCTCATGTTGACCTCTATGATAACAAGGCCAAGATTCCCTTTGACAAGCTGGCTGCCTTTTTTGACAAGAACTTGAAGTAATAGGATAAAAACACCCTGCAAAATGATAAGACTTTGCAGGGCGTTTTTTTAGGGGCTTGACTTAGAGTACACTTCAAGTGCTAGAGTAAAAGAGAAATGACCTATTAAACCGTGATGAAGTAACGGTGCAGCTTAGGAAAGCGTGCAACAGGATTAGCTTTTTAGCAGAAAGGTAAAGCATAATGGAAGAATATAGAGAACAAGTATTTGATGAGGAGAGGGCGTTGTATGGCAAAACGGGAGTGAAACTTTTTGCCTGCCGTTTTGATGGTCCTGCTGATGGGGAGAGCGCCTTGAAGGAAAGCTGTGATATTGAAGCGCAGGACTGTTTTTTTAATCTGCGCTATCCCTTCTGGCATGATGAACGTGTTAAGATAACCAATGGCGAACTTACACCGCTTTGCCGTGCGGCACTCTGGTATTCAAGGGATATTCATATTACGGATACGAAGCTGCATGGCATTAAGGCCTTGCGGGAATGTGCTGATGTGACCGTAGAAAACTGTGATGTGATTTCGCCGGAGTTTGGCTGGTCGGTAAAAAATATTCGTATGAAAAATACCAACGTGCAAAGCGAATACTTTATGCTGCGCAGTGAGCAGCTGCATTTTGACCATGTGACTTTGCAGGGGAAATATTCATTCCAGTATATTGAGAATGCGGATTTTACCGATTGTGAGCTGAACACTAAAGATGCCTTTTGGCATGCCAAAAATGTGACGGTTCGCAACAGCGTGATTCGGGGCGAATATCTGGCTTGGTATTCGGAAAATCTGACGTTGGAGAATTGCACCATCATTGGCACACAGCCCTTCTGCTATTGCAAGGGGCTGAAACTCATCAATTGCCGCATGGTGGATACAGATTTGGCCTTTGAAAAATCCGCGGTTGAAGCGGAAGTCACTACGGTGGTGGACAGCATCAAAAATCCGCGGACGGGTACAATCAAAGTGGCTGGCGTAAAAGAAATCATTATGGATGATGCGCAGGCCAAGGGGCAGATTATCGTGAATAACGCTGCTGACTGTACTTAATATTGACACGCTGTCATTTTAACGATATAATACAAGTAAAGAAAGATTACACGATGTCATTTTAGGAGGCGCAGGTTATGAAATACACGAAACTGGGGAATTCGGATTTGGAAGTATCCCGCATCTGCCTTGGATGCATGGGGTTTGGCAATGCTGCAACGGGTCAGCACAGCTGGACGGTGGATGAGGATGCTACCCGGGAAATCATTAAGCACGCTTTGGATTCGGGCATCAATTTTTTCGATACGGCGATTGCCTATCAGAATGGCACCAGTGAAGAATATCTGGGCCGGGCGCTCAAGGATTTTGCTAAACGTGAAAATGTGGTGGTGGCCACAAAATTTCTGCCCCGCAGCCAGCAGGAAATTGCCGATGGCGTGACCGGTCAGGAACATATTGAAAAACAGCTTGATTTGAGCCTGCAGCATTTGGGTATGGATTATGTGGATTTGTATATCTATCATATGTGGGATTATCAGACGCCGCTTTATGATATTTTGGACGGCATGAACCGGATGGTGAAGGCGGGGAAAGTCCGTTATATCGGCATTGCCAACTGTTATGCTTATCAGCTGGCCAAGGCTAATGCACTGGCGGCAAAAGAAGGTTTTGCGCCCTTTGTGTCGGTGCAGAATCATTATAATCTCTTGTTCCGTGAGGAAGAACGGGAAATGGCGAAACTCTGTGCAGAGGATAATATTGCCATGACTCCTTACAGTGCTTTGGCCAGCGGGCGGCTTTCCCGCAAGCCCGGCGAAACTTCCAAGCGTTTAGCCGAGGACAGTTATGCCAAATTAAAGTACGATGGCACAGCCGAAGCCGATGAAAAAGTCATTCTGCGTGTGGCTGAGCTGGCGGATAAATACGGCGTGACCATGACGGAAATATCCCTTGCCTGGCTGTTGAACAGAGTAACGGCGCCGGTAGCCGGAGCGACCAAACTGCATCACATTGACGGAGCAGTCAAGGCAACGGACCTCACGTTAGCGGATGAAGACATCGCTTATTTGGAAGAACTCTACATTCCGCATAATCTGGTCGGCGTGATGGCGCAGAATACCCGCGGCGGCAATAAAAAAGAGCAGGTCTGGATGAAAAATGCGCCCAAGGGAATGCAGTAAGATTTTCCTTGACTTGAAGTAAACTCCAAGTGCTAGAGTAGATTTATCAACGATAAAGGAAGCGATAATATGGATTTGGAAACCATTAAAGAAACCAGTGTATTTCCCGTAGGCGGTGAAAATGTCAACTATGCCCAGTATTTTGATGGCACGAGCTATCTCAACATGATTTCTATGGAGCAGGTGGTTATCGGCAATGTGACCTTTGAGCCGGGCTGCCGCAATCATTGGCATATCCATCATGCTGATAAGGGCGGCGGGCAGATGCTGCTCGTGACGGCTGGCCGGGGCTGGTATCAGGAATGGGGCAAACCGGCGCAGGAATTGAAGATCGGTGATGTCGTGCATATTCCGGCTAATGTCAAGCACTGGCATGGCGCGGCCAAGGATTCAGCCTTCCAGCATCTGGCTGTTGAAGTGCCGGGCGAGAATACTTCCAGCGAATGGTGTGAGCCGGTAGAGGAAAGCGAATATAACAAGTTACCATAAAACAAAACGAGCTTGCTTATAGCAGGCTCGTTTTGTTTACGGGATTTTTTCTTGACTTGAAGTGCGCTCCAAGTGTTAAAATTAAGAATAAAGATAATTGCTTGCAGGCAAAGAGCATGAATAGACGTATGTTTATTGGAGGGGTATTATGTATTTAGGAGAGCAAATCAAAAAACTGGGTTTCGGTCTGATGCGTCTGCCGAAAAAAGGCGAGGAAATTGACGTTGAGCAGGTCAAGGTGATGGTGGATAAGTTTCTGGCGGCAGGCTTTACCTATTTTGATACGGCCTGGGCTTATGTCGGCAGTGAAGATGCTATCCGGCAGGCGTTGGTGGAACGCTACCCTAGAGAAAAATTCCAGCTGGCCACGAAAAATGCTGCTTGGATTAACTGCAAGACCCGTGAGGAAGCCATTGAGCAGTTCAATCTTTCCTTAAAGCGCACGGGAGCAGGCTATTTTGATTTTTACCTGCTGCATAATCTGGGTGAGAGCCGCACGAAGTTCTTTGATGATTTCGATATGTGGTCCTTTGTGCAGGAGAAAAAGGTCGAAGGGCTGATTAAACATGTCGGCTTTTCCTTCCATTCCACACCGGAGGAATTGGAAGAAATCCTGACCAAACATCCCGAAATGGAATTTGTCCAGCTGCAGATTAACTACGGAGACTGGGAAAATCCGGCCATTCAGTCCCGTGCCTGCTACGAAGTCGCCAGAAAGCACGGCAAGCCGGTCATCATCATGGAACCGGTCAAGGGCGGCATGTTGGCAAATCCCCCGGAAAGCGTCAAACAAATCCTGCAGGCAGCCGAGCCGGAAAGCTCCTGCGCTTCCTGGGCTGTCCGCTTTGCCGCTGATTTGGAGGGGCTGATTGTGGTACTGTCCGGCATGAGCAATGTGGAGCAGATGGAAGACAATCTTTCTTATATGAAGGATTTTATCGGTCTAACGGAAAGCCAGAAGGAGACCATTAACAAGGCAAGGGAAGCTCTGGCCAAAATCCCGGTTATTCCCTGCACCACCTGTAACTATTGCGCCAAGGTCTGCCCCAAGGAAATCGGCATTTCCGGCACCTTTACGGCGATGAACTATCTGACGCTCTACGGCGATAAGGCCGCTGCCCAGCATCAGGAAAACTGGCTGGTGGGCGGTCATGGCCGCAAAAAAGCCGCCGAATGTATCAAATGCGGCAAATGCGAACAGGTCTGCCCTCAGCATATCAGCATCCGTGAGGAACTGGTCAAGGCAGGCAGGGCCTTGCAATAATGGAGATAGAGCGTCAATTTTTAGTCGAAAGCCTGCCATCC
>DFHU01000051.1:6500-31347 GCA_002373045.1 Pseudoselenomonas ruminantium | reverse complement strand
GTGAAACGAAAGGTGCTGTGATGAAATGCGAAAGCATTTTAACACAGCACCTTTTTATGCGGCTAAATACAGGACGTGTTCCGCTATCGGTGTTAGGAGAGGATTATCAAAAGTTTCTTCCTTTTCCGAGAAATATTTTATACTAAGCAGCGGCAGGGCAGGAAATCCACATAAGTAAGGAGAATTTTTTGTAAATAAGTTAAAGTGGATAGAAATGTGAAGGGGAGAATAGCGAGCGTGAAGGGGATAAAGAACTGGCTGCGACGGCTGACAGCGCATAGCCGGGGCGGCATCAGAAGGCAGGTGCTGTTTTTGGTGCTGGCTTGTGGTCTTAGCACCTTTTTGGCGACGCTTATGCTGTTTGGCTATTTTCTGTATGGCCTGCAGGACGCATTGGAAGCGGAAAGTCGGGACATAGAGAACGTGGTGGCAGAGTCCGTGAGTGACTTGGTCGGGAAGCACACCCGAACATGGCTGCGGACCACGGCAGAAAATGAGGCTGCTCATATGGGGAGGGAACTGGCAGTCAATAGTGATGATGTGGAGTTTTTGGCTGACAGTATGACCATGCTGATGCAGTCACGGGACAAATACGGAATGCGGCAGATTGTCAATGCTAGAGACATGGAAGATATTGCCGCTGGCACGCCTTATCTCCATTACAGTCCTCAGTTGGCTGCTGAGGGAGTTGATGGAGAATTGGCGGCAGAGATTGGTCAGGCAGCTAATTTCGTGGATGTGCTGATACCTCTTAGTAAAACCTATTGGGGCTATCGTAGCGTTTTTGTTGTCGCATCCCGAAAGGGGTATTCCATTTGTGTGGACAACATTCCGGGCGAACCCAGGCAGAGCATCTATCCTTCACCGGAGGCCAGGACGGCGTTTCTGGAGCGATACGACGCCAGGCAGCGTCCGTGGTACCGGATGGCTCAAGCCAAGGGAACGTGTACGTATACGGATGTCTTCCTGGCGGAAGAGGGCTATCTAGGAATGGGGTGTGCTGCTCCTTACTATGATGAAAATGGGTTTGCCGGGGTGGTAGGTATCAACGGCAGTATCGAGGATCTGCAGCACCAGGTCAGGCAAGTTTCCATTGGCAGGACGGGCATCAGCTTCTGTTTGGATGGCAATGGGCGAGTGGTGCTGTCCTCCGTGGGCGAAGGAGTGCTGGCTCCCGGACTTCAGGGGGCAGATTTGAGGGAGAATCCTGAACCTACTCTGGCAGAAGCCGCCCGTCGCATGACTGCCGGAGAGAATGATGTGGTGAAGGTGTTGGTGGATGGGCAGGAATACTATCTGGCCTTTGCCCCCCTGCAAAATGCGGACTGGAGCTTCGGAACGCTCATTGGTCAGGACGAGGTTCTGGCGCCGGCCCAGGAGGTGGCCTCCACGGTTCAGGAGGAGATGAAGGAGTTCTATGAGATTTTGGGACAGACCTTTGCCGGGGGGGCGGGAAAGGCCCTGTTGCTGCTGTTTCCTTTGGCAATGGTGGCCTTTGTCACCAGCGGCGTTCTGGCTGACCGCCTGGTTCGTCCTATCCGTGCGCTGACGAAAGGAGTACAGGAGATAGCGGCAGGCAATCTGGACAAGAAGCTGGAAATCCACACCGGCAACGAGGTGGAGAAGCTGGCCGCTTGTTTCAATGAGATGACAGAAGAACTGAAGGAGCATGTTCAAAGACTCTCCCAGGCTGCGGCCAAGGAGGAGCGAGTCAGGACGGAGCTGGAGGTGGCGGCCAGGATTCAGGCGGGGCTGTTGCCTGCACCTTTGACGCCAGCTGTCCAAGCCGGAAAATTCAGCCTCAGCGCCTTCATGCAGCCGGCTAAGGAAGTAGGAGGAGACCTTTATGATTTCTACTTCCTAAATGAGGACCTTTTGGTCGTCACCGTGGCTGATGTATCGGACAAAGGCGTGCCTGCGGCCCTCTTTATGGTCATGACCAAGACGTTGTTGAAGGATCAGGTGTTGCGGCGGCGCAATGAAAAGGATTTGGCTCAGGCAGTGGCAGAGGCCAATGATGCCCTGGTACAGAACAATACCACGTTCATGTTTGTGACGGCCTTTATCGGCATACTGAACCTGTCTACGGGGAAGTTTATCTATGTCAATGCAGGGCATAATCCTCCCCTGCTTTGCAGGCGGGACAGAGCGGAGTACCTGCCCAAGGCACAAAACCCGATACTGGGGGTACGAGGGGGAATGGCCTTTGTAGCCGAAACGCTGGTCTTGCAGCCGGGGGATTCTCTCTTTCTGTACACCGACGGGGTGACGGAGGCCAGGGATAAAGCGAAGGAATTTTTCGGTGAGCAACGGTTGCAGGAGATTCTGTCGGCAACGGCCGGACAGGAAGCCGAAAAGCAGATGGAGACGGTTTTGGAAAAGTTGTTCGCTTTTGTAGGGGAGGCCAATCAATCAGATGATATCACGATGCTGGCACTGGCCTATGGCAAAAAGGATGAGAATTAGGAGGAAATATGTCTGATTTACCAATCCGTTACAATAGCGAAGAAATAAACGGCTGGCAGGTTTTGCAGCTGTGGGGACGACTGGATCGTACCACTGCGGAGGAAGCGGCAGACGAAGGGGAAAAGCAACTCGCTGCTTGCCGGAAACTGGCCCTTGACCTGTCAGGCCTGTCCTATGTTTCCAGCGCTGGTCTTAGAACTATCCTGAAGCTAGCCAGTGGGGCAGAACAGGCGGGAAAGTCCATTGTGATTATATCTTCTGAGGGGATGGTGCGGGAGATTTTGGAAATGGCCAGGCTGGATTTGTTTATCACCATCCATGATTCGGTGGATGACTTGAAAAACGTATAAATGGAGGAAATCATCATGAATTTCGCAATCAGACAGGAGCGTCAGGGGGATACGCTGACCATGTTTTTGACCGGGGAGTTTAACAAGCTGGCTATGGACGCCTTTGACAAGGAATTTTTGCTGGCGGCAGAGGGTGTGAAGGAACTCTTATTGGACTTTTCCGGGGTTACCTATCTTTCTTCGGCAGGGCTGCGCTCCTTGCTGCAGGCAGCCAAGATTATGGAAAGTCAGGGGGGCAGTTTTACCGTGCTCTATCCGCAGGAGGTGGTGATGGATGTCTTTGAGATGACACATTTTGACCGCTTCATTCATATCGTCCGTGAGGGGGAGGAGCAAGCTCCAATCAATAGTGCTTACTACCCTTTGCGTCCCATCCAGCGGTGGCTGACAGACACGCATTTTCGGCGGGCCAAGTCCACCATGATGAATACAGGCGCCCTGGTACGCCTGGAACCTGCCGTGGATTTGGAGCGGCTGGCGGCAGCAGTAAATGGCCTTTTGGAATCTTATGATATCTTCCGCTGCCGTTTGGTGTTCCGTCCCGATACCGGGGAATTTTGCCAGCGCTTTGACGGGAAGGTGGAAAAAGTCTATGTGGAAAGCCTGTCGGAGGAGGGGCTGGAGGAGCGCAAGCAGGAGCTGAAGCAGCCCTATGACCTAATTGACCGGCCGCTGTATCGGGTCAATATCATCAAGACCCCGGAGTCCAAGTATATCTATATGGATTTTTACCATGCCATCATGGACGGGGCGGCCATCGCCCTGCTTTTCTGGCGGGAGCTGGAGAAACGTTATACCCACGGCAATGAGGCTGTTGCAGCCAAGCGCCAGCCTGCCAGCTATGCGGAATATGTCAGGGCAGAAGCAGACTTGCCCAAGGATGAGCTGGTCAAGGGCAGGGCCTACTGGGAGAACATGCTGGCTGGTTTTGACAAAGATAAGCACCTGCCCCCCATGGATGGAGGAAATGTGGATGAGGGGCCGGAGCATGAGATGGAAACACCCATCGAGGGCATAGAGAAGGGCTTTTTCAAGGGAAAGGATTTCGGTGAGAACACCTTCTTCATGGCTGCTGCCATGCTGGCCATCGCCAAGGCGGCCGGGCGCAGGGAGGCCATCATCAGCTGGGTGCACAACGGCCGGGTCACTTCGGCTGAACGTCGTCTCATGGGCCTGATGCTGGATCAGTTCCCCCTGCGCTGGGATTTTGAGGGGGATATGACCGTGGAGCAGTTCCTGCCTAAGCTGGAGGCCCGGATAAATGAGGGCATCCAGTACAGGAAGGGTATGGACAAAATCTATGAGGAAGGCTTGGAGGCAGGCTGTGCCTGCTTCATCCTGCAGAAGGGCACACTGGGACGCCGGGGAAGTGTGAAGCTGGGAGACACCCAGGCCGTCATTGAGGAAATGCCAGCCAACGAAATATCGGCGGCAGAAAATACGCTGGATATCGAGCTGAATGCGCATGATGATGGCACCTATTCTCTGGTATTGGACTATGACCCTCACTGCTACTCGCGTAAGGCCATGAAGGCGTTCACTGAGCAGGTGGAAAAGATGGCTGTTGCCCTGCAGGATGGTGGGCGGAAGCTGGCAGAACTGTTGTGAAGAAGGGATGGGAACATGGATAAAGAAACATGGTGCACCAGATATCTGTCTGAGGAAAGTCCCGAGTGCCTGCCCCTGCCTGATGGTCGGGAGTCGGGCGGCTGGGGACGGCAAGCTCTGAGCCTGGCAACGGAAAGTGATGTTGCGGAGTTGTCGGCAAGTCTGCTGCTCCTGCTGGGACTTTACGGTGGGCTGCAGGAAGGCGCCCTCCTCCTGCAGCAGGGAGAAGGCTTTAGGCCGGTGCGGCTCAGCTGGCAGGGAGAGGATTCTCCCCAAGATTTCATTGCACGGGTGCAGGGCTGGCTGGAAGAAACAGGGAATTTTACCTGGCAGGAGGAGGAAATAGCGGAACTTTTGGGCTGGGAGCCGGGCCGGGGGCTGATTCTTTGCCTTGAGGCGGAGCGCGGCTGGGTACCGGGGGACAGATATGCCCTGGGATTTTGCACTGGAGGAGGCGAGGCCTCCATCTGCTATGATGAGGGCAGGTACAGTCCGGCCTTCATCAGGGAACTGCTGCTGGCCTGGGGGCAAATCCTCCAAAGTCTGCGGACAGCTCCGTCGCTGGACAAGGTGCGGGTGACTTCGGCAGAAACCGAGCAGCGGCTGAATTCCTTCAACGACAATGCCCATGACTACGACCGCCAGACTACGGTGGTGGAGCTTTTCCGCCAACGGGCGGCAGAGTTTCCGGAGCACATGGCAGTCATTTACGAGGAGCGGGCCTATACCTATGCCCAGGTGGAGGATATGTCTGACCGGCTGGCCGCCTGCCTGGCCCGCCAGGGGCTGGGCAGGGGTGACCGGGTGGCGGTGTTCATCCCCCGCTCCGAATACATGGTCATTGCTTCCCTGGGCGTGTTGAAGGCAGGCTGTGCCTATGAGCCGCTGGATCCCAACTATCCGGATGAGCGACTGTCTTTCATGGCCAAGGATGCAGAGGTGAAGGTCATTCTAGTGGCTGATGAACTGAAGCCAAGGCTGGTGAATTTCCCTGACTACAAGGGACTGGTGCTGACTATTTCCGAGGTGGCCGGCTTGCCCCGGGCCACGGAGGAAGAAATCAAGAGGCTGGAGGGGCCTAAGCCTGAGGATCTCTTCATCCTTATCTACACTTCTGGCACCACCGGTGTGCCCAAAGGCGTGCGCCTTCTGCACAGTAATCTCATGTGCTATGCTGCCTGGTACCGCAGGTACTTTGCGCCTACGCCGGAGACTAAGGTCACTTGCTACAACAGCTATGGCTTTGACGGCTCCTTGGCAGATATGTATCCCATCCTGACGGTGGGGGGGACTGTGGTGGTGGTTCCCGAGAAAAAGAAGCTGGATTTGCCTGCCTTGGCAGAGCTTATCCGGCGTCACGGCATTTCCATCTCCGATATGCCCAGCCAGGTGGGGCGGCAGTTTGCCTTGACCATGGACTGCCCTAGCCTTCGCTATATCGTGGGGGGCGGGGAGAAGCTGGTGTCCTTTGAGCCGGTCTATCCCTATATCATGGCCAATGAATATGGCCCCACGGAGGCCACCGTATCCGTCACCTGTTATGATGTGACGAAATATGAAGCCGATATACCCATCGGCACCCCAAATGACAATACGGACATCTACATCGTGGATGCCTATGGCCGCCGGGTGCCGCCAGGGGCTTTGGGCGAGCTTTGGATAGCTGGGCCCCAAGTGGCGGGAGGCTACCTGAACCGCCCGGAAAAGACCAAAGAGGTCTTTGTCGCAAATCCGTTTTCCACTGACCCTGACTATGTCACCGCCTATCGTACCGGAGACATTGTGCGCTACCTGCCCGATGGCAATATCCAGTTTGTGGGGCGTCGGGACGGCCTGGTGAAGATAAGGGGCTTTCGGGTGGAACTATCGGAGGTCGAAGGGGTCATCCATGACTTTCCTCAGGTGGAAAATGCCGCTGTGGCGGCCTGGGATAATCCTGCTGGCGGCAAGTTCATCGCCGCTTATGTGGTGTCTAAGGAGCCCATTGATCAGGAGGCCCTGGCCAACTTCATTCGGGAACGCAAGCCCCCCTATATGGTGCCGGCGGCCATCGTGCAGTTGGAAGCCATCCCGCGGAATCAGAACGGCAAGCTGAACAAAAAAGCCCTGCCGGTGCCGGAGCTGCGGGGGAACTTAGAGGAGTATGTGGCGCCTAAGAATGACATAGAGAAAGAGCTTTGCAGGGGCTTTGCTGCTGCGTTGGGAATGGAGCGGGCCAGTGCAGAGGAAGATTTCTTCCAGGCCGGTGGAGACAGCCTGAGCATCGTGCGTCTGCTGTCTGAGTGCCGTGACCTGAAGCTGAATTTTAACCTGATTTACGAGGGCAAGACTCCCGCCGGCATTGCCGCCCTGCTGGCAGAGCGCAGCCAGCAGGCAACCGGGGAGAAGAAGGAAAGCCATTTCTTCGGCCCCTTGCAGGAGCTGCACTACAACTGGGGCAACTCTTTGGAGGAGGGCTACGGCCTTCACTGCGATGCCTATATCACGTTGGACGCTGCTACTGACCTGGAACGGATGGCAGTGGCGATTGAAACGGTGCTTTTGGCGCATCCGGCGGTGGATGCCAGGTTGACGATGGTGGAAGGAGAACTGCGCTGGCAGCAGGGGGATTTGCAGGGACTGCGCCCCGTCGTGGAGGAAATGACCCGGGCCGAGTATGAGAAATTGAAAAACCAACTACGGCAGAGCCTGAATAAGCCTGACACCCGCATGTTTGTCATGCGCCTCTTTGCCATTCGGGAGGAAGATGGGAATCTTAGCAAAGTGTTCTATTTTGACATTCTCCATCCCATTATCGACGGAGATTCTATTGATATTTTCCTGCAGGATTTAGATGCAGCTTATCGGGGCGAGGAAGTTCAGCCGGAAGAGTACAGCATCTTTGATTATTATGATGAGATAGAGGCAAAGATAGGCACCGAGGCCTATCGGCAGGAACAGCAGTGGAATTGGGATTTTGTCCGCTCTTTTACCAGCCGCCTCAGCGAGATGCCCGGAGATCTGGATCCCAAAGGCGAAAATGATACCAAGGATATCTTCGTGCCCATCCATGTGGACCTGGCGGCAGTGGACACTTTCACCAAGGCACAGGGCATCACGGACGGCACTTTGACTGCAGCTGCCTTCGGCCTGCTGCAGGGCCGCAACAACGGGGAACAGGCCGGAGTGGTGCTCACCATCTACAATGGCCGTGATGACATCCGCTTTGAGCGCACCATGGGAGCCATTTACCGTCACTATCCGCTTTGTGTGAGCTGGGATGAAAACATGGGTGCAGGGGATTTTGTCCGGCAGACGCAGGAAAATGTCCTGCTTTGCCGCCGTCACGCGCTCTATGAAGGGGACCCGGTGCCGCTTATCGTGGCATTTTCCTATCAGGGGGAAGATATGGACACGGGCTTTGACTTCTGCGGGGGGCGAGCGGAATATGAGGAAATCGAGGACTTTGAGGAGGAGAATTTCGACTTCTTCGTCCATCGCCGCAGCGACGATTTCTATGTGAACCTGACTTACAATACCAAGGAGTACAGCGAGAAATTTGTAGAGACCTTCCTGCAGAATTATGCCCGGGTCATTCAGGCTTTGGTGGCAGGGATGAAGCCGGCAGATATCATAAGGAAACTGGCTGACAAGGAGGTTGTCCCTTGAGTTTGCAAGAAAAAGTAGATCATGCTTATTTTACCCGCAAGATGTTTATGGGGGCAGTACTGCCTGCCCCTTTGGCCGGGATTGGCCTGGCCTTGGCGGAAATGGGACATACAATTTTGGTGGGGCATGCGATCGGCACGGAGGGACTGGCTGCCGTGGGCTTTGTCTCGCCGCTCTTCCTGCTGGCGGCTTTCTTTGTTTTTGGCCTCTCCATGGGGGGAGCAGTGATTTATGCCAACCTCATGAATGAGGGGAAAAAGGAGGAGGCGCTCGCCATCTTCCGTTTCTTCCTGCGCCTGTCTGCCGTTATCGGCTTTGGCATGGCTGTCGGCGGGCTGCTGCTGGAGGATGGGGTGCTGACGTTGTTGGGCACATCCCCGGCGGATGGTGAAGTCTACCAGCTGACCAAAAGCTATATCACGTTTATCCTGCTCGGGATTCCTTTTGAGATTCTTATGGAGCTGGTGACCGCCTATTTGCGGAATGACAATGCCGATACGTTGGCCATCACTTTGCAGACGGTCAGCGGTTTGGCCAATCTGGTTATCAGTGCCATGCTGCTCTTGTTCTTTGACTGGGGCATTGCCGGCTGCAGTTTCGGCTTTTTCATTGCCAATGCGGGAACTTTTGCCATTGCCATGGGCTACCTTTGTCTGGGCAGAGGGCAGTTGCGGGTGTCGGGCAGGGCTGCCTCCTTCCGGGAGGCTTTCAAGGCCCTTCGCTTGGGCTTTGCTACATCATCAGAGTACATCTTTGATGCCATCTTTACCTTGGCCGCTATCCACCTCATGATGGATTTGGCAGGCACCGAAGGGGTGGCGGTGTTCAATATCATCGAAAACCTTTCCCTGTTGTTCATTTTCATCTATGAGTTTATCGGCAAGACGGCCCAGCCACTTTTTTCCACATTCTTTGCCGAGTGCAATTTCACTGAACTGCACCGTGTTTTCCGCTACTGTCTGTTATATTCTTTGCTTTTAGGGCTCCTGGCTACGGCAGGGGTTATGGTCTGGCCGCAGGTGCTGGACCTGCTCTTTGGTATGGAGGATATCGGTGAAGTAGGCAAGGCCTACTATGCGGCCAGGGTATTTTGCATCGGCACCATCTTCATGGGGGTGTGCCTGCTGCTGCAGAATTATCTCCAGTCTGAGGAGGATGAAAAAGGGGCTTTTCTGGTGGTCTTTATGCGGCGCGTTGGCGCCGGCCTGCCGCTGCTGTTCCTGCTGGCAGAGGGGGGCTTTTACGTCTTCTGGTTTGTTTATCCCTTGGGGGAACTGGTGACTTTGGCGGTAATCTGGTTTTACCAGCGGCACCGGGGAGAACGCAGATCCATCCCTGCCGAGCGGGTATACAGCGTTTCCTTCCTGGGCTATGGGGAGGCACTAACCCGGCAATTGGAGGCCATAGAGGACTTCGCTGTCCGCTGGGGGGCCGATGAGAGGAAATGCTACCTCCTGCGGCTGGCTTTGGAGGAAATCTGCGAGGAGGAAAGTACCCGCTTCAAGGGAGATGCCGTGCTGGTGCAGCTTACTCTGATTGCCCAGGACGATGGGATTTTCGAACTTCATTTCCGGGATGATGGAGAGGCGTTTGACCCCTTCCAGCTGGCCAAGGAAGCTCTGGCCCATCAGCCGAAAGGAATGGCCGAAGCTGCCCGAAATACCCGCGGCATTGGTCTGCATATGGTCAAAAGTCATGCGGTCAATTTTTTTTATCGCAGCTATTATGGATTCAATACATTGACGCTGTCTATCTGAAGCGACATAAGCGCAGGGGTGTTGACAAGGCTATGATTTTGCTCTATGCTAGGAAGCAGAATATGAATGGACACCTGTTGCCACCGGGTAATGGGAAAAGCGTCATTTTCTTATCGTTAGGTCTTGGCAGATAAGAAAATGACGCTGTTTTTGTAGGAGGTAAAAATATGTTTCGGAAGATGCGAAGATTCAAGCAACAGCTGACAGAGGAAGAATGCAAAGAAGTGCTGAGAGAAGCGAAACGGGGCGTGCTGTCCATGCTGGGCGATGACGGCTATCCCTATGGTATCCCCATGAATCATTGGTACTGCGAGGTGGACGGTATCCTTTATTTTCATAGTGCCAAGGAAGGACACCGGATGGACGCCATACGGGCTTATGACAAGGTGAGCTATTGCGCGCATGATGAAGGCTGGCAAAAGCCCGGTGAATGGGCGCTCAATATCCGTAGTGTAGTTGTCTTTGGCCGGATGCAGCTGGTGACGGATGAGGAAAAGATTCGCCAAATCTGTAGCTCGTTGGTGCGCAAATTTACGAATGACGAAGCGTACTTGGAACAGGAATTGAAACACGCCTTGCCCCGCGTGCAATGTCTGGCGCTGCTTCCCGAGCATATGACCGGGAAGTTGGTCAATGAATCGTAAGGAGTCTGTCGTATGGACAATAAGGAACGCCCGAAAAATATTATCGTCAGGGGCGCCCGCGTGCATAACCTGAAAAATATCGATGTGGATATCCCCTTGGGCAAGCTCGTGGCCATTGCCGGTGTGTCCGGTTCGGGAAAATCGTCGTTGGCGTTGGGAACCTTGTACGCGGAAGGTTCACGTCGTTATCTGGAGGCGCTGTCTACCTATACACGCCGCCGTATTACGCAGGCCGGCAAAGCCGATGTGGAAGAAATCCGTCATGTACCGGCGGCCTTGGCGCTTCATCAGCGTCCGGGGATTCCCGGTGTGCGCAGTACCTTTGGTACGGCCTCGGAACTTTTGAACAGCTTGCGCCTGCTGTTTTCCCGTCTGGGCAGCCATACCTGTCCCCATGGGCATCTATGCCCGCCAAATATGGATGTGGCACTGATGCTGCCTACGAAATGCCCGGTCTGCGGCGAGGAGTTTTACGGTCCCGGAGCGGAGGCCATGGCGTTTAACTCAGAAGGAGCCTGCCAACATTGCTCCGGGACAGGAGTTGTGCGTACGGTTGATGAGGCGAGTCTTGTGCCGGACGAAAGTCTGTCCATTGCAGAGGGGGCGGTGGCTCCGTGGCAGACGCTTATGTGGTCATTGATGAAGGATATTGCCAAGGAAATGGGCGTGCGGATTGATGTGCCTTTCCGTGATTTGACACCGGCGGAAAAGGATATTGTCTTTCATGGCCCTGCAGAGAAAAAGCATATCCTCTATGTCAATGAAAAGACCAATGTAGCTGCGGAAATGGATTTTACTTATTATAATGCGATTTATACGGTAGAAAATGCGTTGGCGAAGGTCAAGGATGAAAAAGGCATGAAGCGGGTCGAAAAATTCCTGCATGAGGCCGCCTGTCCGGAATGTCAGGGTACGCGGCTCTCGGCGAAGGTGCGCTCGACCAGACTGGCCGGGAAAAATTTGGCTGAGGCCACGGCCATGACTTTGGATGAACTGATTCCCTGGGTTAAGGCTGTGCCGAATACACTGCCGCAGGAAATGCGCCCCATGGCTGAAAGTATCATTGAATCGTTTTTGGATAACGCCCGCAGGCTGAAGGAACTCGGTCTGGGTTATTTGTCCCTTGACCGTGCCAGCAGCACCTTGTCAACCGGTGAGCGTCAGCGCGTGCAGTTGGCCAGAGCTGTGCGCAATGAAACCACAGGGGTACTTTACGTACTAGATGAGCCGAGTATTGGCTTGCATCCCGCCAATATTGAAGGGCTCTTGGATGTGATTGACAGCTTGCTGCGTGATGGCAACTCCGTGGTTTTGGTGGACCATGATGTGCATGTGCTGCAGCATGCCGATTATATGATTGAACTGGGGCCTTTGGCGGGCAGCGAGGGGGGTAATCTGCTGTTTGTCGGGGATATGCAGGCGGCTGCGAAAAGCAAAGTCTCCAAGATTGCCCCCTTTATGCGCGGCGGGGCAAATGGCAGCTTGCGGGAACGTGCGCCCTGGGAAGAGATGTTTGATTTGGGAACGATTCATTTGGAAACGAATCCGCTGCACACGGTAAAGTCTTTGCAGGCAGATATTCCCAAAGGACGGCTGACGGTGGTTACCGGTGTATCCGGTTCGGGCAAGACGACTATGGTGCTCGAATGTCTGTTGCCGGCGCTTTCGGCCAATGCTGAAGACCGCAAACTGCCGCCGCAGGTCAAAGCTATAAGCGCTGAAGGTATACGCCGAGCCAATCTGATTGACGCTTCGCCCATCGGCATCAACATCCGTTCCACGGTGGCGACATACAGCGGAGTGCTCGATGAATTGCGCAAGCTCTACGCGGCCACAGCTTTGGCCAAAGAGAAAAAATGGAAGGCTGGTGCTTTTTCCTATAATACGGGTAAACTGCGCTGCTCAACCTGTGATGGTACGGGGCAGATTTCTCTCGATGTGCAGTTCTTGCCCGATGTGACAATCACCTGTCCGGATTGCAACGGGCAGCGTTATAGCGAAGCGGTCAAAGAAATCCTTTGGCAGGCAGAAGGTGCAGAGCATGGCTATACTTTGCCGGAAATCCTCTCCCTGACCGTAAAGGAGGCGCTGC
Organism: Pseudoselenomonas ruminantium; assembly: GCA_002373045.1. Lineage (GTDB taxonomy): Bacteria > Bacillota > Negativicutes > Selenomonadales > Selenomonadaceae > Selenomonas_A > Selenomonas_A ruminantium_J. Next base: position 18,782 of record DFHU01000051.1, on the reverse strand, counting down.
CGCTCTTTGCCAAGCAGAAAAAGATTTATGGGAAACTTTCGACTTTGAACGACTTAGGCCTGGGGTATCTGACGCTGGGCGAAGATACGCCTGCCCTCTCCGGCGGCGAAGCCCAGCGTTTGAAACTAGCCAGTGAGATGGGAAAGACACAGGCCGATTCTGTCTTTATCTTTGACGAGCCAACCATTGGCCTGCATCCCTTGGATGTGCAGGTGCTCCTGCAGGTCTTTGACCGCTTGGTGGCAGCCGGTGCAACGGTGATTGTCATCGAGCATGATTTGGATGTAATCGTCAATGCGGATTACATTATCGATATGGGGCCGGAAGGTGGTGCCAAGGGCGGCCGTATCGTAGTCTGCGGCACGCCGGAAATGGCAGCCGTAAGCAAGGATAGCATTACGGGAAAATATATCGCACGCGAAATGAAAAATTAGCATGAAATAAATAATCCCTCATCCGCATGAAAATTGCAGGATGGGGGATTATTTTGCTTTACTGGAAGTATAGGCATCAATACCTTACAGACTGTCCGTCCTTTGGCATATCATAATTGGTTACATTACGTTCGGCCAGTCTGCCTTTGAGCGTATGGCGGGTAAGTGCGGCATGGGCCACATTGTCCAGATGTGTCAGATACAGTCTGGCGTTAGGCGCAGTCTTGGCAACGCAGTGGACGTCTTCAGCATCCATGATGAGGCGCCCATTTTCCACCGTCTCGGCGGCACAGCAGTTGAGTGCCACGATTTCCGGCTGCCAGCGTTTCAATGTGTCGGCTACCGCGGGATACCAGACCGTATCCCCAGCCAAATAAAAGATTTTTTCAGCGGCGCTTTCAAACATCACGCCCATGGCATCACCACAGGGATTTACCGTGCCATGGAGGGCCGGTACCTTGGTCAGCTTTGCCGGACCAAACAGCATGCCGGTTTCGGACAGTACGGTCACATCGTGGAAGCCGGATTTTTGGAAGACAGCGGCATCTTCCTCATTTTGGCAGATTACAGGCACGTTCTTGTCCAAAGGTGCGCCCACAGTACCATCCATGGACATATCGATGTGGTCGGGATGGATATGCGTTACCAGATAATAATCGACGCCAGCGAGGATTTCTTCCATCGGCATGGGCAGGTCATAGAAGGGCATGGGCAAATGCTCCTTCATTTCATCCGGTACATGATAAGGTCTGCCGGGAACATCGACGAAGGAAAACTGATGCTTGGGCATCAGCCACGGGTCAATTAGGAACGTTTTGCCGGCATATTCAAGGCGGTTGGTGGCATTGCGGATTTGCGTCAGTTTCATGGTCATGTCTCCTTTTCGTGACTTCTAAATTGCGTTAGCTATGTTATGCTTCTAGTATAATGCTCATACCGAGGCACAACAAGCAAAGATATTCTCTTTTGACGCAACTTAAAGGTTGCGATAAAATAAATGGGAGGGGGGATTGGATGAATCAGAAACAAATGGAATATTTTCTCGAAGTTTATCGGCAGGGCAATATGCAAAGCGCTGCCGATAAGCTCTATGTATCGCGGCAGGGTGTCAGCAAGATGCTCAAGACGTTGGAGGAGGAACTTGGGCAGCTGCTTTTTATCCGCAATCCGCATGGTCTTGTGCCGACTGACTATGCCAATGCACTTTTACCGCATGTGCAGCGGCTGCTGGCAGAATACCGGAGCATTGCGAGCATGAGCACATTGGCCTCACAATCCAAAAGCGTGGTGACTATCTACGCGCTTGACCATATAATGGCTTACTTGGGGGCAGAGTTCCTTTGGGATTTTCACCAGGCATGTCCGGATATTATTCTTAGCACCGTGGATACGACAGATGATGCAGCTTTGAAGGGCGTTTTGGAAAAGCAATGCAACTTTGCCATCGTAACAGGAGAAGCTGACCAAAATCGTTTCGCAGCTGAAGCACTGTTCTTTTCCCGATACTGTGCGCGGCTGCATCGCCAGCATCCGCTGGCCGGTAAAGAAAACATTGCCTATGCAGATTTGGAAGGTGCGCGCATTGTCAGCAAGGGGCGGGGTTATCAATGTTTTCGGCATAATATCGATAAGTATATCCTGTTGCCGGGACTACATGTAGAACTGCTAGCTGAAACGGCCGATGAAATGCTCATCACTGACCTGATTCTCCGGCATCAGGCGATAAACTTAGGCTATGACTATGCTGCCGTGCTGAATCCACATCCGGATATCGTGGTAAAACCATTAGGTACGGGCGATGACCTGGGGCAGAATGTATATCTTGTCTGGGACAAGACTACAGTCCTGACCAAAGCCAGCCAAAAGTTTCGTGACTTCCTGCTCGCTTGGCTGACCCAAAATGGTAGAGATAAAGTTGTCTGACCACTGTGATATTATGCGAGATATTCTCATGAAAGAGATTTGTCGTCAAGAGTTTTATCTTGTATTTAGTGGCTGCTTTTCACATTTTCAGGAGAGTCGGCAAATTTACGCCGGACGAAGTCGATAAGACAGCGTTCGTCCGCGTAGATTTGTCGGCCTTTTTTGGTGACGATAAACCCTTTTTGGGCAAGTCCTTCAATGGGAATGGCGATAAGATTGCTATCCTGCAAAATGCCATTGCCCGTCAGAATCGACAGGGCAATGCCTTGTTGGACGATGTTCCAGACGCTTGAAAGGTTGGGGGAATAATGGAGAATCTGTGGCTGGAGCTTTTGCCGGTCAAATTCAGCCAGCACGCGTTTGGTCAGGATAAATTTACGACTGAGCAGCACCAGGGGATAGGCGGCCGCTTCGGCTAAAGTGACGCTGGGCTTATCGGCCAGTGGATGGCTGCGTGGGACACAGAGGCAGATGGGCCAGGACGATAATTTGCGCAAGGTGAGATTGGGCCGTCCTTCGGCATCGTGGACAAAGGCCAGGTCAACTTCTTCCCGCTCTACCATATCCAGTGCTGCTCCGCCGGCAGGTTCTGTGATTTCCAGCTGGATTTCCGGGTGCAGCTGGAAAAATTCGCCCAAAAGCAGCGGCAGGATAATGGTGGCAATCTGCGAAGGCACGGCCAGCTGCAAGCGGTTATGCCGTTTGGCAATCTCTTTGACATTGGCTTCAAAGCGTTTGACCTGCTTCAGCATCTTTTCCACTTCCTGAAACAAGGCTTGCCCGTCAGCGGTGAGCTGAATATTGCGCCCTACATGACGGAACAGGTTCAGGCCGGTTTCCGCTTCGAGATTTTTCATGGACTGGCTCAGGGGGGATTGGGACATATGCAGGCTGGCGGCTGCTTTGGTAACATTTTCGTGACGGCAAACCTCGGCGAAGTATTGCATTTGCTGGATATTCATGGCAGTACCTTCCTTTCTGATAGTTCCATCATAGTGAAATCAATCGGTTTTTTCAATAGATAAATCGATTATAAGTGTTTTTTATTTGGGGCGGAATAGGCTATGATGAAGACAGAAAAAACAGTGTGCAGCGGGAGGTAATGATGATGAAAAAGGCAATGAAGATTTTTGCTGAAAAGATGATGGCAAGAACGCATAGAGCGGTAAAAATTTATCAACTGGAATCGCGCAAAAAGCAGGACATGACTCCGGCGCGGTGGAATATGCTATATGGGAAATACTTATTGGATATGGATGAGGCCATTTGACGAAAGGAGAGCGTTATGGAAAAGAAAGCGATTCTGCTGGACGAGAAGGACAATGTGGCCACCTGCACCAGCGAAGCAAAGCCGGAGGACATGGTTATTTGTCATGGCGGCGGCAGTGCCCAGGTAAAGGCTGTCGAAACGATTCCCATTTGGCACAAGATTGCCTTAAGGCCTATCGCCAAGGGCGAAATGGTCTATAAGTACGGGGAGATCATCGGGGAAACCTTGCAGGACATTCCGCAGGGCGGCTGGGTATCGCATGAGAATATCCGCAGCATTCCCCGGGACTACGCTAGTGAGTATATAATGGGCAAGGAGGGCAAATGAGATGGAATTTTACGGTTACAGACGCAAAGAAGGCCGCCCCGGCATTCGCAATCATATTCTGATTCTGCCCACTTGTGCTTGCGGTAGTGAATCCTGCCGGATTGTGGCGAGTCAGGTACGGGGCGCGGTGAATATCGTCTTTAACACTGGCTGCAGTGATGTGGCGGCCAATACGGAAATGAGTCAGAAGGTGCTCACAGGCTTTGCCCTGAATCCCAATGTCTACGGCGTAGTCATCATCGGTCTGGGCTGTGAAACCGTACCCCATGCCAAGCTGCGGGAAAAGATACAGGCAAAATGTTCCAAGCCGGTAGTTTCCTTTGGCATACAGGAAGAAGGCGGCACCTTAAAGACCATTGCAAAAGCTGTGCGGGCTGCCCGGGAAATGGCGGCTGAAGCTGGGTTGCAGCAAAAAGAAAAATTCCCCATCAGCGAGTTGCTGCTGGGGATAGAATGTGGCGGCAGCGATGCTACCTCTGGGATTGCCTCCAATCCTGCGGTGGGCAATCTTAGCGACAGGCTGGTGGATTTGGGTGCGTCCGCCATGATGAGTGAGTCCATTGAGTGGATTGGCGGCGAACATGTGCTGGCCCGTCGGGGCGCCACACCGGAAATCCACAACCAGATTATCCGGGTGTGCGAGGACTATGAAAAACATTTACTCGCCGCAGGGCAGGATTGCCGGGCGGGACAGCCGACACCGGGCAACAAAGCAGGCGGCTTGTCCACGATTGACGAAAAGAGCCTGGGCTGTATCCGCAAAGGCGGCACCCGTCCCATCGTGGAGGTGTTAGAACAGGCGCAGCCGCCTACGAAGCGCGGGGCCATCGTCATGGATACGGCAGGATACGATATTTCGTCTGTAACATCCATGGCGGCTGCCGGCTGTCAGGTCATCATCTTCACTACGGGCAGGGGAACGCCTACGGGCAATGCCATTGTGCCGGTGCTGAAAGTGACCGCCAATGAACATACCTATAGCTGGATGGAAGATAATATGGACGTGGATTTATCGGGCATTATCCGAGGGGAGCAGACCATTGAGGAAAGCGGCGGTATGCTGCTGGAAAAGCTTCACGAGATTGCAAATGGCAAACTCACCAAAGCGGAAGCTTATGGTTTTTCGGATATTGCGGTTGACCATGTGTGCAGATTCGTGTAATTGACATAAGGATGAAGCGTATAGAAAATAGTATGCTGTCAGACCTTGAAATCCGGCTGGTCACGGTAAAAGTGCTGTAAAAGTTCAATAAAGGCGTGCAGGGATTGGCGCTTGTCATTTTTATGCGTGTAAACGCCACAGGGAATGACGACATCGCTGTCAAAGTCAAGCCAGGCAAATTCGCCGTTATGGTCATTTAAGAAACCCGGTGCCAGACATACCCCCTTGTGGGCAGCCACATTGGTCAGGGTGTTGTCGTGGTCAGGGCTGTTAAAATAATCCACATGAATTTCGCTGATCATACGTTGCTGCAAAGCACGCAGAGCGGGCGGGGAGCCGCCGCCTACCATAAGTGTACGACCTTTTAAGTCGCTGGGCGTAACCAGCGGCTTTTTTGTCAGGGTGTCATCTTTTTCGGTAATCAGGTAAATGCGGCTGTCAAAAAGATGGTGACAGGTCACATCCGGTACCCGCTTCATCGTGTATTCCATGGCAAAGGTCACGTCCTGTTCGCCTTGCAGGAAGGATTCCTGTCCATGCTGCCAGTCAAAGCTGGGAATGACATTGACTGTCGGAAAACTGCGGCTGAATTGCGCAATGACCTGTGGCAGAAAGTAGATGGCGGAACGAATCGGCAAGGATATGCGGATGCTTTCGGCATATTTGGCGCTGAAATTCTGTCCCTGCTCAATGGCATCTTTCAGTTGTCCGTAAAGCGTACGCAAAGTGCCGACAAACTGTGCTCCTGCCGGTGTGAGCATAGCTCCCTTGCCGGAGCGTTCAAAAAGGGCAAAACCAATCTCGTTTTCTACGATTTTTATCTGATAGGTCAGGGTGGGCTGCGAGATAAAGAGATTTTCAGCAGCGCGGTTGAAATTCAGCACCTGTGCCAGCTCCAGTATATATTCCATCTGCTTGGTATTCATTGGTTAGACCTCCTTTTTTTCTATTTGCAGTATAGCGGCTGGCTATCGAAAATGCAACGATTCTAATAGAAAAATTAAATTAATAATCTAAACTTACAATTGGATATTCTGATATAACATCGCTATAATGAAATCAACAAAAGGAAATGCAGATACGATGAAAGGGGAATGTCAAATGTCACTGGAGATTTTAGAAGCAAAAGAAGCGATTCGCGAGGTTATTGACGGTTTTGCCAATCTGGAGTGCAATGTGCCGGCGCAGATGGTTTATTTTACCGAAGATGTTCATGTCATGGTCTATATGGGCGATAAGCTCACGATGGACATTCATGGACGCGATACCTTGGAAAAACAGTTCAGCGCCTTTACCGGCGGCATCAAGGCATCGCATCATCAAAACGGTCAGCAGGTCATCACGGTGGAGGGCGATACGGCCACAGATGTGCATTATTGCCGGGCGGCGCTCGTGATGGAGGAAAACGGTCATGATGTGGTGTCGGATAACTACATCCGCTATACGGATAAACTCGTGAAACAGGCTGGCAAGTGGCTCATCAAAGAGCGTGAGCAGCATTTTGTCATTACGAAGAAACAGTCTTTATAAGGATTGAGGAGTATGAAGCGCAGAGATTTTATCCGCCTGACCGGAATAGGAACCTTGGGGTTATTGTTTTCAGGCTGTGGCATTTTCAGCGATAAAGCAGTTTCACCTGCAGTAGCCGCTGAAAATGCAGGAACCGCAGCAGAGGGAACAACGGGAAAGAAAATTCTTGTAGCGTTTTTTTCACGCAAGGGTGATAACTATGAAGTGGGCTATATCGAAAAAGGGAATACGCATATTTTAGCAGATATGATTGCTGAAGAACTTCCTGGAGCAGACGTCTTTGAAATCAAGACGTTGAAGGAATACGCTGCGGATTATCGGGCATGTACCGAAGAAGCCAAAGCTGAGAAAGAGCAGGATGCGCGGCCTCAGTTAGCCACCAAAATACCGAATTTTCAAGATTATGACATCGTATTTCTTGGTTATCCCATTTGGTGGAGTGATTTACCCATGCCGGTCTATACCTTTATGGAAAGCTACGATTGGCAGGGCAAGACGATCATCCCCTTCTGCACTTCGGCGGGGGATGTTATGACAGGTCTGGAGGACAGGGTTATTCCGCGTTATGCCAAGGGCGCGCAGGTAAAATTGCCAGGACTTGGTTTGTCCGGTAAACGTGTCCAGCAGGAAACAGAGAGTGTTCGCCCGCAGGTAAAAAAATGGATAAACGAACTTAGACAGATGGGCGTATTATAATTTATTGGAGGAGTAGAAATGCACTGGAAAAAGATATATCGCAGCATTTTTACGGCAAGTGTGCTGCTGTCACTTAATATTGGTTTTGTAACTGCTGCACCAATTACCATCGAGGAGCAAGGTTCATTTACGGTGGGCGGCAGTTATAAACAGCATGCAGGAAAATTCACGCAGGAGAATTTTGTTGCAGAAGATGGGCAGAGGGCTTATGGCGATTTTGCTTATGTGGAGTATCAAAAGCCTGTCAAAGCCAAAAAGTTGCCGTTGATTTTTCAGCATGGCGGTGCTCAGTCAAAACGCACATGGGAGTCTGGCCCGGATGGCCGGGAAGGGTTCAATACGATGTTTTTGCGAGCCGGTTATTCCGTATATCTGGTAGACCAGCCCCGTAGTGGCGAAGCCAATCTTTCTACGGAGGCAGTAACGCCGGACACACCTTGGGCAAGTAATCCCATGTATGGAGATAAAACACTATATGTGCTTTCGCGTATTGGCCATTATGATGAGAAAGGCAACCCGGTTCCTAATGCCCAGTTCCCGGAAGGCGAAGAAAATTATCAGGCTTTCCAGCAGAGCTGGACGATTGGTTCTGGCCCCTTGGACAACGACCTCAATGCTGATGTACTGGCTAAACTTTTTAATCGCCAGAAGGATGGGGCGGTGTTGGTTTCTCATTCTATGGGCGGAACAATTGGCTGGCGTACAGCCATCCGTACAGATAAGGTAAAGGCTATTATTGCCTATGAACCGGGAGGAACGCCTTTTGTGTTCCCGGAAAACGAGATGCCGAAAATAACGGATGCGCGTTTTAAGGCCCTTTCTGCTTCGGCAATGGGGGTTCCTATGGAGGATTTTCTAAAACTCACCAGAATTCCCATTGTGTTGTATTATGGCGATTACATAAAAATTGGTTCGGAAAATGTTGGCGAGGATAAGTGGGGCACTGAGTATGCGATGGCACAACAATTTGTTGCGGCTATAAATCGTCACGGTGGTGATGCGACTTTGGTACATCTGCCGGATATCGGTATCAAGGGAAATTCGCATTTTCTTATGCAGGAAAAGAATAATCGTGAGATTATGGAACTGGCTTTAAAATGGTTAAAGGAAAAGGGCCTTGATAATTAAGTGTCAGTCAAACAAGCGCAGTATTTCATCGTGAATAACTTATAGCCGCGAAAGGCTTGTTGATTAAGGGCCGCGTGAGGCAATAAGCTATTATACAGACGGTACTTGTGATTGGTCACACGTACCGTCCTTTATATGGAGGTAAAATTTATGCGTATAAATGTATTTGAGGAAATGCGCAAGGGCGCAGCTTATGATATCCGGCAGGAAGATTATGTGGAGCAGGTGCATAGTGAACTCAACCGCTGTGCCAGTCTGTGTCAGAAAATCAATGCTACGGATGTAAACGACAAAGACAGCATCTTGAAACAGGAAAAGGAACTTCTGTCGAATACTGAATTTACCGATTCCTATTTTACGCCGCCTTTCCAAATTGATTGCGGCAACCGGGTATTTGTGGGCAAAAACGTCTTTGCCAATCATAATCTGACCATGATGTCTCTGGGCACCATTACGATTGAAGATGGGGTTATGTTGGGACCGGAAGTAGGGCTGTTTACCGTCAATCATGAAGCGAAAAACATTCGCACGGTCATGACCAAGGAAATCCACATCAAGAAAAATGCCTGGATTGGTGCCAGAGTCAGCATTTTGCCGGGAGTAACCATCGGGGAAAATGCGATTATTGGTACCGGGGCTGTGGTTACGAAAGATGTTCCCGATAATTGTATGGCTGTCGGCGTACCGGCTAAGGTCGTTAAGAAGTTAGACTAAGTTTTTGAGAGGAGCAATGAAAATGGCCAAGACACTGGTAATTTATTATTCCCGCAAGGGGCAGAATTATGTAAACGGCAATATTGTGGATTTGCCCAAAGGCAATACAGAAATTGTGGCAGAGTTTATCCAAAAGGCGGTAGGCGCGGATTTATTCGAGGTAGAAACGAAAAAGTCCTATGCGATTGACTATACGCAGTGTACGATTGAAGCGAAAGAGGAACTGCGCAACAATGACCGCCCGGAACTGGTGAAAATGCTGGACTCGGTGGCAGAATATGACCATATTGTTGTGGCCGGCCCATGCTGGTGGGGGACTTACCCTGTGGCGGTATTCACGCAGTTGGAAAACCTGGATTTCACGGGGAAAAGAGTATTTCCGATAATGACACATGAGGGCAGCGGTATTGCCGGTGCTCCTGCCGCTTTGAAGAAGTATTGTCATGGTGCCGTAGTGGGTGAAGGGCTGGCAATACAGGGGGCAGCCGCCGCAGGTTCTGAGGCAAAAGTGGCTGCCTGGGCAAAGAAAAATCTGGCATAAGAAGGGAGCGCGGAGAAAATGAGTAAAGAGGTTATGCTGGTCACGGGTGCCGGGCAGATTTCGATGGCTATTGCCCGTCGCATGGGCTATGGCAAGAAGATTATTCTGGGGGATAAAAACGAAAACAATGCACAGGCGGTTGCTGAAATCATGAATCAGGCAGGCTTTGATGTGGAGCCGTTTGTGATGGATATGTCTTCGCGCATGTCCATTCAGGCTATGGTGCAAAAAGCAACGGAATATGGTGAAGTGAAGTATTTGATTTGCGGAGCAGGTGTTTCGCCGTCACAGGCACCGATTGAAGTGATCTTGCAGGTTGACCTTTATGGAACGGCAGTATTGATGGAAGAAGTCGGCAAAGTTATTGCTAAGGGCGGCGCAGGCGTAATTATCTCCAGTCAGTCCGGTCATCGCCTGCCGGCACTCACGCCGGAGCAGGACAGGGCGCTGGCGATGACGCCGACAGAGGAACTGTTGAAACTTGACTTTTTACAGCCGGAAAAGATAAAGGATACTTTGCATGCCTATCAGCTGGCCAAACGCTGCAATGAAAAGCGCACGATGTATGAAGCTGTCCGTTGGGGCGAACGTGGTGCAAGGATAAATGATATTGCACCCGGAATTATCGTTACGCCTTTGGCCATAGATGAATTCAATGGCCCGCGTGGTGATTTTTATAAGAATATGTTTGCCAAATGCCCGGCAGGCCGTCCGGGAACCGCTGATGAAGTAGCTGATGTAGCAGAGCTTCTGATGAGCGAACGGGCGCAGTTTATCACGGGTTCAACATTTTTGGTAGACGGTGGTGCAACAGCCGCTTATTACTATGGGCCGTTGCAGCCATAAAAATTGAGTATAAAAAGTCTCCGTAAATTAATATACTATCGAATCAAAAGGTCTTCTATGATAAAATATTAACAAATCATAGAAGACCTTTTATTATGATAAGACTGGAAAAGAGATTCACAAAGTAGAAGAACGATGTTCCCCATGGAATCATGGGCAAGGAAGGGCCTTGCTATGTAAGAAGGTAAGTAAGGGGCAATGAGGGAGTATTATTAATGAGACAGCTGGATGGTATGAGCTGGCAGATGGAGAAATGCCAAGCTTTGTACGGGTACAGCCCAAGAAATGGTGTTTGTGTGGAGGTCGAACATGCAGGTTTTGTATATACATGGCAAAGGCGGAAATGCTGAGGAATGTAAACATTATAAGCCGCTTTTTCCCCAGGACAATGTTAGCGGGCTGAATTATCAGACCTTTTCGCCCTGGGATACCGGTCGGGAAATTCGGACTGCTGTTGAGCAGCTGGCAGAAAAGGGTGAGGAGATTATCCTGATTGCCAACAGCATTGGAGCTTTTTTCAGTATGAATGCGGGAATAGACGGGCTAACTCAGAAGGCCTATTTTATTTCGCCCATTGTGGATATGGAAAAACTGATTTTGGATATGATGAGATGGGCCAATGTGACGGAGGTGGAACTGGAAGCTCAAGGCGTAATTCATACCGAATTCGGCGAGGATTTATCGTGGGAGTATCTGAGTTACGTAAGAAATCATCCCATCAAATGGAATGTGCCAACGCAGATTCTGTACGGTGAAAAAGACCAACTGACATCGCTGGCAACGATGAAGGATTTTGCCGAAAAGCATCATGCAGGGCTGACGGTTATGGAAAATGGTGAGCATTGGTTCCATACGGAGGAACAGATGGCTTTTCTTGATGATTGGATTTTCGTCACAAAATTCTAGGAGGCTGCTTGATGGTTACATACGAATATGGTAATCCCCATGCGGTCATTACGCTCGTTCAGCCTGTGGATGACCATGATATAGCCGGTATGGATGCTGAAGTGGCAGAAATTCAAAGGCTGTCCGACAAAGACTTCCGCTTGTTGGCAGTTAAGGTGGATAGCTGGAATCATGACTTATCTCCGTGGCCGTCACCTGCGGTTTTTGGCAAGGATGATTTCGGTGATGGTGCAGGAGAACTGCTGACCGCAATCCTGAAGCTATGTCAGGATAAGAGCAAAATTTATTATCTGGGTGGATATTCACTGGCGGCGCTGTTCTCCCTTTGGGCAGCTTACCAAACCGATAAATTCGCGGGTATTGCAGCTGCTTCACCATCCATGTGGTTTCCGGGATTTGTAGACTACATGAAAAGCAATGCAATTCAATGCCCAAACGTATATCTCAGCCTTGGCGATAAAGAAGAAAAGACTAAGAATGCGGTTATGGCTAGTGTGGGCGATTGCATCCGGGATGGCTGCGCATGGCTGAAGGAGCAGGGGCTTAACTGTACGCTGGCATGGAATACAGGCGGGCATTTTAAGGAACCGGAGATTCGGACAGCGAGAGCCTTTGCGTGGCTTATAAGTTCAGCCGCGTTAAAGGCGGACAAAAACAGCCATGGCTAGGGCAAAGTGACAAGGAAATTTATTATATGCCCGCATATTCATATGGAAAAAGCTTTTATCTAATGGCAGGCGTATCATCAAAAAGCCGCAGATGACAATTCCCCATCCTGCATGAAATTTTGCAGGATGGGGAATTA